>CAZAJF010000029.1:0-56643 GCA_964485395.1 uncultured Treponemataceae bacterium | reverse complement strand
AACGAACAAGCAGCAAACTTCCGGGTTTGGGTTGCTGGGAAGATTCCTTTTCACCCCTGCGGCGTTCCTGCGGCGGAACCGGGTTCCCCGAATGTACGTTAATTATTATTCGCCGATCTTCGCATGTCGGCGGTCGTGGTCTTAAATGATACACGAAGGACATGCCGGTGTCAAATTTTACGGGTGCGAGCCGATCGCGTCGCGCGTCCGGCGGAATACCCGTCCTTGCTTTTCCGCCCGCCGTGAGTTACTATTGAGAAACTATTCAGCGCCGACCGAAAAACGCATGGTTTCCTGGTTAGCCAAACCCAAAAGCACGGAGCCGAAATGAACGATCACGAGGAAGTCCTCGCACTGTTCCGGGTAGAAGCCCTCGAACATCTCGAGCGGGCAAGCAATTGTATCCTCAGCATAGAGTCGACTCAGGACGCAGAATCCGTCAACGCCCTGTTCCGGGCGTTTCATACGATCAAGGGTAACGCCTTGATGCTCGGCTTCGCCAGGATCGGAAGCCTGAGCCATGCCGCCGAGAGCGTCGTATCCAAAGTGCGGGCACAGACGCTGTTACCCACGAAGCAGCTGGTCGACCTGCTTTTTCATGTCGTGGACGCTACGGAGCTGCTGCTCAAGGACATCGAGCCGGACACGCTGGACGACCTGATCGAGAGCCTCGAAGCTATATCCGACGGAACTGTTTCGCCTCAGAAAATAATCCAGGGAAAGGGCGAGGAAAGCCTCGTCGCATATACCCCGCCGGAACCCCTCGCTCCGGCCGTGCCCTCAACTCTCCGCGAACCCAGCCCTCCTGCTTCCGGAAAACCCGACAACCTGTCCATCCTCATCGTGGAGGATGATTTCGTCTCGCGCAAGATTATTTCCGGCATGCTCAAGGAATACGGAACTTGCGATATCGCCAAGGACGGAGAGGAGGCCCTAGTTGCCTTCGCTCAATCCCTGATAGAAAAATCGTATGACATTATTTTCCTGGACATAATGCTTCCCAAGATGGACGGTTTCGAGGTCGTCCGCAGCATCAGGACGCTGGAGATGCAGGACGCCGTCCAAAAGTTCGCAAACGAGATGCGGAGCGTCAGGATGTACAACAAGAAAGGCGCCATTCTCGTCATGACCAGTTCCCTGGACGATCCGCAAAACTATTTGAATGCCTGTTACCGATGCGGCGCCAACATGTATTTGGTTAAACCGGTTCGCAAGGACGACCTCGACGAGCTGATTTCGCAATACTTCTAGCGATCGGATCCTATAGTCGTTTTGAAAAAAACAGCGAGGCCGCGAAAAACAGCAACAGCATGAACCCTGATGTACCCGCCATGACATAGCCGGTTCCCATATGCATCAGGAGGGGGCTGGCAAAGGCTGCTATCGTAAACAGCGAGCAGGCGCATGCGGAGACCATCAGTGAAAATAGCCCGGCCTTTTCCTTGATGCGCGCCTCGCGCTCGTCCTGCTCCCCAAGCTTGCGTCGGCCAAGAAGGCGTTTTATTCCAACGAGGATGGCGGTCGCGAACGTAGCCGCTCCCAGTCCCCAGAGCAAGCCTGACAAAAAATCCGCTTCCGTTTTCAAGAGTAACGCCAGGAGCGCCGTTAAGGCGCAACCGATAACCTCCACGATCAATACCACGATATCCTTGGGGAATTTTGTTTTAATCATCTGTGCGATCATTTCATTTCCTCCTCGTCGCTGAAAATATCTTCTATCTTCAAGTTGAACTGCCTGGCCAGCTTGAAAGCCAGTTTAATCGATGGGTCATAATGACCCTTTTCAAGGGAGATGACGGTTTGCCTAGAAACGTCCAGCTTGGTAGCCAGTTCGTCTTGTGTCATGCCTCTACTTTCCCTGAGTTGTCGCAGCATGTTTTTCATTGTTTCTCCTGTAGTAAAGCTTACTTTACAATACGCATTTTGTCAAGTTAGCTTTACAATGATTCTGAAGCTTTTCAACTGGCTTCAAATCGTCGAGCTTGTGATTCTTGGATATAATTTGGATTGCCAGTTCGAACGCGTAATCGACAGGATCACGGTTAGACTCGGGTATTGAGGCAGTTAGTTTAAACCGATGGCGAGGGGCCTGTTTGAAGGTGCCGGTATTCTTCTTTTATTCCGGATCGTGGATGTATACGCTTACCGTGCGCGCAAAGACGAATCCCAAGCTCCGCGCAAGCGCGTTGGAAGCTTCGTTGTCGCTCCAGCAACTCCATTGCGGACGGTACCCCATATCAAGGCAGGTGCGGCACAGCTCAAGGGCCATGCCGGCGGCATAACCTTTGCGGCGCTTGTCCTCGTTGACCGATATGTCCAGCTCGGCGTATCCGTCGTAAAGCCACGCCGAGCAGGAACCAACCTGGCCGGTTTCATCATAGGCCGTAAAAGATACCCGATGCGGTTTGGTTTCTCCGGCAACGACGCGCACGGAGGTTTTTCCTGCATGCGCGGCGGATTGATCGAAACTCGGCGGGCTATCGTAGACGTTCCGCTCCACCGTAAAAAAAGGTCTGCCGGCAAAGAAAGCGGGTAATCCGCGCTCAAGCGCAGGTTGATTCTGCAGTATCTCCACGCAGCCTCCGCTTGGCTCTTCGCTTCGGCTTCCATTGCCGGCCATGGGGAATATAAGATCGTGCACGGCCTCCAGGAAGGGCCCGGGGGAAGACTTGCATGCCAGGTAGGTAAATCCGTCCGATGGCCTGATGACAGCGGCGCTCGGATGCAGAAGGTCGTCGGCAAAAACCTTGCCGGGAATCGACCCGATGAGCACCGAGCCGAAATGCGGCCGATGAAAATCGAAAATATCGAAGAGCAGGGCGGCCGCCCCGAAACTATCCGCAGTCATTTCCTTGAGAACCATTTCCCGGCTCCTTATTTTTTGCCCTGGAGTAGCGATTGCGGAATCTTTACGGCGAAGCGGCAGATCATGCTTCCATCGAGGGCCGATTGCAGTACCTTGGCCTCCGTCTCCGCGCCGAACACGATATCGAACATGAACTTTTCATAACCTGCCGAACAGTAGCACCACAGCGACGGAACCCCGGCGCCGCCCTCGCGTATCGAGGACGCCGCGAGGGGGCAGTGGCAGGCGAGCCTGCGTTTTGCGAGGGGATCCTTTTCATGCAGGTATCCATCGGGATCATAGGGTATTTTCGTGGCGTAAATCGTGTCGCCGACGCGTACGCCTCCCAGTATTTCCGGGCTGTTCCGTATGAATTCCACCACGGCCGGCGTTATTTTCTGCTCGAACCAGAGCGTGCCGTCCGCCGCGTGTTTCTCGAGGACCGACACTTGCCTGGCATGAAAACCCGCCAGCCACTCATCGATTCCCGCCGCCTTCAGGAACAGCTCGCGTTCCTCGGCGAATGCGGAAGCCGGAATGCCGTGCACGTTCCAGGCAAGCACCCGGCGCGCCCGGTCTTCCCCCAATTCGGCCTTCAGCGCCGTTACGAAGGCCGCCGTCGATTCCGGATACCGTTCAGGCTTGTCTCCGGGCTTTGGAAACGAGACTCCGGGTAGAATCCTTTCGGCGGTAACTCCTCCCTCCATCGATTCCAGCCGTGTCGCCATGGCGGGCAGCACCCCGATGGGCAAAAGGTACGCAAGCAGGCGTATGGCGATGGCGTCAGCCCCAACGACCGCAAAATAGCGCGCGAAGGAAATAAGGTCCTGGTCCACCGCGGCGCTTCCCGCCACGTGCGTTTCGATATAGTCCTCGATCGCCGCAAGGCTTGCGTTCGCAAGCGATTCCCTTCGGTTCGATTTTTCGCCCGCCATGAGCGAGGCTTCCATGGCGGCCACGGCGTCGACGGCTTTTTCGATGCCGTCCCCTTCAAGGCCGCGAAGTTTGCAGCGTTCCCGAAACTCAAGTTCCTTGTGCAGCATGGCGTCTCCTTTCACCGGTGCTTTTGCGCCTGGCGGTATTATGCCGTTCTCGGCTTTCCCACGGGCGCAAGATAGAGGGCTATCTCTTCCGTTCCGTCAATCCCTATCAAGCTCTCCAAGGAATCCTGCTCGTACGCCAGGATTGCGCATGTGCCCGCTCCGATGGATTCGCAGGCAAGGTATAAATTCTGGCAGATGTGTCCGGCGCTGATCAAGATATCCTTCAGGGAATCTTCGGCGTAGCGCCACTCGGTTCTGTAGCACCGGGCCGTCCAGATAAAAACGACGGCGCCTTGGGCGACGAATTGCTGTCCGTAGCAAATCTCCCCGATATCCATGTTTTTCCGAGCCTCGGTCATGGGTTCCTTGAGCAGCTTATGTTCGATGGCCAGATATCGGTACAAGCCAGGTTCCAGTCCTTTTACGTTCCTGACGAGCAGGTAGGTTTCATAGGGATGCATGCAGCCGCCTGAAGGAACGGTGCGCTGCGTTACGAGGCCGTTTCTTGCCATGCGCTTTACGCCCTGCGTCGACCATAGCAGGAAGGATAATTCTTCCAGGCTCAACGGCGCGTCCGAATAGCTGCGGCGGCTTTCTCTGCTTTGTATCAAATCCATGAGCGGGGTCGTTCCCGGCCGGAACTGGCTCGGGGGAACCAGTTCGACGAAAGGACCTTCCGGCGGAAACGGTTTCTCCGGCGGCGGCGGCGGCAAACCTTTTTTTTGATCCGATTGACTATTTTCCGACATAAAAGGATTTCTAAGGAATTCCCTGTAATTTTTCACGATATACTCCTAAAATATAGGAAAATTATACGTTCAGCTTTTTTGAACGTCAAGAGAAAAAATAATTAAAAAAAGGACAAACCACGAGTTTCCCCATGGTCTGTCCTGTATTTTCATAGCAGCCGCGCCGGCCGCCTAAAGGAATGCTAAAAGGCTTTATTCTCCGTGCGCTCTATTATTTCATCCTGCAACTCCCGTGAAAGGTCGCAGAAATAGTCGCTGTAACCGGCTACGCGTACGATGAGGTCGCGGAATTTTTCCGGCGATGCCTGGGCCTCGCGCAGGGTTTCAGCGCGCACGACGTTGAACTGGATGTGGTGACCGTCCATCTTGAAATACGCGCGGATCAGGTGCGCCATGCTGTCCAGGCCGGCTTCGCCCTCCAGCAGCGCCGGCGTGAATTTCATGTTGAGCAGCGTGCCTCCGGTTTTTATGTGATCCATCTTACCCGCGGACTTGAGCACGGCGGTGGGGCCGTGCCTGTCGGCGCCTTGCACCGGGCTGATTCCCTCGGAGAGCGGCTGCCCTGCTTTGCGGCCGTCGGGCATGGCGCCGCACACCTTGCCGAAATATACGTGGCAGGTGGTGGGCAGCATCTCGAGCCTGTACACGCCGCCCTTGGTATTGGGTTTGCCGTCGATGGCCTCGAACGACAGGTCAAAGACGCGGGTCATGAAGCGGTCCGCCTCCGGATCGTCGTTGCCGTATTTCGGCATCTTGTTGAGGAGCCGCAGGCGGAGGCCTTCGTCGCCCTCGAAGTTTTTTTCGAGGGAGGCCATGAGATTTTTCGCGCTCAGCGCCTTGTCCTCGAAAACCAGCTTGTTTATGGCGGCCAGCGAGTCGGTAATGGAGCCTATGCCCACGGCCTGGATGAAGCTGTTGTTGTAGCGGGCGCCGCCCGAATTGTAGTCGCGGCCTTTCTTGATGCAGTCGTCGGTAAGCACGGACAGGAACGGCGCCGGCATGAGCTCGGAATACAGCCGCTCTATTATCTGGTTGCCTTCTATCTTTACCGCCACGAAATGGTTCAGCTGCGTATTGAACGCCTTCAGCAAGGTATCCATCGAGTCGAAGGAATCGAAAGCGCCGGTTTTCGGTCCGAGCTGCCTCTTGAGCCTCGGGTCCCAGCCGTCATGGAGCGTAAGTTCAAAAATCTTTACGAGGTTAAAGTAGCCGGTGAGTATGTAGGCTTCCTTGCCGAAGGCGCCGACCTCCACGCAGCCCGAGCAGCCGCCGGCGCGTGCGTCCTCCACGGTCTTGCCCTGGCGAAGCTGCTCCTCCACCACGCTGTCCGCGTTGAACACGCTCGGGAACCCGTAGCCTTTGCGAATCACGCGAAGGGCTGCCTTGAGCACGTGGTCTGGGGTCTTTCTGCTTACCTGGATGTTGTTGCTGGGTTGCAGCATGTGCATCTCGTCGATCACCTCGAGCAGCAGGAGGGTTACCTCGTTGCTGCCGTCGCTTCCGTCGGACAGGAGCCCCGCCAGGTTGATGTTGGCGAAGTCCGTATAAGTGCCGCTTTCCGCGGCGGTGACGCCGACTTTGGAAGGGGCGGGGTGGTTGTTGAATTTCACGAAAAAGCACTCGAGCAGTTCGCGCGCCTTTTCCTTGGTAAGGCTGCCGTCGGCAAGGCCTTTTTTGTAAAAGGGCAGCAGGTGCTGGTCGAGGTGCCCCGGGCAGAAAGCGTCCCAGCCGTTCAGCTCCGTGATGACGCCCAAGTGGCAGAACCAGTACGACTGCAAAGCTTCCTGGAAATCGCGCGGGGCGTGGGCGGGTACCCGGCGGCAGGTTTCGGCTATCTTGGCGAGCTCGGCCTTCCGGGCGGGGTTTTTTTCCGCCAGGGCCGCTTCGTCCGCGAGTTTCGCGTGGCGCCCGGCATACAGGATCACGGCGTCGCAGGCGATGTCGAAGGAACGCAGCGCTTCGCGCCTGTCGGAGGCGGTCGGGTCGCCGATATAATCCAGCGCCGCTTCCGCCGCGGCTATGTCCGCCTTGAAGTCCAGCATTCCTTTTTTATAGATCTTGTCGTCCAGCACCGTGTGGCCCGGCGCGCGCTGTTCCATGAACTCGGTAAAGATGCCCGCTTCGTAGGCGTCTTTCCAGCGCTGCGGCAACAACGCGAACATGCGGTTGCGAATCGATCGCTCGTTCCAATATGGTATTATTTTATCACGGTAGGTCTCGATGCAGGCTTTGGTCACCTTGTAGCTGGTCATGGGCCTTGAATCCAGAATTTCCAGGTCTTCGGCGCTGTGGCAGCTTATCTCCGGGTACGTGGGCACTTCCTTCGGCGCAGGTCCGCGCTCGCCCACGATAAGCTCGCCGTCCCCGAGGTATATCTTTTTTTTCTCGCAGAGCGCCTTGAAGGAAAGCGCCCGCATTACTGGAACGCTGTGGCGGCCGTTGGCTTCCTCGTAAAACGCGGTGAGTATCTCTGCGCGTTCGGCGGATATGCCCGGCAGCGCGTCCAGGCTTTCCTTCCGCAACTTGGTCGTTCGTTCGTTCATGGTCATCCTCCGATGAAAACATTGAGGCCGCGTCCGCGGAAACGCGCAGCGGCTGCCTGTAAAACTTCGATTTCTGGAGCCTCGGTGCCGGCGGTCCCGGAAGCGCGCCCGAGCTTGGCGAGCTTGCCTTCCCCCATGCGGTGATAGGGCAATAAATATAAACGTTCCGCGTTCTTGAGTTCCGAGGCGAATGCGGCCATCAGTTCAAGTTCGGAGTCGTCCGCGTTGAAGCCCGGAATAAACGGTATCCGGAGCCAGATCCTCGCTCCGCTGCCGTCAAGCGCCGAAAGGTTGTCCAGTATGGGCCGCGCCGGAACGCCGGTGTTTTTTTTATGGTTCGCGTCGTCTATCCCTTTCAGGTCGAACAGTACGAGATCGGCTTGGCCGCAAACATCCATCATTGTTTTTCGGTCCGCGTAGCCGCAGGTCTCGACGGCGGTATGTATGCCGCTTTCCCTGCAGCGCTTGAGCACCTCGAGGGAGAACTGAGGCTGGGCCAGCGGTTCTCCGCCGGAGATGGTCACGCCGCCGCCCGATTGGTCGAAAAAAATCCTGTCGCGGGCTATGGCCGCGAAAAGCTCGCCGTCCGTCAGTTTGAACCCGGCCAGCGAACGCGCCTCGGAAGGGCAGGCTTGCGTGCAAGCGCCGCATGAGGCGCAGTCTGCGTGTCCCGCGGGATATGGTCCGCCGGAGCGGCAAACCGGCTTGCAGGCGCCGCAGGTAATGCAGCGGGAGAAGTCGGTCATGGGTTCGGGGCTGAATGATTGGCTTTCCGGATTGTGGCACCACTGGCAATGCAGCGGACAGCCTTTCAGGAATACGGTCGTGCGAATGCCCGGACCGTCGTGGGTGGAGTAGCGCTGGATATTAAGAACGCATCCGTCGATCATGGATCACTTACTTCCTTGGTGCAGCCTGCAGCCTTTGAATGATACTCTTCTGCAACAACTGATATATCAGTTATAGCATCGCTGTAAATCTCCACTTTGTCAAGATGTTTCAAATGTTGAAAGAGCTTGTTTTTTTTTCTGTAGACAACTAATATAGTCCGACTTTGAATTAAATTAGATATGGAACTCTGAAAGGTTGTCGTATGAAAATCGTATTCTTCTACTATGATGGTTTCGCGGAATTCGAGATTGCGCAGGCGTGCCTGCTGCTCGGCGAACTGAAGCCTGTGTTCTCGGCACTCGAGCGCAGGGTCTACGCCAGCGAAGAGGGGCAGCGATTCATACCCAGTCACTTGCTCTCCGAAATCGATCCCAAATCAGTCGATCTTTTCGTGATCCCCGGCGGGGATTCCTCTCCGCTCTATGAAAACGCCGAGATCAAGGCTTTTATCCAGGCTGTACTTGCCGAGGGAAAAAAAGTTGCCGGCATTTGCGGCGGTTCGGAACTTCTGGCGGGATTGGGCTTGCTCAAGGGGAAAAAATGTACCGGAAACACGAGCGGCGTCAAGGAATCCGATGCGGTATGGAAATACTATGAAGGTTCCCTCCTCAGCGATGAGCACGTCGTCGTTGACGGTACGATCATTACCGCCCAAGGGCAGGCTTTTACGGAGTTTGCCGTTGCGCTTGCGGATGCCGCAGGCCTGCACAAGGATAAGGACGAGAGCGCAGCCGCCTTGAAGTGGCTGCGGAACGTCAGGGACTGAAGCTATTTTTTAGTAAGAGGCATAGTCTTGCCCGGTTCCAGGAGAATGGCTTGCGGCCGTGACAATTTGGCGGCATTTGACTTGTTATAAAGACCCGAGCCGCTGGAATGTATCGCGATGGCAAAGCGCGGCTTTATGACGTCGACGCATCTGCCTGCCTCCGCACCGCCCATGTTCCAGACGCCGTCAGTGGGCAGGAGAGCGTAATCCACGGCCATTGAGGCAAGGTTCTCCATTTCCGGAATGTAGTTGGTATCCCCGGCATGGTATACGGTTAATCCGTCGAAACTGACGAGATAGCCCACCGAACTCGAGCGTTCATGATTCTTGTTATAAGCGGGTACAACCTGGATTTGGATTGACCCCACGCTGAATTTATCGCCTTCTTTTACGGCGCGGTACGCGGCGCGGCTTACGGCGCCCGACGGTGCGGCGATTACGGCCTTGTCTTTCATGGTTACCAATTCCACGGCATTATGATCCGTGTGGCCGTGGGTCACGAGCACGAGGTCGGCTTTTTGAGCATAGTCTCCGTCAGCATAGGGGTCTACGTAGATGACGAAATTTTCGGCAGTCACGATCTTGATCGTGGCGCGGCCGAAATAGGTGAGCGTCTGCGCCGAAAGGGCTGTGTTTCCCGCAAGTGCCGCAATGGCGATGGCAAGGCAGTATCGTGGATTCATGGTGGCCTCCTCATTATCAATACAGAAGATTGTACCGTGTTTTAACTCTGCCGGCAATCTTGATTCCTCCTATAGATTCAGGTCTGGGGCTTGTTTAAATCCTGATTCTTCTATATATAGGTTTTACTATGAATACAACCAAGACCAATAGGACAATTTTTGCCATAGTCCGATGGGCAATCCTGTTATCCGTACTGGCTTTTGTCTCGTGGGAGTTTATTGCCCATGTGTATGTAAGCAAGGTTCATGCCTCCGTTCACGCACTCTGTCCCCTCGGTGGTCTCGAGTCGCTTTTACGCTGGATCGTGGACGATGGCGCACTGTTGCAGAAAATATTTTCCGGAACCATGGGTCTTTTTTTCGTCTCGTTGGGTACCGCTTTCCTGTTCAAGCGAACGTTCTGCGGAAATATCTGCCCGTTGGGAACCTTACAGGAATTGTCGGGTGCTCTCGGCAACAAGATATTCCGGAACAAGCGCATCAAGGTACCTGTCCGCTTGGATCGAATCCTTCGCCTTCTGAAATATCCTATTCTCGCCCTGGTAATCGCGATGGCGTGGATAACGGGGACCCTCTGGATGCAAAGTTTCGATCCATGGCCGGCGTATTCCCATCTTTTCGCACCTGCGGAACTGTTTCCTACCTATGCGATCGGTTTCGGCGTGCTTGTGGCGTCGCTCGTACTGTCTTTTTTCTTTGATCGCGCATTTTGCAAGTACGTATGCCCCATGGGTGCGGTTACGGCGCTTGTTGGGCTCGCTTCGCCTTTCAAGGTGCGTCGGGAAGCGGCAACCTGTACCGATTGCCGTTTGTGCGACAAAGCCTGCCCCGTCAATATCGCGGTGTCCGCGTCCAGCTCGATTGCCGATCCCGAGTGCATCTCCTGCGGAAAATGCGCGGCGGTATGCCCCGTTCCCCGAACTCTCGAAATCGGCTTTTCCAAAAAAAGCGCGCTTAATCCCGCTGCCGCCGTAGCGCTTGGCGTCGGGTTCTTTTTCCTCGGCGTACTTGCGCTTCAGTTGCTGGGTTTCGACAGGAAAAGCGGACGCCAGGAAGCTACGATCCGCGAAATGGCGAAGCAGACGGGAATAAGCACGGCCCAGTTCAAGCAAAATTACGGTCTGCCCCCGCAGATGTTCGACGGAACGCGATCTTCAAAGATGCAGGATTCCATTCCCTTCGCCAAATATGCCGAGTTGAACGGAACCGATACCCGGACTATTGCCGCGATGCTGGGCCTTTCCGGGGACGTCAACGACGATACTCCCTGGGGCGATGTTTTTGGCGGCGTTAAAGTAGCAAAAATCGCCGAGTTGAATGGGCTTGATTTTGAATCGTTCCGCAGGATGTTCTCGCTTTCAGAGAAGATAAATCCCGATACTCCGTGGAAAGACGTCAGGCGAATCGTGGAAACAGCCCTGGAAAAAGGCGTCGGAAACACTGGAGGCTCGGGCACCGGGCAGCATTGAGAAATGCGGTCCGGCTAGGCGCATTTTTGCTTAAGTGCCGCTACCGCGTCAGCTCCAGGTAGAAAGTCTGTCCGGTTATCTCGTTGGCTTTTACCTTGAAACCGGCCGAGACAGCCTCCGCCGCAACCGCTTCGCAACTCATCGTGCGCGGCGCCCATTGTACGCCGTAAGCCGTATTTACCGTTTTTCGCGGCAGGATGGCTTTGACGGGAACTGCAAGGACGGCGGCTTTGTTCGCGCCTTTTTGAGGTATGGTGACGTCCCACACTCGCAAGGAAGCTCCCGGTTTCAGTACGCGGTAGGCTTCCATGAGAATCGCTTGCCGATCTGCGGGCAGAACGTACATCAGGAAGAAAAAAGCCGTTGCGGCGTCGAAATAGGCGTCGGGGAAAGGCAGCTCCTTGGCGTCCGCGAGTATCTTGTTCGGACCGGCCGGAGACTCGTCCAGCTCGCTCTGCCGTTTGTCTACCGCATAGACCTGAGCGCCCCGCAGCAGGCCGATGATTCCGGCTCCGCCTCCGCCGAGATCCAGTATTCTGTCGCCGTCGCCGAAGGTGTCCGCTATGCGCACGACCTGTTTGTCCAGTACGCGCATTCCCTTGCCGAATAATCCAAAGAATCTCAGTATCCAGACACCTATCATTTTTCTTCCTTTATCGATGGCGGCGCAGGACAGCTACGTGCGCATCTGATTCCATAACGCAATCGCGTTATTATAGTGCAGATCCTCCGCGACACCACCAAGCATCCAATCGGCATGCTGGATGCAATCCTTGAGCTCGATGGGCTTCTTGTCGGGATCGTCCCCGGAGTCGACGAGGCTTTGCACCCGGACTTTGAGTTTTTCTATATAATCCAAGGACATTGCCAGCAGCTCGTCGCCCCCGAGCAACCTTCCATGG
This sequence comes from uncultured Treponemataceae bacterium, assembly GCA_964485395.1. Classification (GTDB taxonomy): domain Bacteria; phylum Spirochaetota; class Spirochaetia; order Treponematales; family UBA12059; genus JANNSO01. The sequence continues at coordinate 44,752 of CAZAJF010000029.1, read as the reverse complement.
CCGGGAATGACGGTCTTGAAATGCATCGCCTGCAATTTCCGCAAAGTGGGCGTAACCTGTGCCTCGGTCGATCCATAGCTCAACTGGGGAGGCAGGCAGGTGAATAAAATATCTCCCGCCGCGAAAATTCCCTCCTCCACGATGAGCACGCCCATGTCGCCTTCCTGATGGTGCCCGGGCGTGTGCACTATTCGGAGCGTCCTGTCGCCCAGCTTGAACTCGGTACCGTCGGGGGTGTTTGCCGGAGTATGCACGGCGTCTGCGGAAAGGTTGAACAGTTTGTTGTTGCCGACATGGTCGGGATGTTCATGGGTGTTTATTATTTTTAATAGGGATATTCCGTTGGCTTCCAGGTAATTCTTGACGCGGAGGCCTTCGGCTTTATTGTATCCCGTATCGATGAGCATGGCTTCCTTGCCCGAGCAGACCAGCGTCATGTTGTTCATCTCGAAGGTGCTGACGCTTACGAAGACTCCTGGCGCTGGAGTAAGCCAGAATCTGGGATTCGGCGCGGGCGCAACCGCCGGCGTCGTCGGCGTCGCGGGCGAGGGAGCGGCTGTCTGCGGAGCATCCGGCGCGACTGGTTTTGTCATTGAACCTTCCCGAACCGGATTTCCTGAGCTGCAGGATGTTAAAATCGCGAAAGCGGCTAGAAAAGCCAGTGCCAGGGTCTCTACGGGTATTGCTTTCATGAAGATGCTCTCCTATCTTTTTGGCATTGCATAGCCCATCGGGGCCATGATGAGAATCTGCTTGGCTGAGTTTTTTTTGAGCGGAAAAACGTTGTCGCCTTGGGTTACGAGAATATCCTTCGCATTACCGTCGATGAATTGCGCCAGCTGTTTCAGGCTTTCCCAGTGCGCGGGCACGACCGTACGCGCGCGGATAAGCGCCATGAACGGCATTATTTTTCCATGCGGTATTACGTAGTCATCGATATTCACGATGACGGCGTCGGCATCCGAGATGCCGGCAAGGATCACCGGATCAATGACGATTCCGGAATCGCCCAAGTGCACGACTTTAATACCGTCCCGTTCAAAGACGCAGATAAGGTTTTTCATGGCGGAAAGCCCCTCGGGCTTGCCTTCGAAACCTTGGTAGATAGTCAGGGTAAGGTCGCCGTACGTGAATACTCCCGGTTTCCTGAGAATTTGCGGGCTACCCGCGATACCGCCGATAAAATCGTGATCTGAATGCGTATGGCTGACGGTTACCACATCAGCGCGATACCCGACGGGGAACTGCGGAATTCCGGAACCGATGCTGTACGGCTGGTAGGGGTCGCAAACGACTACGGTACCATCCGCTGAATTGAAGGCGAAAGAGTCATGACCGATAAAAGTCATGGAAAAGGGGGCATCCGCCTGCCCCGAAACCGAGGTGAGCAGGATTAGGAGGAGTATGGAGGCCACCAGCGTTATCGTCGTACCGATAGTTTTTTTTGTTTGTGTTGTAATCATAGTTAGAAAAGAATACGGTGATTTTAGAAAAATAACAAGTCCAAAATTGAACTATTTTTTCTTTTTCATGCTAATGGCAATAAAAATGTCAAGCAGAATAAGCGCAGTACCCGCGTATCCAAGAGGGAGGCTTCCTGTGAGTCCCGCTAGGTAGAGCAGTAAAAAAGCCGGAAAGAAGAGGGCGAACTGGATTTTACTCATCATAGACCGATTCCTCCGCTTAGCTGGGGCTTGAAGACCATAAGCAGGAGATAATTTATAATGCCGAGCATAAGGGCCGCGGCGAGCACAAAACCGATTACCTTTTTATAGATTCGGGACTCTCCTCCGGCCATGCCGGTTGCCGATGCCGCCATCAATATATTCGTGGGGCCGATGCTGACCCCCACCGATCCCGCGATGGACTGCAAGCCGCACATAAGCACCGTGCTTACGCCCAGGCTCTCGGCCACGGAGAACTGGAACTTGCCGAAAATGACGTTGGAGTTGGTATTGCTGCCGGTAATGAAGCTGCCGAGGATGCCCACGAGAGGTGCGAAAAGCGGATAGAATCCGCCGCTTAACGCGGCCGCGCCTTGGGCCAGGCGGGCAGTCATTCCTGAGTCCATCATGACCAGCGCCATGCTGATGAGGAATACGAGGCTTATGGACGTGGGAATGCATTTGTCCGCGGTTTTTTTCAAGGCGACCCGGAATTTGTCGCTGCGCCAGATTCCCAGTTTCTTGTAGGCCAGCGTCGTCAGTATGACTGACAGGACGATGATGGGCGCGGGGTGCCCGAAAAGCTTAATCTTGGCGTAGGCGCTTTCGGCTGCGGCCAGGTAGCCTGCGGAGGTTGCGGTTTGGGGATAGCGGAACGCAAGGAAAAATCTGCCGAGGGGCAGCAGCTGGAACAGCAGCGACAGCGCGATTACCGAAGAGTAGGGCAGCAAGGCCTGCCCCAGCGTAAGCTGCCCCCTGAACGGGGCGGCGGGCATGGCCGGCTTTTCCTTTATGACGTATAGTATGGCCATGGTTATGAGGCCCGCAAGGGCCGAAAGAAGTCCCACGAGCGAATGCATCTCCAGGCGCACGGTTCCCGCCATGACGGCGGCCATAGCGAGCGACGACGGCAGGATGTAATAAAAACCTTTCTTTACAGAGGCTGCCCCTCCGTGTATGAGGCATACGCAGAAGCCCATGAATACCATCGCGAACGCGTCGAACAGGACCATCGCGTAGCCGAGGCTCTGCTGGTCCAGCTTGGTGACGAGAAAAATCGTAAAGTAGGAGGAACCCATGGACCCGAAGCTTACCGACCAGCAATGGCCCAGCAGCACCGCCGCCGCGGACTTGAGCGGGTCGAAACCCAGGCGGAGCAGGATGGGCACGACGATGATGACGGGTACGCCGAAGCCGGCGATGCCCTGGAGCACGGACGCGAACAGCCAGGAGAGCATCAGGAACTGCACGAAAGGGTCTTTTACGAATAGCAGCACGTTGCCGGAAATAACGTCGACGGCCTTGAATTCCTCCAGAAGCTGGTAGAGGAATATCGCGGCCCAAATGATGAGCAGCACGTACAGCGCCAGCGACATGCCTTTGCTCAAGGCTACGAAAGTTCCCATGGCGCCCATGCCGAAGGCGAGCCATCCGATGAGCAATGCGGCGAGCAGCGAGAAGGCGCCGGACTTGGCGGCGGAAAGCTTCAGGAAGAGAAGGCAGAAGAGAAGCGCGAGGACGGGAACGCAGGCCAGCAGGGTTATCATGAATTTACCATGCGGCTATCGAGCCGTCTGTGCGGCCTTCGGTGCCGCCGGTAAGGGTGCCGTCTTCGGCCCTGAGTATTATCTGTCCGCGGCCGAACGATCCGCTCTCCAGCTGCACCTGCACGTCGTGTCCGAGGCGGGCGAGTTTTTGCGCGGTATCCGCGGAAAAGTGGGACTCCACGTGCACGGTCTTTCCCTCGATCCACTGCCAGCGCGGAGCATCAAGCGCGGCCTGCGGGTTAAGCTTGAAGTCCACCATGTTCATGACGGCCTGTACGTGACCCTGCGGCTGCATGTATCCGCCCATTACGCCGAACGGTCCCACGGCGACGCCGTCCTTCGTGATAAAGCCGGGGATTATGGTATGATAGCTCCGCTTGCCGCCCTCCAGCCTGTTTTGCGCGTGCGGGTCCAGCGAGAAATCGTGTCCCCTGTTCTGCAGCGCTATTCCGGTACCGGGCACTACGAGCCCCGAGCCGAAACCCATGTAGTTGCTCTGTATGAAGGAGACCATGTTTCCTTCCCCGTCCGCGGCGGCGAGGTATACCGTTCCTCCGCTCGGGGGAGTTCCGGGAAGGGGCAAACCCGCCTCGGGGCCGATCAGGGCCCTTCGCTCCGCCGCGTACCGTTCGGAAAGGAAATCCCCGGCTTCCTGGCGCATGGCTTTTCCGTCGGTGATATATTTTAAACCATCGGCGAAGGCGAGCTTCATGGCCTCCAGCTGTCTGTGGCAGGTTTTGGCGTCCGGGCTTTCGGGAAAGTCGAAGCCCTTGAGCATGTTCAGGGCCATCAGCGCGACGAGCCCCTGCCCGTTGGGCGGTATTTCCCATATGTCGTAGCCGCGGTAGTTTATCCCTATGGGCTCTACCCAGGAAGGCTCGTAGGCGGCGAGGTCTTCGCGGCGCAGGAATCCCCCGCTTGCCCGCGAAAAGGCGTCGATTTTTTCGGCAAGCTCGCCGGTGTAAAAAGACTGCGCGCCGGAGGCTCCGATTATCCTGAGCGTGCGCGCGTGGTCGGCCGATTTCCACAGCTCCCCGACGCGCGGAGCCCGCCCTTTCGGGGCAAAGGTCTCGAACCAGTTGGCGAACTCGGGCCTTTTCGCGTTTTTGCTATAGTTTTTAAACGCCTTGTCCCAGAAATACGCGCACACGGGCGAGACTGGGTAGCCCGATTCGGCGTATTGAACGGCCGGCTTCAGGGTTTCTGCCAGCGGCATCTTTCCGAATTTCTCCGCGAGCGCGGCCCAAGCCGCCGGAATGCCGGGAACCGTCACGGGTGCCCAGCCGAATTTCGGCATGGAGGTATGTCCCGCCGACTTTAGCTTTTCTATGGAAATTCCCAGCGGCGCAGGTCCGCTTGAGTTGAGGCCGTGCAGCTTGCCGCGTATCCAGACCAGGGCGAACGCGTCGCCGCCGATGCCGTTTGAGGTGGGTTCCACCACGGTGAGGCACGCTGCCGCGGCTATGGCGGCATCGACGGCGTTGCCGCCTTTTTTTAGAATGTCCAGGCCCGCCTGGGCTGCGAGCGGCTGCGAGGCGGCGACCATGCCGTTTCTTGCGTAGGCAAGCTGGCGGCGCGAGGGGTGCGGAAAACTGTGCGGGTCGAATTCCATGGTCGCTTCCTTTACGTTATTTATTTTTTATCCGCGGGGAGCAGGGTGAATACCGCCAGGTTGCCCGGATCAAGGTATCGCTTGGCGGCGTTTTTCGTCCATTCGGCGGTAACTTTGGCGTGTGACGACGCATGCGAGCCCAGCAAGTCCAAGTCCTCGCCTATCAGCGCGACGTAGGAGAGTTGGCTGGTCCAAAATCCGTTTTTCCTGCTGGAAACATCGAGATCGCGTTTCGCGGCAAGCCTGATCTCGTCGATCAGCGCTTGGGGAACGCCGTCCTGTATCAGCTTAGCCACTTCTTCGCCTACGATAGGCGCCAGTTCTTCGATGCGTTTCGGGTCGGTTTCGAACGAGATGGTTATTTGGGAAAAGCCGCGCAGGGGATCGGTGACCGCCATTGCCGAAACGCCGTATGTTCCGCCCTTGTCCTCGCGGATTCGTTCGCGCAGCGTTTTCTCGAGCGAACCGGCCAGATAGTCGAGGCCGTTGACCGTCAACTCGTCGGTATCGGATATGGGAGTCTTGTACACGAATACGGCCTGGGCTTTGCTTTCGACTCCGGCTTTTACGACGGTTTTTGTGGCTCCCGCTACGGGCTTCGACTCCGCGACCACGGGGGGCCTCAGCGCGGCGGGGCTCGCTGGAATCGTGCCGAAATACTTGTCGCAGAGTGCCCGCGCCGCCTCTATCTCGAAGGATCCGGCCAAAACCAGGATTCCGCCCTTGGGCGGGCAAAAGAACGACGCAAAGACGGATTTCATGATGGCGGCGTCCAATACGGCCGCGTCGCCCGGTTTCGTAAACATGAGGAGCCGGGGGCGCAGAGGATAGATGGCCTTGGATATTTCCGCTGAGAATACCCGGTCGGGATTGTTCGCGAAGGTCGTGCCGTACTCGGAGATTTGCTTCGTTACCATGGCCAGGTATCCGGAGTCGATGACAGGGTCGGTCATGGTTCGGCGAGCCAGCTGGAAAAGCGTCTCGAGGTCCTTGCGGTTCGAGTATCCGCTCATGCCCGTGTGCATCTCCGAGCCGGAGACCGACAGCGAAATGCTTTTGTCCGCGAGGATTCCCTGCAGCGCCTGCGCGGGAATTCCCGTAAAGCCGCTCGCGGGCATGATGCCCTTGGCCACGAGGAAGTTGGCGTACTCGGAGTCGGTCAGGCCGTCGGTGCCGCCCCAGGACTTGAAGTTAAAATAAATTTCATCCGCCTCGAAATCGGTTTTCTTGAGGAGGACGCGCATGCCGTTGGGATACGTAAAATCCAGGAGCCCCAGTTCCTTGCGCTCGACCATCGACGCGGGCGCTGCGGCCTCGGGCAGGATTCCGGCAAGGCCGCCCGTCGCCTTGTCTTCCTTCCAGGGTTCCAGTTTTCCCGTAGGCTTGGCCACGGCGTCGGCGAGCGTCTTTTCGGAAAGGTCGACTCCCGTGGCATCGGGCATGGACAGGATGAAAAAACCGGATGCGGGTTTCAGGATGGAGGCGGCGATGCCGGCGACCACCTCGTCGGTGTAGCCCGAGAAGGCCTTGTCGTACAGCCTGATCTTGTCGTCAATGGAAACGGGAACCGTATCGTACAGGAACCAGTTGATGAGTTTGCCCGCCAGCGATTCCGACTGATAGCCGTTCTTTTTGGCGTCCTCGAATCCTACCGCGAACTCCGACTTGACCCGCTCGATTTCCTCGGCGGAGAAACCGTATTTGGCAGCCTGGGCGAGCTGCGTCTTCGCGAAATCGAGGGCGTCGGCCCAGGCTTTGCCTGAGGTGGTCGCCGACAGGCTCCATGCGCAGTCGTCCCCGCCCAGGTTTATGAGGTCCACCGACATGCCCGAGACGGTCTTTCCGCCCGATCGACGTATGGCCTCGGAAAACCGGTTGCCCATCAATCCCGTCGCGATGTTATTTTTTATTTTCTCTATGGAATCCCTCTCGGTGACGGATGATTTATAGACGATGCGTGCGGCTAGCTCGACGTTCAGCTTCGTCAATTCGCCGTCGGACACCGCGGAGGTCCGCAGTCCGGGCAACGGTCCGATATCGCGGGAAACCAGGGCAGGGCCGTCGCGCTTGACGAGGCTGTCGAATTCGTAGCGTATGAGCTTCTCAAGCTCGGCGGCTGGCGCGTCGCCTACCACGACTACGGCCATGAGATCCGTCCGGTAGAATCGCTCGTAGAATCCGCGTAGCCTTTCCGCCGTCATGGTGGAAATGGATTCGGGTGTACCCACGATTTCGCGGCGGTACAGCGATTCGCCGTAGACGGCCGGCGCCTGCTGCTTCCAGACGCGGTCTCCCGCGGAGAGCCTGCTTCGGGCTTCCTCAAGGATGACCCCGCGCTCCTTGATCACTTCCTGGGGGTCAAGCGCGATGCCGTCCGCCCATTCCCGCGCGATCTTGAAGGCCATAGCCATCAGCATCAGATTATCCGAAGGCACCTCAAGCTCGTACTCGGTGCTGTCGAACGAAGTGCCGGCGTTGAGGGCGTCGCCGAATTTCATGCCTGTGGACTCAAAATATTCTACGAGGGCGTTTTTGGGAAATGATTTCGTTCCATTGAACGCCATGTGCTCCAGGAAATGGGCGGCGCCGCTCTCCGCGTCGGTCTCGTCGAGCGAGCCGGCCTTGACCACGAGCCTGATGAACACACGTCCTTTGGGGTCGTCATTTTCCTGAACGAAATATGAAAGGCCGTTGTCCAGTTTTCCCGAGATTATCCGGGTGTCGGGGACGAGCGCTTTGGCTTGTTCAGCCTGGTCTTTGTTGTTCGTTACACACGATAGTGCAAGCAATGAAATGAACGTGAGCGTTAAAATTCGAACATGTTTGAATAGTTTCATGTTTTCTCCCTATGCGGCAAATCTAGCAGAATTGCCTGGAAGAGAGAAGGGGTAACGTTTTTTTAGTCAGGCGTCCTTAAGCTCTTCCAGTTCCTCCAAATCCTCTGGACTCTCCAGGGTACCTGGCGGGTCCTTGCCGGCTTTCAGGCTGGAAAGCCCCAGGTGCTCGATCAGCTCTTTTACAGATTTTTTTGTTACGCCATCGTCGACCATGGAACAGCCGATTCGCTTGATGACCCCGTCATCCTCGTTCCGTCGCGGTATGCAGCGCACCGGAAGGCGCTGGTCACCCTGTGTGCTTAACGGAAGGCGTATGTGCAATTCAAGTGCCGCGCCCAGGGGAGGAGGGGTTTCCGCGTACAGCAGCATTCCCGACGGCGATATGTCGCCGAGGTAGGCGACGAGCGATCCTTGGGCATCGAAAGCCTCCAGGTTATAGATGAGGATTTCCCGTTTTTCGCGTCGCTGATGGCGTTGAGCGGCTTTTTCCTCATCGACCTTGAATGCTTGCAGCGACCGATCCATGTCGTATCCGCCCACCCTGAGGTACGTTCCAAGCTGGCTGAGGATGCCGGCGGACCCCGCCGAGTTTCTGGCGGTGCTCACTGCCTTGCTTACGTCTTCGCTTATGGTCTCATAGCCTTTCTCCTGGTCGGCAACTGCCTGACCCAGCCCGGAAAGGGCTTGCGTGGCGCTGACCGAAGCTTCCTTTGCGCTATCGGAGGCTTGGATCATTTCGGTAAAAATAGCGGAAAACGCGCCGAGCAAATTTTCGGTGCGGCGCGCTCCCTCTTCCAATTCAAGGAACGCGGCGTAACTCGCGCTCCCCGTTTCGGAGAGGATGCCCGCCATGCGATCGCTCCCGGATGCGACGATATCTGCTTCCGCGATGTCCGCCATGGTTTGTTTCAAGACGCCGGACACCTGGGCTGTACTGGCTCCGGCATTTTCCGCTAGCTTACGAATTTCCCCCGCTATTACAGAAAAACCTTTCCCGGCGGAACCTGCGTGCGCCGCCTCTATGGAGGCGTTCGTGGCCAGTATCCTGGTCCGCTCGGCTATGTCATCAACCAGGAGCAAGGCTGCTTCGGCTGTCTTCGTGCGCTGCTCCGCCCGATGGAGGGTCGTGGCGATCGCGGAGAGCGCTTTGCAAACGTCTTCGCGGGCTTGCTCGGCCCGGTTCAGGCTTGCCGTGCCCGCCGCTGCGGCGTGCGCTGCCGCGGCGGCTCCGCGTTTGAGCTCTTCCAGGGCATCCGCCGATCTTCTGGATCTGACGGTCAATTCCTCGGATGCTGCCGAGGTGCTTTCCAGCTTGGACGCCAAGGCGGTAAATTGTCCGGATAGCGTCAGGAGAGCCTGGCCATAGTCGCCGGCGAGGGTTTGAATGCGCTCCATCGCCTGGGCCTGACTCGTTGCCATTTCCGCCAAATGCGTGGAAGAAAACGAAATGTCCTGGGAGAACAGGCGGAATTTCAGGGCGGCGCGCGTAATATCCACAAGGTAGCTATTGATGCCCATTGACAGCGAATGGAGCGCCGTCAAGGTTTCGTTGCCGCCCGACGCGTCGGCATTCAGAATATTCGCGAGATCAACGGTTTCGCCATCCAGGTTTCTTAAAGTCTTCAGGAGGCGCCGCTCGTCGGCGTGGATAAGCCGGCTCGCGAAAAAGGCCAGCGCCAGGCCGGGAATCGCTCCGATGAGGGCGGCCGGCAGGTAGGAGTCGGCTTTGAGCAGCGATGCCGCGATGAGTGTGCATATGAAGGAGACCAGCACGGTCAGAAACGGAAGCAGCAGCATTACGGAAGAGTTTTTTAAAAATTTCATACAAAGATTTTCATATATAATATTAGAAATGGCAAGAGAATATTTTTTTCCGTCGTGGTTTTTTAAATTTTGTCGGGATTAATCACGCGCGTCCAGCGATCCGTTTTGTACAGGATGAAGGCAATCGCGGTTACGCCCATGTTCGAGATAAACATGGCCCACCAGATACCCACCGGACCCCAGGCCAAAGTAAACGCCAGAAGGTACAGAAGCGGCACCCGCAGGCCCCAGAGCCTGAAAATATTATTGAACATGATGGGGACCGTATCGCCGCCGCCCTGGAAGGCGCCGTTCAGCACGTTGAACAGCGCAAAAAATATAACCGACACCGAAACGATGCGGAACTGGGCGACGCCATGCGCGATAACTTCGGGGTCGTTTACGAAGAATCGGGTAAACGAGGCGCCGAAGAAAAAGGTAAGCGTCATCGATATGGTTATGAACACGAGGATGGTAAGCAGCGACTGCCTGACCACCAGCTTGGCCTTGGCCGTGTCCTTGGCGCCAAGGCTTTGCCCTACGAGGGTCGCCGTTGCCTGGGAGAAGCCCATGGCCGGCATGTTGAACAGGCCGATGATTCGGTTGCCTATTCCAAACGCCGCTATTACCGCCGTGCCGAACGCGTTGACCGCGCCTTGCATTACCGTGAAGCCCAGCGTGGAAATTGCCTGGCCGAACGAGGAAGGCAGGCCTATCTTTACCAGGAGGAGCACGCTCTCCTTTTTTAGGACCATGTGCTTCAGCTTTAGTTTGATGCCCATGCGGCCCGAGAGTAAAATATAGACCGCTATCGCCGCGGAGATAGAGCGGCTGATTATCGTGGCGATTTCGGCGCCGGCGACGCTCATGGGCGGGATGGGGCCTAGGCCGAATATCAGGATAGGATCGAGAATTATGTTGATCACCACCGTTACCAGCTGAATCTTGAACGGCGTAATGCTGTTGCCCACCGCCTGAAGCGCGCTCGACAGGATAAACGAGATGAACATAAGCGGAATCTCGAACATCATGAGGCGGGTGTAGATGAGCGTATACCCATATACTTCCGCGGGAACATGCAGCAAGGCCAACAGCTGCTCGGCGAAAATAAAACCCAGGATCATAAGCGCTATGCTGGCCCAGAGCGTGAGCCCTGCGGTTTGTCCCAGGTAGAAATCTATTTTTTCCTTGTCGTTCTTGCCCTTGGACTGAGCCATGAGCGTCGTGCCCGCCATGGAAAAACTCGAGCCGAATACCGTAAGCAGCATCAGGAGGTTGAAGGCAATGGATGGGGCCGCCACTTCGGCCTTGCCCAGTTTGCCCAAGAAAAAAGTATCGGCCATGTTGTAGAGCGTATGCACGAAATTGCCGGCCATGATAGGCAGGGCAAGTCGCAGGAGGCGGCCGTATAACTGACGAGGTGTTTCTGCGTGTACTGTCGCTTCCATGATTCGGAGAGGCTCCTTAAGGAATGGTCGCATGTTACATTTTCTAGTGACGATTTGCAATATGTAACGTTCAGATTATTTGAACATCGAATAACGGCAGCAATTATTTGTTGATCACTAAAACTAGGCTACACCAGCACTTGGGAAGTTTAAAAGAAAATAAAAAGTGATACCCAGGGCCAACGGCGAGACACGAAATAATATTTTTTGGGATATTTGATATTTTAAACAGAATGGATTAAAATAAAACATCTCGTTTGAATCTGTGTATCAGGAGTCACTTATGAAGAAAGCTTGTCTTATTCTCGGGTTTTTGCTGGCACTTACGACAGCTGTTTGCAGCCAGGCCGTTACGTTTGCTACGGGAGAATGGGCTCCCTTCACGGGTGAAGCCCTTCCGGATCAGGGAATAGCCACCGAAATAGTAGTCGCAGTCTGCAAAGCAGCAGGAATCTCGTATAAATTCGATTTTTATCCTTGGGCCCGTGCAGAAAGCACGGTACTGGCCGGGCAATCATTCGCCGCCTTTCCTTACATTTCCAATGAAGAACGCAGGGCTAAATATGACTATTCCAATGCCCTTTTCTTTACGAGCACCAAGTTTGCCTATAACAGTAAAATCAAGGATCTATCCAAGCTCAAAGTTAGTTCCTGGGCGGATGTGAAGCCGTACAAAATAGCCTATCTCGCCGGATCCTGGTTAGAGAAAGACATGAGGAGCGCGGGGATCGACGTAACGATCGTATCGGACATGGATATGGCGCTAAGGATGCTCCAGGCTGGCCGCGTCGACCTTGTCTGCGACGAACCTGCCGTATTAACCGTGACTATGCAGAAATTGTTCCCGGCGGAAGTCGCCAATCTCAAGATCGTGGACTCAACATTGTTTGGCGCTCCCAGTTCCATTCATTTAATCGTTTCGCGCACTTATCCCGACAGCAAGGCATTGCTTGCTCAATTCAACGCAGGTCTGGCTGCGATCAAAGCGAACGGCATTCTCGATGCAATAGCCAAGAAGTATGGCATTACTCTGAAATAAGAGCTCTGTGTCATAATGACGAAAAACCGCGTTTGCTTCGGGGACGCGGTCCCTTTTTCCACTTGTCTTACAGTTACGCTTGTATAGAAAAAGATTGCGAATTATACTCCAACGACTCAATCTCACCCGTAGTGGAATCAGGAAAAACAAGTGAATTCGATGCAAAATCGCAACAGACTCATCGGACCCGGCAGTTTTTATAGACAGGCTCTGGCAATCGTCATTCCCGTGATGCTGCAAACCTTGGTAACCGGTCTCGTCTCGCTCGTGGACAATTTCATGGTAGCGGATCTCGGTGACGCGAAAATGGCGGGCGTCAACGTGGCCAACCAGATCAACTTCATCTATTTGGTCATCGTAAATACCGTCTGCACCGCCGGCGGCATCTACCTTTCGCAACACCGGGGCGCCGGAAACGCCGAGGGCATGAAGCAGGCCTTCCGCTTTAAAGTGGTCATGGCAACGATGATCTCGGCCGCGTATTTCATCGTCTGCATGATTTTCCCCGAAGCATTGCTGAAGCTGATGCTGGGCGGCAATGCGGAAGGCGCGCAGATCGTAGTTGAAGGTTCCCGCTACCTGCGCGCCGTGGCCTTTACTTTTATCCCGATCGGGCTTTCCACCGCCATGGGCAGCGCTTTTCGCGATATCGGCGCTACCAAAGCGGCGTTGCTGGTTTCGGTTTGCGCGGCCCTCGTCAACACGTTCTTCAACTGGGTCTTGATATACGGCAACCTGGGAGCTCCGCGACTCGAGGTTACGGGAGCCGCCATCGCCACCGTAATCGCGCGCGTCGTTGAAATGACGGCGTTCTTCATTATAATCGCGAAGCGCAAACCGGCCTTCGCCTTTCATCCGCGCCTTATTTTCGCCATAGACCGAAAGCTTTTCGGCGACGTCTTCTCGAAATCCGCCATGATGCTCTTCTCGGAAACCGCCTGGGTGCTTTCCGAGACCATCATCACCGCGCTGTACAACGGCAAAGGCGGCGCCGAGACCGTGGCCGGCATGGCCGCCGGCTGGACCATCGCCAACCTAATCTTCCTCGTGTTTCCAGCCATTCACACGGCTACCAATGTTATCGTCGGCTCCACGCTGGGCTCGGGCAAGCTTGAGGAAGGCCGCATGAAAGCGCGCTGGATCATGTCCGGCTCCGTGTTTTTCGGTCTTGCGGCATCCGTGGCCGCCGCCGCGACCACCCTGGCGATTCCCCTGGTATTCGGCAATCTATCCGCGCAGGCGCAAATAGTGACGCGCGGACTCGTCTTCGTAATCGCCTGCTACCTGCCGATCTGGTGCCTGCTCAATTCGCAATTCGCCGTATCCCGTGCGGGCGGCGACACGCTCATGGGGCTGTGGGTGGATGTGGGCGTAACTTATGTCGTGTTCATTCCTGCGGCTTTTGCAATTGCGCGCCTTACGCCTTGGGGGCCGGTGGCCTTGTTCGGCATCGCCAAGATTTCCGATATTCCCAAGGCCTTGGTGGCTTATTGGTGGCTCAAGAAAGAGCGTTGGGTCAAGAATCTGGCAGACACGAAAATCGTCCTGCCCGACTCGAAGGCTTGATTTTCAGAGTTCCGCGATGGTCGCTTGTATCTTTCCATCCTTGTACTCGATTTTTTCGCGGTATTCGGAGCCGAAACCGCTGCCGAACAAGACCTCCTTGCCTAGGTCCCGCAGGTGCACGAGCCGTGGAATTTCGTTCAGCGTATGGGCCAAGATAACTTCGTTCGTTCCGGAAAGCACCGCTACGAACGATCCTTCCTTGCCCGCGGCGTCCTTATAGGTTCCCGTAATTACCGTCTCGTCGATGCCGTCGGAATCGAAATCCTTGGCGCAGCTGAGCAGGAATCCGCTTGTAAGAAGTTTCGTGTGGAGTTCCAGGATATTGTCCGCGCTGAAGACGTTGACGCATTCCCAGCTTGGGTCGAACCGTTGTGCGGGTATCCCTTTATAATCTTTCAGAAGCGCGTGGTATTCCGTGATGTCGTCCAGCTTTTCCAAGGTGCCCTCGTCATCGGGGATTTTTTCGCCGGCGTTTTTTGCGGTTGTTGGTTTTTTTTCGCCCGGATCGAGTTTTGTCCCTGATGCTCCGCATGATGCGGTTATAATCAGGGCTGCCGCGAAGAGTATCGATACTTTCATTAATTCTCCCATTGGTTTTTTCTGTTCAGTCGTCTCGTAAGTATAGCAAGGAAAAAAAAGCTTGACAATATATGACTACACTTGTAGTCTTTAACGCATGGATTCTACTCGCATCTCGGACGCTGAATGGCAGGTCATGCGCATTGCTTGGGGAACGATACCCGTTACCTCGGCCGAAATAATCAAGGAGCTTTCCGCCGGCAGCGGATGGGAACCCACGACGGTTAAGACGCTGTTGGCCCGGCTGGTAAGAAAAGGAGCCTTGCGCTTCGAGAGCATCGGCAGAACTTATTATTACTATCCGCTCGTCGCCGAGGCTGCCTGCATCAAAAGGGAAATGCGCAACCTCGTGGAGAAGGTTTACGGCGGGGCGATACACAGGCAGACCAGCCACTTTGTTTTCAAGGGCGATAACGACAGCGACTATATCGGCCTATTGGCCGAGGGGCTGGAATCCAACTATCCGCGCATCGCGCAAGACCTGGAGCATGAATTGCCCGAGAGGCTTCTGGTCTACACGCATGGCACGCAAAAGAGGCTGCATTCCGCCCTTGGCATGCTGAACGGGCCTCCCTGGCTGCGGGCGGGCAGCACCTGGGAAATCCTGCATATAGCCCCGCTGCGGTGCTTCGACGATCTTGCGGCGGAAAAAGCCGCGGTGCATATCCTCGCGCAAATCATGATACTCCAGATAAGCGACTCCGTGCCGTATTGGCTGCAGCAGGCGGTGGCCGCGTACGAAGGGCAATGGCTTTCCCGGGACAGGATATGCCGCTCCGTCCGCGAGAACGTCGGCCGCACTGAACTGTCTCGATTGCGGGATCGGGCCATGGCCTTCGACGGGTTCAAGGAATCCGGCGGATACGAGCTTGCCTATACGGTGGCCGAGTATGCGGTCGCGGATTATGGTATAAAAAAATTAATGCGCCTGCTCCGCGAGCCAGGCGACTATAAGGGAATCTTCGGCATTGCCGAGGATGCTTTTTGGAGAGGGTGGGACGCCTTTTTAAGGCGTGCCTACGGGGATTCCTTTAAAGATTAAAAGGAGCGTTGGAATGAGAAAGGGTATTCGCGTCGCGTTGTCGCTGCTGTTCTGCGTCCCGCTGCTCGCGGCATGCGGCTCCATGAAGGAACGGAAATCCACGGTTGCGTCCGGGGCCGTCTCAGAGGATGTCGCCGCCGTTCCCGCGGAAGCCGGTGTCGCGAATGCGGCGATAGGCCCGTTCGAGAAGAAATACGGCAGGGCTGAATTGCAGGCCGATTTCAACAAGCTCAAAGGACTCATACAAAACGTACATCCGAAGCTTTACGCCGACGAAGAACTTCTCGCTGGGCTGCTGGAAAAAAATTACGGCCTGATAGCCGATGGCATGACCGAGCTGGAATTCTTCCGCTTGCTTTCCCCGATCGTGTCGGCGCTCAATTGCGGGCATACGTCCATTTCCCTGTCGCCTTCCTGCCAGGAACAGCTTGCGGTCAAGGAAAAGTATTTCCCGCTCCCGCTGCGCTTCATTGCCGGCAAGGCATATATTATCGCAAACGGATTCGCTCCTGAAATCCCCGTCGGCTCCGAGCTGCTCACCGTAAATGGAAAAACCATGAGTGAGATCACCGATACTCTGCTGGCCAATATCTCCGCCGACGGCTGGAATACAACGCATAAAATCATGATTCTGAACGGCTGGTTCAGGTACAAGTATCAGAATTTCATGGAGTCCGCGGAAACTTTCGCCATCGGCTACCGTCCGGATCCGGCTGCTGCCTCCAGGAGCGCGGAGCTTCCCGGCGTGACCAACGAAGCCTGGGCGAGGGTTAATCCCCCTGTTTGGCCCGCAGAAAGCAGCAACGCCTTTGCAAGCCGTTTCGAGGATGGATACGCGGTGCTTACGATGTATTCCTTCTATCCGGAGGGAAGGTTCACCATCGCGAAGTATAAAGCTTTTATCGATGCTTTTTTCAGCCAGGTGCGTGAGAAAAATATAACGTCAGTCATTCTCGACGTCCGCGATAACGGCGGCGGCGACCCATATGTCACCAGTCACCTTTTTACCTATCTGGCCGGCGCATCCCAGCCGTATTTTTCAAAAACGGTCGTTGATTATTATTCCGGCCTTAAATCCCCGGTGCCGCTTGCGGAGAACCGGTTTGGGGGAAGGCTGTACGTGCTCATGAACGGCGGCAGCTTTTCCTCCACGGGCCACCTCTTGGCGCTGCTCAAGTATCAGAAAGTCGGTATTTTCATAGGCGAGGAATCCGGGGCATCGTTCGCCTGTACGGACGCTTCCAGGGATTATAGCCTTCAGAATACCGGTATCCAATTCAGGAGCTCCACCTTGGTATGGGACGTCGCGGTAGAAGGCCTGGTCCCCGGTCGCGGAATCATGCCCGACCATGAAGTGGTACCCACGCTGCGCGATTATCTCGACAAGCGGGACTCGGTACTGGAGTTCGCCGTAGGCCTTATTTCCAGAGCCCGGTAGGCCCGCGCTTGCCCGATCGTCAGTCGTCCCCTTCGGGAAGGGCCCGAGCGCGGTTTTCGTCCACGAGTATCGATACCCGCTCCCCTTCGGCCGCGACGCGCTTCCCGGTGGGGTCGTCTATCTGCACGAGGATCTCGCCGTAATCCGTGCTGATGTACGACTCGACCGATGAGCCCAGATATACGTTCGTGGACACCGTGCCATCGCAGGCGCCGCAGCCTGATTCCCCGATCCGGAGGGCTTCGGGTCTTGCCATGATTACGGCGCGGCCACCCCGGGCAATCCCGGGCGCGCGGGTGGCCGTGCGGATTTTCTTTCCCGCGAGAGAGCATACGCAGCCGCCGTCGGCTTCCAAAGCTTCCACGTCTACGGGAAAAAACGCCGCCTTGCCCACGAACCCCGCCACGAACTTGCAGTCGGGTTCGCCGTAAATGACGGCCGGCTTGGCTTCCTGCCGAATCACGCCGCCTTTCATGACCACTACCCTGTCGGAAAGGCTCATCGCCTCCACCCGGTCGTGGGTAACGTAAACCGCCGTTATCCCGAGCGCCTTCTGTATCCGGCGAATCTCCACCCGCATCTGCTCGCGGAGGAGCGCATCCAGATTGGAAAGAGGCTCGTCCAGCAGCAGGACCTGCGGTTCCACGACCAGGCATCGGGCCAGCGCGACGCGTTGCTGCTGACCGCCCGAAAGCCTGGAAGGCGCACGTCGGGCAAGCTCCGAAAGTCCCACCAGGGCCAGTACCTCTTGAACCCGGCGCTCGGTTTCAGGGCGTGATATTTTTCTTACATGAAGCCCGTATGCCACGTTCTCGTATACGTCGAGATGGGGGAATAACCCGTATGATTGGAACACGGTGGCGGTCTGCCTCGCGTTGGGCGGCAGGAACGTCACGTTTTCCCCGCCTATCCTGATGACTCCGTCGGTGGGAAGCTCGAAGCCGCCGATCATCCTGAGCGTCGTGGTCTTGCCGCAGCCGGAAGGGCCCAGCAGCGTCACGAGCTCCCCGGGCTTTATGTCCAGCTCTATGCCGCCGACCGCCGCCGTCTCGGCCTTCGTCCTGGGATCCTTGAATATCTTGGTAACGTTCTCTAGGCGTACCGGCACCGATTTATTGGACATCGTCATTCCCTTTCATTAGCGGGCGCTCACCGTTTTTTCCAGATTGCCGCTCTTCCGCACCACGACGCGCATGAGCCCGAAAACGGCGAGCACTATGATGATCAGCGCTGTGGACAGGACGCTGGCCAGCCCGAAGCGTATATTTTCCGAGAAGTTATATATTTGTATCGTAATGTGGTACCAGCGCGCGCTGATGAGGAATATTATGGCGCTGACCGCCGTCATGGAGCGTACGAAGGTGTACGACATGCTGGATATGAACGCGGGCCGGATGAGGGGCAGCACGATGGTGCGGAATACCGTGGCTTGGTCCGCTCCGAGATCCGAGGCGGCTTCTTCTATGGAAGGATCGATCTGCCTGAGCGTCGCGACTCCTCCCTCGAGGCCGACGGGAAGCTCGCGGATGATATAGCAGATTACTATGATGGCCCCCGTGCCCACGAGGAGGAGAGGCGGCTTGTTGAACGCCAGGATGAAGCTGATGCCCACCAGGGTGCCCGGTATTGCGAAGGGCGCCATCATGAGTCCTTCGAGGATGCGTTTGCCCGGAAAGCTTTTTCGCACGACGAGCACGGCGGCGATCATCGCCAGGAGTCCTGCTATCGGCGTGGCGATTCCGGCCAGAGTCGCGGTGGAGAGCAGCGCCGCCTTTCCGCGCTGGAGCGCCTCAACGATATTGGAGGTGGTAAAGCTGTAATCGATGCCCCAATTCTTCACGAAGCATCCCGCAAAGATCGTGAGGTACAGCGCGACGATGAAGCAGCTTATGAGCACCACGGCGAAACCTATGCCCACTCGGACCGGCTTCGAGGCGAGATCCGACAGTCTCCCCGAAGGTTTCCCCGTGACTACCACGAAGGATTTTTTGGAAACCCAGGAGCGTTGGGCAAAAAAGGCGACCAAGGTGGGCAGTAGGAGCAATATGGAAAGGGCGGCGCCGTTTCCGAGGCGGTTCATGCCCGTGACTTCAATGTAAGACTCTACGGAAAGCACGCGATAGCTGCCGGAAAGGAGAAGCGGATTGGCAAAGTCCGCAAGCGAGGTCGTAAAAACGAGCAGCCAGGCGGAGAGGAGCCCCGGTACCGTCAACGGCAAAGTCACCTTGGTAAAAGTACGCCAGCGCGACGCGTTCAAGTCCAGCGAAGCGTCCTCGAAGGTGGAGTCTATGGCATCCAACACCCCGGAGAGCGTGAGGAACGCAATGGGAAACATGGAGATCGTCTGGACCAGGGTAAGGCCGCCCAGCCCGTAGATGGAAAAATGCTCGAGGTGAAGAAGCTTTTTCGTGATAAGCCCGTTGTTTCCGAAAAGGAGAAGTATCGAGAGGGTCAGCGAGAAGGGCGGCGATATGACCGGCAGGGTTGCCAGTGCGGTAATGATTTTTTTACCGCGGATGGTCGTCCTGGCGACCGCGAAGGCGAAGAGGAAACCCAGTAAGGTGGACCATGTGGCCGTGGAAGCGCCCAAGCGAATGGAGCCGAGCAATGCCTTGAGGTATTGCTTGTTGCCCAGTACCTTTTTCCAGATATCGAAGGAGAAGCGGCCTTCGCTCACGAAGGTAAGCCTCAGCGCCTCGAAGAGCGGGTAGGCGATGAAGGCGGCGGCGATGCCGAAGAGGATGAGGATGGCGTAGCCCGTCAGCGGGTCGCGAGAGAATGTCGCTACCCCGAATCCCAGGGCGAATACAGCGAATGCTATGATCGCGAGGGAGTTCGCGAGGTTTGAAAAGGAGCGCAGCCGAATGTCGTCTACGGCGGCGATCAGAACGCCTCGCGCGCTGTCTCCGGCGTCGTTGGGAACGGGCGCGAACACGAGGATGGAATTGGACGATCCCAGCCGGATGGGTGTGCCCTCGATATAGACTTCAAGGTACGAGGCAGATTCCATGCCTTTTTCGAAAACTGTAATAAGGGATTCCGCATGGATCAGCGCCTCGAAGTCCGCGTCGACCGAATGGTCCACCGGTTCGTCGACTCCCGGGAGTCCCGCTATGTAGTGGAAGCGCATTGCTGGATTGTCTTTGGACGCAGTCGTAAGCCATTCTTCGGAGGCGTCTTTTTTCGCGGTGTCCGCGAGGGGAGCGGATTTGGCGACGGCAAGCACCAGCTGTTTCGAATCTTGCAAGACAGCCTTGGAAAAACTCGATTTGAGCACCGAGAACATCCAGATATCCAGTACGACGAAGACCGCGCATGCGGCGATGAATGCGATTATGCGTTTCCTTGTAAACAAAAGTCCCCTCTGCTTCCTTCAGGTACGGCCGACAAGCCCGGGAAACGGCTTCTCCGGGCTTGTCGAGTCTATCAGCGCTTGGAGCCGATTTCGGCATTCCAGCGTTCCACGAGACGGGTCTTGTTGTCCGCGTCCCATTGGAGATTCTGCTGTACCGTCTTTACGTCGGTAAGGCTGAATGCAACGGGGTTTTTCGTAGCCAGGTTGGAAAGAGGAACGACATACCACTGGGCAATGATGTCCTGCGCGGTTTTGCCGAGGATCCAGTCATACAGTTTTTTCGCATTGACAGTGTCTTTTCCGTCCTTTACGAGGGACATGGATGCCACTTCGTAACCGGTACCTTCCGAGGGAATCGTGATAATGACGGGAGCGCCTTCTACCTTCAGCTTTACCATGTCGTGCGCATAGCCGATCGCTATAGGTATCTCGCCGATCGCGACGCTCTTGCCGCCCGCGGCGCCGGATTTAGTATACTGGTCGACGTTGGCGTCGAGCTGCTTGAGGTATGCGAAAGCTTTATCCTCGTTTCCGCCGAACACGTACAGTATGGTTGTCAGGACATTATACGCGGTTCCGGTCACGGAAGGATTTCCGACGCGGATTTTCCCTTTATACATCGGCTTGAGGAGATCGGCCCACGAAGTCGGAGGCACGAGTCCCTGTTCCTTGGCTACTTTATCGTTGGTGATGAACCCGAGCGGGCCAACGTACAGGCCGATCCAGTAATTCTCGGGGTCGCGATACTGTTCCGGGGTATTCTTCGCGAGCTTGGAGACATAAGGCGCCGTCAATCCTTTTTTCTTTGCGCTCATATGGTTCAGGCCGACGCCTCCAACCCAGATGGATGCTTGCGGATTCGCCTTTTCCGCTTCGAGGCGCGTCTCGGCTTCCCCTCCCGCCAGGCGCTGCCAATTGACCTTGATCGCGGTTTCCTTTTCGAACTGATCGAACAGTTGCTTGGCCAGCGGTTCTTCCAGTGTGGTATAGGCTCCGACGCTTTGGGCCTGAGCCCATGCGGCGGTGCCGAGCGTTGCCAGGATAAGTCCGATTACCAGTAATTTCTTCATAAAAACCTCCTCGTAAAAATAGCCTTCACCAAATCAGTATCAGAGCGGATTTGCCCGATTGTCAAGGATTTCCGCTATTATCTGCAATTTCGACATTATTTTTCGATATGTCGGAAAGCGTAAATTCCTCATCCCGACCTCGCGGTTTTCAAGAAAACGCAGTAAGTTTAATTAAATGAATACTAATCCTAACGCCGAAAGCATTCCGCGAAATTGGCCATTATTGTTGTGCGCACTGCTCGCCCTGTGCTTGTTCTCATGTTCCTCGACACCGACGGAACGTCGAGGAAGCCTCAGTGAGGCAATGGAAAAAGCACGGGACGATTATCCCGGTTCCCGTACCATGCCAGAGGAGGAGGAAGAGCCAATCCCTACATGGCCGCCTGCGTTGGAATACGATACTTTCAGGCAAACGGATATTGCTCGAAAGGAATCCCGGTCCTCCAACCAGCCTTCGACTCGCTCATCCGAGGTCTGGGTAATGCTTCGGGGAGGATATACGCTTGTTCCGGATACTAGCATTGACGCGGGTGCCGATATCAATATCGCGGCGGGTGCCGATCTTTCAGAAAACCTTGCCTTGTTTTTCTCTGCCGGTCTAAAAGTCGCAAAGCCTCGCGTGGATAGCGCTCTTTCGGCTTCCGTACAAGATTCGCTCTATTTCCTGAAAGCCGATGTCACAGGACGTTACCTGCCGCTTCAGAGCTGGGTTATTTTTAGTCCCTATTTTTCTGCCGGCATCGGTTGCTTTGAGATGGGGTGGACCTTCCGGAATCCTATCACCTCCGGTGACGATGTAATTAGATCGGACAGTATACGAGGATTCTTTGCCACGGTTGGGGGAGGAATTTATTTACTGAATCTTGAGCATCTGCGCATTGGTCTATGCGCAGCCCCCGAGTTGTATCTGTTCGGCACCGTTACCCAAGAAGGTTTTGATAACGATTATTTTAGCGCCTTTGGGTCGGTGGTTATAAGGGCGGAGATAGCCGTCTTGTTCTAGGAACCGCGCTCCGGGCTGCCCCATGGCTGCTGGAACATCTCCGTACGGGCGATGGCGCTGGCGATATGCGGGCAGATCTCCTCAAGCGTGCGCTCATCGTCCCGGGTTATCTTTAATTCTCGATCATAGGTCTGTATCATGACGACGCCCAGTATCACGCTTTCCAGGCGGATCGGCACGCCAAGCCAAAATGCGGGGCGTTCGCCGAGTACGCTTATGCCGGGCGGCAGCTCGGTTACCGTATCCTCGTAGATGAAGGCCTGCCCGAGACGGCTCGCGACATATCCGGAAAGACCGCAGTCCAGCGGCCAGGATCCTTGCTTGAAAGTTTCCTTTGCGTCCTTGCAGTAAACTTGGCGCAGCTCACCCGAGGCCCTGTCGATCCGGGCGACGATGAAACTCTCCCTCGCGGCAGGTATGAGGTTTTTTACGATTTCATGGATGCCCGGGTAGAGCAGCGCAAGATCCGTCGTGTCCTCCACGAGAGCCGCGATTCTCCGCACCGCGATCTCCCGGTCGATGACATGCAGCTGAAGGGCGAGCGAAAGCTGCATCGCGACGAATTGGACAAAATCCACATTTTCCGGCGAGAACCTCCTGCCGGCCTCGTAGGTTTGAACCGCGATTACTCCCAGCACTTTGCCGTCGCGATCGACTATGGGAACCCCGATCCAATCCGAGGGCTGTGCGCCGATCCATGACCCGCTATCGAGAAGATTCGGCTCTTCCGCCAACCAGCGCCTTTTTCGCGATACAATGACCGTGGCCGTCAAGCCTTCCATTGGATAAAGCCGCAGTTCGCTTTCAGGTTCTTTTTCATCCATGTAAAACGGGAAAGACAGGAATCGCTCGTCTTCCACGAGCGCGATGAACATGTTTCGAGTATTTAACTTTCGCTCTAATATTCCATGGAGCTCGCTGAATAGACTTGAAATCCTGATTTTCCCCGATACGAGCGCCGCTACCTGGTTATAGTCGTTCCCGGCAGCTGGAGAAACGGAAGAATCCGAAATCATGCATAGGCTCCTTGTAACGGCATTCGGCGCCCGCAGGCACGTTCTTCCTCAAGTATGGGAGCGGCAGATGCAGGATGTCAATGATTTTTCAATTATGCAACTGCTATCCTGGGTTGGCAGCCCTATTCAGGTTATGCCATGACAAACCAGGAGAATTTGGATTCATCCGCGGTTTGGAACGATGTCGACGATGTATTGATAACAATCAGGGCTTTAAATACAACATAATCTCTCGTGGTCGCTCGGGGATGGTCTTTCGGATTCCGGAGGCGGTAATTGCGAATAATTCTTTCTGTCAGGCCAAACAGTTCTATTTGAGAACTTTCGGGCTTGCTTGAAAAAGCAAAATCTCGGTCCTTGCCGCCGTTCCCGTTACGGTTTTATAAGCGGCAACCTGTCCGGGCATGGAAAAAGCTTCAGTGTGCGGCATACCCGGGTTTTCGCAAGCTATGCGTTCGATTCGACCCTTTTTGTCTTCCGGCCTGAACTGCTTATTAGATCCTGTGCCCTTGGTTGCCTTATGCCCTTTATGATTGTGTTCCGCCAATCTCTGTTCGGTAATGTCCTGAATAAAGCCGTCGTAGGTCTGGTGGGATCCCTGATTTCCACGATGGATCGCAATCGTATTCCGAACCCAGCGAATCTGCCCGTCCTTGCGGACTATGCGGTGAACCAGCGGCTTGCTCTCCTTTAGGCTGCCTATCAGGTTAATCTGCCCGATTACCCATGCAAAGTCTTCGTGATAGATAAGCCTGGACCAAAGGAAGGCGTCCCGCTCAAATTCGGATTCATGGTAACCGGTAAGGGCCACGCAGCCGGACCCGTGATTCATCACGACCGGTATGCCTGAATCAAGCCTTACGCTGTAGCAATAAGCCTTGATTCCATGAGCCGCGCGCTTGTCCCGCTTGCCGCTTCGCTGTATGGCTTCTTCGGCCTTCCTGCGCTTGGTGACATCCCTAAAGACGAGGACCGTACCGTTCACCTTGCCCGCCACGTCCCTGATGGGAGCTGTGGTCGCGGACAGAAACCTTTCCCGGCCACATCGTGAAATCAGGAGGGTGTTTTTCTTGAGTCCGGTGCTTCTCGCGTTTTTCGTTATTCTCTCTATCGGATTTTCGCAGTTTTGGCGGGTAACCGCGTTTACTATGTTGAGTACATCGGCGAGCTCTTTCCCCCGTGCTTCCTTCTCCCTCCAACCAGTCAACCTTTCTGCCACTGGATTCATGCAAGCGATCGTGCCGTCCTTGTCCGTGGCAATGACAGCGTCTCCGATCGATCTCAAGGTAACCCGCAACCGCTCTTTCTGGTCCTCCGTTTTTTTGTATGCTTCGGCCAACCTGAATGCTATTTTTATCGATGCCAGCAATACGCTCTCCGCGGAACCTTTGACGATATATCCGAATGACGTAATGCCTTCGGTCTTTTTAACCATTTCCATCTCCGTATGCGAGGAAAGAAAAATAAGGGGGATGGCGTATTTAGCGAGTATGATTTTGGCGGTTTCCGTCCCATCGATTCCATGCCCAAGATCTATGTCCATGAGTATGAGATCTATTCCCGGAATCGTCTGAACCGCCTCGATGGCTTTTTCGCCGTTATTTGCCGTTATGACTTCAAAGCCGTAGTTTTCCAGCGTTATTTTTTCGTTCAGCGCCAGAATCGCCTCGTCATCCACAAGCAGTAAAGTCTTTTGAATTTCATGAATCATGAGGTCCTCCCATGATGAGTACGCACCCCGGTATTTATGCGGGGAAATAGATTGTCAACATGAGTTTGGCGGAGCTTGATTGCTATTTTCCAGGAGCAAGGCTTTGATACCCTGCTCGCCCTTTTCAATCAATTGGATGATTTCATGCAGGTTTTTATCCCTGACTCGCTCCGCAAGCGATCTTTTACGCCTGGCGCGGTTTATTTCATTTCCATAGTCATCCATGAAAACTCCCCTACGGCCTTTAACGAAACAGTCGGAGCAAGCTCGGACAACGCGTGATTAAACGCGGGAAAAATGCCTGGGTACGAAATGCCTTATGCCTGAACTCCGTAGGGTTCGGTTAGAAGATCGACTTCCTCGCCGCTGAATACCCTGTCGATGTCGAGGACAATGATAAATTTATCACCCTGCTTGCCTACGCACTGTATGAAGCCCGTGTTTATTTTCGCACCGAATCTGGGGGCAGGCTCCAGATGGGCGGCATTCAATTCGATTACTTCGTGAACCTGGTCGGTAAGCGCGCCTACGGTAGCGGAACCGCCGTCATTTTGCAGTATCTCCATCACCAGTATTGCGGTATCCCGCGTCGCTGCGATTTCGGGCAAGCCGAATTTTACGCGCAGGTCGATTACTGGAATGCCCGTTCCCCGGACATTGATGATGCCTTTTAGGAAATCCGCCGTCTTGGGCAGTCTGGTGGGTTTCATGTGCTCCAGAACCTCCCTGACTTTTCCGACGGGCACTGCGTAAGTCTCCCCGTCGATTCCGAAGGTAAGGTATTGGTTTTCTACGATGTCTGCCATGATCAGAACTCCTCGAAATCGGCATCGTTCGCCAATTGTTTGGATTTTGACAAAGTTATGCCGGTAGCTGTCGCGCTGCTCGCGACGGATTTTTCCCGAGGCGGATTCTCCTTTATTAGTATTCCCTCGGTAGCCTGCAGTTCCATGCTTACAGGTTTCTCCGCCGTTAGTTGCTTTGATTTTGCGTGAGCTACGTTCACATGATGATCCGGCTTGATCCCGTGAATAGCCGTCGCCTCGCGCTGCGTCCTCTGCACCTTAAAGAAAGACATGGTCTGCACCAGCTGTTCCGACTGGCTTGAAAGCTCTTCGGCCATGCTTGCCATCTCCTCGCTGGCGCTGGCATTCTGCTGGATCACGCTGTCCAGCTGGTTAACCGCCTTTGCAATCTGGTCCACGCCGGTGCTTTGCTCGCGCGACGCGCTCGCGATCTCCTGCACCAGCTCCGCGGTCTTTCGTATATCCGGGACTATCTTCTGAATAATCTCGCCGGCCTTCGTAGCGCTTTCCACGGTGTCCTTTGATAGCTTGCCGATTTCGCCGGCGGCGTTCTGGCTGCGCTCGGCGAGCTTTCTCACCTCGCTTGCCACTACGGCGAATCCTTTGCCGGCCTCGCCCGCGCGCGCAGCCTCGATGGCCGCGTTCAATGCCAGCAAGTTGGTTTGGCGCGCGATTTCGTCGATTATTGAAATCTTGGCGGCTATCTCATTCATGGCTGATACCGAATTCATGACCGCAGTGCCTCCCTGATCCGCGTTCGTCGCTGATTTTTTGGCGATGCTTTCGGTCGCG
Organism: uncultured Treponemataceae bacterium; assembly: GCA_964485395.1. Classification (GTDB taxonomy): domain Bacteria; phylum Spirochaetota; class Spirochaetia; order Treponematales; family UBA12059; genus JANNSO01. Next base: position 18,424 of record CAZAJF010000029.1, on the reverse strand, counting down.
ATGGAATTATCCGAATTCTGCTTTACCGTCGCGGTCATCTCCTCCACCGATGCGGACACTTCTTCCGCGCTGGCCGCCTGTTCCGCGGCTCCTTGCGACAGTTGCTGGGCAGTGGAGGAAATCTGCTCGGATCCGGAGGATACTTGGTCGGTCGCCGAAAGTATATTTTCCACGATGAGCCGCAGGTCTTTGGACATCGTATCCAGCGCTTTCGCGAGATTGCCAATTTCGTCGGAACGCTTTAAGTAGGCAACTGGAACGTCGTTACGCAAATCACCTTTAGACATCTCGCCGAGATGCGCCACCGCGATGCCCAAGGGTTTTGAAATCGATAGCGAAAGCAGCAAGCCTATGAGGATTGATGCCACGGTGATAAAGCCGATAACGATGATCATGATTATAGATGCGGACGATGCCAGAGAGTCATTTTGCTTCGAAATATCCGCGCCGCCCGCTATCTGGGAATTGACGAGGGCGGACAGCGCCTCCTGGTAGGCCAGGGCGGCTTTGCTGCCTTCGCCACGCATGATCGCCAGTGCCTCGGAATCGCGATTTGCTCGTATCTCCACAAGGGCAATGTCGAATATCTTCAAATACTCAGCTCGTTTTGCCATGAAATTCCTGAACAACTCGGCTTGCTTTTCATTCATAACTTTTTTTTCGTATATTTTCGATTCTTCCGCGATCGTCGTGTTGAAATCATCCACCTGCTTGAGTGTCGCGTCGATTTCTTCGATGGTTTCCGCATCGATCGCGGTCCTCAGCGTCAAGCGAACCCGCCAGAACTTTTCGGTTATCTGCATCAATCTCTCAAGCGGAACCATTTCGTTGTTATACATTGCGTTATCGGCCTTCGCAATGCGTTGCATGCCGTTGATTCCGTAAATACCCACCGCGGCGCCCAATAACGCCACTACGATAAAGCCAAGAATCAATTTTCCGCCGATTTTCATGAAGAGCCTCCTTGTTATTTGCGATAAATTTATAGATAGCACCGATAAGTGTGGAACAACCGCATAGCAGTAGAAAGTAGGGAAGATTCCTGATTTTTTTGTAGAGAGTCTTACTGACGTGCGCCTAAACGGTAAACTGCGCGTGGCGTCAGATGCGCTACTGCGTCAATTTATGCTGAAACGCGTAGCGCGTAAGCTCGATGCTCGTGGACAGGCCGGTCTTGGCCGCGATGCGGGCTCGATAGGTTTCCACTGTTTTCGTGCTGATCGAAAGATTCTGGGCAATTTCCTTGCTTGCCTTCCCTTCCGCTACCATGCGAAGCACTTGTAGTTCGCGGTTTGAAAGACTCTCATGGTCCTTCCGGGATGAAGCGGCGTCCAAGGCGTCCAGGAGCTTTATCGAGAGGGCGGCGGTAACGTACTTACCGCCCTGCAAAATGGTTTTTACCGCGACGCTCAACTCTTCCGGCACCTGATTTTTACACAGGTAACCGGAAGCTCCGAGCTTGAACGCGCGCAGGGCGAATTCCTCTTCCGGAAAGGCGCTCACCATCAATACCTTTGTCATTTTATGGAGCCGATGGATTTCAGCGAGCAGTTCCAGTCCATCGCGGTGGGGAATATTTATATCGAGGAGAACGATGTCCCATGATTCTCGGTTCAGGGCATCCTCCGCCGCCTGCGAGTCCGCGGCTTCCCCGAAAACCGATTCGGTCAATTCATCGGATAGAATGTCCTTGAGACCGCGCCGCACGATCGGGTGATCGTCGACTATCAAGATTCGAATCATGAACGATCCTCCTTTGTTCATCGCGGATTCCTTTTAGGAATCAGGTATTATCTTGACTTCTCAAAGCTAGAATGTAGACAGGGCTGCTTCAGTATTCAGTGAAGATCGTTCCTTCCACGGGAATGCGTACCAAGACTTCCGTACCGCCTTTTTCTCCCTGTTTTATGGTAAGCGTGCCGGCGAGCATGGAGGCGCGCTCCTTCATACCGAGCAATCCCAGCGAGTTGGGGTTGTCCAGATCTTCCTTTTGTATGCCTTTCCCGTCATCCTGAACGCGTAGCAAGGCGTCCGCCCCGTCTATCTCAAGCGATAGCACTACTCGTTTTGCGAATGCATGCCTGGTAATGTTCGTCAGGCATTCCTGGCAGATGCGAAACAGCGCGGTTACCGTTTCCGCGGAAAGTGGCGGCAAAGCGTCCGGCAGACGTGTTTCGCAGGGAATACCCGTACGCTCGCTGAAAAGCCTGGCTTCATAGTGCAACGCCGGTGTAAGTCCGAGCTTGTCGAGGACTCCGGGCCGAAGTCGCGCGGCTATGTCCTGGACTACGCCGATGATCGTGTCCAGCAAGGCATTGGCATCGGCGATTCTGGTGTCCATCGCGTTCCTGTTAAAAATTAATTCAGGATTGCCCAAGCTTCGGCTTATAGAATGAAGATCCATCTTTAAGCCAGTAAGATTTTGCCCAAGTTCGTCGTGGATGTCATGCGCTATCTGCGTACGCTCAACCTCGCGTATATGCTCTCTGTGCGCGAGCAAGGTTCTCAAGGAACTTCTTGATTTGCGCAGCTCCATCTCGTTTGCCAGCAGCTCGGTTTCCATGTTCTTGCGTCTAATGATGCTCCACAGGCGTTCACCCAGTAGAATAACCGCAGTGCTGTCCGAGGTATCGTAGAGGTCAAGCTTGTTGGCCACCGCGGCAACAGCCACGATGCGCTCGCCATCGAGAATCGGTACCGAAAGAAACCGCTCTATGGGCACGTGTCCGGTTGGATAACCTTTTTTATTGGAAGATTCGGCATATGCGTTGACTATGATGGGCCTTCGCTGCCGCACGCATTCACCCCATAGCCCTGCTGCCTCGATGGGGAAGTGCACCGGAGCGGATTGAACCGAACACCCAGCCAATGTACTTTTGGACCAAGCATGGATAGACATTGCCGATTCGTTCTCATCCATCAAGCCTATGAACGCAATATCGCTTTTTGTGGATTCTATGAGTATATCCAGCACTAAATCCAGAAGATGCTCTTGGGAGGTATCCATAAATCTGTACAATTCCAAGATAAGCCCAAGACGCTTCGTTTGAAATTCCATCGCTTCTTCCGCTTTCTTGCGCTCGGTTATATCGCGGACTATCGCCGTTACTTCATCCGCGCCGCTCACGGTCATGCGGGCTTCATAGTTCCGCATGCCTTTACCCGGTATGCGCAATTGATATTCAAAGGTTTGCAGCATTCCAGTTTGCAAGGTTTCGCGAATCTTCAGGTCGATCAGGTCCGCAAACTCGGGTGTAGTAATATCGCGGTTGCGCTTGCCTACGATGGTTTTTCCGGATCGTATATAGAGCTCGCTTTCATCGGCCTTGTAGTCGAGGAAAAGGCCTTGCCTATCCAATCGAAACACCATGTCGGGAATCGCCTTGAGCATGGCCTGGGCGCGCTCTCGGCTTTCTCGCAGCGCGACTTCGGCCAGCTTGCGCACGGAGACATCATGAATGATGGAGTGCAGGTACTCTTTTCCGTCAATCTCGATTTTACTGCTGTATACCTCAACATCCTTTAAGCTTCCGTCGGCGAGCCTATGGCAGAAATTGAAGTAGTTGCGGCTGTTGGATCTGGCTTCCTCAAACCGAGACCGAATAGCCGCGGGTGAAAGCGTATTGATGTCCTGAATCTGCATCGTTTTTAGTTTGGATACCGGCCATCCATAGAATTTTTCCGCTGCTTCGTTGGCGTCCGAGATAATGCCGGTATCAGGATCTATGAGCAGCTTGATGGCGGAATGATACTGGAATATGCTATGGAATTTTTCTTCGCTTTTTCGCAGTAATTCCTCGGTCTTCTGTCTCGACAGGATGTTCGCGGTGATTACGGCTATGATTTTAAGAAGATCGATATCCGATGAGGAAAATCGCCTGGCCTTCCTGACGGCGTCGAAGCCTACGAAACCTACGCATGTTTCCCCTTGCATCAAGGGCAGCAAAAGTATGGAAAGCACGCCTTGCGGCTCTATGTGCGTACGGATTGGGTCTTCTTTTGCCCGGTCTGCAATTTTGGGAATCTGGAAAGGTTCCCCCTTTTGGAGGGTCGAGATGATTTCCGGAATACGTTCGAACGGTACTGCCTGTAAATTCCCGATTTGCCGGGAAATATCCCTGTCGCACCACTCAAAGGTGTTGGTTGTCGTGCGGCCGGCCAAGTCATGCTCAAAAACGTAGGCGCGATCCATTTTGGTGAATTTTCCTACTTCCGCAAGAAATTCATTTATTGCCGATTGTATATCTTTGGTAGGTACATTTATGAAGCCCGTCGCAAGCCGCACGATCAAGTCTTGAAAATCCTTGCGCGAGCGAGGCATTATTTTAATATTTCTTTTTGCCGTAAAACGTTGACTTGCTTTGTTCATAGCATGTTCCATTTTTTTTTCCATCGCCGATTTGGGATAGATTCTACCAAAACCAGTATGGATTACCGCATGGCGATTTGCAAGTGTTATAAATAACATTACTGTTGAAAACTTTCTCTCAATATTAAAATTAACTTAATTTTTTATACGGGAGTAGAAAATCAACGTGCTGCATGCAGACCATATCTCCCGTATAGCTTCGATTGGCGCTCACTGCGGATGCTCGCCAAGGCTACGGGAGAAAACGTAATGCTCATGCGGCTCGCGGAAAGCCCGGGCGCATTTGGTGAAGCCTTACGGTATTTACGCGGGAATAGTCTGTCCTTTCATCGATGACCAGAAGGGCTGGTCTTGCGCATGCCGTTCCGGCCGGGCATCTTGTTTTTGCCCATGGTTTCTATGGCATTAAGGATGAGCTCGAAACCGGCATCGAAATCCGTCTCCTGGTCATAACCGTTATCCGCCACGAACGTGGACACGCGTTTCAGGTTGGGATATATGCCATCGGGCAATTCCCGGTTGAGCCGGGTGGCCATTTCGTCATTCGATGCCTGGGTTGCGCGGCTAGCCCTCAGTTGCACTTCGAAGCCGTACAGATAGCTATCCATGACCAGGAATGCTCGGACCGCCTGCTGCGGGTCAAACCCTGATGCCAACAGCACCCCGAGCATCGAGTCGTAGTAGCTTAGCCGGGTAGGGCTGGCATTGAGACGAGTATCCAACAGCAAGCCCGCCCAGGGGTGCCTGGCGCAGACGGCTCGGAACGCATGAGCCCGACCTCGCAGGGCATCCCGCCATCCGCAAGAACTCTGGGCGGATCCGGCTGATTGTGTCATTTCTTCGGCCATGACATCGGCCATCCGGTCGAGTAGCTCGTCCTTGCCGGCCACATGGTTATACAGTGACATGGCCTCGACTCCCATGGCCTTGCCAAGATGGCGCATCGACAAGGCTTCGATGCCATGTTCGTCTACGTAATCGATGGCAGTGGCCACGATGCGTTCGCGGCTCAAGGGGGATCGCTTGTCTGCGTTGGGAGTGTTCGGATCGAGCATGGCGCTTCCTTCTGGTTTACAGTGTAAATACTATTACCTACTCACACCGGGTATTGCAAGTAGCCAAAGATTTCCTGATGCTATTGACTAACTTACGCTGTAAGTGTTATACTTACAGCGTAAGTTAGGGCTGCCATCACAGCGACCGATAGGTGCGCCCAATAAGGAGAGAACCATGAATACCGGTATGCAGAAAGCGGGCGCAGTAGCTGCCCTGATCGCATCTTTTTCTTTTTTATTCGGCCTGGCCTTGGCTGCCACCATGCTGGCTCCGATGGTGGTGCCGGATCTGGCCTTCGCGGACTACGTCGCGCTGCACCAGGCTAATGGCGGCCTGATTTACGTTTGGCATCTTATACTGTATATCATCTTCGGACTCAGCTTGGTGGTCATGGTCACTGCCTTCCACGACCGACTTAAGGAAAGCGCACCGGTACTGTCTTCGATTGCCCAGGCTATCGGCTTGATCTACGCGGGGTTTGTCATCCTGAGCGGCTTGCTGACAATCCACGGGGACGAGGCCATTCTGGCCCTTGCGACGCGTGCCCCCGCCGAGGCCGATGCACTGCGCACGATCCTCGCGACTATCACGCTCAGTGTCGATTCATCCGACCGCCTGTTGGGTTGTCTGTGGATTGGACTGACCAGTGTTGCCGGGTTGCGGACACGGGCCATCCCGCGTAGTCTTGCCATACTCGGTATCGTTGTCGGCTTGCCGGGAATCGTCGGTCTGGCCTTTCCTTCGCTGCTGGCCCTGAGCTACGTGTTCGCGCTGGGAATCATGGTATGGGCGGCCTGGCTGGGCCTTTGGATCCTATTACGACGCAAAAAATGAAGGTATTGATATTCGGCGCCAGCGGGGCGACAGGAAGCCAGCTGCTCAGACATTTGATCGAGCGGAACATACCGGTGCGGGCTGTGATCCGAAGCGGAGCCGTCCTGCCAGGCGATCTGGCGAAGCATGGCATGCTCGAGCTGGTTCATGGCAACGTTCAGGAGCTTGATGGGATGGCGTTGACTAAGCTCCTCACCGGCTGCGATTGTGTCGCCGTCTGCCTGGGCCACCGTATCAGCTTGAAGGGCCTCTTCGGACCGCCATGGAATCTGGTATCCGATCTTGTCGGAAAGCTGGTGGACACAATAGGGACCGACGGGCTTGGTCCCGCCAGGTTGGTGCTCATGGGTACCTCGGGTTACACGCATCCCAGTCTTGGCGAGCACCGGGGCTTGTCGGAACGTATGATCAATGTGCTGTTCGGGCTGCTGTTGCCGCCGCACCGGGACAACTGCCGGGCCGCCAACCGACTGCTCACTGATCAAGCGATGGCCAGGATGCCGTTGGAATGGGTGGTGGTCCGGCCAGATTCGCTCACCGATAATCCGAATCCTGTCAATTACGCTCTGCACCGTCACCCGATCCGCAGTCCGTTCTTTGATTCGGGCACCGTCAGCCGCTGCAACGTCGGCCGGTTTATGGCCGACCTGCTTTGCGACGATGCCCTCTGGGCTCAGTGGAACCACTGCATGCCCGTCATGTATGACCAAGTCTGAGCGGGAAGCTCTTGGGCAGTATGACGTCGCCATGGGCTCTGACCCTCAGGGATCTTACTGGACTTTGGGCTTTTTCACGCCTACGACGATAAGCCATAGCAAAAAAGAGATTTCCGCCGTCATTTGGATAGCGGAGAATGGTGCGTCGACTGCTTTCATAAATTGCGGGAAAAAGAAAAAGTTCAAGAAATCGGCCGCATAGGTAACGCAAGCGCAGATAAGCAAGATACCCAGAATCTTGGGCATGAAGCCAGACTTGATTATGAGCAGGCCGAGCGGCAGAAGCCAGAGCGCCCAGAAAAGAGCGGCCGTCATTTCACCATACCGGAGCAAGTCAATAAACAGCATAGCCAAGGCCTCAAGCTGCGCCGGTTCAAAAACCGAAAGATAGCCCTTCCCGTCCACAAGCAGAATTGCCGCCATCTGGTTTAGCCTGGCCAGAAAAGAAACCGAGACCCCCGTGATAACGAGGAATACCATCAGCCGCGCCAAATAGGCGTTAACTGGGCGGAACAGCTTATACAGCGTGTTTACCAAAAACAGAAAACAGATATGGCCGATAAGGCAGCTGACGAAACCCAATCGGAACAGCAGTCCGGATGCCCGGATAAGTTTGATCGTGGTCTCGACGCTGTCACTAGCAAAGAACGTCTTATTTATATGTTCCATGCCGAAAAGATAAAATACCGCAATTGCCAGATACCACAAACCTGCGATCCTGGCTGTTTTTTTTTCCGAATCCATTTCATTCTCCTTTTCATTGCCTTTTTCAGGGTCTTTAAGGTAAACTATACGGTGTAGGGAGAACAAAGTCAATCCTTATTTGCACTACACTGTGTAGTTTAAATAAAAATTCAATACGGAGCAAGAAAATGGAAACTAAAGAAGCATCAGGAAAAAAAAGGGATACCAGCGCGAAACGCAAATCCATCCTCGAGGCGGCTATCAAAGTATTTGTAATCGAGGGATATGACATCGCCAGCATGGACAGAATCGCCGATATTGCCGGTGCATCGAAACGAACGGTCTATAATCATTTCCCCAGCAAGGAAGACCTGTTTCAGGCAGTCATAGACAAATTTGGGCAGGATATGCATCTATTAAAGCTGATCCCCTACGATGCCGGAAGGAATCTTGAAGATCAGCTTTATGAATTTGCAGATGCCGAGCTTGCCGTTGTGAACGATCCAATCTGGATGGGGTTTATCAAAGTACTTCTTCCCGTGTTCATCCGTTCTCCCGAGTTGGCACAAAAAGCAATGACCCGGCATACGACGTACGAAAACAGCATGACTGCCTGGATGCGCGCTGCAGCACTCGATGGAAAGCTTTCGATCGAAGATCCAGCCCTGGCTGCCCGGGTTTTCTCCGCTATGTTAGCCGGGGCTTTCACCTGGCCTGCGGTGTACCAAGGCAGCCTGGCCATGCAAAGTATTCCAGCCTTAAAAAAAGAGCTGATTGAAACATTTCTCTCACGATATCGCAAGGTCTAAAGTGTTTCCATTAGATTGTGCGGGTAGTCATGGTGTCTCTTGAAGAGGTATTCCAATACTCGAAGGAATCCCCAAACTGGCGTGCGCCTCCGATCTCCTAATTCCTAAAAATCTTTCATTAGCCAGACCAAGTCAATCGTGATTTGTTCAGATGACGCCGACTGATTCACTGAAACAAGTCGTTGAGTATTAGTAGTCCATTCTGACGATTCCGCCCAAGAGTGACTGCTGCGCACCCGCTTTGCGGCTTCATTTTTCCTGGGCGGAAGCTTCAAATAAAAAACCGCGCCCCTTCGGGCGCGGCCTTCTTTTCATAAACTGGTAGCTTGGCTTAGTAGTCCATTCCGCCCATCAGTCGTGCTTCGCACGCCTGTTGCCGAGTGGAATGGATTGTAGTGCGCAGCTGAAAGCTGCGCGGCGTCATTCCGCCCGTGGGAGCGCGCTATCGCGCCTGCTCGCAAGCGCGCAGTACGAGTGCGGAGCATGGGCGTCCTGGGCGGAATCTCAATATAAAAAAGCCGCGCCCCTTCGGGCGCGGCTTGATTTACAAATAACGGTAGCCTGGATTAATAATCCATTCCGCCCATTCCGCCCATGCCACCCATTCCGCCGCCGCCCATGCCGCCGGCGGGAGCGCCGGATTTCGGTTCGGGGAGGTCGCTGATGGCGCACTCGGTGGTCAGGAGCAAGGACGCCACGGAAGCGGCGTTCTGCAATGCGGAGCGGGTAACCTTGGCGGGATCGATGATTCCGGCCTTGATCATGTCTACCCATTCCATCTTGGCAGCGTCGAAACCCAGACCCTTGTTGGTCTTGGCTTTGTCGGCGATCACGGCGCCGTCGAGGCCGGCATTCTCCACGATCTGGCGAATCGGCTCTTCAAGCGAGCGGGTTACGATCTTATAGCCAACTTTTTCGGCGTCGCCGAACTTGCTGGTGTCAATCTTTGAAACCGCGATTGCCGCGATGATCAGGGCCATTCCGCCGCCGGGAACGATACCTTCTTCAATTGCCGCGCGGGTAGCCGAAAGCGCGTCTTCCACGCGGTGCTTCTTCTCTTTCATCTCTACTTCGGTGGCCGCTCCCACGTTAATTACGGCAACGCCGCCGGCGAGCTTGGCCAGGCGTTCCTGGAGTTTTTCGCGGTCGTAGTCGCTGGTGGTCTCTTCGATCTGGGCCTTGATCTGGGCCTTGCGGTCGTCGATGTCTTTCTGCTTGCCGGCGCCGTTGCTGATCGTGCTGTTGTCCTTGTCGATCTTCACGGTCTTGGCCTGGCCAAGCTGGGCAATCTCGGTGTTCTCGAGTTTCATGCCCAGTTCCTCGGCGATAACTTCGCCGCCGGTGAGCATGGCGATATCCTCGAGCATGGCCTTGCGGCGGTCGCCGAAGCCCGGTGCCTTGACGGCGCACACGTTGATGGTGCCGCGGATGTGGTTTACCACGAGGGTGGCCAACGCTTCGCCGTCTACGTCCTCAGCGATGATCACGAGGGGCTTGCCGGTCTGGGCAATCTTCTCAAGGATGGGGAGAAGGTCTTTCATGGAAGAAATCTTCTTCTCGTGGATTAAAATATAGGGGTTTTCGAACACGCTGGTCATAGTGTCGCGGTTGGTCACGAAGTAGGGGGAGAGGTAACCGCGGTCAAACTGCATGCCTTCCACGAAGTCGATGGTGGTGTCCATGGTCTTGGATTCCTCGACCGTGATAACGCCGTCTTTGCCCACTTTTTCCATGGCATCGGCGATCTGCTTGCCGATCTCCATGTCGTTGTTGGCGGAAACGGAAGCCACGTGCGCGATCTCGTCTTTTTCCTTGATTTCCTTGGAAATTTTCTTGATCTCGGCGATGGCGGTCTCTACTGCCTTGTCCATGCCGCGCTTGATGCCCATGGGGTCAATGCCGGCGGCTACGGCTTTTACGCCTTCTTTTACCATGCTGTATGCCAAAACGGTGGCGGTGGTGGTACCGTCGCCGGCGATGTCGTTGGTCTTGGTGGCAACTTCCTTGAGAAGCTGCGCGCCCATGTTTTCATAGGGGTCTTCTAGTTCAACTTCCTTGGCAACGGACACGCCGTCCTTGGTCACCGTAGGAGCGCCGAATTTCTTATCGAGGAGCACGTTGCGGCCTTTGGGGCCTAAGGTAACTTTTACCGCGCGAGAAATCTGCTCTACGCCGGAAAGAAGGCGTCTGCGGGCATCTTCGCTGAACATCAATTGCTTTGCCATGTTGTCTATCTCCCTTTCATCTGTGGGACCGCCCCGTTTTATCCGTAACACGGAAAATCCTCGTACCAGCTCAAAAAGCGCTCGTACGGCGGGCGGTTTACTATATTAGGTTAAGCGAACCGATTCGGCTCGCGGAAGAAAGATACTAAAAATCTGCCATCAACGGCAAGTGGTATAGTGCTTTACCACGCTGTTTTTCGGTTCTTCCTACCATAATATGCGGTTTCCTGACCTTTTCTGCCCTTACACGCGCTGTTTTTAAGACTTTACTGGTTTTTTGGGCGCATACGCGATAAGTCCATGACGGCGTCATGGACTTATCGCGCACCGGGCTCTCCCTGCAATGCCGTCTTCAAATCCGGCCGCAAGCCGCATTTGAAGACGGCATTTTCGTACGATCCCTTGCGCTTCCCCTCAGCTGTGTTCCACGGGAACCAGTAATTAGCCATCTGGTCCGCGGCAATCAAAGGCAATCGAGTGTGGATTTACGGCTTTCTCCAAAATATTCCTTGCTAATTCGGCTTACAAAAGTCAAAATTGGTTAGGATAAAAATTGTGGGGACTTTAACCTGGACGAACATGATTTAATACACGGTTATTTTTTTCATGCTAAATATCTTTAGGGAACAGTCCAAATATCCTTGGATGGACGCTGCGCGCAGGATGGGTAATATGGGTATGCATAATGAAAATAAAGATAAAAAATGTGAACATCAATGTAACTTGTGTTGTAAATTCCAAATAGATGGATGGACAATTGAGAATGAGAAAGATGAAGAAACACCTGCATGCTTTCCGAAAGAATATCAAGAACTCGTTGTTGTGGAAAGCAGTTTATCCAATGGACATGGAAAGGAAATACTGCAATGCCCAAAATGTGGATTAATGTATGAATACACAATTAGCTATCCAGGCGGAAGCTATGATGCGATTATTACAATAATTTTAGAAAGTATCATGCCAATATTTAAAAATAGAAAACATTTGCGCAAGAATGTACCTACTAGGCAGAATATAAAAGAAGATAAAATAAAGGAATATGAGTGTCCCAACTGTAAGTCGGATGAAATTGATGTAGTCGCAGCTGGAATAATCGGTGGAGAGACTTTTATTAGTCTAAAATGCAATCACTGCGGGAATGAAGATACGCTTGATGAATACCAGATAATAATTTGGAAGAAGAGTCAGAAAGAATGACAAAACAACCGTTGCGATCATCTACGGCGACAGAGTGCCGTTATGATTTATTCCATTTACACAGAAAATGTTACAGGCTCGAAAATATATGTTATAAGCGCTGTTCAGTTTGACCAGCGCTTGTTGCATCGGTTTCTCTTGTAAGGGCAATTACTTCATGTACTTGGCAAGAATAGTTTTGAAGGTACCGTTTTTCTCGAGTTTCGCCGCTGAGTCCATGAGTTTTTTCTTGGTCGCAGGGTCGGATTTCAGGCTCAATACCAACCAGTACCCGGTAGAGCTGGTCTGCATAAAAGCAAGATTAACTTTGCTGAAATCCAGACCCAGCGTCTTGGCAGCATACGCTATGCTGATTGGATTCCCGATGAGCAGGTCTATCCGTTTCATGAAGAGCTGCTGCAGCGTTACATTATCGGGATTTTCCTGATTGATCGGAAACAGGTTTTTCCCAACGACGAAACCGGCCTTTACGAGGTCCTGGGTAGAGGCATCCTGCTGCGGACCGCTGGCAATGGAGTATTTTTTGGCGGCGTCAAGATTAGGAATCACAATATCAGTCCTCTCGGCAAGCTTCATCAGCCACATTTCCCGAGGTGCTATCTGGAAAATCCAGTTGAAAAGGGCTTCTCGATCGGGTCTGCGCGCTGTGCAAAAAAGCAGTACGTTCGGGGCATTCAAAGCCGTATCATAAGCCCTGTTCCACGGCTGAATCTGGATAGGCGCGGTAAAGCCCGCGTCGGTAAGCAGGGCTTGTACCATCTCTACCGCCAATCCAGCGGGCTTTCCATTGACAAGATAATCGAATGGAGCCCAGTCTTCCGTTAAAACAGTCAGTTCCTGCGCGAACACGCAGGCTGTCAGGCCGACCAACAAGATTAAAAACGAGAGTCGTTTCATATCTGCCCCCTGGAAGTAAGATTCTTTTAACTTTAATGCAAAATTAAGGGTAAAACAAGAAAACAAGGGCTTTAACTGATAATTATTATTAATTCTCATCTTCCCGTTGATTCTTCCGGTTTACCTGCCGTGAAAATCCAGCGCTTCGCGTGCTCTTTCGGTTATGAAATAATCCGCCTGCTTTTTTTCAAGGGGAACCGCCATGTTCTGTATTTTACGCTCGATGGACCAAGTACCGTCCGGCCTCATCTTGCTTTTCAGCAGTTCGACGGCTCTGTCGATGCGCGGGGACCGTACGCTTTCCCTGCTTAAAAGCCAAAGTATCTCCAGGAAGTCCCCTTGATACATGTTCGGAAACGTCAATTTTCCGATGTTTTTATGAATCAGCCTCGACGCGTCCCGCGAGCCGTAGCACACTTCATGGAGCAGTATAAAATCGGCGCATTTCGAGATTAATCTCCTTGCGCCGTCCGTACGCTTGTCTTGCGGGATGAACGAAAGCCCTTTGAAGAGCTTGATTATTCCCCAATAGCACGTGTGCTTTCCGTAGCAGCTTTTGTTAGAGCAATAAGGAAAAGCAGAAGGCGTCTTAAAGCCGCCGTCGTCGAACCGTTGGTATTCATCGAAAAAATCGATTAGGCCCCCAAGTATCGAGTCGTTTCCGAGACCAAAATAAGAATGGAGGTACAGCATGTTTCCGTTCAGGCAGGGAATCGGGAAATGGGTCTTGCCCAGCGAATAGATGTTATTTTTTTTATCAAAAAACTGGGCGGCGATAGTCTCGAGCGGCATGGCCAGCCTGGAGCCGGAATCCTTGAAATTCATGTCGGCTAACGCGAGAAGCGTCCAAATCGTGGCCGAGTATGTCGGTGCGTAATAATTCAGTTCGGGGTAATGAGGATCGCTTTTCGGAAGCGTGTTCCAGCAGCCGTCTTTACCCTGCGCGGCGAGAATCAAGGCTGAAACGGCTCCTGTGGCATCGGCCGGCATCTTGCTCTCAAGCCCCCCGTTTTCTGGAGACCGAGATTATATGGCTGCTTGAGTCGGTACAGCCCGCCTGTTTTGTTGTGGCTATCTCCAACGCGATTAATTGCGCCCACTTTTCCGGATTTGCCCTGACGTCGGCCAATCGCTCATTCAGCTTGGTAGAAAGGAACGACGATCCGGCTAGTTTCGTGTCGGTGAAATGCTTTTCCGCAAGGAGTTCGCGAAGAGTTTCCGACGAGTAGAGCCTGCAGAAATGCCGGTGCCCCGGCAAGTTTTCCGCCGTCAAGTCGCCGGTTCTTAAAATGTTCATGTTTACGGCGAGATCGAAATTCAAAACCGACAGTATCCCGCCGTTTACCGTTCCGTAAAGCGACATGACGCTGCTTATCAGGCAGCCGCCGTTTTTCAAGACTCTGCGGCATTCGTCCAGCGCCGTGCCCGCTTTTTCGAAAACATAGCTGAGCGGGCCGCCATAGGCTACGATGTGATCGAAAGTTTCATTTTTGAACGTCGACAGGTCGCATATGTCCAAGACATGCCACGATTCTACTGAGGAGGCGAAGCCGCGGGCCTGCGCGTATTTTTTATTGGCCTCGATCTGCCTTTCGGAAATGTCCGCAACGGTAATTTTTGCGCCGAGTTCATGCAGAATGCCGGTAAAAGCCCCCGGGCCCGCACCGATTTCCAGGACCGAATCGCCCTTTTTTATGGATTGTCTCAGATAGTGCGCGTGCACCTCGAATTTTATCTCGTCTTCCGGAGTCTTGAATAATCTATTTATTTCATCTTCACCAATCGAGTCGTAGTGGTCTTTTACCCATTGCCCGTCATACATGGTTTTGCCTCCCGTCGGTCTCATTCGAAGATATGCCTGTTCGGCATTTTATGCTACAGGGTAATTTTGCTGCCAGCCTGCCGGTTTGACGCCGGAATTTAAAATTTTAAGAATTTTCAGGAAAAACCGTCACACGGCTAACCGGTTTTCAATCATACTCTATAGAAGCGCCTTGCATAGGTTATGTACCTATACCATAAAAAGCTTCATCGATTTTCCAGGAGGATTCTTTGAACTCTACGACAACCGCATTCGGCTTTGCTTTCTTGTTTGGCTGCACCCTTGCCGTCCCTCTGGCTGCCCAGATACAGGGCTCCATCTTGGGTACAGCGGAAGCGTACCTGAAACAGGTTCCGCCAGTTGCCCAAGCTAAAGTTTTTACCATCCCCGGCCTTGGCAACGTTATGGAACGAATCGCTATCTCGTCCGACGGTAAAGAGATTTATTTTTCGAATATGGGCTCAGGCAGCGTGTGCCGGATTTCCTACGACGGTAAAAACTGGGGGGAGTGGAAGACTTTGTTCAAGGGCTTCATCATGCCGGCCCTCTCCGCGGACAATACGACGCTTTTTATGGAGGATTCATCGGCCCACGCATGGTTCTCCCGGAAAAAAAACGGGGAATGGAGCACTCCCACGCAGCTGTTTACCGGAGATTTCAAGCAGCATTACCTGCAGCAGGTATCCGCCGGTACTTATTTTGCCACAAGCGATCCGGTAACAGGCACCTTGGGCGATGTCTCGAAGATAGTGGTTACGGGAGCCCAGTCCAAGCCCGTGAGCTTAGGAGCTCCGGTAAACGGTAAAAACAGCGGCTTTGACTTTTTTATGGCGCCCGACGAAAGTTACATTATAACGGTGGTTCGCTCCGGCGGATCGGGGAATCTCAATTTATGCCTTAAAAAACCCGACGGCACGTGGACGAGTCCCTTAAACCTGGGGGCAGGGGTGAATTCCGGCGACTGGGAATACGCTCCCTATGTAAGCCCCGACGGCAAGTACCTGTTTTTTACACGGGACGGCGCAGGCGCGACATTCTGGGTTCGTTTCGATACGATACTTGCCGATGTCAAAAAGCAGGCCGGCATGTAACAGGCTCCTAAAAAGCCATTTGCCCGTATTTCAACGCACCGGGAACCGATCCATGGATCTGTTCCCGGTTTTCCCGTATGGAGGGAGGAATTCCGATGAATGCAAACGAGGCGTCGCCGTTTATGAACGTCGAGGCTAAAAGCGCTTTTCCGGGCAGACAGATGGATCGCGCTCTGGAAACGGAACTCGTGCAAGCCGCCAAGGAAGGCAGCAAGGCTGCGCTCGAGCGGCTTATCCGCATCCATCAGCCTTGGGTTTTCAACATAGTCCTTCGCATGGTTGAAGACTATCATGACGCGGAGGACCTGAGCCAGGAAATCATTCTCAAGTCTTTCCTGCACATCGACTCGTTTAATGGCGTTAGCCGCTTCAGTACCTGGCTGTATCGCATAACCGTAAACCATGTGCTGGCCATGAAAAAGACCAACGCGGAACTTCAGCGCGAGAAATACCGGAAATCGGCGGACCATCCGAATAAAAAGCCTGTATTGGCGGAGGAAGACGCCGAGAGCGAGGACTTCATCGACGTTAAGAATATTCCCCACGACCTGTCGGTACTCGCGGACGAGCTCATGATAAAATGTACGCTCGGCATGCTCCTGTGCCTCAAGCGCAAGCAGCGTATCGTGTATATTTTAGGGCATGTCATGGCGGTAAACAGCAAAGCCGCCGGTGAAATCCTCGATATGAAACCCGATAATTTCAGGAAGATGCTTTCGCGCGCCCGTGAGCGAATCCACAACTTCATGCACGACCGCTGCAGCCTCGTAAATCCGGCATGCGGGTGTACCTGCGAGCGCGTGCTTCCCCGCTCGGTAAAAAACGGCTATATCGACCCGCTAACGCTGCATTTTACCTCGGGCAATGCACCCCTTGTCCGTGACATCGCCATAGACGCCAAGGAGCGCATGGTAAGTCACGTTGCCATGCCCAGCCACGACCTGTTTCGCGCGCACCCTTTCCAGGAGTCCCCCGATTTTTCGCGCAAGGTTCTCGAGATACTCGCATCCAGCGGAGTTCAGGCCTTGGTGGGTATGGGCGTACACTCTGGCTAGAAAGTCATGAAGGGGAACAAGTAAGTCGAAACTCGGAAATCTTACCCGGAGGGCTGACCCTCGGCGCCTCTTTGCGGTATACTGCCCCCAATGAAATCCAGCATAGAAATTATTTACCAGGATGAATCCATACTTGTCGTCAACAAACCCGCGGGGCTGCTTTCCGCGCCGGACCGCTATGACGAGGAAGCTCCCGTCGTCGCAAAGGAGCTTGAGCCCGATTTCGGCGATCTCTGGCCGGTACACCGCCTGGATAAGGACACCAGCGGCGTGCTCCTGTTCGCGCGAGATGCCGATGCGCACCGGATTATTTCCACCGCGTTCGAGTTTGGCCAGATACACAAAACCTACCACGCGGTAATCGCGGCGCGCCCGATCTGGAAAGAGACCGTATGCGAGCTGCCCCTTACCCCCGACGGCGATAAAAAGCACCGTACCGTCGTAGACGGCATGGGCAAACCCAGTACCACCGAGTTCGCCGCAATAGGATTATTTCCTGCCATGACGCTGATCGAGGCGAGGCCGCTTACCGGAAGAACTCACCAGATACGCGTGCATTTGGCGGCGCTCGGCTATCCGGTGGTATGCGACCCTCTGTACGGAAACGGCGAACCGCTGTTTCTCTCCAAAATCAAGCGACGCTGGAAGGGCGATAATTCAGGCGAGCGACCGATTATCTCACGCACGGCCCTGCATGCCTTCAGCATCGAATTCGAACATCCGTCACGCGGCGGAAAGGTCCGGTTCGAGGCGCCGTATCCCAAGGATTTCCGGGCTCTCATAACGCAGCTCAAGAAAATGTAGCGGCCGCGATCCATTGAAACCCTCTAAAAGCCCGAACAGGGCGGCCTGCGCGTTCGTTGGGCGGCTGCCTGAAAATATTATAACCGGGCTTCGTATTCCTTGATGGTCCTCAAGACCCCGGCTGCGTCGGTGCAGGCGAGCAGCTGCTCGAGGAATCGGGGATTCCTTGCCAGCAAGGCAAAATTGCGCAAGGTTTCCAGATGTTCCGTCGTAGCGTTAACATCGTCCAGCAGAAACATCACCAGTTGCACTTTTACGCCGCCGGGAAGGTCGTAGGGAACGCCGGTTTTTTCGATGGCCAGGATGCCGATTGTCCTCGGCAAACCGGGAATCTGGGTATGCTGAATCGCGATGCCGGGGGCAATTCTGGTGTTCAGCATTTTTTCGCGGATCCAGAGCGTTCGCAGCACCTCGTCGGTATTGATGTTTTCCCACTTGGCCAACGAATTGACCAATTCTATAAAAAGATCATGCTTGGTTCTCCCGGCTAAACCAAGGCGAATGTACCGTTCGGTAAATATTTCTGATAATCTCATCTTCGCCTCCGGGAATACGCTTGGTCAGTCCGCAAAATATTTTTTCGGCGTCCTGAATCAGAGCTTATAAAAGTTTTATGCCAGTTTGAGCAGGTTAGCCATAAGAATCGCCGCGACCAAACCCAGAATGGCGTAGAATTCGGGAAACACCGCGAGCACGAGGGTGTTTCCGAAGGAATTATGGCCCATCCCCATATTGGAAATACCGGCGGCGCATACTTGCCCCATTTTTATGGCAGATATGAAATTTACAAGCCCCAGTCCCAATCCTGCGCCAAAGACCACCGCGCCTTGAAATAGGGTCATATGCGGCGTTACCGAGGCTGTGT
>CAZAJF010000028.1:6944-59244 GCA_964485395.1 uncultured Treponemataceae bacterium | reverse complement strand
ATTAAGTTTCATGGGTCACCTTCGCCGATCGGCCGAAAGTTCCAGGAACAGTCCCGGCGCTTCCGAGAAACGCCCGGAAGGCTGAATTTTCCGAAACCAGGCGGTACTCGTACCCAAGGCCATCCAGATATCCGGCGATACCGGAACCTTCTTCTCGCTCAAAAGCTGCCAGAACGTCGCCTACGGCCGCGCCGTGGTTTCTATAATGGAATAATGTTATATTTACTTTATCACCGAGCGCCTGCAGGAATTTCATCAAGGCTCCGGGATGCTCGGGAAACCTGAACTGATACGCTTCCTCCGCGAGCGTCCCGCAAGCGGGACCTCCTATCATGTGACGTACGTGCAGCTTTGCCAATTCGTCATCGGACAGGTTCCGAAACTCATAGCCCTCCGCTCCCAGAAGGCGTTCCACTTCATGCAATTCATCGACACCGCGCTTCAAGCTGATTCCTATATAAATCACGGCTCTATCCTTACGCGAGCAGCGGTAATTGAATTCCGTGATCGCGCGATTCCCCAAAACGGCGCATAGATGCCTGAAGCTGCCCTTGCGCTCCGGTATTGCGACCGCGAATACCGCTTCCCGGCCTTCACCCAGCTCGCACCGCTCGGATACGTAGCGAAGCGTGTCGAAATTAATGTTGGCTCCGCTCAGCACAGCCGCCGATGGGCCTGTGCCGTGCGAGGCCCGGGAATAGCGCTTCAACCCGGCCAAGGCCAAGGCTCCCGCCGGTTCGGCTATCGCCCGGAGATCCTCGAAGACATCCTTGATGGCGGCGCAAATCTCATCGCTGCCGACCGTTATTATTTCATCGCAAAATAAACGAGCGAGCTTGAAGCATTCCGTCCCTGCCCGCCTGACCGAAACTCCGTCCGCGAATATGCCGGCACGGTCCAGGGTCACCGGAAAATCAGCTTCCAGGGCTGCCTTCATGCAAGCGGAGTCTTCCGGCTCCACGCCGATCACCCTGATGCCGGGCGACACGGATTTTAAATATACGGCCATGCCGGCGAGAAGACCTCCGCCGCCCACGGGTATAAAAACCGCCTCAAGGTCTGGCCGTTGAGACAGCAACTCCATGGCAACCGTCCCCTGCCCCGCTATGATATCGGGATCGTCGAACGGCGGAATATATAAGGCTCCGCCGTTTTTTGATAGCTCCCTGGCGTAAAGATCCGCATCGTCGAAATTTATACCGTGAAGTATTATGGTCGCCCCCAACGCCCGTACGGCGACGATTTTAATTTCCGGCGTGGTTATGGGCATTACTACCGTAGCCTTCAATCCTAATTGCCTTGCCGATAGAGCCACTCCCTGGGCATGGTTCCCGGCCGAGGCGCAGATGACTCCCGTTTCAGCGGCAAGAGCCCTGAACTTGTGCATCTTATGATAGGCGCCGCGAATCTTGAACGAGCGGACGTCCTGCAAATCCTCCCGCTTGAGCATGACTGTGCGTCCCAGCCGCTCGCCCAAACGCGGCAACTCGGCAAGCGGCGTCTCCACCGCGACGTCATATACAGGTGACAAAATAATATCACGAAGATAATTACGCTGGAGGTTGTCAAGGTACGCATCGCTCCGCACCTCGCTTGCCGGTTTTTCCGCGATCGCGCCGTTCATTCATGCCTCCCGTCTTCCAGAACCCTTATCGCGCCTAGATTTGCCGAGCTTACGAGCGACGCATACGCTTTCAGGGCGACGCTTACGGTTCTTTGCCTATTCCGGGGTTTCCAGGCTTGCGCTCCCCGTGCTTCCATCGCCACTGCTCTGCGGTTAAGCTCATCTTCGGCCATGCTCACCGAAATCGTTCGCGCAGGTATGTCAATCTCGATTTCGTCCCCGTCCTGGACAAGAGCTATCAGTCCGCGCGCCGCCGCCTCAGGGCTTACATGCCCAATGGAAAGCCCCGAAGTTCCGCCGGAAAACCGACCGTCGGTAATCAGGGCACACGAGGCTCCAAGGCCTTGGGCCTTCAAATAACTCGTGGGATACAGCATCTCTTGCATTCCCGGCCCTCCTCTGGGTCCTTCATAACGGATAACAAGGGCATCGCCGGCATGAACGCGATTTTTCAGGATGGCATCGACGGCTTCTTCCTGGCTTTCGAAAATCCGCGCCTTTCCCGAGAATACGAGCCCATCGGGCTCTACTCCCGCGGTCTTTACAATGCAGCCGTCAGGCGCCAGGTTTCCGTACAGCACCGCGATTCCCCCATCAGGTGAATATGGGTGCGACGCATCCCTGATGCAGCCGCCGGTCCTGTCCAAGTCGAGCTTTGCGTATCTGCTCTCATGGGACATCGGCCCTGCACCCTGAATACCTGAAGGCGCAGCCCGGTAAAATTCCATGGTCCCCGGCGATTGCGCTTGAGCCGGATCCCAGGCCGGGAGTAATTCCTTGAGTGATTTATTAGTTACCGTCATGCACGACGAATCCAACAGCCCCGCCCTGTCAAGCTCGCCCATCAGGCCAAAAACACCCCCGGCCCGATGGAAATCTTCTATATAATACTCCTTGCAGGAAGGCGCCAAGCGGCAGAGCTGCGGCACTCGACGCGACAGCTCATCCACCAAGGACATCTTCAGATCATGTCCGGCTTCATGGGCAGCGGCTAAAAGATGCAATACGGTGTTGGACGACGCTCCCAACGCTATATCCAAGGCCATCGCGTTCCCGAACGCCGCCTTGGAAGCTATGGAGCGAGGCAGTGCTTTTTCCTCACCTCGGCCATACCAGGCCTCGATCAAGTCCATGACCGAAACACCGGCCATGCGGAACAGCTTTCGCCGATCCGCATGGCTGGCCAGAAGCGTGCCGTTGCCCGGTAGCGCGAGCCCCAGCCCCTCCACGAGGCAGTTCATGGAATTAGCCGTGAACATCCCGGCGCAGGAGCCGCAACCCGGACAGGCGCATCGCTCGATCGCATCGAGCTCGCCATCCGAAATCCTCGAATCCGCCGATGCGACGATAGCGTCGACGAGATCCAGTCTCATACAGGCGTCATCGTCCTTTACTTCGCCATCATCGCGAAGGCGGCCCGCTTCCATGGGTCCTCCGGAAACGAACACCGTGGGAATATTAAGCCGCAACGCCGCCATCAGCATTCCGGGAGTAATCTTGTCGCAATTGGATACGCACACCATCGCGTCGGCGCAGTGCGCGTTTACGGCATATTCCACGGAGTCCGCGATAAGTTCTCTTGATGGCAGGCTGTATAGCATGCCGCCGTGACCCATGGCGATACCGTCATCTATCGCGATGGTGTTAAACTCTCGCGGAACTCCACCGGAGTCCCGGATGCCTTGCGCGACTATTTCGGCGACCTCCCGGAGGTGGACATGCCCGGGAACGAATTGGCTGAAGGAGTTGACGATCGCGACAATCGGTTTTTTTAAATCTCCTTCCGATAGCCCGGCTGCCCGCCAGAGCGATCGCGCTCCGGCAGCCGTTCTACCCTGTGTTACAGTCGCTGAACGCAGGCGATTTTTCACGCTTACCCCCGCCTCTTTCCATCTGATTGGGCCCAGCTCATCATTCCCCGCAGCTTTTCGCCAACAGCCTCAACGGGATGAGCCGCTTCCAGGTCCCTCATGCGTCCGAAGGACGGCCTGCCGGCTTTATTTTCCAATATCCAGTCGCGGGCGAAACTTCCATCCTGTATCTCGCCGAGTACCTTCCGCATTTCCCGCTTTGTATCATCTGTTATAATTCGTTTACCGGTTCTGTAGTCTCCGTACTCGGCGGTATCCGAGATCGAGTATCGCATGAAGGAAAACCCCTTCTGCACCACGAGATCCACGATGAGCTTCATCTCGTGCACGCACTCGAAATACGCGCTCTCCGGCTGATAGCCTGCCTCAATCAAAGTCTCGAAGGCGGCCTTCATGAGCGCCGTGACGCCGCCGCACAAAACGCACTGTTCCCCGAACAGATCCGTTTCCGTTTCCTCTTTGAAGCTTGTCTCAAGGATTCCGGCCCGGGCCCCACCGATACCGTCGGCATAGGCGAGCGCCTTTTCGAGGGCCTTACCGGTCGAGTCTCGATGAACGGCTACGAGACAAGGCACTCCTTTTCCTTCAAGAAACTGGCTGCGTACCGTATGTCCCGGCCCCTTGGGCGCGATCATGATTACATCGACGTCCGGAGGCGGGACGATCTGCCCGAAGTGAATATTAAATCCATGGGCGAACGCAAGCGTCTTTCCTTTGTCCATGGCGGGAGCGATATCCCGGCTATAGAGATCAGCCTGCTTTTCGTCATTCACGAGGAGCATCACGAGGCTTGCCGTCTCAGCCGTTGCCTGAGCTTCCATAACCTCGAATCCATCGTCTTCGGCGCGCTTCCATGAAGGGGCTCCCTTATAAAGACCTACAATTACCGAATGACCGGAATCCCGGAGGTTAAGCGCATGCGCATGTCCCTGACTTCCATAACCGATAATCGCGATCTTGCTGCCCTTCAGGGTTTCTGGATGGCAATCTTCCTCGTACCGTAACTTTGTCATAACGTTCTCCCTTAAAAATCCGGATTGAAAATGCTTGGTCCTAATTAAAATCAAGCATTTACAGGCAAGGCCGTTTCTGCCTGCGGACTCCCGCGACGCTGTCGATCGCCAAGCGCAGGAGCGAGGTTGCTCAGCCGCACGTCAACGGCCCTGACGTCTATCAGTCTTGACAACAGCCGACGGAGCAATTCCGAAGCCACCGGCTCGGTGGTAATTACGATACTCATGCGGCAAATCCCCGATTCACGTGAGGCTACAAGCGACATGCTTTTCAGGGCTAGTCCAAGCCTGGCTGTCAATCCCGCAACCCTGGCAAGAATCCGAGGATCGTCTTTCGCTAAAATAGAGAGATTAAAATCCGGCATGATCAGATCCTTTCCCGGATGGCATGGCCATCGGAATCCGGCGAGGTGAAGCATAACCACTCGGCGGCGTGCTTTCCCTTGCCGAGAAGCTCCGCCCGATAAGCGCTTTGCAGCCGCTTCGTTACGGGACCCGTAGTCCCTGTTCCTATGATCCTGTGGTCTATTTCCCGGAGCCCGACAAGCTCCGCGGCCGAACCGCACACAAAAACCTCATCGGCGGCATACAGTTGGTCCCGGCTTATCGGCATCTCCCGAAGCTCGAATCCTTGCTCGCGCGATATGGTCACCAGTGAATCCCGTGTGATGCCTTCGAGTATCGCCGCCGCCGGTGTCGTATATAAATATTTACCCCGAACCAGGAAAATATTCTCGCCCGTGCATTCCGCAACGTAGCCCTGGGGATCAAGCATCACGGCCTCCTCGAATCCAAGCCGTACGGATTCCGTCTTGGCAAGCAGGGAGCTCACGTAATTACCGGAGATCTTGGCCTTTGTCATGCTTACGTTGGGGTGGTGGCGGGTAAACGAGGACACGTTCGCCCGAATTCCTTTTTCCATGGCTTCAGGTCCAAGGAAATCCGACCATTCCCAGGCGGCTATGCCCAATCCAAGCTTTCCCCCATCCGCGTTGAGGTTCCATCCGCCCTCGGCCAGGTACATGAGGGGCCTGATATAGCAAGAAGAGAATCCATTTTCCGATACCGTCTGCCTGAACGCTTCCACAAGATCGTCCGCCGTCCACGGAATCTCCCTGAATCCCAAAATCCTGGCCGATTCCAACAATCGAACCGCATGCTCCCTCGCGCGGAAAATGGCCGGCCCCATATCGGTGCCGTAACAGCGGATTCCCTCGAAAACCGCCGCGCCGTAATGAAGCGCAGGCGTCAAAAAAGGAACGACGGCCTCCGCGAAAGGAACCATCGTTCCGTTCATCCAGATAAATTTCGATTGCATGCCCATAAAAGCGCTCTCCTGTGAGTTAATTTTAATGTACTTTGATTCCATGGCGACCGGGAATAAAAAAAGGCCGCCGCCTCACGAAGAGGGCGGCGGCCTTTCCTTAAGGAAAAGTCACGGTCTCAATGCGTCAGGCCATTCCGGCCTTGCAGTATTCTTTCACGCTCGCTTCGACCGGCCGGTCGCCAAAGGAGCTTCTAATAAGGAGGAGAATAATAATGGAGATAAGGATAGCGACTGGGGAATCGGAAAAAGCGGCGGGGTTTTCGAACTGACTCGTCATGCCGTAGATTCGATCCATTGCTTCTTCCTTTCTTGCGTAGTTCTTCCGAAATTACCACAGTTAAAAACTAAGGTCAAGTACCGATGCCGATTTTTCCGGGAAGGCGCCGGAAAATCGCCGCACAGGCGAAAAAAAAGCGAGCCCGGACACGACTTGCGCCCGGGCTCGCTTCGGGCCGGCGGCCCGATATGACATTTATTTATATTTACTTGTCTTGTCGCACATACTTAGTATGAAGCAATTCATGGGATAGATGTCCCAAGGGCTCGCCCAGGAATTCCTTGTACAGGGTTTTGACCGCAGGATTGTCATGCGACTTGCGCAATGGCAAACCTTTGTCCTCGAGATAAATCGCTTCTTTGCGCTTCTCTTTTTTCTCCCAGGTCGGGCCTACCGGTTGACCGCCGCCGCCGATGCATCCACCGGGGCAGGTCATGATCTCCACGAAGGCGTAATCGCTCTTGCCTGCGGCTATCTCGTCCAGGATTACCCGTGCGTTCTTCAGCGTATGGGCAACGCCCACCTTGAGCTTGGTTCCGCCCACGTCCAGCGTCGCGCTCTTGATGCCGGTAAAACCGCGCACTACTTCCAGGTCCACCGAGGGCAGAGGCTTTCCGGTAACGAGCTCGTACGCCGTCCGCACCGCCGCCTCCATTACGCCTCCGGTACTTCCGAAGATGACGGCGGCTCCCGTGCCTTTGCCCAGCGGGTCGTCGAATTCTTCCTTGCCCAGCCCGGCGAAGTCAATGCCGGCCCGACGGATCATTCGGCCCAGCTCACGCGTGGTAAGCGCAAAGTCGACGTCGAAATACGGCGCGTCCTTTTTGCCCTTGCCTTTCCACCACTCCCAGGCGTCGCGCATCTCGGGACGCTTGGCTTCATACTTTTTCGCCGTGCACGGCATTATCGAAACTACGACGAGCTTCGAAGGGTCGACGCCGGCCTTTTCCGCCCAGTATGTTTTTGCCAAGGCACCGAACATCTGCTGCGGTGATTTGCAGCTGGAAAGATGCGGCAGGAGATTCGGGTAGAACGTCTCGATAAAAGATATCCATCCCGGAGAGCACGAGGTGAGCATGGGCAGCTTGCCGCCCGAGCCCAATCGTTTCAGAAGCTCGGAACCTTCTTCCATGATGGTAAGGTCCGCGGAGAAATTCGTATCGAATACCTTATCGAATCCGAGCCGCCTTAGGGCCGCTGCCATCTTGCCGGTTACGAGGCTTCCTTCGGGCATGCCGAGCGCTTCGCCGAGCGACGCTCGGATCGCGGGAGCCGTCTGAACCACGACCGTCATCGTGGGGTCGTTCAGCAGCGCGAATACTTCGTCGGTCTCGTCTCGCTCGGTCAACGCTCCGGTGGGACAAACCACGGTGCACTGTCCGCAGGATACGCAGGACGATTCGCCGAGAGCCTTGTCCAGGAACGGGGCCACTCGCGAACGGATTCCGCGTCCCGCGAAATCTATGGCGGACACGGACTGCGTATCGCGGCACACGGCGATGCAGCGACCGCACAAAATACATTTGTCGTTGTCGCGCATGACGCCCCAGCCTGCGAAATCGGGCTTGGCGACCTTTCGGGTGCGCGGGTATGTTTTTTCGCGCACGCCGGTAAGCTCCGCCATGGACTGCAGCTCGCAGCTGCCGTTGCGCAGGCACGAGAGGCAATTGTCCGGATGGTTCGCCAACAGCAGTTCCACGACGGTGCGTCGCGACGAAAGCACTCGCGCGCTGTTCGTGCTCACTTTCATGTTGGCGCCTGCCGCCTGCACGCAGGAGCGTATGAGGCTCTTCGCCCCGGCCACTTCAACGACGCATACGCCGCATGACGCGTTCGAGCAGATGCCTTCGAGATGGCACAGGGTGGGAACTTTAATTCCTGCCGCCTTGCACGCATCCAGTATCGTTGTTCCGGCAGGCACGCTTACCGCGCGCCCGTCGATGCTCAGTTCAATTGTTTGTACGCTGGTTTCTTTCACGGTTCTATCCTCCACGCTATCCGCGCCTTAGCGCCAGGGGCTCAGCGCGTTTGCGCGCACGTCGCAGCGGAGACAACGTCCCGCCTCTAGCATCGCCTGCTCGCCGTTGTAGCCGAGCGCGATTTCCTGGAAGTTGCCGCGGCGCTGTTCCGGCGGCACGAGCTTGGATTTATTCATGCGGCTCTTGCTGGCTTCCAGCGGCACCACCATCGTGTACTTCACTTCGCCGAAGAGCGAGGAGAAAGCATCGCGGGCCATAAGTTCGCTGTCCACGGCTTTTGCGGTGCGCTTGCCCAGCCCCATCGCCTCGGCGGCGGTCGCGGGTCCGGTCACGGCGTCGCCGATCGCGTAAATGCTGCCCTTAAGCTTGCCGGCGAAACCGGAGCAATCCAGGCGGCCGTCCTTGCGCACGGGCATGCCGGCTTTGGACAGATAGGCCGAATCGACCTTTTCGCCCACGGCGATATACACGTCGTCGCACGGAATGTCCACGATGCGTTCGGTTGCTACGGGTTTTGGCCTGCCGGACTCGTCGATTCCGCCGGACTTCATTACCCGGAACCGCACGGCGGATACTTTGCCGTCCTTGCCCAGGATTTCCTCGGGCTGCAGCATATACTCGAAACGGATGCCTTCTTCCTCGGCGCCTTTCAGTTCGTGCTCGTTCGCGGGCATGTCGGCCCTCGTTCGGCGATAGGCGATGGTAACTTCGCAATCCAGGCGGAACAGAGTGCGCGCCGCGTCTATGGCAACGTTTCCGCCGCCTATGACCAGAGCCTTGCGGCCCGGTTTTCCGGCCTTGCCCTGCGCATATCTTTCCAGCCACTCATAACCGGGATGTACGCCAGCGAGTTTTTCGCCGGGTATTCCAAGGTCTTTGTCGCCTTGCGCACCCACGGCGATTATCACGGAATCAAACTGGCTCTTGAGCGCGTCCAGCTGAATGTCCTTGCCCAAGCGAGCGTTGTAAATAAACTTGACGCCGAGTTTTTTCCAGAGCTCCAGTTCCTTGTCCAAGACTTCCTTGGGCAGGCGATACGCGGGAATACCATAGCGGAGTATACCGCCGGCTTTGCTGTTCGCCTCAAAAACATGCACTTCGTGCCCGAGCCTGGCCAGGTAGAAACTGGCGGCGAGACCCGCGGGGCCCGCCCCGACGATCGCGATCTTCCTGCCGGTATCGGGTTTCTTTTCCTTAACGAGCTTGGCCCAGACGTCTTTCTCGCGGCCCATCTTGTACATGGTATCCGCGAGGTAGCGGTGAATGTCGCCCTGCGCCACGGCTTCGTCGATGGTATCGCGCCTGCAGCGCATCTGGCAGTGGAAATGGCATATGCGTCCCATGCTTCCCGGCAGCGGATTGTCGCGCAGCGTGGATTCGAAGGCATCCTCGATGCGGCCTTCCTGGAGCATGGCCAGGTACGCGGGAATGTTCATGTGCAGCGGGCAGGAATTTTCGCAAAGAGCCTCGAACAGCCCTTCGCACACGCCGGCCTCGCAGCGCTTCTCGATGATATGGCGCTCGTATTCGTCGCGGAAATATTTAAGAGTCGTAAGAACGGGATTTGCGGCTGTCTGGCCAAGTCCGCAGAGTGAAGAATCCCTCACGGTGTAGGCAAGCCTCTCGAGCTCGACGAGATCTTTCATCGTGGCCTTGCCGCCGGAAATATCATTGAGGATGCGAAGCATCTGCGACAGGCCTTCGCGGCAGGGAGTGCATTTTCCGCAGGATTCCGCGGCGGTGAAGCCCACGAAATAACGAGCGACGTCCACCATGCAGTTATCCTGATCCATGACCACCATGCCGCCCGAGCCCATGATTGCGCCGAGGGCCGCCAGCGATTCGTAATCCACGTGCGCGCCGAAGTCGCCGGCCGGAATGCAGCCGCCCGACGGTCCGCCGGATTGCACGGCCTTGATGCGCTTGTGCGCGCCCGCGCCTTCGCCCATGCCGTAGATCATGTCCTTGAGCGGGGTTCCGAGGGCCAATTCCACGAGACCGGTGTTGCGTACTTTGCCCACCAGGCTGAATACTTTGGTTCCGGGACTCTTCTCGGTGCCGATGGCAAGGAAGGCTTCGGGGCCCATTCCCACGATCACGGGGACGTTGCACCAGGTTTCCACGTTGTTGATGTTGGTAGGGCAACCCAGGTAACCTTTTTGCGCTGGATACGGCGGACGGGGAAGCGGTCTTCCGGACTTGCCTTCCGCGCTGGCGATGAGGGCGGTTTCCTCGCCGCAGACGAATGCGCCCGCGCCGCAGACTACGTCGATATCAAACGAAAAATCGCTGCCCATGACGCTTGCGCCGAGAATGCCGGCGGCTTTCGCGTCTTCGACGGCTTTCTGGAATCGCTTGACCGCAAGCGGATACTCGGCGCGGATGTAAACAAAACCCTTCGTCGCGCCCATCGCGTATGCGCCGATGATCATGCCCTCGAGCAGCATGTGCGGGTCGCTCTCGATCTCGTTGCGGTTCATGTACGCGCCCGGGTCGCCCTCGTCCGCGTTACAAATTATATACTTCTGGTCGGCCTTGTTCTGGCGCATCATCTTCCATTTAACGCCCGTGGGGAATCCCGCGCCGCCGCGTCCGCGAAGATTCGCCTTGGTTACCGTCTCCACGACCTGGTCGGGGTTCATTGCGCCTACCGCCTTGAGCAGCGCACCATAGCCGCCGACGGCCATATATTCTTCGATGCTTTCCGGGTCGATCATTCCGCAGTCGCGGAGGATGAATTTTTCCTGTCCCTTGAAGAACGGTATCTCGTTCCACTCGGGCACGTTTTTCCAGGCTTCGCCGAACTCCACCTTGGAAGTCCTGAAATCCCAGCGGCTTATCTTGGCTCGGGCAGTCTTGGCGAGTTTCTCGAGCGCCACCGGATCCTCGGCGGCCTTGACGAACTTTGCGGCAGCCGCCGGCTTTACCTCGGTAAACATGAGCACGGGCTTTCCGGGCGTATACAGCATGAGAAGCGGTTCCTCGGCGCAGAAGCCGAAGCAGCCGGCGCGCTTTACGAGGATCCCTGATTTTTTCGCTGCTTTCTGCAAAGCCTCGAAAAGCTCATAGGCGCCGATACCGATGCCGCAGGTGCCGAGACCTACGGAAATCATGGGAACTTCGGGCTTCACGCGGCTGAGGCCGGCTTTTGCCAATTTCTGGATGGAGAATGGTTTCATTATTTCTTCTCCTTGCGGATGGTGTCTATAATGGAGGTAAGTTTACTGGTACTGATGCGGGAGTAGATGGTTCCATCCACCGCGACGACAGGCGCCAATGCGCACTGCCCGAAGCAGGCGACGGTCCTGACCGTAAACAATTTATCGGTCGTGGTGAACGTAGGCTCTTCCTCTTCCTTGAAATCCGTCACGCCGAGCTGGGCCATGGATTCCTGAAGCAAAGCCAGCGAACCGCGCGTATGGCAGGCGGTTCCGCGGCATACGACGATGGTATGCTTTCCTTGCGGCGCAAGATTGAAATACGAATAGAATGTCGCAACGGAATATACCCTGGACAACGGTTCGCCGGTAGACTCGGCGACCGCCCGCAAAGAATCCTCGCTCAAGTACTTGAACTCGTCGGAATCCTGGACTTCCTCGAGGATCGACAGCAGCGCACCGGGTTTGTCCCTGAAGCGGTCCGCGATGGCGCGAATTTTTGCCTGTGCGTTCTTTACTGGTGCGGGACGCTCAGCCTTCTTGGCCGGCGTCGAGATACGTTTCTGCATAAAGCCTCCCGAAAATTGTAACCCGTCGTTGCAATGTACAAGCAGTTGACCTTGTTGCCTTACCCCGTTGCGAGGGTCGTTTCGCGGGCTCCTCAAAAACAGTTTCGTTGTTGAACCCGCTTCGTTATGATACTACTGTTGCCAAAAAAAGCAAGCTTTTTTTATCGATATAAATAAAATTAATTAGCAAACTCGGTTTTAAATCAACACTGCTGTTTTGTTAGAAATTTGTAAGAAAACCGTAACGCACAATTTAAACGTTTTGGAATATACTCAAGTCATGAGAATCAAAAAACCGGGCATCCTGTTTTCGATAGCGCTTTTGCTGATTGCCGCAAGCGGACTCCATGGGCAGGAATTGCCGAAAAGGACCGTCGGCACGGTTCCCGTAACCGAGTACATCGCCGCAATCCTGAAAAACGACGCCAAGCTAGAGTCGAAAAAATTGGCGCTCAAAGCAGCATCGGCCAGACTCGAGGCCCTCGAGCATCCGTCTTTTGCCGTAGCCTCCGCCGGGACCGGCGTCGCCCAATTCTCTGGGGAAACAAAGACAAGCCCGGCGCGGCTGGAAACCGGTCCCTGGGCCGAAGTCAAGTTAGGCGGGGAATTCGATACGGTCATTAAAGCAAGCGTAATCAATTCCATTCCGCTGGATCAAGGGATCTCGACTCTGAAACCGGCTATTTCCATTACCCAGCCGCTCAATCAAGTACTGTTCAGGCAAACCGATCTGGCTGTCCTCAAAGCCCGAAACGCGGTTACCGATGCCAGGCAGGCAATCGTTAAACGGGAAACGGAGTGCACGGTAGCCATCTTGGAGGCTCTTCGCGATTGGGCCATGGCGCAGAACGAGTTGGTTCAAAAAACCAGTGCCTACCTTTCGGCAAGGGAAGCGCTGCAAACGGCCATTTCCCTCAAAACATACAAAGCAGGATCAGCCGCCCTTTCAAGGCTTGAAAACACCCTTACTCTGAGTACCGTGGCCAAGGAGAGATCGGAGCGGGCAGGCCGGCGAAAAGCGGAGATCGTCGCCCTGCTTACCGGAATGGTTCCGCAGGAATTCGCGCCCCAAGCGCCGGAACCGGCAAACCCGGACAAGTACTTGATACCGGAAAATAACATGGCGGCCAGGGATGCGCTGACCGCCCTTTCGTTCGCTCGCATCTCATACGAGCAGACTTGGGCCAAACCCTCGCCCTTGCTTTCGGCCTACGGCAACCTCGGCTACGGAATCAGCTATGCGGACGGCGCCTCCACGGATGCCGAGGGGGCCGGCAACGGATTGGAAGGCGAGATAGGAGTTAATTTTTCATACCGCACGATCGGAGCGAGCGCATCGGTGGGATGGAACGACAGGACGGACAGCCCCTACGCCGGAATATCCTTCAGCTGGAAGGACACGAACTCGGCCGCGGAGACGCAGAACGGGCTGGCTGCCGCGACGGACCTTCGAATAGCGGAAATTATATATGCCAACAGCTTGAACGAAGCGAAAACGGCCATAGACGATTTTTTCCTCGAAAGCCGGCTTGAAGCCCTGGATTCCGTAAGGCTAGCGGCCGCCCTCAAAGACGCTTCGTATGGGCTTGCCGAAACGAAAGACTTGTTCAGCGCAGGCCTTGCCACCCAAAGCGACGTGGATGAATCTACCTTGGCGTACTTTACAGCCCAGGCAAACGTAGAAGCCGCCGCCTGGGCCCGCGCAATACGCTTCGCGAAAGTTCCAGGCGCTTGGGCGATCGCAGGCATGGAAGAAACGGGAGTATCGAATGAAAACTGAAAAAAAAATAAAAAAGGTAAGGTTGGCCATCATAATCCTTTTCATCATCGCCGTCGCGGCGGCAGGATTTTTTCTCCTTACCGGCATGGGAAAAGCAAAGGCCCAAGCCTACACGGAAACAAAAGTTAGCCTCGCGACGGATTCCAAGGTAATAGAAGCGTCGGGGAACATAGAGTCGATACGGCAGAGCGATCTTTCCTTCGCGACGATAGGTTTGATCTCGGCCGTATACGTAAGCCAGGGGCAAAAAGTAAAGGACGGGGAAGCGTTGGCCGCGCTTGACGATTCCGAGCAGCGCTACAACTATCTGAACGCCCAGCAAAAGCTGGAACAAAACGTCCTTACGGGCAACATCAGGCAAACAGCCCTCGCCGAGCTCGAACTCGCCATGCGAAAAACCGAGCTTAACCGAGCCAAGCTGACAGCACCGTTCGCAGGATTCATATCGAGCCTCAACGTCGAAGCCGGCGAATATGTCGGCAACGGAAAGGTAGCCATGACCTTAGTGGACAGATCGACGCTCGTAGCCACTCTGCAAATCGACGAAGTGGACATACCTCTCGTAAAATTGGGCCAGCGCGTGGAGTTTACCTTTGACGCCCTCGAGGGACGCACCCTCAATGGAGTGGTATCGCAAATTCCACCGGTCGGGAAAATAACAAACCAGGGGCTCGCTGTATTCGACGTCGAAGCAAAAATCGACGCTCCTCCCGATGACCTGCTGCCCGGCTTTTCCTTCAGCGCGCAGATAATCGTCAGAGAACCCAAAACGTATCTGTCCATTCCGAGTGAGGCCTTGGTAGAACTGCCTCCAAGACCGGATAGCACGAGCGAAGGACAGCCCCAGCCCGGCAATGGCGTATCGCCCGGCGCTGAACCCGGCGTGGAACTGGGCGCCGTACCAAGCGCAGAATCGCAAGCTGCGCCGGTTTCGCCGGAGCAGAGCGGAAATCCCGCGGCCGCGACGGTAAAAAAAGCGCTCACCGGAAGGCGCGAGAGAAACGCGACGGGGACAGGGCAAGGTACGGGGAGATTGCAGGCAAATTTGAGTCCCGAACAAATACAGGCGTTGCTGGCGCGAAGACAGGCTAATTTGGCCGCAGGATCGGGAACCATGCCCGGAGAGGCGGGAAAAAACCTACTAAGCAGGCCGATGCCCATGGCATGCCTGGTTCCCGGCCTTGACGGAAAGCCTGAAATAAGAAAATTCCTCGGACTCAAACGGTCCGACGGAACCGTCGCCGTAATCCAGGGGCTTGCAGAAGGTGATATTATATTAATACCCGTGGTTGAGAAAAAAACCGTCGCGACCAAGAGCGCAAGCACGGGATTCAGGATCCCCGGTCTCGGAGGGCCGCCGCAAGGCGGATCCGGCGGCGGCCAACAGGAAGGAACCCGCCGATGACCCCGGTCGTGCTTGCTACGGACATACACAGGATATACAAAGTGGGCGACGAGGAAGTGCATGCGCTTCGCGGCGTTACCGTTTCCATACAAAAAGGCGAGTACGCGGCCGTCATCGGACCATCCGGCTCGGGAAAATCCACGTTGATGCATATCATCGGATGCCTCGATTCGCCGAGCTCGGGCAGCGTCGCGATAGACGGCCACGAAGTCAGCGAAATGAACGACACTCTCCTGGCAGGCATCCGCAACAGAAAAATCGGTTTTGTTTTTCAGTCGTTCAACCTGCTCGCCCGCCTTTCGATACTCGAGAACGTAGCGCTGCCGCTCATGTACGCAAGGGTTCCGCGTCAGGAGCGCATGCAAAAGGCCATGGCCGCCCTTGAGTCGGTCGGTCTCCAGGACAGGATGCGCCATAAGCCGAACCAACTCTCGGGAGGCCAGAAACAGCGTGCGGCGATCGCGCGGGCGCTCGTGAACGAGCCTTCGCTTTTATTGGCCGACGAGCCTACCGGCGCCCTCGACAGTAAAACCGGGGACAGCGTGCTCGCCATGTTCGAGGAAATCGCATCAAAGGGAACCACCATCGTCGTCGTGACGCACGACCCTGACATCGCCGACCGGTGCAAGCGCATCATCCGCATACGGGACGGGCTCGTGGAGGAAGATTCATGATACTGGAGCATTTCAGGAGCGCGTGGCAAAGCTTCGCAGGCAACAAGATGCGCACGGCGCTCTCCATGGTAGGTATCGTGATCGGCGTGGCAAGCGTCGTGGCGGTAACGACATTGGGGCGCAGCGCTTCAGCCAACATTACCTCGCAGATCGCGCAGAGCGGACTGGAAACCATCATAGTGATGCCGGGAAGAAGCACCGGAGCAAGCCTCGAGCGAGTGTTCAAGGAGTCGCTCATGCCTGAGCTCCTGAAGGTGGACGGGGTTCTCGAGGTCGCATCCGTGAACCAATCGCGCTTTTCCATAAAAAGCCCGCAGGCATCCGCGCAGGAAATCGTCACCAGCGCGGTACCCTCGTTCAT
Source organism: uncultured Treponemataceae bacterium (assembly GCA_964485395.1). GTDB lineage: Bacteria > Spirochaetota > Spirochaetia > Treponematales > UBA12059 > JANNSO01. The sequence goes on along the minus strand of CAZAJF010000028.1, from coordinate 43,206 downwards.
CTCGATATTCAGCCTGGAGACGGCTGAAGGAAGATTTATTAACCAATCCGATCTCGACGGCATGGGCTCCGTCGTCGTCCTGGGCTCAGAGCTGGCTACGACGCTTTTCCCCGAGGGCGGCGCACTTGATTCCACCATCCGCCTGCTTGGCGAGGCCCCGCGGCAATTGCGGGTCATCGGTATTCTCGCCAGCCGCAGCGACACTTACGGCTTCTCCTTCGACTCCAATGCGTTCGTGCCCCGCACGAGCTATCTGTCCAGATTATCCAAGCCCAAGCGCGTCGACCGATTCGTAATCCGCGCCGATAAAGAAAAGGACGTACTCCGGACGGCAGAGACCCTATCGGCGCTTTTCGAGAAAAAGCTCGGTTCCACCACGGCCTTCCGCGTGATGTCCCCCTCCACCATCGCGGAAACGATGACTGGCGTTACAAAAACATTATCGGGATTCCTGGCCGGCATAGCCGCGATAAGCCTGCTCGTCGGCGGCATCGGAATCATGAACATCATGCTGGTCTCCGTTACGGAACGCACCAAGGAAATCGGCATCCGGAAAGCCATAGGCGCAACCCCGTCGGCGATACGCGCGCAGTTTCTGGTAGAAGCGTCCGCGATAACCTTGGCCGGAGGGCTCTTGGGGCTTGCGGCAGGTTGGGGGGCAAGCGCCATAGCGGTTCGGTTCCTTGGCTGGAGTTTCAGCTTCTCCGCGCCCGAAGCTTTTATAGCTCTGGGTTTCAGCGCCGGCACCGGTCTTTTTTTCGGGCTCTATCCTGCCGCGCGCGCGGCAAAGCTGGACCCGACCCTGGCTCTGGCATGGGAGTGATATCGCTATGACAAGAAAAAAACCCCGCTCGCTCATAGCCGCGGCCATGGCCATATGGGCATTCACCGCATGCCTTCCGCTCCTGGCGATAATCGGAATAGAGGCGATAATATCCGGCTATTATCGAGGAGAGCCCACGGTCCTCACGCGGCTGCTCAAGCCCGCGCCTTCCATGGCGAAACTCTACCGTCAGACCGACTCGGTTACCAGGCGAGCAAATGCGGCCCTCGTCAGCGATCCTTCGCTTCTGTTCTCGCAAAAATTCCTTGACAGCCTCGTACTGCCCGGCATCAGCGTGCACGTCCTCGTGCAAAACGGAAGGGCGTATCACGCAGGGGAGCATCAGGAAATACAGCCGGAAATGCTGCCTCCGTTCGGCGCGGTAATAAGCCCGGATTCTCCCCCTCCGAATCCGGAGCGTACTCCTTTCATCGTCCTGGACCAGATGGACTTCTACACCGCGGATCGCCAGGCAGCCTCGTTCTATGTTATACGCGGCGCGCCGCCCAAGGATAAACCGCGCCGCGCGATGGGATTTACCGGCGGCATCGTATTCTACTCGGTAATAATCCTCGTGGCCCTGAACGGCATCGCCGGCATTATATTCATGATACGCCTCACGAAACCCCTCGTGCAGCTTGAAACGGCCGCGCATGCCCTGGGAAAAGGCGATTTTTCCATAACAATAAAAAAACCCGACGTACGCGAGCTTGATCCGGTTTTCGCGGCGTTCGATACCATGAAGCACAGACTCGCCCAACTCATGGAGCAGGAACGGGAGGACGAACGCACGCGCAGGGAACTCATCGCCAACCTGTCGCATGACATACGAACCCCTCTCACCGCCATGCGGGGGTATCTCGACGGTCTCGCGGACGGAATCGCCGATACTCCGGAGAAGCAATCGCGATACATGAAAACGATCCGGGAGCAGGCAAACCGCATGTCCGGCATGATAGACGACATCTTTCTCATGGCCACGCTTCAGGATGCCAGCGCAAAGCAGGAAAAACGCGTTTTCGATATCGCTGCTTTCTTGAGGAACGGGGCGGAAGAACTGGAGGAGATACACGGAATTCAGGGCCTTTCCGTATCCATCGACTCGATGGCAATCCCGGAACCGACTTGCTTCGTTCGCGGGGATCCGCTTCAGCTTCGCAGGGTAATGGAAAACCTGGCGATGAACACGCTTCGACATTCAGGCAGGAACGCCCCCTCGATGTCCCTGAAAATAGCGGCGCTCCCCGGTAAAGTAATAATCACTGTTTGTGACAACGGGAAAGGATTTCCACCCGCCTCGCTGGACAGGGTATTCGAGAGAGCCTGGAAGGATGACGGTTCCCGAAACGCGCGAGGCAACGGACTCGGCTTGGCCATCGCAAAAGAAATAATAACGGCGCATGGCGGCACGGTAACGGCGAGCAATTCAGGCGAGGCCGGTTCCGTCACCGGAGCATGCGTGGAATTCACGCTCCCTTTGGCGGACTCGCAAACGACGGAGCAGGAAGCATGAAGCGCGTACTTATAATCGAGGATGACGCCGCAATAGCCGAACTTGAAAAAGATTACCTTGAAATGGCTGGTATCGCAGTGGACACCGAATGTAACGGTAAAACAGGAATGGATCGCGCACTCGCGGCAAAATACGATTTGCTCATCGTGGACCTCATGCTTCCTGATTGCGACGGTTTCTCCATCTGCAAGGCGATTCGCTCGAAAAAAGATATTCCCATCCTCATTATCAGCGCGAAGACGGCGGACATAGACAAAATCAGGGGTTTCAACTCGGGGGCGGACGACTACATGGTAAAGCCCTTCAGCCCCGCAGAACTGTCGGCGCGGGTTCAGGCGCACCTGCTTCGTTACGAACGATTAACCGGAAACGAAAACCGCGGAATATTGACGATTTTCGACTTGAACCTCGACCTGGATTATAAAACCGTAAAACGCGGTGAAAAAGAAATTATCCTTACCGCAAGCGAGTGGTGCATACTGGAATATCTGGTCAGGGATAAGGGACGCATTCGCAGCAAAGAGGAAATTTTCGCACAGCTGCATGGAAACGATCTATATGGAGATCAAAACGCCGTAGCGGTGCACATACGCAGGTTGCGTGAAAAAATCGAAAAAGAACCGGCAGATCCCAAAATAATCGAAACCGTGTGGGGAATGGGCTATAGACTGCATGCAACAGGTTGAATCCCGCAGTATCCGGTTTAAAGCTTGGGCTTTTTTTATTCCATGATTTAGATTTCGCAGTGAAGTATTAAACTTTAAAACCCCAGAAGAGATTTTTGGTGCGCTCACTTATAAAATGCGAAGTCATCAACTCCCGATTAGTCGTGATTTTAAATTGGAATAACTGCCAGAATCTCATCCAGCCCGGCCTGGCGATGCAGCAAGTCCAAAAAGGCAGGATCAGCGCATAACTTGGCGATGCTCGATAGAGCCGACAAATGTTCCTGCTGGTTGGCTGAAACCACAAAAAAAGCGGTCTGAACTGTCTACAATTAGCTGAAAAACTGCGCTTGATTTTTTTGAATTTCATCCAACTGTTCTTTTAATTTAGGGAGCACGTTGCTCGCAGCATCCCAAACGAGATTATAATTTACAGAAAAGTAGCCATGTATCAATTTATCGCGCATACCTGCAACGTTACGCCAAGCGACTTGAGGATTGTTCAAGACTAAATCCTGTGATAGGTTTTTAACTGCTTCTCCGATTATTTCCAGGCTCCGTGAAAACGCTCTTTTGGCTGTTTCGCTTTCCAAAAACTCTGCTTTATTTAGCATTACAACTTGTTCAGATACAAAGCGTATTTCATCGAAAATGTGTTGAAAAAGATCCTTATTGGAGTGATACAAATTCAACCTCTTCGAGGATCCTTGGACCAATATAAGGGCTTAGGCTGTCTGTAGTGACTAAATCTATCCTTCGCTCCAGATTATCTTCAAAATAAAATGCCAAATTGATAAAATTTGTATAATTTAGCTGACTCGCATCAAACTCAACTAAGATATCAATATCACTTGAGTCAATTTGCGTATCATGGATAAAAGAACCAAAAATGCCAATTCGCTTAACTCCATATTTGGAAATAATTTGCTTATTTTTTTTAAGAAACTCGACCACTTCCTCTTTTTTTTGTATTTTCATAGTTTTATGATTATAAACTAGTTTTTGTATCTTTGTTAAGAACAAACGAACCAAACTCCTACGAGTGCTCTTCAATAAACCGTACGAGTTCCGGTAAGCCCCCTTGGTTATGAAGCAATTGCAGAAATTCAGTTTTTGAACAAAGCTTGGCGATACCGGATAGAGCCGCCAAATGCTCCTGCTGGTTGGCCGATACGATAAAAAAGCCGGCGCGCACGCCCTGCCCGTCCGCACTGTTCCATTGCACAGGGAAACGCGGATAAGCCAGCGCGATAAAAGCTTCACTTGAATTTTTAGCGAGTAAAGTCTTGGGGTGCGGCAAGGCTATTCCCTTGCCCATCGCCGTTGAAACCAGGAGTTCGCGCTCGAGAGTCTGCGCCAGGAGAACCGATGCCTGAATTCCCGACGGCAGATGGAAAGCCCGAACGCTTTCCGTAATGAAGACCGTCGGCGTGTTGGAGGGAATATTGAACCAGACGCCACCCCGCCTTAGCAATTCATTGAAACTAATCATGACAGAAGTATAACTCCTGCATGCTACAAACCACAAGCTTATTAGGACAAAAAAAAACCGGCCTTTCGGCCGGCTTTTTTCGCGTTAGCTAAACTTAGAAGTTGTAGCGGAGGCGAACGGGGAGGCTCCAAGCGCCATCATAAGCAAATCCGAAGTTGTAGTTGAACTTGTTCTTGCTGTAGTTGAGCTCGGCGCCGACATAGTAATCGGTACCATCATAGGTTCCGTATACGCTGGCGGTAAAGGGATCGAAGCTGTAGTCGAAGGAAGCTTCAGCGAAGTATCCGAAATCGGGGGTAAGGAAGAGATCCGCACCAACTTCAGCATACATTGCATCGGAGATAGCATAACCGGCAATGACGAACACGCCATGCTCAGAGATACCTTTGTAACCAACGATCGCGGTGAGGCCTTTTACTGCGGTGATGTTGGCACCGAGAGTAAGAGCGCTGTCAGCTACGGTGTCGTTCAGGTCACTGGTGAGAACGATAGTGGCGGTGTCTTTGATCTCGTAAGAAGCGGCAAGACCGAAGTCGCCGGTGCTGAGTGTACCAGCGGGGAGAATGCGGAGACCGATGTTGAGGCCTTCAACGGGAAGAACCTGAAGGAGCATACCTTTGTTTCCAAGGGCCCACATAACGTTGTTTCCGGTGTTGCCCATGTTCTCGGAAGCCATGTTGCCACCGAGGTAGTAGTCGAAGTGGTAGAGTTTACCAGCGGTTACGACAAATTTACCTTCGAAGAGCTTGGCATAACCATAAGCATAGGAATAGTTTACAGCGGTACCAGCGGCGCCGGCAATGTGAGCGGCAACGAGGGTGGTGCTGGTCTGGAGACGAGCGGCGATACCAACGTTCTTGTCTTCAGTAGACGCACTGAAGTTCAAGCGAACCTGGTCAGCGAAGGTAAGACCAGCATCATTAAGAGTGGCTACGCCCTGAACGCGACCGGTAACTTTAGCCTGAGCAAATACTGCACCACCGAGAACGACGAGTGCAAGAAGAAGTACGATAGCTTTCTTCATCTAGAATCCTCCTAAACAAAATTATAGCAGGGGCCAAAACCTACGGAATGGGTTACCCTTGGCTACATTGGGAGTATACCAGCCATAAATTCTGCTGTCAAGTTTATTTTTGATTAAATCAAAACAATCTTGACATTATTAAGCAAAACGTAAAACTGATATTCCCGTAAAGTTTCAATGGTTTTTTACACCATTAAAGCTCGACTTGAACAATATATCGGCACTTTTATAAGAAAGAAAGAAAATAAGCGTAGATTTTCGTGTTTTTTCATATCGATGAGATACAATTCGCAAATTACAGTATCGCCAGGCTTCGGTTTCCACCAAAAAAACCAATAAGATTATTATTAAATAACGCCGATTCGGGTTTTCGTAGACGACGATGCGGTTTCGGCGTTGTTAATACTCATAGATCAATCGCGCCGTGCCGAAAAATACGGGAGTTAGACGCTTTTGCATGGAAAAGCACCACCTTGTTGTTAGGCGAATTCTGTTAGTATTTATTGGAAATGATATCTAAATGAAATGAATAGTATTTGTTCAGCCTCAATTAGATAAACTATTCTGTGTTCGTGATCTATTCTTCTGGACCAAAAGCCTTTTAAATTGAATTTTAATGGTTCCGGTTTTCCAATTCCTTCAAATGGAGTTCTATCAATTTCTTTAATAAGAAAATTTATTTTCTTAAGCATTTTTTTATCAGATTCAAACCAATACAAATAGTCTTTCCAGGCTTCATCTGTAAAAACCTTATTCATCTTTTAACAATTCTCTTTTTTGTACTTTACCGGTTTTTAATTGCTCAATTGATTTTCTAAGATGCTCTGCATTTGCTTCGTTACTTAATAAATAATTTGTTTCAAGTAAAGCATTATATTCATCAACTGAAAGCAAAATAAGGTTTTCGTTGTTTTTCCGAGTAATGATTAATGGATCATGATCGTAGTAAACCTTGTCCATATAAGACTTTAGTAACGAAATCAAGACATCTCTTTAGCTTTTCGGCGCCGAAGGCGTCCATCCAACAGTACGTGAACTAAAGGCACAATTCTCGCAAATGCTTGAATTGATAAAGCACGGTGAATCGTTTGGGATTCTTTAAGGGAGACTTGAACATACAAAGTCTTGGAACCCTTGGTTGCCGCAAAGTCGATTTCATGGGTTCCCAATTGCCCGGTATAGACCGTGAAATTATCCTGGAGGAATTTCAGGAATACGGCGTTTTCGATTATCTTGCCAAGGTCGGATTGCCTGAAACCGCGCAAGGCGCTTCGTAGGCCAAGGTCTTCCATATAATATTTCTGGGTGATGGAAAATATTTTTTTACCTTCGATATTTTGCCTCTCGGCGCGAAGGAATAAAAATGCGGCGGTAAGATGGTCCAGGTATTCGATTACGATTTGCGGGGACACCTTTATGCGCTGCGACAGAAGGAAATCCGAAATCTTTTTTGCGCTCGTGGGACTCCCGATGCTATCAGCTAAAAATTCCATGAGATTTCGCAGGAAGCCTAATTTCGGATGGTAAAGGTTATTGTCCTGCCGGCAAAAAACGTCGCTATTTCCCCGGATAAAAGACGGTCGCTGATTGGCGAAGCGCGAGTTCGCGCAGCGTTATCCTTTCGGACGCGGGTTTACGGTGCGGGCCGCGGCCCGGAGGGACGCGGTGGGGATACGGCGTGGCGTACGAAAGATTCAAGCGGAGCGAACGGTGCCTCGGGGCGATTCCCGCCCCAAGGCACGCGCCCAAAAGATCAGGCAAGCCAGGCGGCGACGGCCTTGGCGAAAGCAGGCGCGGCGGCCGAGATGACGGTTTCGGGAACACAATAGCAGAGGCGGATGTAGCCGGGATAGCCGAAGCCGATGCCGGGCACGCCCAGGATATTGTGGGATTTCAGGTGCATGGCAAAGGCGACGTCGGCGGTGTCGGAGGCGCTGGCGCCGGTGGGAAGCTGCGCGCCGGCTTTGCGGGCGGGGACTTTGCAGAACATGTAAAAGGCGCCTTCGGGTTTGGCGTACTCGATTTTTGCAGCGTCCAGGGCGGCAACGAGCTGGTTGCGCCGGCGTTCATAGCGGGCGATGTCGGCCTTGGCGCGCCAGCCTTCGGAAACCGCCCGCTGCATGAGGGCGGGAGCGTTTACGAAACCGAGGATGCGGTTGGCCATGACGAAGCCGTCCATCAGGAGTTTTTTATCGGCGATGGCCGGATTTACGGCGATATAGCCGATGCGCTCGCCGGGCAGGGAGAGTGATTTGCTGAAGCTGTTAACCACGATGGACTCGGCATAGGTATCCAATACGGCGGGCACTTTGATGCCGTCATAGGCAATGTCGCGGTAGGGCTCGTCCACGAGCATATAGGGGAATCGGCCGCATGCCTTGCCATGCTTTGTGAGAACTGCCGCCAACGCTTCGAGGTCGGCGCGCGGGTAGATGCGTCCGGTGGGGTTATTGGGCGTGTTAACGATGATGGCGGCGGTTTTAGGCGTAAGCGCGGCCGCAACGGCTTTGACGTCTATGGAAAAATCGGGGGCGGCATCGACGGCCACGATGGTGCCGCGATGGTTATCTATATAGAAGGAATATTCCGCAAAGTATGGTTTGATTACCATGACTTCGTCACCGGGATTCAGGATGGTCTTGAAAACGACGTTGATGGCGCCTGCGGCGCCCACGGTTAAGATAACGTCGTCGGCCGTGGCAGGGACGTTATGTTCGCCGGATACTTTTTGTGCCATGGCCGAGCGCGCGAAGGGATACCCGGAGTTGGGCATGTAGGAATGCGTGCCGGTCTGGGTTGTTTCCACGGCTGCTTTCAGCGCTTTTAAGAGTTCCGGCGGCGGTTCAAGGTCAGGGTTGCCCAAGGAAAAATCGAATACGTTGGCATCGCCGAACTGCTCCTTGAGCTTCCTGCCTTCCTCGAACATTTTGCGTATCCAGGAACTGCGTTCCAGATTAAGTTTTACGGCACTTGCTACGGGCATAGCGATACTCCTTGTTACTGCGTTTCAATAGACAAAACGGCGTTTCAATAATTGGATTATAGCACGGTAATTGAAAACGGGTAAAGTCAAGAATCCGCGCTTTTTACTGGACTTTGCGGGCACCCGAATAGAAAATCGGCTCTATAGAATACCTTCATGGGGAAATTCTATTTCAAACCGAGCGCCGCTTTTACCATCGCTTTTAGACACGAAACGCAACGAGCCCGAGAGCTGATCGGTTAGGCCTTGTATTAAAGTGAGCCCCAAACCTGCAGGTTTATCGCCGGTTTTCCCATATGAAAAACCGATACCGTCATCTTCTACGGACATTACGATGGTGGAGCCGATTTCCTCGATGGTGATTCTCACTTCGCCGTTCTGCTTTCCCGGATACGCGTATTTCAGGGAGTTTGTGATAAGCTCGTTTAGAATCAAGCCGCAGGGAACCGCCTGGATTATGGACAGCTTGATTTTTTCTACGTTCAGGGAAAGGCTGATTCTGTCATCCAGCAGCTCGCCTAAATTATGGCACAGGTTCTTGACGTAGGAATCCAACGAAATGCTGGTTAAATCCTTGGATTGGTACAATTCCTCGTGCACGAGGGACATGGAGTGGATTCTGGACTGCCCTTTGCGCAAGGCTTCGCGCAACAAGGGTTCACTTGTTGATACTGCCTGAAGTGAGAGCAGGCTGTTGATTATTTGCAGGTTGTTCTTGACCCGATGGTGGACTTCCTTGAGCATCGTTTCTTTTTGACGCAAGGCTGCCGTAAGCAAGGCTGTGCGATCCTCCAGCTCGGCGGTTCTTCGGGCAACCTCGGTCTCAAGATTGTTATAGAGAAAAGAATTCCGTATTACCAAGGCCAATACCGCGGCGACACGGTCCAGGGTATCTAAAATGGTGCCGATATTTCGGGTATCCATCAAGCCGAGAAGGAAAAGAACCCCTACCCGTTCCTTGCTGTAGCGAAGAGGGCAGATAATGCTCGGGCCTACGCCAAGGCGCGTCAGAATGGACGAAATAGGGCTGTTATCGCTAGGATCGAATAACGTGGTATTCTTGACTTCGTGAGATAGCATCGCCAAGTCCTGTACTGCCTCGTAGGAGGCGATTTCCTTGCGCCGATGGGGAAAGACAGACAGGAGGTCATGCTTGCCGCTCTTGGAATACTGCGTGCAAACCAAGACCAGCACGGTTTTGGCGCCGATGAGCGAGCGCAGGGTTTCCGCGAGATAATCGGCGCTATGCCCCGGGGAATCGCCGGATTGCAGAAGGCCGGACACCAGCTCCGAAAGGAGAAAGTTGAACGAGCCGATGCGGTCCCCTGTTTCGGCATAAGCTGCCTTTTTATTCGCGGCAAGTTCAGCCAAAGCTTCTTCAAGAGCAGCTTGGAAAAATTCCGAACCCGGTTTTTCCACCGATAGCGGAAGACCGGTGAAATCGGAAAATTCCTCGAGCGTTTTCTGGGGGACAGGCAAACAACCCGTGTCTACATACACGGCTTCCGTTAAAGTTTGCGCCATGAAATCGCGGGCAAGCTCCGGCTGGTGCAAACCCAATTCTCCTTTGATGATTTCATGCCAACGCGCAGCCCATTCGGGCATCAAAAAAAAAGTGCCTTTTTTTTCAAGTTCCTTATATCGTTGCCGCCCCAGGTAAATTTCGCTGCAGTTCAAGCTTTTAACGCGAACGGCTCCATAACGGGTACAGTAATCATCGATATGGGGACAACAGTCCCCGAAAGCCAAAACCGTTTGCCGACCTTCGTTCGCTTGTAAGATGCCGGAAAGGATGGCATCCAGCTTTTCGGGGTTCATGTGCAGCATCGAATCTAAAAAAAAAGGCGAGAACTGCAATCGGAGGGATTCCGGTAAAAGAGAATACTCGGCCTTGAAAATTCCGCAGGCAATCAGCCTGATCGGCTCTTTAGCCTGCGTCATGAATGCTCCACCACGATTTTTCGTACGGCTTCCAGCGCCGCTGGATTAGTATCGTAGGGAACGTCCGCCGCGGAGGTGGCAAATATGAACGCGGGGTCGGAAGCACGGTCATCCAGCAAGGTGGCCGCACGGCGCGTCAAGGCTTCGACCGTTCGGGAGCCGAACAAGGGGCCGTTCATGTTGCCCAGAAGCGCTATATGCGGCCCTAGGGTTTGGCGTGCCTGCGCGAAGGAATCCTTTTCGTCCAGCACGAAACCGGCCACGTGGGGAAGGTCTTTATACTGGTTTAAAATGGAGGCAATCGGGGTGCCTCCGTGGTGGAACACGATGGGGCCGGTCAATTGCCCAAAGGCTTCCCCCAAGAGCGGCTTTACAAGCCTCTCCGCCTGGGCGGGATCCATGAACACGGGATTGACCATCATAAGCGGCGATACCAAAAAAGTTGCGCCAGCCTTGAAGTAGGCTGCCGCCAGCGCCAAAAAATGCTCCAGTGCTATTCGAGCCCAGGCCTGGGCCAACTCAGGCTCGAACAAAAGTATCTGAATCCAGTTTTCCATACCCATCAGCAAAATGGGCAAATCGGTAGGCGCCAGGATGACGCCGGCGACGGGACGCGAACCATGCTGGTCTTCCGCCACGGCCTGCACCGAATCCACGAGGTATCGGAGTCTGGGATGCGACTCAAGGATGGGTTCCTTTATGGAAGCTATGTCATGGGCGGATTTTACTGCGGGCTTCCGGAGCATGGGCGGCGAATCGGGAAACAAGGAAACGCCGGCGCCGAAAGCCTCCGCCTCAAAGGAGAGGGCAAAGGGACCAAACAGGATATCCGGCTCGCAAAGATCAACGACTGCCCGTTGCCCGGCGGCGTAGAGCTCCGGATCCGAATAATAATCAGCCGCGTTTTTTCTGGTCAGGCGGGCGCCGTACAATGACAAGGTCGCGGTAAAGGCACGTCTGTCCGTGGGTTCGCCGGCCAGTACCGCCGCGATGCGTTCCATCGAGTTCATGTCTGTAACCGCGGGGAGCCAAGCGACAGAATCGAGAAACGCAAGGTTTCGAAAAGCGCCGCAGCGTCAAGCGCGGTTACGGCGGTGCCGTCTCCCCCCACTTCCGCGACCAATTCGGGGCGCATCTTGAACACGGCTCCGCCCACAGCAAGCTTCATCGATTGGGAAAGGCCGCGGGAATCCAGTGATTCCCTCACTTTTAGAATGTTTCGCGCCGTGGTAAGCATCATGGCCGACACTCCGATGACGCATGCTTTCGCCGCCAAGGCCTGCTCCACGAAATCTTCGCCCAGCACGTCGCAGCCTAGATCTACTATCTTCCAGCCTTTCAATTTCAGGAACGAGGAAACCATGGACCGGCCCATCGAGTGGTAGTCGTCCTCGATATTGCCAAGAACCGCGATCCTGGGCAGGGGGAAAGAGCCTGGAGGGTCTACGGGATGCGTGAAAAAAGGCAGGGAATCAGCGGGCAGGAATCGATCCGCCAGATCCAGGAAATCTTCCGCTACCTTCCCGGCCACAAAACCCTGGGCTAAGGAAATTCCGTCCCGCACCCAACTTTCGCCGATGCGCTGAAGGACGGGTTCGAGAACTTCCCGCAATGTTTTTTCATAGCCAAATTCGCTTATTGCCTCGCCCAGCAGGCTACGCGCGTCGTTTCTTTGCGCATCGAGTATGCAACGATATAAATCCGAAGACACAGTCGTTTTATCCATACACAGTCCTTAGAAAAAGTATCGTTCATGGAGCAGGCAAAAACAACGGCGAAACCGTGGAATCGACCGGACTTACTTCGTCTGGTACCGCTGCACGAGATCCCAGTCGTCGGGAGGCGGATTTTTCTGATACTGCAGGCAGCGCGCGTGGAACATGCCGCAGATAGGATCGTTCGGCTTTGTCTTGAGAATGCCGGAAAAATAATCCGCGGCCGTTTTCCAGTTTCTCAGCCGGTACATGGAAAGAGCCTTGGTGTAGAGCCCGCTTTCCTCGGGGGCCAGCGCATGCGAAGATTCGTCCTCCAGCATGTAAATCAGCGTAGGCTCTTCCTTGCCCTTGACGATGACTTCCTCGATCTCCCGAAACCTGACGTGCGGAAGCTCCTGCTTCTGCGCGGCTATCTGCTTTACGACGCGCTCGGACAAGATGATCCTGGCCTGATAGTGCTTGGAAAGCCCTTCCAGGCGCGAGGCCAGGTTTACCGTGTCGCCTATGACGGTGTAGTCGAATTTGGTGGATGAGCCGATGGTTCCCACGATGGCGTCGCCCAAGTGAACGCCGATTCCGATTTCCAGCCCCTCGGGCGGCAGGCGTATGCCTTTGGTGTCGAAATTCACCAGCGCCTTGGACATGGCCAGCGCCGTTTCCACCGCGCGCATGGCGTTGTCCGGCCAGCTCTTGGGGGCGCCGAAAACCGCGAGGATGGCGTCGCCTATGAATTTGTCCACCATGCCGCCATGCTCGGTTATCACTTCGCACATGGTCTCCAGGTAGCGATTGAGGAACGACACGACGACTTCCGGCGGATTGGTTTCCGACAGCGTGGTAAAGGAGCGGATGTCGGAGAACACGATGGTAAGCTCGCGCTTCTCGCCCGCCAGCATGGACGTCCTGGACTTTCTTGTCACGAGATCGTTGATGATCTCCTGGGGCACGAACTTGGAAAACACGTTGCGTATCTCGCGCTCCATCGTGGCCACCTGCTTGTAGAGCATGGCGTTATGGATTACCACGCCGGCCTCGGACGCGAAAGACGCGATATTCTCGATGATGGACTCGGAAAAGTAATTATTTTTTAAATGGGCGACATGGAGGGTTCCGATGGTCTCGTCGCCGGACCCGCGCAGGGGAATATGGAAATACGAGCACAGCTGGCTTTTATCCAGGCGAATCTTGGTCCAATCGCTCCGGTGCTCGATGTTGAAATAATAGTTGTCGGCGAGCTTGAGGCTGTTGCGCTCGAAGTTGCCGTAGAAATCCTCCAGGGCAACCGCGAGCAGGTCGTCCGCCATGGCTTTGTTGATGCAGTCCATGGGGTAGACGAACGGCAGGGTTTCGCGGCCGAATTTCAGGATGAGCACGCCGACGTGGCGCTCGCACGCGAGGTCCAGGAGCTCGAGGACGCGCAGTACCGTGCCCGAGAGGGAGGACATGCTTTTTCCTACCGCGGCCAGCTGGTTCATGATGGTAGAGTGGAAAAGCTCTTTGTCCAGAAGGTTCGACAGGGCCTCCGAAATGGATTCCCGGCTCATGTTCTTGGAGTCTTCCTGGATGGCGGCGAGGTTGGGCGCGTCGTGCTGGATGAATTGGCGCACGGTCTCCACGAGGGGGTCGATATTCTGGTAGTCCTTGACGATGAATGCGCACGCGCCCGAGTTGTAGGACCAGAAACGGTCCTTGTCCTCCGAATTGGCGGTATGCATGATTATGGGAATTTCCTTTACCCCGCGCCGCGTCTTCAGGAGCCTGCTGGCCTGGTAGCCCTTGAGCAGCGGCATGTCGATGTCCATGATGATGATATCGGGTATAATTTTATAGCAAAGCTCTATGGCCTCGTAGCCGTCCTTGGCGCGCTGCACATCGAAACCCGAGTCGCGCAGGGCTTCCGAGACCATTTCGGCGACGAGATCCGAGTCGTCCACGAGCAGAATGGTTTTTCCGTTCATTCGCGGGCCCCCGCCTTGGCGATAAGCTCGCGCACCGTGCTTACGAGGTCGTCCTGGTCGAAGCTGGACTTGAGGATGAACTTGTTCGCACCCAGGGCTTCGGCCTTTCGGTGCACTTCCGGCTCGTTGACCGTGCTTACGAATACCACGGGGAGGCCTTTCAGTTGCTCATCGCTGCGTATGTTCTCAAGGAGCTTGAAGCCGTCCATGCGCGGCATGTTGAGGTCCGACACGATGAGGTCGAAGTGGGCCGCGTGTATTTTCTCGAGCGCGTCCACGCCGTCGAAGGCCCCGACGACGCTGTAGCCTTCCAGTTCCAGCATGGACATTTCTATCTCCCTCGTGCTTATTGAATCGTCCACTACCAGTATCGTCGGCTGCTCCTTCTGGTTGGAGGCGGCGAAACGCCGGTGCGTGTCCATGATGCGCACGGAACGCAGCCTGTCCAGCACGGCCCACATGTTGAGGATGGGTATTATATTGAAGGAATTGTCGAAGACGATGCCCTGGATAAGGCTGTTGCGCCGTAGCCCGGGCGGCAAGGCCTGGTACACGAGCGAGTCGTAGGCGAGAATCCTGTCCACCACGATGCCGATGGTATCCGCCATGCCGCGAACCAGCAGCATGGAGAGCTTGCCCGGTTTCCGCTCCGCCTGCTCCACCTGCAAACCCAGGGAAAGTTCGCCGTAGGGAATATTGACGCCCTCGAGCTTGAACATGTCCTTCTGCCGTATCCGGAAGCAATCGGCGGAATCCACGAGAAGCGTCCGGGCCAGCGTGCTTGCCGGAATGAAGTATTTTTTACCCGAGCAGAGCACGAACATGCCGTCCATGGTGGAGGCCGAGACGGGCAGCAGCAGCGTAAAGCGGCTGCCTTTGCCCGGAACGGATTCAAGCTGGATCTGTCCCTTCGTGGACTCGATGTTGGTCTTGACGATATCCAGCCCCACGCCCCTGCCCGAGAGCGTGCTGCTCGTCGTCTTGGTGGAGAAGCCCGGGCGGAACAGGAACCGAACGAGCTCCTCGTTGGCCATCTGGCTTATCTCGCTCTCGTTCTCCGGCCAGAGCTTGATGGCCTTGGCGCGGATGGCCGGATAGTCCAACCCGCCTCCATCGTCCGAAATGGTAACCGAGATGCGGCTGCCCTCGGTCTTGCACTCGATCTGGATCGTGCCCCTCGGGTTTTTTCCGGCTTTTACTCGGACGTCCGAAGGCTCAATGCCGTGGTCTATGGCGTTGCGAACCAGGTGAATCAGGGGGTCCGAAAGCTTGGCGAGCACGTTCCTGTCCAGCCTCACCGAATCGCCGATGATGCTGACGCTCACGTCCTTGCCGATGGCGGCGGCGGTCTCCTCCACCATTCGCGGGAATCGCTCGAGAATGGCGGACAGCGGCAGCATTCGCATGCCGATGACCGTGTCGCGGAGCTCCTGCGTGCCGTACTCGATCTCGAAAAGCTGCTCCGTGTATTGGCTGCGATATTGGCGGATGGCCCGTGCCAGCACGGAGAGCTCCTTGCGCAAAAGCTTGACGTCCTGCGTGGCTCGATACGACTGCGTCAGTTTCTTTTCTATGTCGTCCAGCTGCTCGGACGCGGAACGGAGGCGGAGCTGGCGGATCGTCAGCGTATTTACGAGCGTGATGGAGCGGTCTATGGTTTGCGAATCGACGCGGATGGATGAATCGAGATAAGCCTGGCGGGTATCGCTTTCCCTTTCTTCTACCTGGGTCTGGCCGGGTTGCGAAGGCTTGGCTTCGGCTGGACCTGAGCCTGCTTCTTCCGCGTAATTCCGGGCTTCCGGATTTTCAGCCTGCGTTTCGGTCGTGGACAGCGAAGCGATGCTCGCCAGGTCGAACGGCTCGTTGGCGCCGAGTTTTTCGCACGCCGCCAGAATGAGGGCCTGATCGGGCATCTCGTCGCTCTCCCTCCGCTCCACCGAGTCGGCGGAGTAGCGGAGGTGGTCGGCCACGATGAAGAAGAAGCGCACCAAGCGGCTGTCCACGACGTATCGGCCTTCCCGCACTCCCTTAAAAACGGTTTCCGTGCCGTGTATCAGTTTTTCCATGTTGCCGAACTGCAGCATGCGGGAAGATCCCTTGATCGTGTGCAATGTGCGAAGGAGTGAGGAGAGCGCATCCGCATTTTCCTGGTCATTTTTAAGGAGGATTATCTGGTTCTCCGCGGACATGAGGTTTTCGCGGAATTCCTCCAGGAAGAGCTTCAGGAATTTTTCTTTGGAAATTGCCATTACAGCTCCCTTATGGGCTGCGCCGATAACCCCGTTGGTTATCGGCGCAGCCTCGTTGATTCCTTCCAGGAATCAAATCTTTGAAGGTTGACATCCAAAAACTAAGATTTTGGATGTCTCCTTATTATTTGGCCTTTAACCGTGCGTACATTTTTTCCGCCATGCGTCGATAATACGATGCGTCGAAACCTTCCAACAAAATCGCATACTTGTTCTCGTCCGCCGCGCTCTCGAGAACCTCGAGGCATTCCTTGAGAAGCGAGCGGCTCCGCGCAGGATCCGTCTCCACGTAAGCCATTCCCGCCTGAAAAAGCGCCGGCCAGAATTTGGGCTCATACACCCGCGCCCGTTCCCAAAGATCCAGCGCGGCCGCCGCGTTGCCCTGATGCTTCTGGGACATGGCCTGCAGATACTGGCTTACCTGATTCTCCCGCGCACGCGCCTCGAATTTTTCAAGGAGCCCGTCGGCCAAACTAAAACGGTTGGCGTGCAAGGCTTCGATTATACCGTCGATCATCTCCGCAACCTCTGCGGAAGGAGAGTCTTCCGCGGAAGGGGCGCCTTCCGCAGAAATCGGACGAAGCTTGGGATTCGCCGCCCAAACGGAAGCCAGCTCCAGACCCGCAGCCAATTGTGCGCCGCTGATCAAAGGCCTGGATTTACGCTCCGGGGAATTTCTTTTAGACAAAGGAGCAACAGGCCCCGCAGTCGCTGTAGTCGTCGTCGCCGCAGCAGGATCGCGGAACTTTATCGGGGCGACCGCCTTGTGCCTGGCACCGCCTGGCTGCGCGTCGGCGGCAAGCTTCCGGAAAAAGAAACCGCCGTTGCGCTCCATTACCTCCAGGCGGGGATGGCGGATCGTGGGCACTTCGGGCGACGCAAGAAAAAGATAAGCCCCCGGCCGCATGGTTCCGATGATCCGGGCAATGGCTTTGTCCTTTTGGGCCTGCTTCATGTACACGAGTGTATTTCGGAAAAACACGACGTCGAGGGAATTGGGCGGGGGAAGGTCCCCGGAAAGCAAGTTGAGATGCCGGAGCTCGATGTGCGAAAGACTTTCGGCGGAGGCTTGCCATACGATGCCGTCCATCGCGCCGCACGAATCCAAAAGCCTATGCCATATCTTGCCGTCGTTCCGGAACGAACTGGAAGGATACACGCCCTGCCGCAGCTTGTCCAAACCGTTCTTGTTTATGTCGGAAGCCAAAATGGTATAGGGAGTATCCAACTGGAGATTGTCCTTGACGTGCTCGACGGTCGCCAGCAGGGACAGCGCCTCCTCGCCCGAGGCGCAGGTGGCGGACCATATCCGCAACTCGCGCCGCTGCAGCATCAACTCGGGCAGCACGTAGGAAACCAGTATGGAAAAATGTTTCTCGTCCCGGAAAAAATATGTCTCGCCTATCGTTACCTCGTTAAAAAATCGACACTTTTCCGCGGCGTCCCGGTACAGTATCCCTTCATATTCCTCGGGTGACAATTTAAGCTCGGAGCATCGGTTCCGTGCCGTCTTCAGGATGGTCTCGTGATGGACCTCCGGAAAGCAGAGGCCGGTTTCGTCTTCTATCCATGCGACCAGGCGCTGCAGTCCGGGAGCCAAAACCGAGCTTGAATCCGTCATTGATAGCTCTCCGTGATGGCGGACACGAACGCGCCTATCCGGTGCAGCGGCAGCACGAGCGAAGCGGCGCCGCGCGCGATGGCAGCCTTGGGCATGCCGAATATCAGCGAGCTGGATTCGTCCTGCACCACGGTAAACCCGCCTTTGGCCTGAATGCTCGCGCAGCCTTCCGCGCCGTCCGTGCCCATGCCCGTCAGCAGCACGCCCAGCACCTGGCTGCCGTATTGCTCGGCGGCGGAACGAAAAAGCACGTCCACCGACGGTTTCTGGTTGAGCACCTTGACGCCGTCCTCCAACACGAAACCCGAGTCGGAAAACTTGAGGTGGAGGTCCGTGGGGGCGACGTACACGAAGCCGGCCAGCGGCTTCGCGCCGGCCTGCGCCAGGATGACCTTATGCCCGGTTTCATCGGAGAGCCAATCGGCGTAGCCTTTGTCGAAGCCGGTCTCTATATGCTGCACGATCATGACGGGCAGGGGAAACGGCGTCTTGATTCCGGAGAGGAACTTGGCGACCGCCTGCGGCCCTCCGGTGGACGCCCCCACCACGATCACCGAAACGCGGGGATGCTGCAGCGGAAAGGCCGCTTCCTCGGGAGATTCGCCGGAGGATTCCGGTGCTGGTCCCGATCGACGGCCCGGCTCCATATTTTTGGCGGGCACATTGACGCGCGAGCCCAAAGGACGCGATTCGTCGCCGCCGGGTTTGGCTCCCGATTGCGCCGACGGCAAGACTCTTCGGTTGGAAAGCACGCGGAGGCGCGAGATGAACTTGCTCACGTACTCGGGCTTGTTCAGGTCGCTGAAATCCGGCTTGAGGAGAAAATCAACGGCGCCGCGCTCCAAGGCGCGGAACGGCAATTCAGGGTCTGTGTTGTGCGTGAAGACGAGCACGGGAATGCTCGAAGCCTTGGTTATCAAGGCGGTAGCCTCGAGACCGTTCATGATGGGCATGTCTATGTCCATGATGACGATGTCCGGCTTGAGCCCGGCTACGCGGTTCACCGCGTCCTCGCCGTTGGCGGCCTCGCCGATTATGCTGATGCTCGGGTCCGTCGAGAGCAGCTCCTTGACGATGTTGCGTATCAGGATGGAGTCGTCTGCTATAAAAACTTTCATGCGCTGGCTCCCTCATGGGGTATTATTTTCATCACATCGAGGTTAAGGAGGTATTGGATCCGCTTGCGACCTTCGAAGCGGACGACTCGCAGGCCGATGGAACCGAGCGGGCGCAGGCTGCGGGGAAGCAGCCGGAATTCAGCAAGCGGAAAGGTCCGCATCTCGAAGCCCCTGCCCAGCACGAAGGCCTTGGGAGGGGCACCGGGCTTTCTCATGAGAAACGCCGCGGAATCCTCGGGAGCCTCTGACAGCGACCCGCCGAACAGCTTCGCCAATACGGGCTCCATGAAGAGGCACGCGTGCCGGATTCCGTTGGAGGGGAGATAAGTAAGCCCGTCGGACGGATCCAGCACCGTATTGAAGGCGGTACCGGCTACGGCGCCGTAAAAATCGGAGGCCGCCAGGAGGACGTCCGCCCGGCCTATATCGATGATGAAGACGGGAACATCCTTAGCCAAGGTCGCTCTCCAGCTTGCGCAGGATGTGATCCACCGCCAACACCGGAATCCGCTGGCCGGAGATTTCCAGCATGGCGGTGCAAAACCGCGCGGCGGCGTCTTTTTCGGCGAACGTGGAGACGGCCGAAAGCGGAACCTCCGCGATCTCGTCCACCTCGGTGCAGCCGAAGGCCACGTCGTCGTTCTCAAGGTTCAGCACCAGGAACTGGGTCGCCTCCTGGCGCTCGTTCTCGAACAGCACGCGGAGGTCGAAAACCGTGTGCGGCGTTCCGTGGCTGTTGATGAGGCCGGGCACGTACGGCGGGCAGGCGGGGATGGGAAAGACCTCCACGTCCGAGACGATCTCGTGTATCGCCGACGGGAGCAGCGCGTAGCGCGATTCGCCTACAGAGAATATAAAATAACGTTCGGTGGCCTCTGCGCCCGCGTCCTCGGCGAGGCCCTCCTCGGGCAGGGCTTCCAGGTTCTCTACGAGCTCGTCGCTGGTCATGTCTTACTCCGCTTTCTTGGTGGCGATAAACTGGCCCGCCTGCGATTTCAGGCTGCCGGCCATGCCGTTCAGGGTTTCGGCCGTGTGCGCCGTCTGCTGCTGCGTGGACACGAGGTTGTCGATACCCCGTGATATTTCCTTCATGGTAATGAGTATCTGCTCGAAGGCGCTGGCCTGCTGGCGTATGGAATACTCGATGGATTCCGAGGACGTCACCGAGATGTCCGCGGAATTGAGTATGTCCGAGAACACCGAATGCAGCTTGTCCGAAAGCTCGTGGCCCTGGCGGATCCGCTCGGTGCCTTCCTCGGATACCACGATGAGGTTGTTGGCCGCCTTCTGTATCTCCGTGATGCGCGCCTGTATCTCCGTGGTGGACTGGCTGGTGGAATCGGCCAGGCGCTTTATCTCGCCGGCCACGATGCGGAAATTCTTGCCCGCCTCGCCCGCGGTGGAAGCCTCGAGGGCGGCGTTGAACGCGATGATGCGCGTCTGCTCCACGATGGTGTTGATGATGTCCACGATATCCCAGATGGCCCGTATCTTGTCCGTCAGCGAGCGTATGCCGGAAATCGTGTCGGTGTTCTTCTTGCGTATCTCGGTCATCTTGTCCGTTGTATCCTGGACGATGTCGGTGCCCGAGTCCACGTGCTCCTTGGTTTTCATGGCGATTCGCGTGACCTCGGAGATGGATTTGCCGATGGACTGCGTAATCGTGTTGGAATCTTCCATGGTGGAGACGACTTCCTTGACCGCGGCCGCCTGCATATTGGACGTGGAAATAACCTCTTTGGTGGTGGTGGAAAGTTCCTGCACCGAATCGGACAAGGTGAATGCCGACGAGGTAATCTTGTCCAGGAGCCCGCGGAACTTGTCCAGGAACTTGTTGAACAGGGAGGCCAACTCGCCGACGTCGTCGAAATACAGAAGCTGAACCTTGTCGTCCGCCGTACTCATCTCGGAGTTGAGAAGCCGCGAAATACGCACCTTGAGAAAATTCATCTGCGTGTCATACTCGAATTTTGACAGCATGCTCAAACCGAGCGCCACAAGGATAAAGAAAGCGCCCCACAAGCCGATGACGAGCGAGGAATTCGCCGATTGCGTATGCGGGTTATCCAAGTAATACGAATAATACATGAAATTGGCTACTATAATGAAGGTAGTTGAAAATACGATGAACAAATTTTTATTGCGCATGAAATGATCGGTCTCGCCCTGGCGAATATCCACGATTTGCATAGCGCGCTTTACGGGCAGCAGGTGAATATTGGCGATGATGCAGCTGAACAGCGCACCGGCAAACCCGGACGCGAGTTTTACAAGCATGCTGTACCCATAAGGAATGCCGCTTTCCGTATGCCACCCTTTAAGAAGGTAATAGAACGTCGTACCGATAATCCAGGTCGAAGTCTGCAGGATCACGATGCGCCAAGGGAGCTTGATGGCCGCAAGCCTTGCTTTGTCGTACTGCTCGCCGCGCTTCAGGAAGTTGATCATGGGCCGCAGGGTAACGAGCAGCACGGCGAGCTGGATGAAATAGGCGGCCATGAATACGAAGAAAACCGTGGGCTTGAAGACATACGGAAGCCGCGCGGCGAAACTCATGGAAAGGGAATCGAAGCGATTGTTATAGATGCAGTTGAAAAACTCGCTGGAATACAGGGAAACGAACTGAATCAACAGAAAAGAAGCGCTCATCTTGACCATGACGTTCTTGACGAGTGCGGAATGGCGATCCTGGGACATTTTTTTTCCTCCGACGTTTTCATTCTACCGTATGAACCGGACCTTCTCAAGGAAAAAAAGACGTTTTGACAAAATTGCTCCCTAAGCTCTATACTGTGATATCATTTCAGGCAAGGCGGATGCGGATGAACAGCCAATCAACAAACATGGATACGGGACTCGTCAAGCGGTTTTATCTCACGGAACTGTTCGCCAACCTGCTGGGCGCTCCGCTAGCGGCGGCGTACGGCGGCTTCATGATCGATTTTTCACGGGTGCCCATGCGCGATTTCATAATCAATATCCTGCTGATCATGGGCATCAACCAGCTCTGCATCGCGTTGCCGCTGAACTTGTTTCTGGGCAGAAGAATCAGGCTCAACCTCAGGAACTGGCGCTCGGGCACGCTGGACAACCAAGGCGCCGAGCGGTTGCATTCCTTCTTGTCCAAGCTTCCCCTGGTTCAGGCGCTGCTCATCTTCGGGCGCATGCTGCTGTGCTCGGGCAGCGCGCTCCTCCTCGTAAGCGCCCAGTTCGACATAGCAGCCCATATCGCGGCGGCCTTTACCTTCGGGGTGTACTCGAGCTTCGCCACCGGCCTCATCGTCTACTACTTCCTGCACTCGGCGACCTCCCGCGAATGCGAGGCGCTGGTGGCTTCGCTTCCGCCCGAAAGCCCGGTTTTTACGCACAGGAAGCAACGCGCCATGGGAGCCCTCTTCATCAACCTGCCGCTCATGGTGCCTACCCTCATTACGAGCCTGGGCGTGTTCTTCCTCGTCGCAGCGATCAGGACCGGTGCGGGCGAGACCAGTTTCTTTACCATGCGCATCGTCGCCGCGCTGTGCATGAACATCCTTTCCATCACGCCGATACTCGTGTACAGCCAGCATTTCAGGCAAAAGCGGCTGCGGTTCATCCAAAGCGCCCTGGAGGACATGGCGGGCCGCGGCGACACCACGAGCAACATTCCAACGGACTTAAGCGACGAGTACGCGCTTACCGCGCACCAGATCAACAAGACCTTCGACCTGTTCCGGCAGGTCCTGTCCCAGATGGACTCCACGTCGGGGCTCCTCTCCGGAACCGTTATGAATTTTTCTTCACAAATACGGGAAACCGTCGCCGCCACCACGGCCCAGGCGTCCGCCGTCAAGGAAATCGTGGGCACCATGGAGAATTCCAACCAGACAAGCCGCCAGATACAGGACCAGGCGCAGACCCTCTCGGGCAACGCGCAGGAAAGCCATGTCTTCGTGGACCAGGGATTCGGCAAGGTGCAGGACACCATCCGCAAGATGGACGAGATAAAAAACGCCAATCTCCAGACGCTGAACGAGATCGGCGACCTCACCGAGGAGATATCCTCCATCGGCGAGATAATCGAGATAATCAACAGCATCGCCAACCAGACCAGGATCATCGCCTTCAACGCCGAGCTGGAGGCATCGTCCGCGGGCGCGGCGGGAACGAGCTTCCGCATCGTGGCGGAAGAGATACGCCGACTCGCCAACAGCACCGTGGATTCGCTCGTGGGCATCAAGGGAAGGATCAACCAGATCCAGCAGGGGTCGGACAGGCTTCTCGCGAGCTCCGAGGAGGGTACGGTGAAGATAGACGAGGGCATGCGGCTCTCGGGCGACCTTAACGACATCTTCATGCACATACGCGTCTCGGCGGAAAGCACCTCGAGCTCGGCAGGCGAGATCAGCCAGATACTGCTGGAGCAGAACGAGGCGTTCGACCAGATTTTTACCACGCTCAAGCAGATATCCGAAGGCGCAGAGCAGGTGCTGTCCAGCACCAAGATGAGCGGCACCGAAGTAGGGAAGCTGCAAAGCCTCATCGACGAGCTGAAGCAGGTCCTGCTCCGCTTCGATTTCAGCGAGGCAAAGAACGCCGACCTGCTCCAAGGAAAAAACTGATGAAAAAAATATTACTTCTCGCGCTCGCCTTCCTCGCGGCGCTTTCCCTCACGGGCTGCGTAACCAGGCTCTCGGAAATAAACGCCGCGACATTCGGCCCCATTACATTGGATACGGGCAGCGGTCCGCAAGCCTACTCGGGAGGCATCTTGCCCAAGGGCGACAAAAGCCTCAAGACCTATCGGTTCGAGACAAGCTTCACCGTACGCCGCGACGCCTTCAAGTCCTGGCCTACCCTTATCGTGGGGCCGAGCACGTTCTCGTACAAGCTGTACCTGAACGGGCAGCTCCTGGCCCGCTACGGGGAAAGCGGCGACAGGAACCGTACGCGCATGTATTCCACCACCTTGGTAAACCTGGCGGAAGGCATACTCGCTGAAACGAATACGCTGACCGTGGAAGCGGAAGTCAGCACGGAGCGTCCACCCCTCATGGAGCTCGCCGTCGCGGACTCCTTCGCGGCGTCCTCCTATGTCTATTGGCGGAATTTCTTCATGAAGCAACTGGTGGCGGGCGGCTTCGTCGTGGGAATACTCCTCCTCGTGTACTTCATGTTCATGTACCTGCTCAGCAAGGGAGCCAACCCGCGATTCCTGTGGTTCGCGCTTTTCTGCGGATTCTTTTCGCTCTCCTGCATCAACGTGCTGTTCAACCACCTGGCGGCATCAGATACCTGGCTTACCAAAACAAGCCGCCTGGGATTCTTCTACAGCGTTGTTATGTTTTCTTTCTACGTGATGGAAGCCACCGGCATCCTCGCCAAAAAACGCTGGCTCAAGATCGCCGAACTGGCGGCCGGAACGATCGCGACCATCCTCGTCATGGTGCAAAAAGACCTGAACGCGACCGCCGCGGCCTTCAACCTGGCCATACAGTTCGTCATTACGCCCAACCTGCTGTTCTGCCTCGTGCTGATCGTGCTGGCCATCATCAAGCAGGGCTTCAAGCCGTTCGCCATACTGTGCCTGGGTTTCGCCGGTGTAATCGTGACCAGCCTCCGCGACATGGGCTTCGAGACGAGCGGCCTAATGCCCTACGCATGGACGCTCGTGTACGGCTACGAGTGGCTCGTCATCTGCGTATTCCTGGAGCTGGCCATAAAGCAGGAACGCATCTCGCAGATAGCCATCAAGCAGGCAGACGCCCTGAACCGGAAAAACGAGATACTGCAAAGCGTATTCCAGCACCTGCGCTCGGGATCTGATACGCTTACCAATTCCACGGAAGACCTCACGGTCTCCACGCGCGAGATCAGCGTAACGGGAACCCAGCAGGCCTCCGCGGTGCGGGAGATCGTGGCAACCATGGAAGACGCCAGCGGGCTCTTGAACCATATTTCCATCAAGTCCGCCTCGGTGCACCAGAATTCGCAGAGCACGGCGCAAAAGGCGGAAGAAGGCGTCACCCACGTAAAAAACACCCTGGAAAAGCTCGAGGCCGTGATCGGCAGGATTTCCGAGTCCATTTCCATGATAAGCGACTTCAACGACCAGCTCGGCTCCATTACCGAGATAGTCAAATTGATAGAGGGAATCGCGACGCAAATACGCATCATCGCCTTCAATGCCTCGCTGGAAGCGGTTGCGGCCGGCGACGCCGGAAGGAATTTCCGCATCGTCGCGGAGGAAGTAAAGCGACTGTCGGATTCCACCATGAGCAGCGTAAAGATAATCCGCGAGCGCGTTACGGCGCTGATCGCCAAATCCAACAACGTCGTGCAGGTTTCCAGGCAAGGCTACCAGTCCCTCGAGCAGAGCTGGGACATCGCCTCGGACCTCGGAAACTCGTTCAACGGCATCGCGGAATCCGCGGAATCCTCCGCGCTTGCCACCGCGGACATCGACGCCTCGATACGCGAGGAGTCGCAGGCTTTCAACCAGATACTTCAGGCGCTCAAGGAAATATCGGCGGGCGTCAATAATTTCGTGGATTCGGCGACGCATACCTCGGAAACCACCACGACGCTGAACGGCATCGCGGAGCGGCTTCACGGGCTTATCGTCCAGTATTCCGACAAGGCAACGGACGGAGAAGAAATAAAATGACAAAAAGAAAAATGGCGATCATAGCGGCCATACCGATGGTCTTCGTGGCATGCAGCTCGCTCCTGATGTTTACCCAGTTCGACAATAAAGTCTTCGACCTCTTCCAGCGGGCCCTGCCGTCGCTCAAGGAATCGCCGGAGGTGCTCCTCATCAGCATCGACGACCAGTCGCTGAACAACGTCGGCGTGTTTCCCTGGTCGAGAGACATCGTCGCGGACGCGATCGTCTTCCTGCGCGAGATGGGCGCGGATTCCGCGGTGTTCGACTTGAGCTATCTTGACAAAAGCCCCCGGCAGGTCAACAGCGAGTTCATTAAAAACGAATTGCCGCTGGCGATGGACGGCAGCTTCGGCCTCGTGAACGCCAGCATCAACCAAGCCATGGACTCTCTCGCCGAAGGAATCGCGGGACGCAGGGACGCGCCCCGGCTCAAGGAAATGCTGCTGTCCAACAGCGAGATGGCCAGACAGTCGCTCACCGAATCCATCGGCTTCATCAGCCGCGACATGGACGAGTATTTCGGAAAGACGCTGAAGCTTTTCGGCTCGGCCTACCTGACCCTCACCATGATAGACCCTAAAGACTTGGAAAAAGGCGAAACCGTAAACATGTCCAAAGTAAACATGCAATGGTTCGAAAATAATATTACATTAAAAAATCTTACCATAATTAAAGACACGAAATCCACGAGAGCCGTCGGCTTCCTGCCGGCAATACCGCAACTGCTCACGAAAGCCGCGGGTGCCGGCTTTGTAAACCTGCGGCCAGACGCCGACGGCTATATGCGGCGCGTCCACCTTATCAACCAATATAACGGAATATGGTTCGGACAGCTCGCCTTCGTACCGCTGCTTAAAAAACTGGGGAGTCCGGAAGTTTCGGTTACCAATTCCACTATTACGCTGAAAGGCGCGATGCTGGAAGGAAAAAAAACCGACATTGCCATCCCGCGGGCGCAAGATGGGTCAATCCTGCTTAAATGGCCCAAAATTAAGCTCATTAAATATAGGCAACTATCGATGTGGGACCTCGCCGGAGCCAATCGCGTTGAAACGGAATTGATGTTCAACATAGGGGAAATGCAAAAATCGGGTTTCTACACGTTCTGGACCAGCGAGAAAACGCCGAGCGACCGTTTCGGGGAAGCCCAGTACCTGCGCGAAATGCTCTACGAAGGAGAAGCGCCGGCTGACGGAATTACGCTGGATGCATACAGAGAGTACCGGCAATCCTTCATTGATTCCCTCAAGGAATTCCTGTCCAACGACTATCGTGATAAAATACTAGCAAGCTTGGCTCCCGAGGACTCCACAACCCGGGCATCGGTACAGGCTATTTTCGATACCTGCCAGAATCAATTGGAACAACTCCTGACGTTCCGCCAGCGGGTACGCGAAAAAGCCTCCGGTGCGATGTGCATCATCGGCGTAAACGCCACCTCGATGACGGACATGGGAAATACGACCTACCAGAAACGCTACGCCAACGTCGGCGTTTATTCAGTGCTGGCGAACATGATTCTTTCCCAGGATTTTCTGGACAACGCGTCTCCGGCAATCTCCATACTCATCGGCGTAATCGTGTGCATCGCCATGGCGTTCATCCTACGTAAGCTCGAGTCCACCAAAGCCCTCATCGCCGGCTCTCTTACGCTCATTGCCCTCATCGCGCTGGACCTGCTGTTTTTCAAGCTTACCAGGATTTACGTGGGCCTCATAATCCCCTGGGCGGCGGCAACTTCCTACTTCCTCAGCCAGTCGGTCTACGGCTTCCTGAAAACGCTCCGCGAGAAGTCGTTCCTGCGCTCCGCGTTCTCGCGCTACCTTTCGCCCGCCGTCATCAACGAGATCATCGCCGACCCGTCAAAGCTGAACCTGGGCGGCGAGAAGCGCGTAATGACCGCCATATTCACGGATATCCGGGGCTTTTCCACCATATCGGAAAAAATGGACCCGGCCGAGCTTGTAAAACTTCTTAACATGTACCTTACGGAAATGTCCAATATCATCATGGCCAACCGCGGTACCATAGACAAATACGAGGGCGACGCGATTATCGCGTTCTTCGGCGCGCCCATTCACATGGACGACCACGCATACCTCGCCTGCAAAACCGCCATCCAGATGAAAAAAGCCGAGACCATCCTCAACCAAAAGGTAAAAGACGCCAATCTGAGCCCCAGCCCGCTGTTTACGCGCCTTGGCATAAACTCGGGCGACATGGTCGTGGGCAACATGGGCACCCCCAACAAGATGGATTACACGGTCATGGGAAATTCCGTCAATCTTGCCGCGCGCCTGGAGGGCGTCAACAAGCAGTACAACACGGGCGGAATACTCATCAGCGAGGATACCCGCAACCGCCTCGGCGACGATTTTGCGCTCAGGCGCCTGGATCGGGTCCGCGTCGTCGGGGTTCAGACGCCCATGCGCCTGTTCGAGCTGATCGACATGAAAGCGGACGCGACGCAGGAATTACTGGACAGCCTAAGGCGCTGGGAGAGCGCCGTGGACTCCTACGAGACGAGGGATTTCGCCGCAGCGTCCGGGATCTTTGCGGAAATACTCGCAGCGTATCCTTCGGACGGCGTAGCGCAATTCTACTCCGAGCGCTGCGCCCAATTCATGCGGAATCCGCCCGAGGCCGACTGGGACGGCGTCGCAAACCTGACGCAGAAGTAAACTTTGCCGCCAGCTTCACTCGAGCTCGTCGATCCGGTTCTTATATTCGATGTTCGGCGTTTTCCTGTAGAGCTGGCGATATAGCTTCAAGGCTTCCTTCCGTTGTTTCTCATCGTCCTTTAGCTTATACAGTTCGTAGCGGAGCACGGCCTTGTCCGCATCGTCCGAGGACGATTCCAACAGGGCAAGGAGGGCTTCCGCCGCGCCGGCCGAATCGGTTCGCGCATGAACTTTATGCAGAAGAACCGTTGCCCCGAATACGACGTCGCCGCGCTCAAGCTCAAGCGCTATTTTCCTTGCCTCTTCCGCGGACGACGAAACACTCTCATAATCGTTCATCAGCCAAAGGAGCTTAGCCTTCGTAAGTAAAAAATAACACAGGTCGTAGCGCACGCCCAAAGCCGCGCCGAGCTCTATGGACTTGTCGTAATACTCCATCGCCTGCCGCAGCCGGCCTTGCCGCTCGAGAACGATACCGGCATTGCTTTGCGCGACGCACAATCCGCTCTTGTCGTCTATCTCCTCGCAGATGCGCATGGCCTCGGCGAATTGTTCCCAGGCTTTTTCGTTGTCTCCAAGGTCCAGGTGCACGAGGCCGATATTGCCTATGGTCATGCCGAGGCCGCGCTTGTCGCCCAGTTCCTCGCAGATCTTTTTATCTATCGCGAAGTTCTGCAAAGCACGCGCGTAATCGCCTTTGTTGCACCAAAGGACCGCACCGATATTGCTGGCGGCCGCACCCTGCCCCTGCTTGTCGCCAAGCTCCTCGGCAAGCTTTTTGGAACGCTCGAAATAACGGAGGGCATTGTCGTAATCACCCGTGAAGTAGTGCACATTTCCGATATTGTTATATGCGGCTTTCAGGTCCCGCTTATGA
The DNA here is from genome assembly GCA_964485395.1 of uncultured Treponemataceae bacterium. Taxonomy (GTDB): domain Bacteria; phylum Spirochaetota; class Spirochaetia; order Treponematales; family UBA12059; genus JANNSO01. The sequence goes on along the minus strand of CAZAJF010000028.1, from coordinate 13,900 downwards.
ATCGCGGGATCGCAACGCTTTACCCGCTCTTCGTAGCAGGCAAGCGCGAGCTCATAGTCCCCCTGGTCCGAATGCACGAGGCCCAGGTTGAAAACGGCCTCCCCGAAAAGCATCTCGTCACCCGGCTTGGAGAGGAGCCCCTTAGCCGTTTCAAAAGCCGCCCGAGCCTCCGCATAGTCGCCTTTTCGCTGATGGATTATTCCGAGGTTGATAAGGAGCGAGCCTTGCGAATGCGCGTCGCCTTGCGCCGCGGCATCCTCTATGCCCCGCATTACGACCGTAAGCGCCTGCGTAAAATCGCCTTTATTCCTGATCGCGCGCGCGTAGAGGCCGCAGAGACCGAAAGAGTCTGCGCCGAAGCGATTCCCCGGTTCCGGTAAATATCGCTCAAGCAACGCAATTTCATCGTTCCAAGCCCCGGTCAATTCAAGGAGCTCGCACTTTTTCTCGACGAGACCTCGAATCTTGGATACTTCGCCGTCATCCAAAAGCCCGATGGCGCGGCCGTAAAAATCCAACGCCTGCGCGTTCTGGTAGGCGCTCCGGGCTTTGTCTCCCGCGCGCTCAAGATACTCGATAGCCTTTCGAGCGTTCCCGCCCAGGGAATAGTGTCCCGCAAGCTCCTCGAAATGTTCCTTCAAGTTATCTTTATATATCTCCTCGATCGCGTCGCCCGCCAATTCGTGCAAGCGGCGAAGGCTTGCCTTGAGCTGCATTCCGTAAGCCGCATCCCGAATCAAGGCATGCCTGAAGATATAGCTGATCTCGGAGAGGCTTTGCCAGATCTGCTCGCTGCTTCCCGCATCCAGGCATCGGTACAGATCGTTCCCGGAATCCCGCTCGTCCGCCAACGCGACGAGACGCTCCAGCACCTGCAGGACGAACTCGCGCCCCAGCACCGACGCGGTCTTGACTGTTTCCTTGATGCTCGCCGAGAGCCGGTCTATGCGCGAGACGATAATCTGGTTTACCTCGGTGGGTATATCCTCCACTTTGCCTTTCAGTCGCAAATCCGCGTCCAGACAGGCATTCTCGGAAAGGAACAAAGCTAGCTGCTCGAGATAAAAAGGATTGCCTCCGCTTTTTTCGAGGATCAGGTTTCGGGTATCGGGCGGAACCTCGCGGCCTCCGAACAAAGTGCCGAGGAAGCGGGAGGTCGTATCCGTGTCAAAGGAGTCTATCTGAATTCTCAGCGAGCGAATCCCCGGCGGCAGGTCAGGGATCGTTTCCGCCGGAGTGCCATCGTCCTTCAAGCGCGAAAGGATTACGATTAAAATCGGATAACCGTCCGATCCTCGGAGCAGGGACCGCAGGAGCTCCCTGCTGTCTTCGTCTATCCAGTGCGCATCCTCGATGACCGCGACGAGCGGGGCTTGGGTGCTCAGTATCTTGCAAAGGCATTTCATGCCCAGCATGAAACTTTGGTAACGGCCCTTCGCGTCCAGGGTCGAGTAGGCGGAATCCCGCCATTCAACGCCCACGCGGGCGGCGATTACGGATTCAGCCCGCTCCGCCTCCCTGCGCAGTTCCTGGTCGTCCGTCTTCTCCAGCAAGCGCTTGTATGCTTTCCGGAATTCATTCTTCAGGGTACGCGGGTCCTTCGTATCTTCATCGGTAAATTTCGCCTTCAGCAAGCGCTCGAACGGCGCAAAGGAGGATTGCGCGACGGCATCGCAGGGTAGATATAAAAACTTAGCTCCCGGCAGCCGGGTCTCGCAATGCGCGATGAAACGCGACTTACCCACGCCTGCCTGCCCGTCGACATGAATTATTCCGCCCTGGCGATTCGCCGCAAAAGGCGCTTCGAACAATGAAGCGGCAAATTCCTCGAACATGCGCGTCTCACGTTCCCTGCCTATGAATTCGCTTGCGGCAAACTCACGGGTGCCTACCGACAAACGGCGGCGAAGCGTAAAAACCTCTACGGGTTCTAAAAAACCCTTGAACCGGGCCGGACCGGCGGAGTCGATCTCGTACCCGCGTTGCAGGTGCTTTTTAAAATCGGCATGTATCGAAACGTCGTTCCACTCCGCATTCGTCATAAGCCGCGATGCCAGATTGACGATAGAACCCAAAACCGTATACTCGCGTCTCTGGGCGGAGCCGACGAAACCGGCGAAGGCGATTCCTGTCGTAAGACCGACCCTATAGGAAAACTGAGGAATGTCCCGGAGACTGAGGGCAAAATCAGCGGCGCGCCGGTAAAGCTGCTCGGTACCAAGCGGTGCGCCAAAAACCACCAAGGCAATTCCGCCTTTATCCCCAAAATCTATTTTATTGAAATACGCTTCGTACGCGGTGCAGCGTTCCATGATTTCGGCAAGCGCGGCCTTGAATTTACCAGTCTCCCGAAAACCGATAAAACAGGCGGCTATCTCCCGAAATTCCCCGCGCTCCTTCATTCCCAAGATTGCGGAAGGCACGAAAAGCGCATCTACAGGTGAAAGACCTGGAGGTGTTATCGGCTTTGCCGGCGCTTCGGCTTTTCGGCCATAACTTTCGATTCGGCTATTGCCGCCCTCGATACGCGTCAATGCCGGCAGAGTGGGCAACTGCGCGATAAACGAATCGTCCGCCACGACCTGCAGCGATCCAGCGGCGCTTTCCGCCGCGACGCTTCGTTCCAGCGCCACGCCGCGGAAATAAAAAGCTTTCTGCGTATCCGCGCCGATAATCCCGTATTGTACCGAACCGTGCGCCAGCCCAATCCTTGCGCTTAATAAAAAATCACCGAACTTGGTATGCATGACGCCTTGGTCGGAGAACCGATCAAGTATTTGAAACGCGGCCTCGAGCGCAAGTTCGGCATCGGCGCCTCTAAAGACGGCGGAAAAAGCGTCTCCCGCAAAAGACGCGATAAACCCGCCGTTCGCATAGACGGCGGCTATCACCGGATCGAAAATCCGGTTGATCATGGCCGACAGAACCTCGGCCCCTTCCTTGCCCTCGCTCATGACCCTATTCGTCAAATCGGTAAATCCCGAAATATCCAAGAACAGGACCGAAGCTGAAAACGAGCCGTCCAGCTTGTTTTCACTCAGCTTTTCGAGAATGAAATCCGGTATGTATTCGCTCATGCCATGCTCCTGGAAAATTCGTTTCAAATTAAAATCCAGTAACCAAAAAGTCTATCGCGGCGATTATTTCCTGGCAGTTCGATGAACAGTCGCAAATCGGCAATCCGATATTTTTAAGCGGAACTGCCGCCATTTGCTGGGTTAAAAGGATACAAGGCTCTCCGTTGATTTGAAGTACGGGATTCAAGTTTTATCAGAAAATAAAAAACCGTAGATGACTACATCATCTACGGCTGCTTTCGAGATTTATTGTAGTACGGTACGTAAAGGAACGAAAGCCGAAACGACGTTTATTACGGAGTCTTTTCGGTTGTGGTCTCTGTCGTTTCCTCTTCCCAGGTTACATCTTTGGTAGCATCGCTTGCGCGGGTAGAAGCCGTCGCGATATTGGTGCTGCTCTGGGTGGAGGTAGCGCTGACGCTGGTATCTTTCGTCGTCTGAACCGCGGATACACCGGTAGTGGTACTGGTTGTTCCGATGAGCATGGCAACCGTTTTCTTGGTCATGGCATTAACAGTAACCAAACGGGTTCCAACCTTGAGTACAAGCTTGGAATTTAGCCCGGTGTTGATCATTACCGTCGGACTGAGCTTATCGCCCACTTTAACGTCGACCCATTTTCCCGGGGTTGCTTCCATGGTAACTTTGCCTACGACGGACTGAACGATGATGTCCTCGGCAAAAACTACGGCTCCAACCAGAACCAGCAAGCACACGACCAACAATTTTTTACCCATGATAGTCCTCCTGTGTATACAGATATAATTTAACGTAAAACCACTAAAAAAACCACTCTAAATCCCTTAAAACCAGTACTATTTTTACATATTACCACGTTTTTTACTGTCATTTTACCAAAATTGTCGATTTTCTCTCATTACTCATCCTTCATGCAAAACCGAAGCTTACGCTTAATTTCAAGCGGTTTTGGAATAACGCAGAACACCGGCAGAGAAGAACCAGGCAGCGAATTGCGCGGAACCACTGGAGCCGGCAGCGGGGCAGAATTCTGGGTTGGGGCCGCTGAATAAGATACCGGTACAACCGTTACTGTGCGAGTCGACGCTAGAGGTAGCGTCGGACTATGTTTTTCAACAGTTTCTTCCATTATAATATCGACACTAGCATTATCGGAAGCTTTTGCCTTAGCATCAAGCAGAGCCGCAATTTCCAGTCCCGGTGCAGCAGCATCCGCTCGCGGAGTAGGAACGCGCTCGGCAACCAAAACCTTGGGAGCAGGCGTTGGACCTGCGGGGCGGGTAAAGGTCGGCTGTGGGGTTGGAATCGGGTTGGAGGAAGAGTGCATATCCTGATCGCCGACAGGTTTGGCTTTTACGACGTCCAAGCTACGGGAAATGGATTTGGCAAAAGAAGAAGAAATGGAGGATTCTGGCGATTCCGGAATGGTTGTGCCGGCAGGCGCTATCGGCATTATCGACGAAGGAAGAATCGAACTTTCCGCGATGCTTGATGACGAATCAGCAAGCGCGGTACTTGTCGGCGTATACGCAGAGACCGTCCAGGGCGAATCCAGCAATTTGGTACTTTGGTTCGAGGCGCTGTTGGTTATCAACCAAGAGCTTCTGGCCATAGCCGCTTGGTCTGAGTTGATATGGCGCGAGAACAGGAGACTGACATTTCCTACGTTGTCGGTGCTCTTGGCAACAATCGTCGCATTATAGGCTGCTATTACACTGGTGGTAATGCTTCCAGTCCAGTTTGTTCCGCTTGGCGTTGCCGTGTTCCAGGTTGATCCCTGCTTCATGACTTTCAACCCTGAACCGGTATTATTGGCGTTACCCAATGGAACCGCAGATCCATTAAGGCTCAAAGACACCTGGAATCGATCAGTTTCAGTATTTATTACGAAATAAGCGGTCTCCGCGTCGATACCTGATGGTAAAGTACTGCCAGAAAAATGAACTAAAGTACCATTTGCATATCCATGCGCCGCAGAATAAATATCATTCTCGTTGGTGGCTGGACTTTCACTGCTCGACCACCATTGGGTTACGGACTTGGTCACGGAGAGCTGATATTCCACTTTTGCGACATTCGAGCCGACATCCGAAACTGTACCGCTTATTGCGATGGCTCCGACAATGGTTGCGCTGGCCGCAGGTGTAGTAATTCCAACCGTAGGCTTATTCGGGTCTTGGGTTACGGTTATGTTCATCGCATACGAGCTGTTGCCCGCGATGTCCACCGCGGTAATCGCGTACGTGGCACCGGTATTGAGGATGATGGTTGCAGCACCGTCGGTATCGGAGGTAAATGCGGCATCTACCTTGTATCCAGATATGGTTGAGTCAAGGTCCGCCCCTGCCCAGGTAAACGAAATGCTCGTTCCTGTGGTAAAATAGGTTCTGGCTTCGGGGCCTGTCGATCCGGCAGTGATGGCGGTTGCGGTAGCTGCCGGATAGACCGGAGCCGCAGGCGATGTCAGCGAGGTTGTCGGTCTTGTCGTATCTTTCTTGAAGGATCGGGTTGCCGTTCCTTCATTACCGGCTAGATCCGTGGTGTATACGGTGACTGCCACCGCTCCACTCTCGTCAATAGCCGCCCAGCCAGCCAAACTGCTGATCGCGGTCGTACCGCTCGTATACGCAGCCGGGGTCTCGGATCCGATTTTCGCCGTTACGGTTCCGTCGCTTACGGTTAGGGTCATCGTATCGGTAGCGTCGATGAATGCATTGTTGGCGGGAGAAGTTATGCTTACTGTGGGTTCCGTCCTGTCGAAGGTAACTCCGCCGCCCGTTACCTCGGTGGCCGCATTGCCCAAAGAATCGCTTACGTTGATGCTGTAGGCTACCGCGCCTTCTGTATCGGGCGTAGCGTTTGAGTTCATCTCATAGGTGGATGTTTTATCAGCACCTATGACCGGCTGGGTTATTGTTCCGTTTATGGCTACCGAGCCGCTGGTCATCGCAACCACCGGAGGAGTTGTCATTCCTACGCCGCCGTCGCTGGAACTTAGCGTCAGGGTTACCGTATCGCCGGCCTTTGCGTAATCCGTGTGCGTCGCGTAACTGGATACAAAACTTGCTGCGCTCAAAGTCGGCGCGGTGCGGTCTATCGTTACGCCGCCTGTAGCTCCCGTCGTAAACGCGGCGCTGTTGTTTCCGGCCGCGTCGGTTACCACGACCGAGTATCCGGCCAATCCATCGGGCAAGAGTACTTTACTTACTGTAGCTACCGTCGGGACGCTGTACGTCACCGTAGTAGCGGTGGCCGTAGCGGGCTGTCCAGCGATCGTCGCCGTCGAACCGGTTACCGCCGTGCCCGTTCCGTCCGCCGTTATGTCCGCGGTAATGATGTCTCCGTCTTTTGCCCAGGCGGTTAATCCATTGGCCGTGTGGTTTGAGGATATCGCTAGAGCGGAGATTGTCGGTACCGCAGTGTCTATGACTACGGGAACGGCTATTCCAGTATTGCGTGTTGTAACGTTGCCGGCCATGTCCTTGACGACAATCTCGTAAGCGGCAGAACCTTGCGCATCGCCTACAAGCACCGGTGTATACACCGATGTATAATTAGATCCACCGGTAGAGGCAACTGTCGTTGCTTTTGTCGCGATGGTTCCGCTCATCTCGCCGACAGGCGCAAGCATCCTGGTATCAGTAGCGGTAAATGTTATTGTTATGTTATTGCCGGTCTTTGCGAAACCCGTGCGCCCCGCGTTATTCGACAACATGGTCACCGGCGTTACGACGGGAGGCGTCCTGTCGAACATTACGCCGCCGCCCGTTACTGGAGTGGCCGCATTGCCCAAAGAATCGCTTACGTTGATGCTGTAGGCTACCGCACCTTCGGTATCGGGCGTCGCGTTTGAGTTCATCTCATAGGTGGATGTTTTATCAGCACCTATGACCGGCTGGG
>CAZAJF010000028.1:2234-6844 GCA_964485395.1 uncultured Treponemataceae bacterium | reverse complement strand
AACTGTCGTTGCTTTTGTCGCGATGGTTCCGCTCATCTCGCCGACAGGCGCAAGCTGAGTGGCATCGGTCGCCGTGAACGTTATAGTTATATTACTTCCGGTCTTCGCGAATCCGGCGCGGCCCGCATTGTTCGAGAGCATCGTCCCAAGCGTCACCGTCGGAACCGTCCTGTCGAAGGTGACCCCGCCGCCCGTTACGGCGCTTGCCGCATTACCCAGAGAATCGCTTACGCTGATGCCGTAGGCCACCGCGCCTTCGGTATCCGCGGTTCCGCCCGAATTCATGACGTATGTCGAGGTTTTACTTGACCCGGCAACAGGCTGGGTTATCGTGCCCTTTACGGCGATGGCCCCGCTCGTCAAAGCGACGACCGGCGCGGTGATTATTCCGACGCCGGCATCATCCGAACTCAAGGTCAAGGTTACCGTGTCGCCGGCTTTCGCATAATCCGTATGCGTTGCGTAGCTCGACACAAAACTCGCCGCGCTCAGAGTCGGCGCCGTTCGGTCAATCCTGACGAGGCTGGCATTCGTAGTCGTAGTCGCCGGATCGCTGACGTTTCCGGCACCATCGGTAACTGTTACAGAATATGAAACAATTCCGTCCGCAAACGCATTGCCGGAAGTAAGGGTGTATGATTGGCTGGTTGCGCTTCCGGTTGCTGGTGCACCCGCGATATTCGCGCTCGTGCTGGCGACTCCCGAAGTAACGTCCGTCGAATTGATACCGAGGGTTATCGTGTCGCCGTTGGTGGCCCATGCCGAATATCCTGCGTGGCCCGAGGCTATCGAAGTGACCTGCACCGTCGGCTTTGTCATATCCAAAGTAATCGAGTCTGTCGCGTAGGCTACGTTTCCTGCTTCGTCTTTTATATGAAGATAAACGTTCTTGAGCCCATCGCCGGCGGAAAGAGAGGAAAAATCGACCGTTATCGGGCATGATGGCAGCCATGTCGTTGGAGTGACCGTACTTGTGGATAGCTGGTAGCCTATGACTGCGGTGCCTGTTCCGCTGATAGTTCCCGTGCTCAGATTATTCACGTATGCATTGGTATAGACGGATCCCGCGGCGAGGGCGATCGAGGAAACCGAAGGAATGGTGTTATCCACCAGGAAGGTAGCCGAAGCGGCCGAAGCAAGAGAGGGATTGCCTACCGTATCCACGGCGGGGCCGTCGGCGCGCGTCGCGATGGAGATACCCAAGTTACCGTCTCCGGTGCAGTTTGTAAGCCTCACCGTAGGCGCGGCGGTGGTTCCTGAAACGATCTCTACGGTGGCCGCTCCAGGTCGAGTTAATATAATGTCACTTGAGCGAAGATCCCATGCCGTGGCTCCGGCTATGGTCACCGGGAATTCTATTGTCGCGTCGCGATTCGCGTAGAGTACAGCCTGCGTACCGATCGTAACGGTGGGAGATACGACGTCCTTTTCTTTTCCAGGGCTGATTACCACGGCACCAGTATTTCCAACCGCATCGGTAAGGGATACATTGACGGTAACCGTACCGTCCAAGAGGCTGGATAAATCGATCTCGGAAACGGTCTGATTTGCGCTGGTTACCGTTCCCGTCTTGGTGACGAGGCCTACACCGATGCTGCTGGCAATATTGCACGCATACGTCGCACCAACTTCCGCGTCGCTTAGGGTAAACGATGCAGCAGTAGTAGTTGCCACATTAATAAATGCTTGATCGATCACCACCTTGTATCCTACGGGTGCCGTCTGGTCCAAGGTAATCACCTTGCTGGAAGTGGATGAATTGCCCGCCTTGTCGGTGACGGTAAGCACCACGTTCTTGGAACCGTCGTTCGAAGCGAGGGTTATGTCAATTGCGTTCAATGCGGTGGACGAAACCTGCGTAGCGTCGCCGGAAACCACATACGTGGCTATTCCGCTTCCTGCATCGGTCGCTGTAGCCGTAAAACTGACCGCCGTATTGTTGGTTGCGGAGGCAAGGGAAAACGGCGTGAGGGAGGGAGCCACCGTATCATAATAAACGGTAACCTTCCCGGCTTCGGCCGGCTTCGTGGTATTCGGCGTGCCGTCTATTCCCTGTACCGTTATAGTCCTTATGCCGTCCACCGCCATGGTGTCCGCCGAGCCACCTAAATAATACGGTATCATTTCAGAGCTACTGGCGATCGTAGCGCTGTACACCAGGTTTTCGTCCAAGGCTTCCGCGCCGCTGTATTCTTTTATGAGGAATTTCGGGACTTTTCCGCTGTTATCCGTAGCCTCCACTTTGAGCTGCACGATTTTAAGGTTTGTATTGAGGGCTTGCGTGGCCATGTCAGCCGTGTCCGTCGGGTTCTTGTAGACCTCAAAATTATTGATTATCGGAGGCTCGTTATCGAGACTGTCAGAGGTGGTAAATACAGAGAGCGCGTCCTCTTCCATCTCAACGCCGTTGATATCCGTGATCGTTTTGGGTATCCGAATTTCATAATCGTAATAGCTCAATAAATATTTTTTTGTTATGTCTATGTATTTCAGGGTAAATTGCTGTTTTGTGGTATCGGCGGAAAACCCCGTTTCAGTTCCGTCTGCCTTGACGAAATACTGGTCGGTCACGTCCGTAACAGCCACTGACAAACTGGGGTCTTCGTCAAGCTTGCTCGCGAACACCCTGATGACATCCGTGGTGATCGTTGCCGGGTCCATCGGGGAACTGAACGTAAGGATGATCTTTACATTGCGATTTACGCCGTCCGCACCGTCCCGCGGAGTTACCTTGATTTTAGGCCGAAGATTAAAATTCGCCCTTATGATTATATCTTCGGCGACTTTCGTAATCGTCGCCTTGGTGGATGCCTTGGTGCTATCGGCGAAAATTACCTCACCGGTTTTCGACTCGAAAGTCCATCCCTTGAATTTATACGCGGACAAAACCGAGGTACTGATGTCAAACGGGATATTTTCTTTTTGCCCCGTCAATATGGCCGTTGGAACTCCACCGGGAACAAGCGCATCCGCTTCGATTTTAAAGGTCGCCACCTTGGCGTTTGCCACCGTCACCTGTTCCATAAACTGCTTCTTGATGTCTAGTTCAGACGTCATGAAATTCTTGCAAGCTCCCATGAGGATGATCAAGGAAGTGATCGCAAGCGCCGTTACTACTCTGCGGTTCGTGGTTTTCATGGTTCAGTTTCCTTTATTTTTCCGGGCAATGGACTTGGCTTTGATTCGGGGTCGCAAGGCAAAGAAAGCCGAGGCCGCCAAGGCCAGGCTTCCCGCTGCGGCGAGCGCTATGACGATCGGGTCGGATGATTTCTTTACTTCCACGGCCAACGGCGTTTCGGGCTCCGTAGGATCGGGCTCAGCTTCCTTGGTTTGCGCGTACTCGGTTGCAACTATAGCCAGTTCGCTCGCCTTTGGCTCTGAACTGCTAGCAGGCGGGGTGGCGCTTGCAACAGGAGGAGCGCTCGCTACAGACGCGGCGCTCGCTATCGGAGCGGCGCTCGCTATCGGAGCGGCGCTCGCTATCGGAGCGGCGCTCACTACCGGGGCAACACTCGCTACAGGTGCTGCGCTCGTTGCCGGAGCGGGACTCACTACAGCTGCAACGCTCGCTACAGGCGCTGCGGTCACTACAGGCGCCACGCTCGCTACAGGCGCTGCGCTCGTTGCCGGAGCCGCGCTCACTACAGCTGCAACGCTCGCTACAGGCGCTGCGGTCACTACAGGCGCCACGCTCGCTACAGGCGCTGCGCTCGTTGCCGGAGCCGCGCTCACTACAGGCGCGGCGCTCGTTGCCGGAGCAGGACTCACGACAGGTGCGGCGCTCGCTATCGGAGCGGGGATCGCTGCGGGAACCGCGCTTGCGATAGGTGCAGGACTAGCTGCCGGAGCGGGGCTTACCGGAGGAGTTACACTGACTGCGGGAGGTGCGCTTACCGCCGGAGTCGTGCTGGCGGGAGATTGACGCACGCGATCCGGAATGACCGGGTCTGCCACTTTGGCTACCGTTGCGGCAGGCGCAGCGGTCGCGATGCGTGATGTTTCGATCGGTACGCTGGGCGCGTCAGCCTTGCTTACCGTGGTTACAGAAGGAGTGGCTGTGGCAATGGTTGCGCTGGGCTGCGTTCCAGAGGAACTGGTATTTCCGGCCTGTGTGGGCTTTATCGATGCAGAGGGAGGAATTACGACTACCGCCATGGGAGGCAATGCTGGCTGCACAGGCATCGGGGCCGCAACAGTCGGCGCTTTTGGCGACACGACTACTGGATCGCTTGAGGCAGCAGAAACTACGGGGCTTACTGGAACAAGGATACCCAAAGGTTTTGCAGTAGCGCCTAAAGACATTTCGGATGATAAACCACCGCCGGTACGGGTTTTAACAGGCTCTGGGGTGGGGGCTGGAACAGCCGCGGCTACCGGCGCGGCTACCGGCGCGGCTACTGGCGCAACTACCGGCGCGGCTACTGGTGCGGCTACCGGCGCGACTACTGGTGCGACTACTGGCGCGGCTACTGGCGCGACTACTGGCGCGACTACCGGCGCGACTACTGGCGCGGCAACTGGCGCAACTACCGGCGCGACTACCGGCGCGACTACTGGCGCGACTACTGGCGCGACTACTGGCGCGACTACTGGCGCGACTACTGGCGCGA
>CAZAJF010000028.1:0-2134 GCA_964485395.1 uncultured Treponemataceae bacterium | reverse complement strand
CTACTGGCGCGGCAACTGGCGCGACTACTGGCGCGACTACTGGCGCGGCAACTGGTGCGGCAACTGGCGCAACTACCGGCGCGACTATCGGCGCGACTACCGGCGCAACTACTGGCGTCACTGCCGGGTTCGCAGCGGGCTCGCTTGTTGCTGCGGGGGATTTTTCCGCCATAGCTATGGATGAGCGATAACCTTCCGGAGCGCTCCAGGAAAGCGACAAAAGACGTTCGGAAAGGGAATAGGCACGGCCTTCGGTAATAAAAAATGAACTTAGATAGGCATATTTCCGTGCGAGCTCCGGATCTTTCTCCTGAAGCGTCCTGTAATACCTGTCCGTCTGGGCAAAATCCTCAAGCTCGTAGTAGCAGCGCGCCATGCCCAGCAAGGCGTCGGGATCGTCCTTCCGGAGCCCAAGCGCCTTCCGGTATTGACCCAAGGCCCCGTCGTACTCCTTGCGTGTGAATAAAAGATTACCGATATTGTTATACGCGTAGAAATAACCGCTCGCGGCAGCCAGTTCGAACTGCGCCTGCGCCAGATCCAGCATGCCGTACTTACCGTACAGGATGCCGTATTCGTTCTGGGAGGCCGGGTCTGTCTTTCCGGCAAGCGCGGTTTCATACTCGCGGATCTGCGGAGCAATCTCGCGCTGAACATAGGCATCGAGGCTTTTCTCGAAAGCCGCCGCGACCTCGTCCTGGTCGGGGAGCCGGAACCGTGCGCTGGCGCCCGGAACGCTTACCGGCTTGTATATCTTCCAGGCATCCCTGAGCGGATATATCTTGGCGGTGCCCCTGGCGGCGGAATCGCTCCATTCCTTCGCGCCGAGCCTCCAAGCCTTGTTGAAGGTTTCCTTGGTTAAAGTAATTTCCAGGGGAACCCAGGCTTTTCCTTCGTAAAAAATAAGTAACTCAGGGTCGTAGAAATCGCGTCTTGCCTCTTCTTCGCCCATGCCGAGGGAGAATGCCATGTAGATATGGCCGGGTATCGTCAGAAACGCCGAGTCTATGCCCATGGCCTCGAACAGCGAGCAGTAGAGTATGGACAAGTCGTCGCAGTCGCCGCCGCGGAACGCGAGCGTCTGATAGGGATACTGCAGAAAGTCTATGGAGAGCGCGTTTCCGGTCTTGTCCGCATAGGCGCTCGTGGGGTCGATGACGTAGCTCAAGCCGTACACCTTGAGGGTCTCGAAGATGCCGGCCGCGTACTGCATGTTCGGATTGATCGTTCCGCGCAGCCTGTCGTGAACCATCGTTGCAACGAATTTCGAAAACCACAGCGCAGCGGGATCCTTGGAGGAGGCGAAAGCAGCCGCGCGCCGGTCGTCATCCCAAGTCATCGCGTTTCGATGGGAAATGGGCATGCGGATGGGCAGCACCACCTGCTTGTCCGTTCCCAGGCTCTTGTAATCGACGATAACCTTGGCTTCCGCGACGGTTTCCTCGGTTTGGGCAAGGATGGACTCGTTGAAGAACGCCTTGAGAGGCACGTCCAACGTCGCGCCGGCGGCTATTTTTTCTTCCGTGTCGCAAAGCTTGGGCTGGCTCATGAACTCGTCCAGCAGGAAAGAAGCCTTGACATCCGTGATGGCGTTCGGCTCCAGGTTCTTGATGCTTACCTCGCAGAAGGGAGCTTCGTCGTAGTACGAAAAGAAAACGGGGAAAACTGGATCCTGCCGCTTAAGGGTCATCGAGATCATGGTGTTCCGGGAGAGGAGGCTGGACATGTCTAAGCTTATGGAAACCCCGGCCGAAACCGATTGAAGGAACGTTCCGGAGGAATACGCGTAATAGTCGTAGCTTCCAAAGGCTGAAATACCCAGAACAGGTGTTATCTTAAAATCACATTGAAGCCCGACGCCGGCCGTGTAACCCCGGTTTCCGAGCACCTCGGCGGTAAGGCTTTCCCAGTTGACGCCGTAAATGCCGCCGTACAGGTTGGCGCGCAGCCCAAGGCGGTCTCCGGCGGTAAACCTGAGGCTGGCTCCCAAGTCGCCGGAAAACAGGTTTACGCGGTTCAGCGAGTTGCTTTCCAGGCCCAGGCTCGCATAGCCTCCCTGGGCAAAAAAACCCAAATTCTTCCCGGGGAAAAAGTCGAGCATCAACCTTCCGGCGGGGCCTATGTTCAGCACTTG
>CAZAJF010000027.1:0-59964 GCA_964485395.1 uncultured Treponemataceae bacterium | reverse complement strand
GTTGCTCAAGCGCGAGCCGAAGCAGCCTTCGGGCGGCCAGCGCCAGCGCGTCGCCGTAGGCCGGGCCATCGTCCGCCAGCTCAAGGTTGTCCTGTTCGACGAGCCGCTTTCCAACCTGGACGCCAAGCTCCGCGTGCAGATGCGCTCGGAGATAATTTCTTTACACAGGCGGCTCGAGGCCACCATGGTCTACGTAACGCACGACCAGGTTGAGGCCATGACCATGGGCGACCGCATCGTCGTCATGAAAGACGGCTTCATCCAGCAGATCGGCACTCCGCTGGACCTGTACAACACTCCCAAAAACCTGTTCGTCGCGGGCTTCATCGGCAGCCCGCCCATGAATTTCATCAATGTCAAGATTGTAAAAAAAGACGGAAAGCTGCATGCGGACGCCGGCGTTTTCTGCCTGGAGCTGGACAAGGTTTCGTTGGAAAAACTTGCCGGTTACGAGGGAAAAGCATTGATCATGGGACTCAGACCCGAGGACATCCACGATAATCACGACAAGAACGACAAGCACCCCGGCTTTAATTCCGACGTGGATATCATCGAGCCCCTCGGCGCGGAAACCTACGTTCACTTCAAGACCGGCGACATTGCCTTCATGGGCAAGTTCAGGGCCGTTACCTTGGCCAAAGCCGGCTCGCCTTCCTGGCCGGTAGCCTTTGACATGAGCAAAGCCAGGTTCTTCGATCCCGCCCAGGACTCGAGCCCCGCAGTAGTCTGATCCCCTCGATATAAATTTATGAAAAAGCCGGTCGACGCATGATTGCGATGACCGGCTTTTTTTATCCGCTTGGTTCGCGGATTATTATCCGACAAACTCGTTGCCAACCTTGCGCGCGCGCTTGGGCGTATCCAGCGCGATGCCGTTGGCAATGCCTGTTTCCACGAGCAGGTTCCATCCGGCCGCCAGCTCAACGTAATTGCGGAACTCCCCCGCGTCGGGTATCAGCAGCGTGGGAAAGCGCGTCTTGCGCGTCGAGACGGCGACAACCTTCATGCCCACGCCTTTTACGAGGCAGGTTTCGAACTTTTCTTCCTCTTCCTCGAAGGGATCGATGATGATTACGGCCTCTTCCCTGTCCATGACTTCCTCGATGCCGTGAACGGCGTAGGTTCCTTCAAGATAGGCGCTTTTTTTCCTGGTAATCTCGTTGGTCTTGAGGGCGAGCTCCTCCGCGACGCCGTTGTTGCGGCCGGCGAAATAGATTTTCGCAGCCCCCGCCAAAGCAGCGCGAATATCCGCCGGAACTTCCTGGGTCAGGGCTTTCTCGAAGGCCGAGGCGGCGGCGTCCAATCCCGCAAAGGGAACGCCCGCCAGTAAATTAAAAATCGCATGGTAGCTGAGAGCCTGCTCCACCACGGATTTCGTGGCCGCGACGGCCTTTTCCGCCCCGCAGGTCAGTACGCGGGTCTTTACCGCGAGCGCCTCGATAGGCGACGAAGGCGCGGCCGTAAGCCCGAAAAAACAGGGATGCTGCGATTCGTGAAGTTTTTTAAACAGGCGCATGAGCTCCTTGGTCTTGCCGGAGTTGCTGGCCCCGAATACGGCGGAGTCCGCCAGGTCGTACTCGAGCGCCTGGGTGGAGCCTTCCGTGAAGAGGAAGCGCTGGCCGCCGCGCATATTATTCATGTAAAGCGCGCGTTTTGCCGGAAAGATCCGCGAAGAGCCTTCGCCGGTAAGCAGGATGCTGGTTCTGCTGCCGATGGCCTTGACGAAATCGGCCGCGAAGGACGAATCGAAATTCCTGATGAGCCCCGCGGTGGCGAGCATTTCGCCGCACAGCGAGAAACGGGTATAGGCGGCGTCGGTATTGTTCATGGTAAAAAACCTTTCCGGGAGCGAATCTCCCAATGATCATTTTTGGATGACGAGCTTGCCCAGTTCCTGCTGGATGAGGGGAAGCTTGGGGAAGCCCCCGCCCAGATGCTGCCAGTAGGCCTCGGCGAATGGACAGCCCGCCTCCTTGCCCCAGGCCAAATCCTGCTTCTGCATCTCGGCGTAAAAATCGTCCATGCCGTGCATCAGGCGCATGAGGTCTATCTGGCTTATGTGGCAGGCGAGCATCTTCATCTTGACGTCTTCCGAGCTGCTGATATTCACGAAGAACGAGGGATCGGCTATCGGCCTGCCCAGCGGATCCATGCGCCCCAGGGGCGAGCTGTGGTAGAACAGCGGGGTTCGCTCCAGAGGCGCCTCGCGGCAGGGCACGTTGGGCAGCGTGGCCAGCATCGCCGCGGAATCCACTATGGCGGCGGTGGCGCGGTGGTCGGCGTGATAATCATTGAGCAGATGCGTAATCACGATGCCGGCCTTCGCCTTGCGGATCAGGGCGTTCGCGGCGATCCTGAGCTTTTCGGTATCGAAAAGATAACCGTCGCGCCCGCCCAGGCAATGGTAGTCCGCGTCCAGGAAGGCGGCCGCGGCTTCCGCTTCCTTGCGGCGCGTGGCGATCGTGGCGCGCTCGGTCATGCCCACGCCGCCCATGCCGCCCGCCGTCATGGTGCAGATGGTTATCTTGTAGCCCTTGTCTTTGAGGAGTTTCAGCGTGCCCGCCACGAAGATTTCCGTGTCGTCGGGGTGAGCCGCGAATACGATGACGCTTTTATTGAACGAGTTTCCGGTCATGATGTCCTCCGGCCGCCTTGCGGCCATTTTCCGCTAGAGCTTGTAAAAAATCGGTTCGAGACGCACGAAGTCGGGCAGCGGTCCGATGAGCGGACTGCAGTAATCCAGGCATTTTTTCGTGGGATAATTGCCTTTCTCGTTGATGAAGTCCCGGGGCATGGGCTTTGCCTTTACGGCGACGTCGGAAAGTTTGGCCTTGCCGAAGGCAATGCGGTAGGGATTCTCCGACGCGCGCTCCATGGTAACCATGAAACCGCTCAAGCCTTCGTCGGCGAGCCTTACCGCCTCGCGGCCGCACAGGTAGGCTTCTTCCATATCCTGCGGCTCAGCGCGCACGAAGTCCGACATGATGAGGCTTTCGGTTATCTGGAATTCTCCACGCCAGCCGTATTTTTCGCGAATCATCGTGTGCAGGTTCAAGGCCACCGATGCGCCGCCCATGGCGCCGAACTCGGTATTGTTGAATTTATCCTTGGTCATGGAGGCCGATACGGACGTGCCATCTTCGTAATGAAGACCCTCGCCGCACACGATGGATACCCAGCCGATGCGATCCACCACGGACTTCACATCCTCAAGGAAACGCTCCCTGTTGAATTTGCATTCCGGCATGTAGATCAGGTGCGGCGCGTCGTCGGGATGCTTTTGCGCCAAGGCCGTCGCCGCGGCCAGCCAGCCGGCGTCGCGTCCAATGGTTTGATAGATAACGAAGCGATCCACCCGTTGCATATCGTGCGCCAAAGCGCCGCCCTGCATCACGTTCAGGATATTGCAGCGCGCCGCCGACGCGAAGCCCGGCGTGTGGTCGGTACCGAACAAGTCGTTATCCACGGTTTTGGGAATGCCCAAGCCAAAAAGCTCATAGTCGTGCGCGCGGCAATATTGTTCCACCCGGTTGATGGTATCCATGGTATCGTTACCGCCGATAAGAAAGAAAAAACGAATATCGTATTTTCGCAAGATCGACAGAACCTTGGGAAGATCTTCATCCCTAAGCTTGTAACGGCTGGAACCCAGGGCACTCGAGGGCGTCGTGCGCAGGCCTGCGAGAATGTGCGCCGGCTGAGATGCCAAATCGATGAAGCGCTCTTCCATCAGCCCTTCTATGCCGTAATTCAGGCCCAGCACTTTATGTATGGCGCTTGAAGCCTTCGCGGACTCGATGATACCCGCCAGGCTTGAGTTTATTACCGAAGTCGGCCCACCGGACTGTCCAATAACCGCATTGCCCTTCATACAGGTCTCCTCTATAATTTATTGATTGTGATAATAAACCTCAGACAAAAAAATCTCAAGCAAATTTCCCTTTAATTTTTTGTTTTTAAAAATTATCTTGCAAAAATCCACAATTATCGGCTATACTAGTACTATGCCAATAAAAGACAGCAGAAAAAAACTGCTTTTTGACGAACTTCACCGCCTTGGCCCGCTATCAAATCAAGAACTGGCCGACACCTTCGAACTTTCTCCGGCCAGCATCACGCAGTTCCTGAAACCCTGCATAAGCCAAGGCCAGCTGGTTACAATCTCGGCTGAAGATTTTCCCGCAAACCGCGAAATAGGAAACTTAGGAGCAAGCAGAAAACGCAGAAAGGCCACATTCTATCCGAATCCCGATTATGGTTATTTTCTAAGTATCGAAATCGGCGGCGATCAACTGATTTTTCGTAAAATTGATTTTTCTCTCCAGATCATTCCCGAAGAACCGCACTATATCCCTATCGGTCAAAACTTGGATTTCATAGCCACGGTTACCGAAGAGATCCTGCGCATCTCCCACGGGGAACCTAGAAATCTCCTTGCCGTAGGGCTTACTGTAAGCGGCCGTCGCGACCCGGACACCGGCTTGCTTTCGTTTAGCCATGATCCTTTGCTGCCACGCGGGTTGGACACGACTACGCAAATCTCTTCACGAATCGGCCTGCCTTGCATCATGGAAAACGATGCAAATGCCTTGGCGCTTTTTGAGCGTTTTTCGGGATCCGCCCGTCAAAGCGATCATTTCATGTGTCTCTATATAAACGAAGGCGTGGGAATAGGCATTTTTACCAATGGCAGCCTCTATGAAGGCTGGCAAAACCAGGCAGGGGAATCCGGGCACTGGATAATCGACCCGGACGGCCCGCTGATCAAAGGGATTCCACAGGGAAGTTTCGAAGCGTACGTAAGCGCTCCCGCGGTGCACCGGCAACTTGCCTCCATCGGCATCGCAACGAACGAGAAAGAAGCATGGGATACTCTGATTATAGGGCTTTCGTCCCCCGGGGAAGCAAAACCTGGTCTAGTATCGATACAAAACCAGATCTCAAGACAGACGGCGCTACTATGCATCAATCTTTTCCATATTTTCGCGCCTGAACATATTTTCGTCTACGGGCCGCTTGCAGCACGAAATCTCGGACTCCAGGAGGAACTGATTCGAGAGGCCGCCTTGCTGAGCAGGCCTGATCGTTCCGATGTTTTCAAATCGGTATTGATACCAAGGCAAGATTGGAAAACAGCCATGGCGCTCGGTACCGCAAAAACTGCCTTGGACTCCATCCTGCAAAAAAAGTAGAGCTAAGAGTCCCGCTAAAAAAACCCTTGACGGATAGCCATTCATATTGTAGGTTATAGTTGATTTATACAATCAACCAAGTGAGGCGTCGTGAGTATCTCAATTATAGGCAAACGAGAAAATAGCGCTTCCCGAATTTTCAGAACAGTCTGGAAACACCCGGGAATCAGCCGCATAGCGATTGCAAAACGCCTCAATCTGGACAAATCCACCGTAACCAATCAAGTAAACCACCTCATCGATATTGGGCTTTTTGAAGAAATCAACGAAGGCGACTCATCGAGCAAAGGCGGTCGCCGGCCCATTCATCTGGGAATTCGCAAATCCTTCGGCCGGATAATCGGCGTTGAGATTCAAGCTCATGCATATGTAGCCGTAGAAGTGGATCTTGCGGGCAATATACTCAGCGAGCGTCGTGAAAAAGCCGAATTCAACCCGGACAACCTCACCGACCTGATTTCTGAAATAGTAAACAGAAGCACCCGTGCGGAAACTGCCGGACAGGCATCGCAAGCCTCGGTAGCCCCCTTGCTCGGAGTGGGCATCGGGACAGGGGGACTCGTCGACCTTGGAAAAAGCCGGATTCGTTTTTCTATTCCGCTGGGCATCACCAAGCCATTCGATTTCAGCCAAACGTTAGCGGACCGGATAGCGGTTCCCTGCTTCATCGAGAACGACGCCAATTGCTGCGCGCTGGGCGAACTGGCCTTCAGTAATAAGGAAGACTTCAAGAATTTCCTGTTCGTGCTCGTCGAATACAAGCATGAGTTGGAAGCATTGGAAAACTCCGGCGGGCTGGGCGTCGGACTGGGCATCGTGCTCGACGGCAAACTCTATGCCGGTTCCCACGGCAATGCGGGGGAGTTTCGCAGCGCATTTTGCGACGGCCCCGGATTGCTCCAGTTTTCTCTCTCCAAGAAGGATATTGGAAAACTGGCGGAAGACCAAAAAATACTTTACAGAGCCGCCGATGAACTTGCCAGAAACATGGCGATGCTCGTGAACACCATGGATTTCGACTCGGTAATCATCGGAGGGGACATCGAGGGATTGGGAGTGGACCTGCCCAAGCTCCTCGCGCATCGGCTTGAGGAAAACTGGATGTACCCGATTGAGAAGAAAACCGAGATACGCTACTCGAAGCTGGGTCCGCGTGTCGTAGCCTACGGGGCGGCGGGAATGATCCTGAACCAACTGGTTCACGAAAATCTGCTGCCCGGATTGGATACGGCACGGCTGAGAGTCGATACTATTTGAATCACGGCAAGCCTCAACGGGATCCATGCCGGATGGAACCTGTGCAAAGCCTGCTATTTTTCTATGACTTGCGTACAGCGCGCGTTGCGTCGCATGCACAAGATCAGAAGTTTCAAGTTTCAAGGAGGTTCGCACTATGAAGCGCGCAACACTACTGTCAATCCTCGTCCTCATCCTGGCAAGCACCTTACTGGTGACTGGCTGCGCCAAAAAGCCCGCCAAGACCGAAAAAGTCACCTTGACGGTCCTGAGCTATGCCGATGCAACCGCGCCTGGATATCCAGTCGCCCAGAAAATCTGGAATGATTTCAGGACCGCCAACCCGGATATCACCCTCGAAATCGAAGAACTCTTCAATGAGCCGTTCCATCAGAAAACCGAAGCCTACGCGGCTTCCGGCAAGTTGCCCGACGTCATGTTCATGTGGCCGTCCGGACGCTCCACCACCCTTTACACCAAGAAACTCGTAAAGGACCTGACCCCCTTCCTGGCATCGACGAAGGACAAGTATCTTCCGGTAACCATGGTTCCCCAGACCAACGGAATCATCGGAGAGCTTCCCGAAACCGTAACCAACACCCACGTCCTGTACGTCAATACGGCACTGCTGGCCAAGCTCGGCCTGCAGGAGCCTAAAACCTACGCAGACATGGTCGCCATGGTTCCCGTCGCCAAAAAAGCCGGAGTCGAAGTCCTGATCATGGCCGCCAAGGATGACTGGGTATTCCAGTCCTGCCTGTTCTCGATGGTCTCCGGCCGCCTCGCCGGCGACAAATTCATCGATGACGTACTTGCCGGAAAAGCCAAGTTCACCGATAAACCCTTCGTCGACGCCCTCAACTTCATGCAGTCGCTCGTCAAAGACGGCGTCATGAACAAGAACGTCCTCCAGATCGCCTACGGTGAAGGTCCTGCCCTTTTCGCCGCCGGAAAATCCCTGTTCTACATAGACGGCGACTGGCGCTGCGGCGACTTCATTACCGACAAGACCACCAACATCGGCCTGCTTACCCCTGAAGCCCAGAAGACCATCAAGCTCGCCGTAATGCCCGCCATACCCGGAGAGATCGTCGCCGATTCTACGGCCGTCGTCGTCGGAACCGGTTACGGCATGAACGTCGAACTGCCGGCCGGATCCGCCAAGGAAGCCGCTGCCTGGAAGCTCATCGAATACATGGTCAGCCCCGATGTCGCCAAACAGCGCATGGAAGCGGGAGCTTTTGCCCGCGCTTCCTACATCGGAGTTACCAGCGACAAGCTCGAGCCCCTCATGGTAGCCAATGCCGCCTTCGCCCCGTCGGTAGGAACCTACGTACTCGACGCCGTGCTTGACGCAAAGGTATTCGGAATCATCAACATCGGTCTCCAGGAGATCGTGCTCGGTTCCAAGACTCCCGTACAGGTAGCCCAAGAGACCCAGAAGGCCTTCGAGGCCTGGAACGCAGCCAAGTAACACGCAAGTAACTTTTATTTCCCCGCGATCCGCAAGGCCCGCGGGGAAGTACATGGCAGGAAACCGACGTGCACGTTCGTCTGTTTCCTCTCATGCCTCCGGCGAGACGGCGCGCAGTCCGCGAAACTGCCGCGCCGTCCCGCCTCCTTTTCTCAGCCAGGCACAGCGACGCGGCTTTGGCAAGCTTTTTATTACCGGGAGTCGGAAATGGCCAAGATATCCACGTTAAGAGATGCCAGAAAGTCCTATTTGCTTCTGGTCCTGCCAGCCTGCCTGATCTATTTCGCGGTAATCGCGTTTCCCACGATTTTTTCCATAATACTCAGTTTATCAAATTACTCGGGCGGGCACCTGTTCGGTGAAAAGGCAAACTGGAAAATCGTAGGCTTCAAGCATTATTTCCGCATGTTCGCCGATCCCTATTTCTGGATCTCGTTCAAGAACAACTTCTGGATCATGCTCATGTCGGTATTCATCCAGATACCCCTGGGATTCATCCTCGCCTATACCATTTACCGCAAAATGATACGCGGATCCCAGTTTTTCCAATCCGTCATCTACATGCCCACGATCATTTCCTCCATCGTCGTGGCCGTACTCTGGCAGACATTCTTCTCCCCCTACGGCCCCATCACCGAGTTCATGAGAAAATTCAATCCAACATGGGAAAACACCATTTCGAACGACCCGAACCTCGCTATTCTGCCGGTCCTGTTCGTCATGGTTTGGTACTATACGGGAACGTTCCTGATAATATTCATCGCCAATCTGCAAAAGATCGACTCGCAGATAATCGAGGCCGCGCAAATAGACGGCGCGAACGAGATGCAGGTCCTCAAGCATGTAATTCTGCCGGCCTTGTCCGGGGTCATCGTTACGACAGTCATCCTGGCGATCTCCGGCTCCCTCAAGAGCTTCGACCTTATTTACGCCATGACATCGGGACAACCCGCGAGGCGAACCTCGGTCTTGGCCCTGTACATGTACGACAACGCGTTCAGGGGCGCGCCGGACTACCCGCTCGCCAACGCCATCTCAACCTTTATGGTAGCCATAAGCTTCATCATGATCGTCTTGACGAAAAAGGCCGAGAACAGATTCGGAGGAAAGGAATGACCATGGAAACGACACTCGGCAGGTCGCTCAAACCGAACCTTAGCTATACCATCGCCAGGATAGTACTGGTTCTGATACTCATCATGTTCACGGTCATGACGATCTACCCGATTTTTTGGCTGATCATGAACTCCTTCAAGTCCAAGCAGGAATTCCTCAATAACCGCCTGGGCTTCCCCATTGCGCCGACGCTGAGGAATTATCCCGACGCCTGGCGAATCGGCAAATTCTCTTCGCTGTTCTTCAACAGCGTCTTCTACACGGTGGTTTCCACGGTGATGGTCGTGATCCTTTCCTTCGCCGCCTCCTTCGCCTTCGCCAAGATAAAGTCGAAGGCAACAAAGCTGCTGCACGGCTCCTTTGTGATAGGAATATTACTTACGCTGCAATCCATAATGGTGCCGCTGTTCATAATGACGAATCTCGTCGGGCTCTATAACACGAGGCTCGGCATTCTCATTCCGTACATCGGCATGGGTTTGCCGATTGGAATCTACCTGGGCACGGAATTCATCAAAAGCATACCGGACGCCCTCATCGAGGCGGCCCGAATGGAAGGCGCCAGCTATCTGCAGATATTCGCCCGCATAATAATGCCCATGTGCGCCCCGGTGGCGATAAGCCTTTCCATCATGTCGGTTACCGGCCTGTGGAACGAATTCATGCTCATAAACATTCTCGCCTCGAGCAACGAGATAAAATCGCTCCCCGTAGGCATCATGAAATTCTCCGGAGCCCTCTCCACGGATTACGCCAAGCAATTCGCGGCTCTCGTCATCGGAATGACTCCCATGCTGGTATTCTACATGATAGTGCGAAAAGAAATACACAAGGGCCTGTCCGCAGGCGCGGTGAAAGGTTAAGAAAACAATGTACGGTCTCATACCAATTCCCCAATCGATCAAAACCGGCGGAAGCTCGTGTCCGCTGGGGTCGATCCTGCGAATCGCCTGTCGGGGCGAAAATCTCGCCGACCAGGCGCGCTTGCTTTCGGCGTGGCTGGCAAAAAAAATCCAGGCGCTGCCCGTCGCGATATCGCCCGTAAAAGCAGGCGGCCCCCTCGATGAGGGCGGCGTTAACGAAATATCGCTGAGGCTCGATCCTTCGATCACGGGCACCGAGGCTTACCGTCTCGAGATAAAGCCGGACGGCATCTCGATAACCGCGTCCGATGCCCCAGGAATCGTCAGGGCCGCGGCGACGCTCTGCCAGCTCGCACTTTCGGAGGGACCGGTACTGCCCACGATGGTAATCGAGGACGCTCCCCGCTTCGGCTGGCGCGGCTTCATGCTGGATTGCGCGAGGAATTTCTTCAGCGTGGAATTCATCGAAAAAGCCATCGACCTGGCGGCCATGCACAAGCTGAACGTTTTTCACTGGCACCTGACGGATGACCAGGCCTGGCGCCTGGACCTGGATTCCATGCCAGAATTGGCGCGCCATGGTTCCCGCAGGCAAGACAGGCGCATCGCGGCCGTCCGCTGGAAAGAAGGCTCCTATTCCGAGGCCGACGTCCGGCGCGTGGTGGAATTCGCCCGCGTTCGCCATGTCCGGGTGCTTCCGGAAATCGAGACCCCCGGGCACTGCGTCGCCTTGCTGGCATCGCACCCCGAGCTTTCATGCCGCGCTCCCTACGACGACAGGGCGTTCCTGCCCGAGGATCGCTACGGGGTTTTCGAGGACGTGATGTGCGCGGGCAACGAAACCACGCACGAGCTGCTTCAGCGGATCCTCGAAGGCGCCTCCCGGCTTTTCGATGCCCCGTTCGTGCATTTGGGCGGCGACGAAGTACTCAAGAGCCACTGGCGCGATTGTCCGGAATGCAGAAAAGCCATGCGGGAGCATAATCTCCGCGATTCGAGCGGCAGCCTGGATCCGGAAAAACTCGAAGCCTGGTTCATGCAAAAAATGGCCGAAAAACTGAAGGTCCTGGGCAAGCGGATGATCGGCTGGGACGAGCTTGCGGATTACGGCGTACCGCTGGAGACTATCATCATGGCATGGCGCGGTTTCGATACCGGGATACGCGCGGCAAAAGCCGGCTACGACGTCGTCATGTGCCCGCAGACCAAGGCCTGCTACCTGGATCACAAACACCTTGATTCCATCGAGGAACCGGGCCAACTCGGCGTCTGCACGGTCCGCGATTCCTATGCGTTCGAACCGATGCCCGACGGCCTTACTCCTGAGGAACAGAAGAAAATCCTCGGAGGGCAGGCCAACCTGTGGTCGGAGCAGTGCTATTTTAGTCGCGAAGCGGAGTACATGCTATATCCGCGCCTTTGCGCCATTGCCGAGGCCCTGTGGTCCAGCAAGCAGAAACGCAATTTCGAGGATTTCGCCAAACGAATGGAAACACACGGCAAGCGCCTTGATTCGCTTGATGTCCAGAGATACAGAGGGCCTTTATTCTGAATATGATAGACGTAGAATAATTTAAAAAAATCTGGTAACCGAGCAACTTTTGAACTAACATAAAGGTATGCACTGCAAGAATACCGATTTTGGTTTTATACGCCGAATACTCCCAAAACTCTGTTTTGCATGCATGGCGATCATCCTAGCGTCATGCATGCAAAAGCAACCCATCAAGATAGGATATGTCGCTTCCCTTAGGGGAATCATGTCCGAACTGGGAGTCAGCGGCAGGAACGGGGCCCAAATGGCCGTGGATACAGTCAATGCTCAGGGCGGTGTTTTAGGAAGGCAGCTCAAATTGGTTGTATTGGACGATGGAAACGATGCCGAAACAGCCAAGCAACAAGTGCAATCACTGAAAGACGAAGGTATATCCCTGATAATCGGTCCGCTGACAAGTGCCGCGGCGGCCGGCATGGCGGATTACTTTAAAAACCCTGACATGCTGATCCTGAGCCCTACCGTTACCATGGCAAGCGCATACGGTTTGCCCGACAGTCTCATTCTTTTCCTTCCACCAAATAACAGCCAAGGCATCAAGCTGGCGGAAATTGCCCTCCGCCGAGGAAAAAGCGCCGCTGTTTTCATAGAAGAAACCAATAGCGCCTATACGAGCGGCGTATTTTCCGGATTTTCCAAGGCTTTTACGGAAGGAGGCGGCACAGTGAGCTTTATCCAACGCTATCACAGCAGTACAAGCATAACGATCGATAAAGAACTCTGCGCATCGGCCCTGGCGACAAAGCCGGATCTGCTAGTATCCATAGGACCGGCACCGGAAACCGCGACTCTGGTACAGTTCTCCCAGGAAATACTTCCAGGAATCCCGGTGCTCAGCTCCACCTGGTCCATGACCAACGACCTTATCCAGCTTGCGGGAGCCCATACTAAGGAGCTTCGTGTTTTGGGCTTCGTGGATCCAACCTCGCCGAATCCCTCATATAAAGAGTTTAAGCAAATCTATGAATCGAGATTCGGAGGCGTACCGTCTTTCTCCTCTACGCTTTCGCACGATGCCGTTACGACACTGGTTCAGGCGATAAAAAAAGCCCGGTCCCTCAAGCCTTCACGCGTGCGGGGGGCCATACTCGATGCTACCTTCGGGGGCCTGCAATACTCCCTGATATTCGATGAATTCGGGGATCCGAGCCAACCGATACAGGTATTTAAAATCGTGGAAGGTAACTTTACATCGGCAGGTGAATGAAAAATAAAGTCGCGCTGGGCGTTACGATATCCCTGGTCATGATATTATTGGGAGTAACCGTCCTCTCCATTCTGCAGAATTCTCTTTTTCTCCTGGATGCCAGAAGGCTTGTTTCGGAGAGCGAGATGCAGAACAACGAAGCGCTCGCCAACAGCGTAGCCTACTCCGTGGAATTGGCATTGGACAGGTCGCGAAACAACGCCTTTTTCCTGAGGGCTCACCTGGAAGACAATTTAAGGGCGCCCAACGCCGATATCTCCCTGGAATTAAAACGCGGGATGACCCATGTTTCAGGGATTACCGAGGCCTTTCTCATGAACAGATCGGGCGTCGTGATTGCAGCCGAGCCGAGCGAAGCGTCTATTTTGGGTTTTGACTGGTCGATGCGGCCATTATTCTACGAAGTGGAATCGAGCAATGGGGAGTTCTGGACCGAGGTTTCGCTGAATCCCGCAACCGGGAATCCGGAGGCGGGCGTTTCGCTGACTTGCGGAGATTATATTCTTCACTGTACCGTTTCCTACGATAATCTCGGGTTGGAAAAAAAATTAACCGGGAATATCGGCGGCGCCAAGGTCATGGTGCTTGATTCGAGAAATACCTTTATCTACGACGAAAATCCGAGAAAGATACTGGAAAGGGAAATCGATCATGACTTTTTCAAGAATAAAGACCGAGGCACAAATTATATAAGCCGGGAATACGGCGAACCTCATTACGTGAGCTATGCCCATGTCGATACGCTTAACTGGAACGTATTGGTCGCAGTGCCGCTCTCGAGCGTCACCAAGGCAACAAGCACCATACTCCGCAACGGTTTGATAATCACAGCCTGCGGCGTCGTCATCATCGCCCTGGCGATATTGCTTATAATCAGGAAACTGGATAATTCGCTGCGTACCTTGATGTGCCGCGTCAGGACAACGGAGACAACCCCTGAAATCTGCGGAAATCAGGGGTTTCCTTTCCTGGAATTCAACGAGATTGATAAAACATTAACCGTCATGAAAAGCACGGTGCGCGCCAGGGAACGGGAGCTTCGTGAAATAAACGAAAACCTCGAGTTTCAAGTAAGGGAACGAAGCTCCAAACTGCTGGAAGCGGAAAAACTTGCGAATACCGGACGGATCATAGCGTCGATAGCGAATGGCTTGAATTCCCCTTTGGCAGCGGCCATATCGTCGGCTAATATAATCGAACCGTCCATCCTTTCGGCGATGCACACAATTCTGCAGCAATCCGATTCTCCCGCGGTCCATGCAATCCACGATATGTTCCAGAAAGCGGAAAAAGACCCCTTCCATATCGGTGACGAAATGGGAGAACAATCATCCGCGGAGGAGAATCGCTCCGCGGAACAAACCCAAAAAAAGGAAGCGGCGGAGGCGCTCGCACGCGCGATCCGATCCGCCAGGCTTGCGAGAAGGAGCAACCAACAGGCTGCAGGAATCGTCGAAAGCATGCGATTGCTAGGTTTGGCCGGAACCTACGCCAGAACTAAAGTATTCCTGAAGGACACGATTGAGGCGGCCGCCGCAATGCAGTATGCTGATGTCAAGTCCGGTACGGACATCAAGTTTGACTTGCCTTCGGGAACCTATATGATGGCCAATCCCGAGGAACTGAGGCAGATTTGGACCATCCTTATCAAGAATGCCATGGACGCCACCGAAAGGCGCGGTCCCATTTCAATTTCGCTTGAGCGTCGGGAGAAAGCCAGTATCGTAACCGTAATGAACAAAGGATCGGAAATTCCCGAGGAGATCAGGAAAAGCCTTTTTGAGCCGTTCATAACGACGAAAATTTCCGGTGAAGGAATCGGCTTGGGCCTGTATCTGGCCTCCAAACTGGTGGACTCCTACGGCGGAACAATAGAATATGCCCGACGGGAAAATTGGACCGTTTTTACGGTACGCTTTCCGGATCCCCAGTAGGCGGGAGCATGAAACGGAGATCACTTGGAAAATGTAAATGCGATATTATGCGTCGATGACGAAATGATACTTCTCTTGGCTCTCAGGGAAGAGTTGCGTATGCGTTTCGGCGAACGATTCCGCTATATGACCGCAAAAAACGGTCCAGAGGCCCTCAAGGCGGCCGAATCGCTCTTCTCGCAGGGAGTTAGGCTGATCATAGTTTTCTCGGATTGGCTTATGCCCGGAATGAAAGGCGACGAGCTGCTCATAGAGCTCAAACGGCGCCATCCGGGCATTACCGCCGTCATGATAACCGGATATGCCGACGAGGCAGCCATCGAACGCGTCCGCAAGGAGGCGGGGCTCAGATCGTGCCTGAGAAAGCCCTGGCTGCCTACGGACCTGTTCGCCCTCGTCGAGGAGGCCGAGCTTGCCGCCAGCTTATAAAAAAAGCGAACCGGAGAGGCTTGGCCCCGCCGGTTCGCCTGGATAAACAGAAACTATTTCTTAATGCGCCCCGTGAGCCTTGAGCCACAGATTCAAAATCTTAAGCGCGCGGTCGGCGGTCCGGAACGTGGGGACTCCCCTGCGCTCGAGTTCGCGCGCCAAGGGATCGTACAGGTCGCCGGCATCCACGACGGCCACCCAGGGCTTGTCGGTCTTCTTCATAAACTCGCCATAGCGCGCCGCGATGGAGTCGTCGCGGGTTACGTCCTCGTCATGCCCCACGCCCTTGCCGAGGGTATTCATGCGCACGGTAAGCGGCACGATTCCCACGATTCCCACGTCGATGTTGGAGTCTTCCATCACCGCCTCGAAGGTCGCGTGATAGGCCGCATCGTCCGCCATGGGCGTCAGGTCCACGGGATTATGCACGTCCACGATTTCGGAAATTTTGGCCTCAAGGAATACTTTCTCCAGGCGCGGGCCGGCTTTTTTGCTTAACTCGCCGATGGAAAGTCTGCCGAGGTTGTCGGCGAACGCGACGCACTCGAAGCCGGCGTTGGATACGGCTCCAAGCTGCAGCCCGCGGGCTTTCTTTCCGCGAAGGAGGCTGAAGGTGTTTACCGCGTCGTCGTATTCATCGAGCGTCTCCGCTACCACGACGCCCAACTGCTCGAGCAGCGCCTTGGTAACCGGGTAATCGCCCGCGATGCTGGCCGTATGGCTGGCGCTGGCGGCAGCGCCGGCGGCGGTTCGTCCGGCACGATAGAATATCACCGTCCTGCCCGAATCCACGATCTTGCGGCAGGCTCGCAGCACTTTCTCGCCGTCCAGGGGCTTGAAGCCCTCGACATAAACGGCGAACAGCTCGAGCTCGCGGTCGGCCTCCAGGTATTCCATGTAGTCGCCGATGGTTACGTCCATCTGGTTTCCGCAGGTTATGACGTATTTTGGATTTACATCCTGATTCTTGGAAATACGGCAGATGGCGAAGGCGCCGGACTGCGAGATTACCGCGACTGGAGCCACCTTGCCTTTGGGCATGGGCAGCTTGTGCTCGGGAATGAACAGCGTATTGTATTTTCCCGGTACAGAGCGCACGCCCAGGCAGTTGCCGCCGTTCAAGAGCGGGCCGCCGCCCTTGCCAACGCGGGACTTGTCCAATGCCGCGCGCATGCGAGCCACGATTTCCTCTGTGCCCGATTTTTCCTCGAGGCCGCCGGGAATGACGATGACGCTCTCGGCCTTGTCCAGCTCGGCCAATTCCGCGATGCAGGCGGGTGCCTGGGATGCGGGAATCACGAGTACGAACAGGTCGACTTTTTCAGGAAGGCTTGCGATATCGGGGACGCACTTGCAGCCGTCCACTTCGGTGGCGCCCGCCTTTACCACGTACAGCCGCTTGGTATCGAAGCCGTTCTGGATAAGGTTATTGAGGATGATGCGGCCGTTGTTCATGCCCTTGTCGGATACGCCGATTACAGCGGCGCTCTTGGGCGCCAGAAGCTTGCCTATCTTGCCCACCGGCCTCACGCTCTGGTTGCGGTTGGCTATCGCGCCCTTGTCAGTTACAAAAAGATCACCCTTGCCCCCGGAAGCCGCGATATCCTCGAGCTTCACGAGAACGTCGAGGGCTACGAGACGGCCTGCGCCTGCCTCGCTCTTGGCCACGACGAAGGGATTCACCTCGAACTCGCTCACGCCCGCCCTCGCCAAGGCCGGGGCGGCCTCGAGAAAGGCCATGACCACGTCCGCGAGCAATTTCTCGTCTATGGCGTTCTTGGTGCCGCGAAGGCCTCCGCACAGAAGCGTGCGGACGGCGTTTTCCGCCAGGGCGGCTTCCACCAGCTTGCGCGTGGCGGTGGCCGGGCTGAAGAAAACGTTGGCCGCTCCCTGCCTGAACTGCTTGGCGAGGAACTCGGTGTATATTCCGCCGGGCCCGAAAGACACGACGGGGCCGAAATCCTTGGCAAAGCGGTAGCCCATGATTATTTCGTGGCCCAGCTTGGGTTCGTAGGGAACGAACTCGTTGATCGTATAGCCGTCCACCCGATACTTGGTAAAGCGCCCTTCCATGTCCGCGATGGCCGCTTTAATCGCGGCCTTGTCGTTCTGGATTATGGCGACGCCGCCCATCTCGGTCTTGTGGAGGATTTCAGGTGATATTACCTTAACAACAGTCCTGGCCCCGCCGAAGGGGGCGAGAGCCTCCACATCCGGGGAGCCTTTGATGAAATGATGCCCGGGCGCGGGCACGTTCATGGCCTTGAGCAGCTCCAGGCCCTCTATTTCGGTAAGCGCGTCGCGGCCTTCGCCCCTGGCCTTCGCGACGACTTCAAGGATTCGCTTTTCGTCCATACTCAAACGCTTTCAGGTTGGCTTCCACGACGGCTTCGCCCTTGCGGCCGAACAGTTCGCGTATCGCCTGCTGGATGCTTTCCACCTTGAGCGGAAGCAATTTGGACGCCGCGCCCACGAGTACCATGTTGCCGGCCTTGGCGTTTCCGGCCTCGCGCGCCATGGTATCGGCGTCGAGGAGCACGGTCCGCGGAAGGGCTTTCAGCTCGGCCATGACCTTCTCGGTTTCCGGATAGGTGGGCATATTCTTGAACGGAGTGGTCGCGGATACGAGGACGCCTTTATCGGCGGACAGCCAAGGCAGGTAGCGCAATCCCTCGAGCGGCTCGAAAGCCAGGATCAGCGAGGCACCGCCTTTTGGAATCGTCGGGCTCGCTGGTTCTTTGTCCGACAGGCGCAGGTGCGCGAGAACTTCGCCGCCCCGCTGGCTCATGCCGTGCACTTCGGATTGTTTTACGCGGAGGCCCTCGGCCATGGCCGCGCGGGCGATTACCACGGAAACGGAAATTCCGCCCTGACCGCCGACTCCGCAAAGGACTATGTCGTATTTCATGCCTTTCTCGCTTTCTTGATCGCCTCGATGCATTCGCGCACCAGCACGACGACGGAAGGGCCTTCGTAGGCAAGTTCCGCCTTGATGACGGCGACGTTTTTCTCGTGCTCGTTCTTGTGGGCCCGTATCGTCTTGATATGGTCCGGGTGTATCCCGATACCCTTGAGGGTAGACTCGAGCTTGCTCGAGGGCAGGATCGTGGGTTGAGCTCCCGTCATGCCCGTCGTGTCGTTGTCGAGAATCAGCACCGTCATGTTCGTGTTGTGGCTTACCGCATCGATGAGGTTCGTAAGGCCGGAGTGGTAGAACGTGGAGTCGCCGATCACCGCGACGGAAGGAGTAAGGCCGAGCTCCGCTGCGCCGCGGGCCATGCCGATGCTCGCGCCCATGGCCACGATGGTTTCGATGGCGCTGTAGGGTGCCAACGCGCCGAGCGCATAGCAGCCGATGTCGCCCATGGTCGCATAAATCGGATAATCCTTGAGCGCATCCGTGAGGGCGTTGAAGCTGTCCGCGTGCGGGCAGCCCATGCAGAATTGCGGCGGCCTGCCTGGAAGTCCCAGGTCCTTTACCGCCAAGCCCGCTCCTACCTGAAGGCCCAGGGCCTTGCGAACGATGTCGGTGGACAATTCGCCGTCGTATGGAATCTCGCCGGACTCCTTGCCCATTATCTTCTTGCCGGGAGCCATGATGCCCCGAAGCAGGCGTTCCACGAGGGGATACCCTTCCTCGACCACCAGAACGGCGTCCGAGTTTTCGTAAATTTTTCTTATCTTGTCTTCCGGTATCGGGTAGAATCCTATATGCAGGTGGTTGGGCTTGCCCGACGCCCCGGCGTAATCTTCCTCGATCTCCTTGTAGTACTGCAAGGCCAGGCCCGTCGTGATGATACCGAGCTTCTTTCCCGCCAGGACGAGCGGATTGTGCGCGGCGTCCTCGGAGATGGCGCGGAATTGCGTCTGCTTGCCTAGAAGCTCCTTCCAGCGGCGGCGCGAAATCGCGGGCATAAGGCACCATTCCATGCCGGGCGCAGGTTTTTTAATCGCGTTCTGCTTGCACTCGGCCTTGAGCTGCACCACCGAGCGGCTGTGGGCCAGGCGGGTCGTGATGCGCAGCATGACGGGAATCTCGAGCTTCTCGGAAAGGTCGAAAGCCTCGATGGTCATGTCGTACGCTTCCTGCTGGTCGGCGGGCTCGAAGCACGGTATGCGGGCGAAATCCGCGAGCCATCTGCTGTCCTGCTCGTCCTGCGAGGAGTGCATGCCAGGATCGTCGGCTATGACGACGACGAGCCCTCCGTTTATCTTTACAAGGGACGAATTGACGAAAGGATCCATCGCCACGTTCAAGCCGACGTGCTTCATGGAAACCATCGCGCGGCAGCCGGCGAACGAGGCGCCCAAGGCGCTCTCGTACGCGGTCTTCTCGTTGGCGCACCATTGCGCGACGTATTTATTGCCGGAAGCCTTCCCGTCGGCGCGCTTCGCCGCGAGATCCTGCAGATATTCCATGATTTCGGTGGAAGGTGTGCCCGGATAGGCGAAAGCGCCTCCCAACCCTGCGTGAACGGCGCCGAGCGCTATCGCTTCGTCGCCCATCAACGTGTCAAAAGCCATGTTTACCATCCTTACGGGCACGCGGGGTTTTATTTCCCCTGCGTGCCGGATTCAATCCTTTGCAAGGGTTGAATCGAATTATTCGGTATGCAGGGAAGCCGCCGAGGGATTCGCCTGCACCATTACCGCACGGGATTGCCTGCGATGAAACTCAAGGGTACGGATCCGTCGTCGGGGTCCGGGCGGTCACCGTCCTGCGCACGGTTTTTTCCGTCCGGCATATCCAAGCGCCCACGGCGACGCCCAAAGGCCTGCGCCGTCCATGACGCGGCGCCATCCATGGCGTCCCCGTGCTGCGCACGGGAATTACGCTACGCGACATCCTTGCCGCGTTGATGCGCCGGCTTTTCATCAGAAATACAGCTCGTATTCTTGCGGTACCGGGGCGTTGTAGACGTACTCGGCTTCTTTTTTCTTCATCTCTATCCAGCTGGCGACAAGTTCCTCGGGGAATACCGGCTTCAGATAGTCATTATCTTTACTTAACCCGTTGAGCACGTGGAACAGTCCCGTGGGGAAGGTGTTCTTGGGGGTTTCCTTGGTGTTCGCGTATCCGAGCTTTACCGGGTCGGCTTTCTTGGCGATGCCGTCGAGGCCCGCGAGGAGCATGGCGGCCAGGAAATAATACGTGTTCGCCGTCGCGTCGCCCGTTCGGAACTCGATGCGGGCCTCGCCTTTTTTCAGGTAGCCCGGAATTCTCACCGCGGCCGCGCGGCTTCCCTGCGCAAAGGTGGCCGACACCGGCGCCTCGTAGCCGGGAACGAGTCGGCGGTAGCTGTTCGTGCTGGGATTCGACCAGGCAAGGAGCGATCCGGAGAGGGCATGGCTCAGCACGCCGGCGGTGTACATGAGGCCGTCGTCGGAAAGGCCGTACAGCTTCTCTCCGGGAAAAATGCTCTTGCCGCCCTTGGTGACGAATTGGTGCACGTGCATGCCGCTGCCGGCTATCTTGTACATCGGCTTGGGCATGAAAGTAACGAACAGGCCGAGCTCGTCGGCGACGTTCCGGATTATCCACTTGCCCAGGACGACCGCGTCGGCGGCGCCGAGCAGCGATATGAAGTTAAGTTCTATTTCGAGCTGGGCCGCGCCGACCTCGTGATGGTGGTACTTGACCGGAATGCCCGCCCGCTCCATCTGCTGCACGACCTCGTTTCGGAGGCGGCCGTATTTATCGTCGGGGGACAGGCGGTGATAGCCCTTGGAAAGCCCGAATCGCGGCGCGTCCGCATATGTCTCGCCGATACCTTCGGCGCTCTCCACGTAGTAATAGGAATGATCGGTGGTCGTTGAATAGCTCACGTCGTCGAATACGTAAAACTCGAGCTCCACGAGCATCTGGGCATCGTCGCCCACGCCGCTCTGCTTGAGATGATCCATGGCCTTTCGGGCTATGGTCCGGGGATATTGGTCAAACGGCTTGCCGTCGGTCGTCCATACATCGCTGAACGCATGCAAAATCCTGAAACCGTCTTTTTCCTCCACGAAACCGGTGGAAAGATCGGGAATGGCTACCATGTCGCTCTTGTGCACCTGGGCATAACCAAAGTTGCTGGCGTCAAAGCCGATGCCGTTCTTGAGAACTTTTTCCGTTACGTAGGACCTGGGCAGGGAAACGGAGCGCATGGCCCCGTTGATATCGATGACCAGCATCGAAAGATAGTCGATACTGGACAAATCACCGGAATACTTGCTTAGTTGCATAAAAACTCCTTGTTCGGTACATGGCCAGATTCCCGAGTCGGACACATGGGGTTGGCATTGCGAGAACCTCGCGCACCACAAACTATACCAGTTCAGGCAGCGCAGTGCAAAGCACCGATGCTCTATAGTAATATTTGATAGCGCTTTACGCAAGAGGATTTCAATGAAAAAGTTCAATTTCTGACATGACGTTTTGATTATTGAAATCAAAATGACAAGATTCTACTCCTCCCACACTACCTGAATACCTCTAAAACTTGTCGAGACTAAAAACCCATGCTATAGTACGCCAATCGGAAAGGCTGGTTATTCATGATTAAATTTTCTCGATTCCTATTCATCCTGGGCTTGATGCTCAGCGTTCTCGGTTGCGTATCCTTGGTAATCAATCTCGTAGCGGGCAGAAAAATGATAGACGCAGCCATTACAGCAGGCTCGGATCAGCTCAAGGCAAAACTCGATCAGGCAAAAGCCGAACTGGACTATCTTGAAACTCACATCCCCCAGAAGGTACTCGAACTTGTCGCCGCCCTCGGTTGCGGCATCGCAGGCATCATCTATTCCACCGCAACTAAAAAAGACCGAAAATTCTGGATACTGTCCGGCGCCGCTCTCCTGCTCTCCGCTTCTCAGATCGTGGCCAAAAGCTATTTGCTGGGGACAGTGTACGTTCTGGCGGGGCTGCTGACCTTCATCGCGGTCAGCAAGGGAATAAAGCCCCCCGCCCCCGTAACCAGCGCCAGGTTTTAGGAAAAGTCCGGAAGCCTCATGACCACTGACGAAATTATCCAACTGTACGACTTGCACGAACGGATCGGGGCGGCCTATCCGCGCTATCGGCGCGAGGAATCGCGTCATTGCGTACGCATGCTCAGCCTGGACGGCGGCCACGACTACGTCGTACATTCGACCCTGTCCGAAGAAAACGCCGACGAAGTTATTAAAAATGAACTAGCTTACTTCGGCGGGCTCGGCCGGAACTTCGAGTGGAAGCTGTATTCGCACGACCGGCCTGCAGATCTCGGCGCAAAGCTGGCAAGCCATGGTTTCTCCGTGGGCGGCGACGAGGCCATCATGGCTCTGGAGCTGGCCGAATTGCCCGCTGAACTTTTGGCCAGCGCCCACCACGACATAAGGCGCGTCGTCGACGAAAAAGGCATCGCGGACTACGCGGCGGTCGATGCGCAAGCCTGGCCGGAAAGCGATCCATCCTGGATGGAAAGCATCGCCGCCACCTTACGCCACGACGGCGAAAAAATGAGCGCCTACGTGGCGTACGCCGAAGGCATTCCCGTCTGCGCCGCCCGCATCGACTTTCCACTTCACTCGCCCTTCGCCAGCCTTTGGGGCGGGGCGACCTTGGAGCCATACAGAAAACGCGGTATCTACACCTCGATCCTGGCCGTGCGCGCGCGGGAAGCGATAGCCAGGGGTTACAAATTCCTTACTATCGACGCCAGCCCCATGAGCCGGCCCATCGCCGCGAAACATGGGTTCCGGCTGCTGGCAATTTCCAATGCATGCGATTCGCCGAGGAAGTGAAAGAGGCAGTATTCGCCGCTTATCGCGCTAAAAGAGATGTATAAATATCTCCCTTCATATATAATCCGACCAACGAAGGTAATGGTGAAAAAATGAAGACGGTTGGATTCGACCCAGGCAAAGCAGGAATGCTACGCCTTTCGGCGCT
The DNA here is from genome assembly GCA_964485395.1 of uncultured Treponemataceae bacterium. Taxonomy (GTDB): domain Bacteria; phylum Spirochaetota; class Spirochaetia; order Treponematales; family UBA12059; genus JANNSO01. The sequence continues at coordinate 37,040 of CAZAJF010000027.1, read as the reverse complement.
CATGTTTTTTCAGATATTCATGTTCGGCGCTTTCAATCCCATTTTAAGCATGTACCTGCAGGATACCCTGCGTTTTTCCAGCAGCCAAACCGGCTTGATCATGGCTATGTCGGTAGTATCGAGCATTCTCGCGCCGCTTCTCTCCGTGTATGTCGTCGATCGCCGCATCAGGGCAAAATGGCTTTTTATCCTTTGCCACGGAATTCTCGCGCTGAGCGCCATCGGCCTCGCATTGGTGCGAAGCTTCCAGGGCTTTTTGATCCTGTACCTGCTCAACGCGCTTTTTACGGGGCCCGCGATGGGCATGCTCAACGCGATAAGCTTTCAAAGCTTGCAGGACAAAAAAGGCGGCGGGAAAAACTATGGATTAATCCGCGTCTGGGGAACCATCGGCTGGATGGGGGCAGGTTACCTCGTGAGCGGTCTATGGGCCTTGCTCCCCAAGTTCTTTCCGAATCACGATCCGGGATTTTTCCAATCCTTCGCGTTCTTCGTAAGTACCGCCGGCTCCGCAGTCTGCATCGCGCTTGCGCTCGGACTCCCCAGGGGAAACCTTGATGCTTCAAACAAACGGGAGTTTATCCCGCGGGACGCCCTCAAGGTAATGAAACAGAAAAGCGTGGTGATACTTTCCGTGGTATACCTGGCATCGGCGATACTGGATAAACTTTTTTTCTTCGGAACGGCCCCGTACCTGCTTCAGTTGGGTTTCAAGGGCGCCTGGATTCCCAGCATCCTGACACTGGGGCAGGTGACGGAAATTTTCATGCTCTTTGGATTAGGCTCCCTGCTGATGCGCTTCTCGTACAAACCGGTACTTCTTTTTGGCGCGGTGGCGCAAGCCCTCCGGTTTTTCCTGTTTCAGACAGGAGTCCCCGCGCTGCTGCTGGTCGGAATCAGCATGAACGGCCTGGTATTCGCCTGCCTGTATTCAACCGTGCTCATGTACATCGACAGCCACTCCAGCTCCCAGTCGCGCCAGGGAGTGCATCAATTGATACAGCTTTTCATAGGCGGGTCCTCTACGCTGCTCGGCAATCTCATCGCCGGCGCGCTGGGTCAGTTTTTCAGAAAGAACGGCCAGATCGATTTCCGCAGCTTCTGGACGTTCGCGCTCTGCGGCGCCATGGTGTCCATATTCGTTATCGTTTTTCTATTCAAGCAGGATAAGGTTCAGTCCGCCTGAGATTCCGTCTCGATCCGCATGCAATTTTCAAGCACGAGCTCCAACAGGCGCTCGAGCTCTGCCTGTTCTGCCGCGCTCAAGCCTTGATATACCGCGCCGTTCATCTCTGCGGACACCGAGGAATACGCCTGTTCCAGCCGCTTGGCTTTTTCAGTCCGGCTTACGAGAACCATGCGCTTGTCCGCCAAAGGCTCGCGACGCACAAGCCCCGCGGCCTCCATACGCTTAAGCATGCTCGTCAGCGTTGATTTACCCAGCCCCGCCTTGCCTGCCAGCTCATGGAACGGCAATTCGCCCTCCTGCCACAGCACGAAAAGGATTCGGCCCTGCGCAGGGTTTATTTCGTCCAAGCCGTGTTTTTTCAGCTGTCGCTCGAAGATTCGCGCGGACGTGGAGTGGATCTTGGAGATAAGGAAACCGGATTGATTAACTTTCATTCGCTATCCGAGAATTCAACTGCCTCGCCTTTATGCCAGCCCCGGACCAGCGAGGGCCGCATCATGAATATCGTGTAATCCGGATCGCCGACGCCCTGGGGATAATAGCGCTCTCCGCCGTCCAGCCAGAGCGCTTCTTTTACCTGCCTGTCCATAATAAATTCCACCTTGCCGGCGAACATCAGGCCGATAAACTCGTCGGGCAGCGAGTAGTACATCGAACACCAGGGATTCTTCCGTAATTGCGCCGTTTTCGCCAACGATGTATTCGTCGAAAAATATAAATCCAAGCCCTTGTCCGCAAAAAATGTTTTAAATGAGGGAAACATCGCCGTATTTCGCAGATTGAACATCATGCGCATGAACGGATACGGCGTTTCCGCGTTCGTGGCCACGCAAGCCCCATTTGCCCGCTCCAGTAGACTGAGTGCGATTGGATATAGTTGTTCTTTGTTCATCGGAACCTCCTTACTCGATTCATTGAATATTCGTTCTATATAGAACGATAACCTAAAAAATATTCCTGGTCAATATAATTCTTTCTGCAGGTTGACGAATAAACAGTTTATTATTATAATTAACATTGTTAACTGTAGTAATCACAAGGAACATTCATATTTTTTTCTTGCTAAAGGAGACTAGGATGCCTGAAAAATCTTGGCTTATAAAGATCGTCGGAGTTACGATTCTTCTGATTTCGAGTGCCTGTACCGTCACTGCCCCCGTAAAACCCTTGGGCACGGATACTGGGAAACGCTTCGTACTGGAGCTCAACCCCGGTGAATATTACCGCACTACGACCACTCAAATGTTTTTTTTCAAGTTTCCTGTCTATCCTCAGGTTGCAGTCTGGGTAGAAACGGAAAAAGGAACATATCTAGAAACGATTTACGTTACGGCGAAGGCGGAAAAAAACAGCTGGCTATCCGCCCCCAAGGAAGGTAGACCTGAAGCCCTCCCCGTTTGGAACCACCTGGCCAAAGAAAAAACCGATGCCGTCTCTTCCGCTACCTCTCCCAATGTTACCTTGGCGCAATCCAAACTTGGCACACGGCTCCAGCCGGGAAAATATCTCATAAAACTTGAGACGAACCGCAGCTATGACTACAACGAGACATTCACCGTGGCCAATGCCGGAGTAGCGGGACAACCGTCCCTGGTCTACCAAGCTGCGCTGATGATCGGAAACGGTCCGGTCTCCGCGGAATTCATCCCGCTGGGAAGGGGTTCAAGCGACGGCTCGGACGGCTTGGTCACTCAGGATCTTACCGGCATAAACACGGCACTCAAGCTGTTTTCGCGTATGACCGTGTCATACATGGATTGAGGAACGGTACGATGAACCAAGACGTTCTGGATAACAAGCTTGCCCGCCGCGAACGGCTCATGCAGACGACACGCGAAGAGATTAAAAACGCGGCGTGGATTTATTTAGCGGAACACGGAGCTTCGGCGCTTTCCTTGAGGGCTATCGCGAGCTCCATCGGCTTTACCGCTCCTGCCCTGTATCGCTACTTCCCAAGTAAAAACAAGCTGGTAACCGCCTTGATCCTCGATGCGTTCGACTCCCTGGCGGAAGCGCAAAACGCAGTTTTGGAAAAAATTCCCGCCCCATCATGGGACCAAGTTCTCGCTGATTTGGGCCGTGCGTACCGGGAATGGGCTTTGAGGCGGCCAGCCGCCTTCTTCTTGATTTTTGGTGATCCTGTTCCTGGTTACGAAGCGCCATGGCAAGAAACCATGCCCGTAGCGGGCCGCTCGCTCAGCGCTTTGATTGCGGTGCTTGAGCGGGCACGGGACGCAGGCGCCTTGAAATTACCGCTCTCTCCCATGCCAACCCCGGCACTGACAGCCTCGCTGCAGGCCTGGAGCGAAGCCGTGCATAAAACGGATCCGGAATTGCTGTATTTGGCGCTTGTCATAGGTACCCGGGTGCAAGGCCTCATGCTGCTTGAGCTGGGCAGGCAATTGCCGCCTTTTTTCAGCGATGGCAAAGACCTGTTTGAACGGGAGATCGGGCGAATCCTGCTCGAACTAAAAAAATAGAAACCCGGGCTTATTTCCCGGCCAACTCCGCGAACATTTTATTTATGATTCTGCGGGATAAGCTGCCGCTATTGGGCAGGGACGGCTGAGCTTCGGGACTGAACCAGTCGGCTTCGGCGATTTCCACGCCGTCGGGCTTGAGATCGCCCGATACCCAGCGTGCGGAGAAGCCGATCATCAGCTGGTCGGGGAACGGCCAGGGCTGGCTTCCCAGATATTCAAGGTCGTCCACCACGATGCCCACTTCTTCCTTAACTTCGCGGATGGCGCAGTCTTCGAAGGTTTCGCCGGGTTCTACGAAGCCCGCTATCAGGCTGAAAAAACCGAGCTTGGACAAAGCGTTGCGCGCCAGCAGCAGTTTGCCGTCCTTGATTACAGCCACGACCACCGCAGGCGAGAGCCTGGGAAAGCCCAGGGCGCCGCACTGGGGACAGAGCCTGGCGAGCTCGCCTGCCTTGTCGCCGTTTTGCGATCCGCATTTTCCGCAGAAGCGTGTGGAAGCCTTCCAGTTGACAAGGGCAAGCGCCTGCGCCGGAGGCGTCCAGAGGTCTTCGGGGAAGGCATTGATGAGCGCCCGAAAACCCAGCCATTCATAGCCGTCGGGGGCAGGGGTTCCTTCCGGATACCGGTCTGCCAAGACACTCGCATCCGGCATTATGACGCTTTCTTCCGTTGCGGCGGAAAACAAGACCGTCTGCCGGAATATGATTTCCTCGTTCACCGAGGGGAGTTTATCGACGAAGCCGGCAGGTACCAACAGATTGGAACCGGAAAAGACAAAGCGCCCGGGGCTGACCGTATCCACTATTCCTCGCTTTTGGTTTCGCCGTAGAAACGAATGAACGCTCCATGCTTTCCGGCAAATTTCTTGCATGCCTTGAGCACGCGTTCAAGCTCCTTGCGTTCGGCGTCACGCGTCAGCGTCGTTTGCAAATCTTCAAGCTCGGTGAGCAGCGCGGGTGTCTGCAGATAATTGAAGGAAGCGTCGGTGTTTTCGCGAACGAAGCGCAGGCAGATACCCGAGTTCGGAAAGACGGCGCCCAGCGTATCAATCTCAAATACCTCGGAAAGGCTCTCGCCCTCACGATCTTCAACGGAAAAAAACAGGCTCATAGACCCTCCGGTACCGTGAATATACCCTGGCGGCACAGCTTCATCAAGGCGCGATTTGCGTGTATACTCCGCCCTCGTAGCACATTTTCTGACAACCGGAGGAAATACATGGCTCCCCGCATCGGCATCTGCTCGTTCCAAGATACAAAACTCGAGGGCGACTACAACAGCATCAATAGAAACTATACGCGCTCGGTAAGCGCCGCTGGCGGATTACCGCTCATCCTGCCGTATCAGCTTACGCCGACTGAGGCCGAAGGGATCGTCGCGGTTCTGGATGGCCTCTTACTGACCGGCGGTGTGGACATTGCCCCATACCACTATGGCGAAGACCCTGTGCGCGCCGTGAAGCGCATCTCGGAAGTACGCGACTCCACGGAATTGGAGCTTTTTAAGGCTGCCCGCGCGCGAAAGCTCCCTGTTTTCGGAATCTGCCGCGGTTGCCAAATGATAAATGTTGCGATGGGCGGTACCCTGTACCAAGATCTGCCTACCCAACTTCCCGATTCCAACGCGCACTACCCCGAAGGGCTTGCGATGGACGAGCTCTTCCACGACGTGGATCTTTTCAAGCCAACCTCGATTATCGGCCGAGCCATGGGCAAGGAACGGATAAAGACCAACTCGTTCCATCACCAGGCTATAAAAAAACTCGCGCCCGGTCTCGTCAGTACCGCCCATAGCATGGACGGAATCATAGAAGCCATAGAGGGGACAGACCCCAGCTGGTTCCTGATGGCCGTACAATTCCATCCGGAAGGGCTTACGGCGCGCTACCCGGAATTCGTGGAGCTTTTCCGTTTGCATACGGAAGCCGCAAGACTCTTTGGAGAACGATAAAAAAAGGCCGGCAGGGTTAACTGCCGGCCTTTCGAACTTAAATACGTTTTTATTTAACGTTTATGGAACCTGAAACGGTTTTGCAGGCCAGTTTCCACGGACCGGAACCAGTCTGGATGGTGCCGTTACCGGAACTCGTAAACAAGTTGATGGAACCGGAGACGCTCTTGGCACTGGTGGTAAAATCACTGGCTTTGTTTTCCAAATCCAGTTTTATGGAGCCGGAAATCGTCTCGAAAGTAGATTCGCCGGTGAGGTTGACGCTCGTGCCGGAAATTGAGCCGGAAGCGGTATTCAGGTATAAGCGGCCCTCAAAATCGGAAACCTTGACGCTTCCGGACAAGCTCTCGGCCTTGATGGCCCCTTGAACGTTTTCAAGCCTGATGGTCCCCGAGGCGCTGTTGATCACCGAATCGCCACTCGAATTCTCGAGCATAACGGACCCTGAAGCAGTGGAAAGCAGTTTACCGGCATTGGAATCGCTGACGCCAATGGAACCGGACGCCGTACTCACGTTCAGCGGAACATCCATTCCTGAGCACTGTACTGAACCGGAAGCAGTGCGGATCTTCATCTCGGCACCGCTCATGCCTTCAATCGCGATGCTGCCCGAAGCCGAACCCAGATCGCAGTCCGTCTTAGCGGGTAAAGTAATGACGAAGCGAGCCTTGATATTGGGTATCGACAGCCAATTGTCTTTTACGACGCGCAAGATCAGGGTTTCGCCTTTTTTCTCCAGCGTTACCCTGATATTCTTGGGTATGTCGAAGGCCTCTACCTTTGTCTCCGAGCCTGTTGAACCCTTAAGCTCCGCTGTTATAAACAAAGAATCCATCTCAAACCTGGTTACGCCCTGATATTTCTTCACGAACGTTCCGGTCAGTTCGCTTCCAAAGGCAATCCCGCTTACGAGCAAAGCCACAAGGAACGCACATACCATTTTCTTCATTATGGTACCTCCGACCTGGAAGATACCGCAAAGCCGCTACTAATTCAATGATACTGTATGTTTTACCGTTAAAATTAGAATATTCTATACGGATAATTCGTACGTAGAAAGAAAATAATCGATTGCTTTTAAGGGTAATTTCAACTTGAAAGCCTATACTTCAGCAAAGGCTGGATGTAATGGTCGATTATACAATATTATTCATTGAAGACGACGAGCGATTCAGAAAATTCACGAGCCTGGCCCTCGAGAAAGAGGGCTACTCGGTAGTTCAGGCGCAGGACGGAAAATCCGGGTTGACCGCCCTGAAAACCGGGATTGTTGACCTCATACTCCTTGATCTGCGCCTCCCCGACATAGACGGGCTCGAAATACTCAAAACCATCCGCAGAAATAACGATGCCGTTCCGGTTATCATCGTTTCGGCGGTGGAAGACCTGAAGAAGAAAGTTATGAGTTTTGAACTGGGTTGCGACGACTATGTCGTAAAGCCGTTCTATATAGAGGAACTTGTCAGCCGCATACGCAGAATCCTGCAACGCGCCGCAATACAGGAGCGAATTCCGCTTATATCAGAAAATAACCTTTTCGAGCAGGGACATTTTCTGTTCGACCTGCGCATGTTTGCAGCGGAACAATCCGGACAGAGCCTTGAACTCAGGCGAAAACTGTTTGAGTTGCTGCTGTTCTTCGCGAAGCACCCAAGCATGGTGATTACCAAGGAAATAATCCACGAGCGCGTATGGGGCGCAAATATTCCCATGAACGAAAACACGCTCTACGTGCATATTCGACAATTGCGGACCATTATCGAGGTGGATCCTTCGGCCCCATGCTACCTCAAGACTATCAGAAAATCGGGCTTTTGCTTTTATCCTGAAGGCAAGCTGGAAAACTGAGCTCGAAACGCGCTCCTTCCTCCGACGGCACCAGTTCAAGGCTGCCACCGTTCAATACAGCCAGAGATCGCGCGACGTATAAGCCAAGGCCCTGACTGCTCTCGCCGGCCGTCGGACGCGCGGGCAGTCGGGAAAACCGTGTGAATAACCGGGACTTATCGCTTTCGCCGATGCCCGGCCCCTGATCGGATACCGCGATCGAACAGCGCTCCGAATCGTCTTGCCGCCACTCCACGTCGATACGGGTATCAAACCCTGAATATTTTATAGCGTTATCGAGCAGGTTGCCCAGGATGGTAATCGCGAAGAACCTGTCGGAAAAAACGACGGATTCCGGATCGCCGTTAATAAAATTCAATTCCTGGCGTTTACGCGAGGCTTTGCCTTCATTGGTCAGGCAAAGGGAATCGAAGAGTTCGCACACCCGTATGCTTTCATGGTACGCATGCCCATGCCGGCCCAAGATGCGCGACGAGACCAGGACGTTCCTGGAAAGGCTTTCGATCTCCTCGCTGGATTCGACGATTCCCTCGATATGCTTCCGGAGCAGAGTCTTGTCCACCTTTTCGAGGTTGAGCATCGTATTCAGTTCCTTGGAAGTGTTGAGCAGCAGGGTAAGCGGATTATTGAGCCCGTGCAGCAGGGAATACAGGAAAGCTTCGTACTCGGCGCCCAAGGCCTCAGGAGCTTCATCCATGTCGTTATAATTATTTAGTGACTTTACTTGCCTGTTCATCGTTTATAATTCCTTGCAGATTTACTTAGCTGTCGAAAAATCCTTACATCTACTGCAAGCGTAATCGCAGTTTGAATATTTTACAATGAAAAAATGCACATTTTGGAGATTTTAAGATTTTTTTAAGCCAAAACCCCTTGAAGCTTATAAAAATATAAGCAATTATCAAGAAATCCATGATAATAGATATTTTATGCAAGGTGGTGGACAATCTCGGGGACATCGGCGTTGTTTTCAGATTGGCCAAAGCGCTGACGGCATTAAGCCCCAGCCTTGAGCTCCGCATCATCGTCGACGGGCTCGAAGCCTTCCATGCGATAGAACCTTCACTGGATGCTTCGCTGCCGGTGCAGGGGCTTAATGGTTGGACGGTCGCGCAATGGGACAAACCCTGCGATCTTTTTCTCGTCCGGCGCCCCCGCTACGTAATAGAGGCCTTTGCCTGCGGCCGCCCCGATTGGTACGAAGCCATCCTGTTCGACGAAACCGATACGGAAACTCGAAGATTGGTAAACCTGGAATACCTGAGCGCGGAACCCTACACGGAAGAAATGCATCGCATTCCTTCGCTGACCCGCTCCCATCTCGTTAAGAAATACATGTTCATGCCGGGTTTCAGCCCAAAAACTGGCGGACTGATAATCGATCCGGAATTCAGGGAAGCTCGCGCCCGATTCCACGGAGACCGGGCAACGCTGGTGCGCGCCAGGCACTCGCTGGGGCTGGGGCCTGTATACGATTCCCGCCCAAAAGAACTTGATGAGCGGTTTTGGATAATCGTGTTCAGTTACGAGCACGATTACGCTCCGATCCTCGGCGATCTGTCGCTATTCAATGAAAGCCGGCCGCTTGCGGTTTTACTTGCCCCCGGCCGCGGTGAATCCTGCTTCAAGAAAGCATGGCTGGAGGCCGGTTCACCCTTCCCGCTCATCGAACTGCCGTTTCTACCGCAAGCCCGGTGGGATGAAGTACTCTTGGCCAGCGATTTTTCCATAGTACGGGGAGAAGAATCGCTTGCGCGCGCCGCTCTGTCCGGGCATCCGTTTCTCTGGCATGCCTACCTGCAGGACAACGGGCATCAACAGGTTAAAGTAGCCGCCTTGTTGGACAGGATGGAACCATTTTTTTCCCATGAATCATTCATGCTGCTGCGAAAATTGTTTCTCGACTTCAATGAAAGAGCGCAGGATACTTGCGAAGCACATGGAAATGAACGAATTCTTCCTGTTTTACGCATGACCGACGCCTGTTCAAGCGGTTTTTCCGCGTTTTCCGAATTCCTCATGCAAAACGGCGATCTTGCGGCACACCTACTGACTTTCTTTTACGATTTCTGATATACTGAAGACCAGCAATTACCGAGCGAAATTTCTGCAAAATTTTTCTACAAATTAACGCTCAAGTACGTATCAGGAGATGATAATTCATGTTAGTAACTTCCCAGCTTCATGTCGGTTCCGTTTTCAAGGTTGGAAAAGACATTCTCGTCGTTCAGCGAATGCTTGGCCAAAAAGGCGGGCGCAACGGCATGGTAACCAAGATGAGGGTAAAAAACCTCCTCACCAACCAGACATCCGATCTTGGCCTTGACTCGGGCGAAAAATTCGAGGAAGTGGAGCTCAACATCCACACCATGAAACTCTCGTTTATAGAAAACGGCATGTTCGTATTCATGGACCAGGAATCTTTCGAGCAGTTCGAGTTGTCCAAGGAAGACTTGGGCGACAATGCCGGATACCTGACGCCGGAAGACGACATCGAAGTGGAGATTACTTTCTACGAAGGCAGACCCGTAGGCATGACGCTTCCCATCGCCATCGAACGCACCATTACGTACTGCGAGCCCGGCATCAAAGGCGATACGTCCGGAAAGTCGTTTAAGCCAGCCAAGCTGGATACCGGCATCGAAGTGTCAGTTCCGCTGTTCTGCGATATCGGCACCAAGATCCGCGTCGACACCCGCGACGGCTCCTTCATAGAGCGCGTAAAGTAACGAACCGGTTCCTGCGGAAAACGCCGCGCCAGCCTCCCGGATTAATCGGATAGGCAGGTGCGGCATTTTTTTTTTACTACATCAGTTTGCGCCTAGCAGATTATCTTTGCCAAACCGCCGTCGGCACGGGGGTAATCCTATCGAATCCGGCAATGGCGTCATCGAGCAGCTTAACCCCGGCGACGCGATGGTCGCCCACATCCGCTAATTTGACAGCTTCATGACGATGCCGGGATTGCGGCTGGCGAAGGCCATGACGTCCTCGCGCTCCAGATAGTACAGGGTAACGGGCTTTTCGTTGCTGAAGGTATACGCGCTGGGCTCCCTGTCGGCCACCTTGTGCATGGCGCCGAGAAAGTCGCCGCGGCCGAGGGTATACAGGATTTTCCCGTTTTTGGATACGTCCACCGTACCGTCCTTGACGAGGAATATGCGCTCGGTGGGGTCTTTCTCCTTGAGGATGACGCCGGGGTTCACCTCTCCGAGAGGCACGAGGATGGACTCCAGCCACGTTTTCTGGTACGAGGAGCACAGCTTGAAGAACTTGCTCTCGGACAGCATGTTCCAGGTATCGCTGTTCCGGTTCTTGGCCAGCCGCTTCAGGGTTTTCTCGAACTCGGTTCCCGCGATGAAATGCATGAAGCGGTCGCGCGCTATCGTGTAGACCACGAGATCGGTCTCCGCGACGATGTCCGCCACGCGGTTCTGGCCGGTAAGCAGCGACAGCTCGCCGAAATACTCGTAGGTGCCGAACACCTTCTTGGCCGCGAATCCCTTGTTGTCTATCGAGACGCTCCCCGAATAGATAATAAAAAATTTATCACCTGCGGTATCCTTCCGGATTATCGTCTCGCCGCGCGAAAAACGCTCCTCCTCGACGATCGTTATGAATTCCTGTACCTTTGCCAGGGGAAGGTCGCTGAAGAAGTCAAGGTGCTTGAGGATATTGAGCAGCTTGTAGACGGGCTCGTACACGGGGGTCTTGGTCTTGAACGTCCGGGTGTTCTCGATTCCGAACGTCGCCAGGGTAAGTCTCGTATTGACGGGAAAATCCTTCTTGGCGATATGGTACACGACGATCTTCTTTTTTATGTTCTCGGGGAGCGAATCGAGGAACTTGATGGGGGTATGCAGCGGCGGCACGCCCGATTCGTGGTAGATAACCTTGGAGTCCCACGGGAAATTGCGAAGCTCATCGTAGCGGGCCTTGGAGATGACTCCCGTATCCAGCAGCTTTTGGTGTACAGCGGGATCGTTGTTGTGATCCGAGGAATACACGAAGGTCTGGTCCTGGAACGCCATCTTGAAGCCCAGCGTGGGAATCGAATGCAGCGTATAGAAAAACTTGAACTTGCCGCCGTGCAGGAAAACCGGAGTACCGATCTTTATGGGCACGAAATGGATCATACGGTGAAGCGCGGCCACCGGTTCGCCGGAAAGCGCCGAATATTTGCGCAGGAAACTGTACAGGATCGTCTCCGTCGTATAGACGGTTACCTTGCCTTCCTCAAGAATCTTCTGGAAGGTGCCCGCGTCGTGGTCCGCATGGCAATGCGTAAGGATGATGCTGTCGATGAGCTTGGGATTTACGTTGGAGGCCTCGAGCCACTCGGTGGAATTAACGGGAGGGTCCACCATGATGCCGTGGTGGTTCAGCCAGATGATATAGCCGGAAGTATTCTCCTCGGGGTCGAAGCCGTGGCTGGGTCCCAGGCAGGTAATGCTGAAAAGCGGCGGGCGATAAGGCTCGGAGAGACGTTCGCCGATGCGGTAAGTCGGCGAGTAATCCAGCGTGGACGGCACGGACACAATGCGGCCATCCGGAAATTGAACGGTAAACGGCCCAATGTCCGATCTTCGTATGGTGACCCCGTTTATGGTAACGGCGTCATCTTCAAACGTAAAAGTCTGCAAGAGATCGGCAAAGGACAATCCATTGCGAAAATAATCGAGCTCGCGCTTTAAGGGCAAGACCTCATCGGCAGCGCCCTCTTGCTCTGGAAAGTCGCCGCGGATATCCAGGAGCCTCGGCCCGAAGACCGATTCCTGCAGAACGGCATGGAGCCGTCGCAGCTGTTCCGTGGTACCGATAAGGTAGGTTTTGCGCTTCTTGAAAAAAAAGTTGTAGTACAGGGGGAATTCGATCTCGGCGAGGCTCGTACCGCGTATCCAGTTGAACATGGTACTGGGCAGGACGAAATATTGAGGGACGCCGCACGGGAGGCCCATGGTATCTTTTATAGTCTCGGGCGGCGCGCCAAATTGTATGCACCCAAAATCCGTACCCACAAGGTATCCGCCGCGGCGCAATGTATTGTAATCAGGTACGGTTGGCTGCACTGGTCGCTCCCTCGTAAAATGCCGGATTCTCTATCAGACCATCGGATTTATTCTAATGCATAAATGCACTTATTACCATAAAATTTGTCGGGCTGAATATTGGAGGGGAGCTAGCTACGCTCGATGATCAAGGGCTCCAGCGGCAATTCCACGCTGCCGCTCAGTGAAACATGCTTTCCGGTAAAGAGCTCAAGCCCTTCTATCGGGGCCGCGAGCAAAATCCTGCCGGAATGCGCATAGAGATTCAGCAGGCAGGAAACAGGTTTAGATCCTCCGCGACGCTCAAGGAGCACGACCCCTGGGGCAAGCTCACGCACGGAAAAGCGCGGTTCGCGCGCTCGAATGGCCTTCGTGGCCAGATGGGCGGCCTGGAACCACTGCTCAAAATCAGCTCCGCCTTCCATGGCGCTTCCCGAGGTCCAGTCGACAGGATCTTTCTCGAACAGGCTCGGCCGCCGCGATACCGCCCGCTCCTGCCCCATGTAGGCTAAAAACACGCCGTCCAGTAGCATTGCGAAAACAGTCCAGGCCCGAAGCTTGGCCCCGCAGAATCGGGAAGCCGCCCGGGCCTGATCGTGGTTTTCCAGAAACCTGGCCTTGATGGCGGAGGCCGGCATCATGCAATCCTGGAGGAACAGGTGATGCAGGTAGGCAGCCAACGTTCCCGTGCCGGCCCACGCCGCCTCCAGTTCAGGGCGGCCGTCATAATCGTAGCTAAGGTCGAAAGCCTGATGCAATTCGGCGTCGCAGGCCGCATTGAGCCCCAAGAGCCGCATCTGGATTATAAACTCTTTATGGACGCTTTCAGCCAGCCAGAGACATGGCTTTATCGCGGCCAAGCGCTTGCGTGCCTCTACCCAGAAAGCCACCGGAACGAGGCTGGCAACGTCGCAGCGGAAGCCGTCTACGCCGAAGCGCGCCCATTGCTCCAAAGTTTGAATCTGGTATTCCCATAAATCCGGGTTGGAGTAATCGAGATCCACGACATCCGACCATTCGGCGACTTTAGGCGCGGGCATCCCGAAGGAATCCTTCCAAAACCATTCCGGGTGTTCGCGCGCAAGCACGGAGTCGGGGCTGGTGTGATTATAGACCACGTCCATGAGAAGCTTGAGGCCCAGCGAATGCGCGGCGTCCACAAAGCGCCGGAAGCCTTCCTCTCCGCCCAGCGCCGGGTCGACGGAGCGATAATCCGCGATAGCATAGGGGCTGCCGTCCGTACCTTTCCGGGCAACTTTGCCGATGGGATGAATCGGCGTAAGATACACATAATCAAAGCCGAGCCGGTGAGCCTTTGCCAAAGCGGGAAGCGCGGCGTCGAAGGTACCCTCGTCGGACCAATTCCGTATAAAAACCTGATAAATCGATTTTCCGCGAAGGTCTTGCGGAGTATCATTGGCCATGGAAGCCTCCGTAGTTTATAAGAATAAGGCTCGCGAAGCGTCCGGTCAATCGCTTTGCGGTTTCCCCTGCGAGTAGCCTGCAAACAAACGGCCACCGGATTTATCCAAGATTTTTTCTGCCCAGGCGACGACGGGCGTTTTATTCCGGTGGGCATGCAGGCTGTCGAGAGCGGCGAGCAGTTCTGCATAAGAATCACCGTTCAAACGCCTGTACACCTCGGGAATGCGTTTGCCCAGGACATTCCACCGCCCGGATTTGGCCACCTCGTAGGAAACCACGACGGAAACAAGCTCGGATGCGATAAAAATCTGCTCTTCGAAACGGTCTGATCCGATCAAATCGTCCAGCATGTCCGTAATGCGGTATCGGCCGTCGGCATCCTCGGAGGCCGACAGCGGCAGCGGACCCGCCGCGAGAAGTTCCGCCGCCAAAGCCTGCATGTCCATGAAAACGGCGTCATCGCCTTTTAGCAACACGCCTTCCAGGATCATCTGCGGCATGGATGGCCGCCGCCTCGCGATATCCTTTCGCATCCACTGGACGCAGGTTAGTTGCGAGTGGACGAACGCCTCCACGGGAAAACCCGAGTGCAGGAATGACTCCCTATAGGGGGCGGTCAGACTGTCGTCGATTATTACGATATCCAGGTCGGAGGTGCTCGTCTGCTCGTTCCTGACGAAACTGCCGGCAAGAATCGCGAAATCGCAGCGGGGAAAGAACGTTTCCGCGAACGAGCGCGCGGCATCGAGATAGTCCAGCGGGGTTTCCTTGCGCATTACATTACGTGCCGCAGGAATTCCCGCGTGCGAACCTCGCGCGGCGAGCCGAACACCTGCTCGGGGCTGCCTTCCTCGACGACCTTGCCGGCATCCATGAATACGACGCGGTTGGCGGCGGCGCGCGCGAAACCCATCTCATGCGATACCACGATCATGGTCATGCCGCCCTGCGCCAATGAATTCATCACGTCCAGAACTTCCTTGATCATCTCCGGGTCCAGGGCGGACGTGGGTTCGTCGAACAGCAAGGCGCGCGGGTTCATGGCCAAGGCGCGGGCGATGGCGGCGCGCTGCTGCTGGCCGCCGGACAATTGGCGCGGATAGCTGCCCAGCTTGTCGGAAAGCCCCACGCGCTCAAGCAGGCCGCAAGCCAGCGAGCGAGCCTCCGATTTTGGCAGATGCTTTACGAGAGCGGGCGCGAGAGCGACGTTTTCCAGCGCGGTGAGATGCGCGAACAGGTTGAAGTTCTGGAACACCATGCCCACGTCTTCGCGTATGCGGCGCAGGTCCGCGCGCCGTGCCGTTACGATATCCTCACCTACGCGTATGCTGCCGGAATCCAGCGTCTCCAGGCGGTTCAGGCAGCGGAGCAAGGTGCTTTTCCCCGAGCCCGACGGCCCGATCACGAACACCAGCTCGCCCTCGGCCACGTCCAGCGAAACGCCGTCAAGCGCGCGGACGCCAAGGCCGTCCCGGGCAGCGGACGGAAAAACCTTCACCGCGTCACGGACGCTGATGAAGGGGCTCATCGGCGCATACCCTGGCGCATGCGTTTTTCCAGCGCGCGCGCGAGCAGCGAGAGGGTCACGGTAAGGCACAGATAAAAAAACGCGACCACGTTGTAGGTCTCGAAGAATTTAAAGGTGGAGGCGGCGTAGATTTTGCCAAGCTGGGTTATATCCTGTACGCCGAGCGCCGAGACCAGGGCAGAATCCTTGACCACGGCGACGAATTCGTTGGCCAGCGCGGGAAGCACGTTTTTTATGGCCTGCGGCAGAACGACGCGGCGCATCGTCTGCGCGTCGCTCAGACCCAGCGCGTGGGCCGCCTCTATCTGGCCGCGATCCACGCTCTCGATGCCGGCGCGGAATATCTCAGCGATGAAAGCGCCGTATCCCAGGGATAAAGCCAGCACCGCGCGCGTGGCAAAGTCGAATGAGCGCGGCTCTATGCGCGCTAGGAGGCCCGCGCCGATGAGCGGCGCAAGCAGGACGTTTAGAATTCCCGCAAGCGCGGGAGCGCCGACGAACGCTATGTAATAAAGGATAACGAGCATGGGCAAGCCGCGCACCAGCTCGATGTAAAACGTGGCGATTTCTCGCGCGAGGCGGAATCGGGACGTGCGGCACAGACCCAGCAGGAGCCCAAGCATCAGCGAGCAGGCGAAGGCTATCAGCGATACTGATAGAGTTACGCCTAAGCCCCCCGCTATCGCGCGGAATATCACGCGATAGCCAGGCAGGGCAAATGCCGAGGTAAGGGCGGCTATGCCAAGCCCAACGAGGACGACAAGCCACCAGGGCGTTTTTTTCAACGCCGCTTTCAGCTTGGCGCCACCGTGAGATTCAATCATGGAATCAGGGTTTGTACTCGAAGAACCACTTGGTGTTCAGCTTGTCCAGCGTACCGTCGGCGCGCATGGATTCGATAGCCGCGTTGAACGGAGCCACGAGGTCGGAACCGGTCTTGAAGATGAAGCCGAATTCCTCGGTACCCAAGGGTCCACCCACGACTTTAAGCTTGCCGGGATTGGCGCCGATATAGCCCTTGCTGGAAGCCGCGTCCATGAGCACCATGTCCACGTCGCCCGCGATGAGGGCCTGCACGGTGGCGCCGAAGGTTTCCAGCAGCTTGATGCGCGGATTCTTTTCGTCGCCGTCCAGCACGTTATACACGGCTGAATAGAAATTCGTGGTACCTGCCTGCGCTCCAACGAGCAGCTTTTTGTCGGCGGCGAAGGTCGGCGCGTCCGCAAAGCGGGTTTCATCGGCGCGAACCAGCATGAATTGCTGGGAAACCATATAGGGAGCGGAAAAATCCACCTGTGCCTTGCGTTCGTCGTTGATGGTGATACCGTCCATGCCCACGTCGAACTGACCTTCGCGGACAGCCTGGATCATGGTGTCCCAGCTGGTTACCTTCCAGGTTACCGTGGCGTTGACGCGCTTGGCGATCTCGTTGACGGCATCGTATTCCCAGCCCATCGCGGTGCCGGTCTTGGCATCGACGAAATTGAGCGGCATGTAGGCGTTCTCGGTTACGGCGACGATGGCCCGGCCCTTGAGGTCGGGAAGCCCGGCCATGGCTTTACCGGCTTGGGTCCCGGCGTCCTTGGATTTGGCGCACGAGAAAAGCGTAAAAATGCACAAAGCCGCGCATACGGTTATCGATAGTCGTTTCATGTTTTTTCCTCCGTAGAAATAGGTATTTTGACGGAGTCAGTTTTGCATGGAGCGCTCCGCTCTGGCAAGGGGAAAAACTAA
Organism: uncultured Treponemataceae bacterium; assembly: GCA_964485395.1. GTDB lineage: Bacteria > Spirochaetota > Spirochaetia > Treponematales > UBA12059 > JANNSO01. Next base: position 19,835 of record CAZAJF010000027.1, on the reverse strand, counting down.
AAATCAGGATTCGGGGTTTTTAGTACGAGGAGGCGCATGCGTGCGCTGCCCGTATTTCTGATGCCATGGGGAATACCTTTCGGACTTTCCACCAAGGTATCCGCCTCAACCTTCACCGTTTCGTCCCCGATAAGGATTTCCCCGGAACCCTCCAGTACGAAAAACTGGGCGTCAAAGGGAGTGGCATGCGGCGCGACCACGGAACCGGGGGATAATTCCATATGTATCAGGGCCAGTTCTTTGCGCGCGTACACTTTCTTGCCCACCACTCCGCCGGCATCCATGGCTACGGGCGAGTCGGCTACTCTGAATGCTTTCATGAGTCCTCCTTGAGAAACGCTCCATTATCATGTCGATTATTCCGGTACGGGGCAACCGGGGTTTTTAGGATTCTCTATTTTTAATAAAACTCGGAGGCCAGCCCGGTTCGGTCTGCCTCCCACGCTTAAAGCGGAAATCGCAGATGGCGGCGCCTTCCGCAATAGTAGTCGTTCTGCGCATGCCCATACCCAGGCACTCGCTCGTAACGTAGTCAAAAAGGCAGATATACGGAGTAAACTCAGCAGCGCCTTGGACTTTATAGAATTTTTCAATGCCGCATTCCGAGTAATCCACGCCGAAATCGAAATCTTTTTCCGGGCCGCCCTCTACGAAATCGTATACCCAGTCGTCCGCATACCGGCGCGAACTGGACCATAGAGCCGCCTGCCTGATCTTTTTCCGGGTACTTGTGGACATCTTCAACATGCCCGCGAAGCGCAACACTACTTTGGGAAGCATGCCGTACCAGCCTTGCATGACCCGGTACGTAAGATCTCCTATTTCTTCCAGCTCTACCCCGCGGGCTTTCAGCGCTTTATAAAAAGCCAGGGGAGCTACAGAGCTTGCCAAGTTCCATGTCTGGCGATTCGCGTCTCCCCCGATATAGGGAAGCCTGGAAAAAAGCCGTTCATATTCCTTGATAACCTCGCTATCGGCTTCTGCCGCGAAAGCGTCGCCCTTGCGCTTAACGAGCAGTCGCTTCAGGATCCCGCGAAGCTCCTTGAAATCACGGTCGTACTTTTTTCGCCGCTTGAGGTAGTACGTGCTTGGATCGTTGGTTTTCATCTGAAGCTCCTAGTCTACGAAACTTAGAATCTACTTATAATCTACATCAATTACCATATTTTTTCCGGTGTTGCCATACTACTTTGCGGATTACCCAGCGCAAACCGTTCCAAGTCAGATGAAAATAATCTACATATCGGTCGGACAGCAGTTCGGCGGAAGCGATATCCTCATACACCCCAGTAATAGAGATTTGCGGCGCTAAATGGAAAATAATGATTCTAGGGGAACTGATGAATTTTCAGGTTATGCACCATGGCGAGCTAAAACGCCAAATTCCCTGGGTGACCCCGAAAAGACGGTGCAGCAGCTGCGCGAACTGTATATGGGGACAGGCCCCAGTCGCGAAGCGATTGGGGCCTGTCCCCCAGGCGGCTGGTACCTAAACGCCAGCGACGCAGCGGAAATCGTTCCGCCCGCGAAAGCGGGGCTCGGGCGGGGTCCGGCAGGAACCCGCCACGCAGAAAATCCTTGCGGGCGAGACATTGGAGCGGAGGAGCGGTATTCGCGACGCGAATAGGCGCGCAATGAACCGTAAAGGCTTGCCATATTCCATTTCTTCTATATAATCATACTCATGTGAACTGTACTTGGTTCCGCAAGCATTCAAGGAGTCTATCGTGTTCCAAAAGCAATTGATGATGCGCAAGGTGCTGTACGCGCTGCTGCCCATCGCGCTGTTCTCCGTGTGGCTGTACGGGCCGCGCGTGCTGGCCGTGATGGCCATCAGCATCGGCGTGGGCGTACTCGTGGAATATCTGTTCGAGAAGAAAAAAGGCGGCAAGGTAAGCGAGGCCGTATTGGTGACGGGCACCTTGTTCGCGCTGTCCATGCCTCCGGCGGTACCGCTGTGGATCGTGCCCATAGGGGCTGCGTTCGCGGTATTCATGGCCAAGGAAGTGTACGGCGGCTTCGGGAAGAATATCTTCAACCCGGCCATCGCGGGGCGGCTGTTCGTCTACATTTCTTTCGCCGGCGCGCTGGGCGGATCGTTCTACGCGGCCGGAAATTTCGGGATGGCGGCGGGCAGCCTTTTCGGTACGCCGGACGCTCTCTCGGCAGCCACGCCTTTGGCGCTGATGCGAAAAGGCCAGGACATTGATATATTTAGTTTACTTTTTGGCGTAAGGAGCGGAACGATCGGCGAGACCAGCGCGGTGCTCATACTGGCCGCCGCGATCTACCTTATCGCGACGAAGACCGCGCAGTGGCGACTGATGCTCTCCACGGTTTTAGGCGGGGGGATCCTGTGCGCGGCGTTCTGGTATTTAGGGGCGCCCGGCGCCTTGCCGCCGCAAAGCCTTCTTGCCGGAAGCTTTTTGTTCATCGCGGTATTCATGTCCACCGATCCTGTCTCGGCGCCCAAGAAAAAAGGCGCGCAGTGGGCGTACGGAATCTTGATTGGCTCCTGCATCGTGATAATACGGACGTTCAGCGCGTTTCCCGAGGGCACGAGCTTTGGCCTTTTGTTAGGGAATACCTTTGCCAGCCTGTTCGACAAGCTGGCTGCGGACGCGGGCAAGCGCAAGGCGGAAAAAGCCAAAATTGCCGCCGCCGCGGCGTCCGGGACCATGGCCGGAGGCAGTGTATGAAAAAAGAGGGAATACCTTACGTCGTGCTGTTTACGTTCATCGTGTGCGGCGTTTTCGTACTGGGGCTGGCCGTGGCCAACGAGGTGACGAAGGGCAAGGTCGAGGAGAACAAGAGATTCGCCGCGCAGTCCGCGGTGCTGGACACGCTGGGCATCAAATACGGCAGCCCGTCCGAAGCGGCCGCTTTGTATAAAGAAAAAATCACTCCGGTAGAGGGCGCCGCGCCTGCGGCCTACCGCGCCGCCATCGACGGGGCGGACTGGATAGTCGTGGAACAGTCGGGAGCGGGGCTCTGGGGCACCATCACGGTGGTACTGGCAGCCGATCCCGCGGGAACCAGGATCAAGGGCATGCGGGTCATCGCGCAGCTCGAGACGCCGGGTTTGGGCGGCCGCATCGAGGAGCCCTGGTTCCTGGGGCAGTTCGCCGGGGAGCGGACCGAAGGCGGCCGCGTCGTTGTTACGACCGGCGCCGAGGCGGCGGGCGGCGTGGACTCCGACAAGGAGAACGCCAAGGCGGACGGCATCAGCGGAGCCTCGAGGACGAGCGCCGCGATGGACGCCATCGTATCGGGCGCCATAGCACGGGTAAAGGCCATCGCGGGAGGGGCAAAATGAAGCAATCCAAGGCAATGGCGATACTGATAGATAATCTCTGGACCAACAATCCAATATTCATACAGATACTGGGAATCTGCTCCACGCTCGCGGTGACCAACAACGTCAAGAACACGCTGATCATGACGATCGGCGTGGCGCTGTCCACCGCGTTCGCGAGCGCGACGCTGTCCGCGATGCGCAATACGATACCGCGCAAGGTGCGCATGATCGTGCAGGTGCTGGTCATCTCGTTCTACGTGATCATCATCGACATCGTGCTGCGCGCATACCTGCCGGAGGCGTCAAAGCAGCTGGGGCCCTACGTGGGGCTGATTATCACGAACTGCATCCTGATGGGCCGGGCCGAGGCTTTCGCGCAGGCGAACAAGCCGCTCCTGTCGTTCTGGGACGGCATAACGAGCGGCCTGGGCTACATGGCCGTGCTCATGGCCATCGCCGTGGTGCGCGAGGCGCTCGGCTTCGGCACGATCCTGGGTTTCCGCGTGATGCCCGAGGGCTTTACGGCGTGGACCATCATGATCATGGCGCCCAGCGCGTTCTTTCTGGTAGCCATGGTGATGTGGTGGGCCAAGAACATGCAGATGAAACGCCAGGCCAAGCCGGCGCCAAAACCGGCAGCGACGCCTGCAGCGGCGAAAGCGTGAGGAGCAAAAAATGAACACCCTATTGAATCCCGTAACGCTGTTCTTCGCGTCCATATTCACGAGCAACATTTTATTGTCCAATTTCCTGGGCACCTGCTCGTTCATCTCCATAAGCAAGGACTGGAAAAGCTCCTTTGGCCTGGGGCTCGCCGTGACGTTCGTACTGACGATAACGGTGGCGGTCTGCTGGCTGGTGTTATATTATATTATAGTACCGCTCAAGCTCGAGTACCTGTCGTTCATCGTGTTCATCATCGTGGTGGCCGCGGTGGTGCAGGTGCTGGAGATGATCATAGACCGGGCCAGCCCCGCGCTCTACCTGAGCCTGGGAATATTCCTTCCGCTCATCACGGTGAATTGCGCCATCCTGGGAGCCATACTCTTCATGCAGATACGCTCCTATGGATTCCTGCAGTCGGTCGCGTTCGGCGCGGGCTCGGGCCTGGGTTGGTGGCTTGCCATCATGCTGCTGGCCGCCATTCGCGAGCGCACCGAGAAGAATCCCGTGCCGGCGGGCCTCAAGGGGCCGGGCATCACCATGATCACGATAGGCTTCATGGCCATGGCCTTCATCGGATTCTCCGGCATGATAGCCGTACAGTAGGGGGACGGAAATGACGTTACTGGATATTCACCCGATCATACTCGGCCCCCTGATCACCGCGGGAATCACGACAATACTGGCGCTGTTCATCGCGATACTGGACAAGCTCGTGAACAACTACGGCGACGTTGCGATAGACGTGAACGGCGGCAAGCGCAGTTACAAGGTAAAGGGCGGCTCCGCGCTGCTGGGCACCTTGGCCGCCGAGGGCGTGTTCGTGCCCAGCGCCTGCGGCGGCCGCGGCTCATGCGGCGCGTGCAAGGTAAAGGTCCTGTCCGACGTGGGGCCGCACCTGCCCACCGAGATGCCCTACCTGACGCCTGAGGAAGCCGCGCAGAACGTGCGCCTGGCCTGCCAGATAAAACTGCGCAAGGACATACGGATAGAGCTGCCCGAAGAACTGTTCAGCGTCAAGAAATTCAAGTCGACGGTAGTTTCCATGAAAGACCTTACCTACGATATCAAGGAAGTCGTCTTTCGGCTGGACGACCCGAAGGATATCGAGTTCGTAAGCGGGCAATACGTGCAGCTCGTGGTGCCGCCTTACGGCGACTTCAAGGAAAGCGTCCAGCGCGCCTATTCCATGTCTTCCAAACCCGGCGACAAGAACCTCGTGGAGCTGCTCGTGCGCCTCGTTCCCGGCGGCATAGCAACCACTTGGGTGCACAAATTCCTCAAGACCGGCGATATGGTGGAGCTCGTAGGCGCATTCGGCGAGTTCCGCGTGCACGACACTCCCGCGGCGATGATCTGCGTAGCCGGCGGCTCCGGCATGGCGCCGTTCAAGAGCATGTTCTACGACTTGTTCGAAAACGGCAGCTTCCCCGAAAAGGAAATCTGGTACTTCTTCGGCGCGCGCACTACGCGGGACATGTTCTATCTCGATGAGCTTCGCGAGCTTGCCAAGAAATGGCCGCGCTTCCATCTGGTGGCCGCGCTCTCCGAGCCCAAGCCCGAGGAGAACTGGCAGGGCGATACGGGACTCATCACCGACGTATTGGACAAATACATAAAGAGCAGCATCGACAAGTCCAAGGGGCTCGAGGGATATCTGTGCGGCAGCCCTGGCATGATCAACGCATGCATCAACGTAATGACCAAGAACGGGATGAAGGAAAACGAGATTTACTTTGATAAATTCGCTTGATTCCGGAAATTTACCACAGAGACGCAGAGGCACAGAGAAGAGGGAAATTTAGGCGGGAGGTGTTTGTGAAAAATACGATTGGGGAGAAAGAGGCGCTGGAGAGGATGCGGCCTGGACATATAACGGCGCAGGGTTTTTTGGGCGACGACGCGCGGAGCCTCGCGGACATCATCGAGGCGGACGCCGAGGCGATGCGGCGGCTTGGGCTTGAAAAAGATGCGCTCGCCGACAGGCTCGAAGCACTGCGCGATGCCGGCCAGAAAGGCCTGGGCGAGCCGATAACCGTAGACGGCCGCTGGATCGTGACGACCGGCGATGCGCGGGGAATGCTCCCCTGCCCCTGGAACGACGGGCTTTTTCATAAAAACTCCATCCGGGTGGAAGACAAGAAGTCCGGAACCATTTTAATCTACAGCGACCTCTCGATACATTTAGTGCGCGCGCATGGATTCTGCCAGGGGAAAGGAAGCATGTTCAGGCTATCGCCGGAGGACCTCGCAAAAGTCCTTAACTGACGAATTTTCTAGGGAATGAGAATAAACCACGGCGGAGGAACTTTATAATAAGGTCGCTGACGGGGTCCTGTCGCAACAAAAACGCATCGCGCATGGCGATGCGTTTTTTTGCGCCACCCCGCGGGTGCCTTGTTTCGATGTATTTGCGCGTGGTTGGACTGAGTGCGCCGGGGAGTTTAGCGTTCGGGGTTTATCCTCCGGGGATAGGCTTCACCAGAGAAGGGGAAGAGGCGATTAAGCACGGCGGATGAACTTTATATAAAGGTCGCTGACGGGGTCCTGTCGCAACAAAAACGCATCGCGCATGGCGATGCGTTTTTTTGCGCCACCCCGCGGGTGCCTTGTTTCGATGTATTTGCGCGTGGTTGGACTGAGTGCGCCGGGGAGTTTAGCGTTCGGGGTTTATCCTCCGGGGATAAGATTCTCTTTAGCGAAGCGTCACTTCTTCAAAATGCTCACGGGCGAGATTGAGGACGGCTTCCAAGCTTGAGTCTATTCGGTGGGGAAGCCGGAGCTCAAGTACGCCAGAACCTATCAGGTTCATCGTCCAGCGGTAGGGCTGGCAGAAAGAAAATTCAACGCCGCCCTCGGACTTCAATACTTCGAGACTGCTCCATGATTCCCGGAGGCTGTGTTCATAGTCGATCCACATGCGGCCGCACGGGCTGGCCATCTCCAGTGAAATGCACAATCCGCCCATGGAATCGCTGTCATAAACGAAATGCTTTATAATCGGCTTTTCGGCAATCCAGAATACATAGAGGCGCGAGAGAAAAATACTGCAGCTCAAGGCGTCATGTACGTCGATCTTTGCGCAAAGCTCAGGCCATGTCCGAGCGAACAGCGCGGGATCGATGCTTTTAACATAACTGCATTCAATAACCGGGTCGATTTGGTTCATTCCGTTACGGTCCAATTGTGCGCCTGCCTTTTTAATCGCAACTGCGCGCAAGCATAATCGATATGCTGGATTTTTTAAACCGAACTGAATCTAAAAAGAACCGGAATGATAAAAAGTATACGTATCATTATTTATCTTTAAATCCGGATACCGAGGTATTACCAATTTGGTTTCCGGTTCAGAACGCAGACCGCCGCAGTTTATCCTGATAGCTTGAAGCATTACATCCGCGGCATTGCGCGATGATTTCCCTTGTATTGCATGCGATTGACCACTTTCAGCTATCTGCAGCATTTCGATACGTTCCATATATCGCCTCTCTTCTGTACCAAATGAAAATGCCTAATATTGTTTTTCTAATATCATTCATTACATTATACAATGTAATACACAGTATAGTGATTGTCAAGCCAAAACACTTGCGTTTTTTCACGATTACGATGCACAATGTAAGTAATGAGCAACAGATTATCGAAAGGTTTTAAATCTTTCGGCCAACGAACACTTTTTTCGTTCGAGCAGTTTACCCGCAACGAAATGGCTAATCACGCATCAGCGGGAGCTTACGCATTCCTGCTTTCCGCGATGCCCGCCCTTCTTGTCGTAGCGTATATATCCTCAATTTTATATAGATCCCTCAATTTGGATTCCATGGCGCTTACCGGATTTCTGGCTCCATACTTAGGGAGTTTCGGCGCTGAAAACGTGGTAAAAACATTTCTTTCCAAACCCATAGCGGGGTTCGCAGGATTCCTGGGAGTTATAAACCTCATCTGGGCGGCCAGGCTTTTCGTGGTCTCCATTCAGCGGGGCATACGGGTCGTTTATGCGGATGTCGTAAAAACAAACCCGCTGCGCGAAAATATCCTCACCTTTGCCATGGAACTGATCCTGCTGTTCGCGGGAATCGTGCTGATAGCGGCAGTACAGATATTGCGCACGATGGTGGACTTGATGAACTGGCAGGCGGCGCGCGTTTTCTTTGGGGGAATAGCGCTGCTAGGCCTAAAATTCCTGCCGTTCGCAATGCTTTGGATATTCATATTCCTAACGTACAGGACGATCCCCGCCCACAAGCCGCAAAAAAAAAATGCGGGCATCGCCGCCCTTCTCTGCGTCGTCGCCTACTGGTTCTTCGGCTTCATACTGGGGCTTTTCCTCAACACCGGGCGCTACGGCGTGCTCTATGGGATTTTCGGGAATCTCATCGGCGGCCTCATAAAAGTCTATGGATTCTTCTGGCTCTATTATTTTTTCGCGGAACTCACCTATACGACCGAGTTTTTCGACTCGCTCCTGTTCACGCGGTTTCGCAGCGTCAATTCCGGCACCGCCAAGACGAATGCGGTGGAACGCAGCCTCTTTTCGGAACCAGCCAGCCTTTTTACGAAATATGCGCATGAATACGAGGCGGGATCCATACTTTTCGAGAAGGGCGAACTGAACCGCGACGCTTTTTACCTCTATATCGGTTCCGTTGGAATTTTCCTGGGCTCGCCGCCGAATCCGGAAACCCACGAAATCAAGGAAAAACCTGTCAGCGTCATTAAAACCGGTGAGTTTTTCGGGGAAATGGCCTCGCTGCTTGCGGAACCGCGCTCCGGCTGGGCGGTCGCCATGCAGCGGTCCACGATCATCCGGCTGCCTCCCGCCATGTTCGAGCGCTACCTTGCCTCCGCCCCCCTGGAATCCCGCAGGATGATAGAATTGCTGGCAAGCCGCCTCAAAGCCAATAACGCAAAGATGCACCGACCTCCGGCAGCACCGTCGGGCACGTCGGCTACGGGCATGGATCGCCCATGAGATTCCTGATCGTCTCTGACACCCATGGCGACGCACGCAACCTTGGCGCGGTGCTGTCGCTGTTGGGGCGAGTGGTGGACGGCGTAATCCACTGCGGGGACGGAGCTACGGATTTGGCCTCGGCCATGCATCACGGGGCGCCCATGCCCCCGGCCTACTCGGTGCGCGGCAATGCCGACTCGCACTTTTCGCTCCCGGCGCAGCGCATCGTCTGCGCGGGCGAACGCCGAATCCTCGTGGCGCACGGCCATAATTTCCTGCACGGCAGTTCCATGACGCCGTTGCTCGACGAGGCTCGGCGCAATCAGGCCTGCGCCTGTTTTTTCGGGCATACGCACATCCCGTACTTCTCGAGCGGTTCGCGGATCCTGCTCGTGAATCCGGGCAGCCTTTCCAAGCCGCGCTGTTCCTGGGGGCCAAGCTTCGCCGTGGTGGAGATTCCCACGCCGGGTTCGGGCTCCTCGAGGAATTCCGGCGGGTTTGATGTTAAATTTTATGAACTCAAGGGATCCTACTCCAAGCCGAGGTTCCACGCGTTCAGGCCATGAGGCCGTACAGTAAATACAGGAGGCTACATGAACAAATCACTCAAGGCGGCGTTCGCATGGAGCATCGTGGCGGCGGCGGCGCTGACCGCGGTCATCGCACTCACGTCGCCGGCCCTGGCGCGCTTCTATCCGCTGCTGCCCGACAAAGGCGCATCCTGGTATTTCTGGCAGCTGCCCGTCGCCACGCTGGCCTCGCGGCTGTCCTCCTGGGGTTTTTATCTCGCGCACCAGATTACCCTTTGGATCCTCGTCTACAGGTTCTCCAAGGAAAAGCCCCACATGGATTCCCTGAGCGGGCTCAACGTACTCGCGCTCGCGCTCAACACGGCGTTTATTTTACTTCACGTACTTCAGACGCAGCTGTTCTACGACGGACTGGCGCAGGACGTTCCTGTGTGGTCCAGCCAGGGCTCCGTCATCGTCATGCTCATCATCATGATCTACATGATGATACCCCGGCGCGGATTCATCGCGGGCTGGAAGCCAAACTTCCTGCCCAAGCTGCAGGATAAAACCCAGGCGTGGGTGCGGTCATGGCATGCCTATTACATAGCCTGGGCGCTCTGCTACACATTCTGGTTTCACCCGACCGAAGGCGACTTCGGCCTGCTGTCCGGTTTCTTCTACATGTTCCTGCTGCTTATCCAGCTGTCGTTCGCCAATACGAAACTGCACTGGAACCTGGGTTGGCTTGCCCTCCTTGAAGTGACGGTGGGGCTTCACGGCCCGGCCATCGCCATACAGAAAGCGCTGACCGGCAACGAAGGCGACCGCGGCGGAGCGGGCATCTGGATAATGTTCGCGGGAGGATTCCTGTTCATGTTCGCGTTTACGGGACAATTCGGCCTGAAGCTCAAGAAGCCCATGCGCATCGTCATTTTCGCGGCTTACGCCGCGCTGATGGGCAGTCTCTATGCATGGAGAGGTATAGGCAGGTTATACGAGATATCCTTCATTCCGGTAGCCTTATATGGAGGAACCGTCGCGCTGGCGCTGGTGGCGGCAATCTGGGCCAAGCTTGTCCCTCAAAAAATCATGCCCGCAAAGTAATGTTCGCGCCCCGAAAAACCCTGGCGGTACTTTCGGGGCGCCTCTTTATTTTGACGCTATAGTAACGGAAGAGACCGGCCTTCCGTCCTTCCCGTAGAGAACGATGCTATTGAGCGGATCCTGAATCCGCTCGCCTTTATAGATAAACACGTAATTATAGGTTCCCGCCTGCAAGTCGAGGCGAAGTTCATACCGTCCCGGCTGCACTTCCGTCAACTCGTGCAGGAAGGGGTCCCAGCCGTTGAAACTGCCCGCGACGCAAACGCGCTCCCCCGGATCTCCCCTGAAAAAAAACAAGGCGCTACCCTCGACGCTGTCGTCCACGCTGCCATCGGTGCTGCCGATGCCCGGATTCCATATGCCGTGTTCCGTAAACGGCCGCTCGGGGAATTCGGCCAGCGACACCGAGATTCCGCTTTGCGAATCTTTATATAACCGGCTGTTCGAGGGATCCGTCGTCCATAGGCCGTCGAGTTTCATCCTGTACGAAACGGTTTTTGCGCTTCCAAAGGGAAGCGGCAACGCCAGCACAAAAACATTGTTCCGGTTCTTTTCGAAACCGTGCACTCCCACCCAATTTTCATGCGAAAACGAAGCGCCGACGGAGCGATACACGCCTTGGACACTGAGCACGAGATGGTTCTCCACGATCGCGGGAGGCTGCGCCGCGGTAATCCCCACGAGATATAAATGCAAATTCAGGGATTCCACCTCAAAGGCGGAAGCGCTTCCGAGCAGGCAGAAAGCCAAAAAAATCGTGAATATCGGCCGCTTATACTTCATTGATTCTCCCCCTCTTTTATCGGCAGGCGACGCAAGGCACTTAAGGCCGCAAATTATCCCCCGGGGGCGAAATACCGGGCATAAACGCTAATTATGGCCATGGCTCTGAAAATCCGGTTGATTTCCTTGTAAGCGCCTGTTTTTTCTTTGTTTTTTAGCGTAAAATACCGAAGAGAATAAGGATGCCCCAACTCAAAGATATTGAACAATTCAAAAACTCCCTTCGACTTCTCGGGAATGAACCCGAGATTCTTTCGCAATGGGGCGAAACCTACGTTGACGAACCTATTCCCGAACAGAAAGTGCCTGATGACCTGGCAGGTCTTCTGGATGATTCAAGTTCCGCGATGGACTCTTCGGAGGAAGCAGCGCCTTCCGTAAATCAATCCCCCGAAGACCTCGAACCCGATCAGATTCTGGACAGTTCGACAGAGGATGATTTTACTTCGTTTCTAAACGACATGAACCTTGACGAGTCCAGCTCGGAACCGGAAGCCTCCTTGGAGCCTGAAACCTTTGATATGCCCTCGGAGGCTCTCGATGATTTTTCTTCTCCCGGAGATCTTCTATCCGGGCTGCAGGACGACCTGGCCGAAACGCCCCAAGAGCCGGATATGTTCGAGGCCGAATCCGCGTCCGAGCCCGAGGAATCAGCCCCCGAGGACTTTGCGTCCGATGAACCGGCTTCCGCAGAATCATTGCCTGAAGACTTCAACATGCCCGATTTTTCGGATCTTGAGCCTTTGGAAGAAACCGAATCTTCCGAAGGTGATTCAGCTTCAGAAGCGGTCGAGCCTTCGGCACCGGAAGACTTTGGCTTTGGCGATCTGTCAACTCTCGGCGAGGAAAGCCCGGAGAGCGCCAAACCGGCAGAAGACGATTTTGGCTTCGGCTCCATGGAAGAATTTTCCGAGCCGAAGGCTATTCCGGAAATCTCGGAAGAGACGGAACCATCGGAAAATAAAGAATCGGCCGAAATAGAGGATCTCGAGGATTTTGGCGATTTAGGAGATTTAGGCGGAGAAGAAAGCCCTCCTGCCGAACCTTCATCGATCGATGCTTTCGACTCGTTTGATTTTACGGGAGGCGGAAATTCCCTCCCCGATCTCGGTAACGAGGATTTCGGTTCTTCCTCCATATCCAGCGATCTGGACAGCCAGATAGCCTCCCTGGACAATCAGCTGCCCGAAGCGGAAAATTTCTCCCTGGAAAACGCATGGGGGAACGATTTCAATATTCCCGGCTATGAACTCAAGACGGCGAAAAAAGAACCCGAGAAAACATCCAAGCCCAATATTTTCGACGAGTCCAACAGAGCCAACCAGAAGGAAGCGGCCGAGCGCCCTGCGGAAGATCGCCCGGTAGACCTGTCCGATACCCAAGTAGACTTGATGCAGGACAGCCTTCTATCCTATCCCCTCAACCTGAGGCTCGCGGTAGAGGACATCATAGCCAACGAAAAAGGAACGACGGCCCAACAGTCCAGTCTTATTTGGATGCTGGTGGAAGGCAGCCCAATCCGCGAAGTATCCAAGTTGGCCGGGAAGATCCTCAAAAAATACATCGAGATACCCTCCGGCTACGAAAAAAGGACCGGAGCCGCCCTGGAGGCCGAAAAAAGCTCGTTCGCCTACATTTTCAAGCACAACATCTGGCCTGCCCTCCAGGTAATCCTTCTGGTGGCCGCGGGCCTGGCCCTGGTTTTTTTCATCAGTTATAATTTTATCTACAGACCGATACACGCCAACTCGCTGTACGCGGAAGGCTATCGCCAGCTGCAGGCGGATAAATTCCCGGAATCGGGTGAATTCTTCGCCAAGGCTGACCGGACCTGGATACAGAAAAAATGGTACTATAAATACGCCCAAGGCTACGTGGACAAGAAACAGTTTCCCCTCGCGAGGCACATGTACGAGCTGCTGCTCTGGCGCTGGCCCCTGGAAACCAAGGCGGCGCTGTCCTATGCGCGCATGGAACTAGGCCAGACGGCATTCCCGGAAGCCGAAAAAGTCCTCAAGCGATATATCCTGGAGCGGGATTATTTCAACCAGCAAGCGCTCCTTCTCATGGCCGACGTCTATCTGGCCTGGGCCGAATACGAGGAACAAAAACTGGACGGTGCTCCGCCGGAACTGCTTGCCGATCTCTACGAAAAGGCCAGGCTTCAGCTTGCCACGATCATGGAAAACCACGGGCGGACGGACTCCTACCTTGAACGCATGCTGCTGTACTTCATCCGGGTGGAGCACTCCACCGGCGTGGACAAACTCCGCGAGATTTCTCCCATCGCCGATTATTTCCTGAAAAACGAGGATAGCAAGTTTTCCTGCAGGACGGTAGCAGAACTCGGCGAGTATCTGATGGACAGGGGGACGACGGATAACGTGCAGTCGATTCTCGCCCGCGCGACGCACGACTCCCCCTTGGTACCGGAAGGCCACGCGACGATCGCCCGCTGGTTCCGGATGGCAAAAATCGCCGACAAGGAGAGAAAAGCCCTGGAAAACGCCGATGCCATGTTCGTGCGCGCCGACGAGGCCAGCCCCCTGGACACAAAGCGGGTACGCGCCTATCTCAACGTTCTGATTAGGCGTTCGGAGATTCTCATGCAGAGCGATGAATCGCTCGACGCGGAACCGTTGCTTACCAGGTGCATCCAGCGCTACGAACGCTCGCTCGAGGAAAAAAAATTCAGGCGCACGGCGGAGTTCGGCAAGGCCTACGCTCTGCTCGCCGATATATACTTCTTCAAGCACAGGGATTTCAAGGGAGCCCTGGCCCGCTACCAGACCGCAGAGGCACACCGGTACTACACGCCCGATACGGACTACAGGAGCGGATATATTTATTACATAGCCTTTGAGGACGCCGGCGACGGCGCGCGCGGCGACGGCGCGCGCGGCGACGACCCGCAGGACAGCGGCGCCCGCGCCTTGGACATGTTCTACAGGGCGGGCCTGGACCGCGAACAGAGCCCCTATCTCCTCTACGCGACCGCCAACACGCTCTACAGGCGCAGCGATTGGTTCGCGGCCCAGGGCTATTACACGATGCTGGCCCAGCGCCTGCAGTTTGAGCTGGACACCATCGCCCTGCCCGAGCCGCAGACCCGACCGTCGCACGCCGAGCTCGTGGAACTCATCATGAAAACAAAAAATAACCTCGGCGCGACGCTCGTTCGGATCGGCGAACGCCTCGGCGACGGCAGGAAGCGCGCCGGGGCCATGCTCGCGTTCACCGAGTCCGCCCGTCTTTTCGACTCCCTTGTCCGCGATCAAAAAACCATGCTGCGCCCGGAAACGAAGAATCTCGGGTTCCTCAACATGGATTTCATCCTGCACCCAAAACGGGGCGTGGACATAGGAATATACGCGGACATAATGCCGGACATGAAGTTTCCCCGGGATTAATCCTCCAAAACGCCCAAAACCTAAAAACAAGTTGATAAAATTCAAAATATACATATAATCTTTTAAGATGGCACAAAAAAAATACCTGATAATCTATAACCCTATCGCCGGCAAAGGCAGAGCCGCGGAGCGCCTGCCGGCAACGAAAGCCCTTCTCTCAGGCAGCGGACTGGATTACGAAATCCGCGTTACCACGGGGGTCTGGCACGCCGCGCGCCTCGCGCTCGAGGCAGGCAGGGAAGGCTTCTATGCGGCAGTAGCGGCAGGCGGCGACGGCACGGTCAACGAGGTCCTGAACGGCTTGATGCTGTCCGGCGCGCGCGGGGACAAAATACCCGCGATGGGCGTTCTGGCGGCAGGGCGCGGAAACGATTTCTGCTACGGCGTCGATATCCCCGAGCAGCTTGAAGCCTGCATCGAGGCCTTGGTCCGCGATGAACAGCGCCCGCTGGACGTAGGCTTCATACAGGGAGGCGACTACCCCGACGGCAGATACTTCGGCAATGGAATCGGAGCAGGATTCGACACCATCGTCGGTCTTGAAGCTTCCAGAATGAAGCATGTCCAGGGCTCCATGGCTTATGTCCTGGGCGCCCTCAAATCTTTCATTAAATTTCCGGCAGCCCCGGTCATACAGGTAAAAACCCCGGAAGCCACGGTTTCCCGCAAAAGCCACCAGGTATCCATAATGAACGGCAAGCGCCTTGGCGGCACCTTCTTCTACGCTCCCTGGGCAGAAAGCCACGACGGCCTGTTCGACCTTGGCATAGCCAACGAGCTCAGCAGGCGCACCATGGTGAAGCTTATATTGGACATAGCCAAAAGCAGCCATGGGAAAAATCCGAACATGCAGTTCAGCCGCTCCTCCCGCTTCGAGATTACGGCTCCTCAAGGAGGGCTCGTAGTCCATGCAGACGGCGAAACGATCTGCACGAACGGTTCATCCCTGGTGGTGGAATGCCTTCCGGGCAAGATAGCGCTCATCTGCGTCCCCGGACTCCATCCGGCAATTGCCAAACCGTGAAACTTTCCGCCCGCGTCATCACTCCTTTGGTCAAATTGATTCTCTCGTTCTTGTGCAAGCTCGACGTAAGGGAAATTTACCGGATACCGCGTAAAGGTCCCTTTATTGTGGCCGTAAATCACATCAATTTCCTGGAAGTCCCGCTTATCTATACACATTTGTTTCCACGGGATATTCAAGGCATCATCAAAGTGGAAACATGGAACAATCCCCTGATGGCCTTTCTCGCCGGCGTTTGGAACGCGATTCCCTTGAACAGGCAGACGACGGACCTGACCGCCATGCGCCTGTGCCTCGAGGCGCTCGCAGCGGGGCGCATCCTGATTCTTGCACCCGAAGGCACGCGCAGCCGTACCGGTTCCCTGCAGCGTGGCCACGCCGGCATCGTGCAAATCGCATTGCGCAGCAATGCCACGATAATTCCCGTCGCGCATTTTGGCGGCGAGCGATTCTGGCCTAACGTAAAGTCGCTCCGTCGGACTCGGTTTACGTTTCGCGTGGGCCAGAGCTTCCGTCTCAATGCCCAGGAGCTCATTTCACGCCAAACCAGAACGGAGATGGCTGACGAAATAATGAACCGAATATCGCTCCTGCTTCCGCCTTCGTACCGGGGCGAATATCCCGAGCCGGAAGCGCAGAAGCCTAAGCATCTCGTCTTTACGAAAGAATGATGGCATGAAAACTGTACAAATCGCGTTTTTCGACGTTGACCACACGATAACCCGGAGAGCGACGGGCTCCCGATTTGCCGTTACAGCGGTAAAAAACGGCATCGTCAAGGCTCGATACCTTCTTACTCTGCCGTTTCTGTATATTGCGTACCGCGCGGGAAAGCTGAGCCCATCCAAGCTCAACCGTAATTTTGCCGCTCTCAGAGGCCTGCACCGCGACGATTTGGAAAAAATCGCCGCGAGTACTTTCGAAAAGCAAATAAAAGGGGATATTTTCTTAGGCGCGCTCGAGCTTATCGCAGCGCTGAAAAAGAATGGAAGCCGTATCGTTCTGGCTACGTCCGCCCTCGATATCGTTGCCCGCAAGGTAGCCGACTTTATTAAAGCGGATGAGCTTATCGCAAGCGCCCTGGAGTTTGATGGCGACATTACGACCGGGTGCTTCTTGGGCAATCCGGCCTTCGGTCCCGCCAAGCTTGAACTCGCGCGCGGGTTTGCGCTACGCTCGGGCATCAGCCTGTCGGACTGCGCGTTCTACAGCGACTCCATACACGACCTGCCGCTTCTTCTGGAAGTCGGCAAGCCAGTCGCAGTGAACCCCGACACGCACTTAATCAGGGAAGCCCATGCCCGAGGCTGGGAAATCATTCGTTTCAGATGATCCGCAATAAGCTATTTTTTATTACATTCCTAAACAAGCCATAAGGCTTGATAAATCAGACTTAAAGCAGCAGGGCAATGACGAGCTCAATCCCGTAATCCAACGCGAGAGGGCCGCCTTTCGGGTACGTTGCGCCGAAGTAGGGAACCAGTTCCGTTGAAAACGTATATGCGGAAGCGCCCATAGGGAACCGCATTCCAAAGAAATCAATGTCAAAGCCGCTGGAAGCCGAACTACCTGAGGAGAGGGAAGAATCGTCAGGTTTCAAGTTGGCTTCCCGCCAATAGAACCCTACCCCACCATAAGTTCCCGAAATAACGCTGTAATTTGAATAAGCTAAAGCATCGATATTAATGCCTATAAGCGACTTTAAAACGCCTGAAAAGCCGAATATTCCTTCTACCTTCAGTTTATTTGCCCTAAAGCCGATAAGAGCGTCCAGAACCAATCCAGTTGGCTTGGAGTAGACGATTCCGGTTCCCAAGGTAAACGCCTTGTCTTCGTCTTTTGCAAACAACGAAAATCCGCCGGCTACAAAAAGAAATATAAAAAACGCGCATATGGGTTTTTTTAGCACGAAACGACCTCTTTCCGTAAAAAATTGATTCCGGCGCGGAAGCGCCGGAATCAGATTTATCAAGTCTTTAGAACCGAAGCAATTATGTTACAGCTGTACGTACTTTGAAGGCGAGAAGCCCGAATCTCCCGCAGCCGAGGAGGCTTTTATCTGCACATAGACATAGTTGCCAGAAATCGCGCCGGTGGGAGCAAAAGATTTGGTCTCCGTAGCGCCACCCGAGGCTGTCCAGGCTGACATGTCAACATCGGTCCAGGCTCCGCCTGTGTTGATCTTGTACTGAAGAACATAGCTCGTAGCCGAAACGACTGCGTTCCAGGTCACGGTAACTTGACCGGAAGCATAGGTGGGGGTATTCAAGGTAGGCGCTGCCAAGGCAATGGTCGTAACCGAGAATGGAGGAACAAGGGTGTCATCGGATACATCGGGTTCGACCAAGGCAGAATTGAGAGCCGTAAGCTTGAACTTATAGGCAGTACCGCCAAGAAGCCCAGTTACCGTAGTCGTAGTCGCGTTATTGGCAAGTGCGGTGCCCGTTGATACATAAGCCCCAGTTGCGCTGTTTAATTTATACAAACGATAGCCATTGCTTGCTCCGGGAGAAAGAGTCCAGTTGAGAACTACTGAACTGCTCGTTATCGTGCCAGCGCTCAAGGTCGGAGATTTAGGCAGCGTAGTAACAGTTTGCGAGGCGGACGCGGCAGAAGCCGAACCGTTCTCATTAAACGCTATCACACGGAAGGTATATTGCGTATTCGCGGTCAAGGCGGCAATCTTGCCGCTGGTTGCGGGAATCTGCGTAAGGTTCTGGTCATCGGTCCAGGTGGCACCGCTTAAGCGCTGTACGGTGTAGGTCAGAGTTCCGGCATAATTGGGGGCGTTCCAGCTGACGTTGACGACCGTATCGGATGCCGGAGTCGCCACCAAGGAATTGGGGGCGGGCGGCACGAGATTTACGGCAACCGAGGCAGTAACGCTGGGCAGCGAGACGGCGTTGTTTGCGCCAGTGGCAAGTATCCAGTAATAGTAAGTAACGGATTTGAGGTTGTTGTTATCGGAATAGGTAACGCTAGCGGATCCGCTCGTCTGGCCGATGGCTACCAAACCGTTCTGTACCGCGCCTATCTTCATCCAGTCCAGAGAATTGGTACTGCGGTAGATCTGGTACCCGGAAGCCGTATCAACGGCGCTCCAGGACAAGCTTACCGCGGCGCCGTCGTTGAAAGCGGCGGTAACATTGGTAGGTGCGCTGAGATTGGTATAGGAAGAGACCGGTACGGCTGCGGCAAACGTAGAGGAAGTCACGATGGCGGCATTATTGGCCGGTCCGTTGGCGGCATTGGTGCCGTGCACGATATACCAGTAGGTGGTATTAGCCTGGGCGGTAGAATCGTTATAGGTACAGGTATCGTTTCCGTTTATCAATACATCTTGTTTAGCAGCGCTGGCCAGGACATTGCCGATATCCCATGGTCCGGCTTTATCCAAGGCCCGGAATATGGTATAGCCCTCGGCATTGAGGTCCTGCGTCCAGGTCAGCTGCACGACGCTCGAACCGCCGGCGCTGTTCAAGGTGGCTTTCAGATCGGCGGCGGCTCCTGCGGGACCGGCATAGGTAATGCTTACCTTAGCCAAGGATTTAGAGGAAGAAATGGTTCCGCGCTTGGAAACCAAGTAGAAATAATACGTGGCGCCGGCCGTTGCGTTATATCCGGACGGAGGGGACATAGGATTGATGCTGAAGGTGGAAGCGGTCAGATCGGTCGCTATTTTCAGGAAATTCGTTTCCGTCGTAAAAAAGTTCGGATCGTTCTGAGGAGGGTAGATGCTCTCATAAACATCGTATTTTTCAGCCAACGGAGCGCCTGTCCAGGAAATAGTTATTGTATCGGTGGTGAGCGCCAAAGCGGCGGGCGTTACCTTTATTTCGGTTGGAGCCTGCAGGTCGTGTACGATGACCGACGAAGCAGTGGACGTCAGTTCAAACGTAGCGCTGTCTTTGGTGGCGGTTATCTTATAGAAGTATGTACCGGCACTGGTAATCGTCGTGTCTACATAGGAAGTCGTGGTAAGAGCTTCGTTTACCGTTGTAAACGGGCCCGCGGCTGCGGTTCCTCGTTCGATTTTGTAGGAAGTGGCGGTAGCCGTAATGGTAACCGTAAATTCCTTCAAGTTCGT
>CAZAJF010000026.1:0-60396 GCA_964485395.1 uncultured Treponemataceae bacterium | reverse complement strand
AGGCGCCGATCGGATTTGAACCGATGCATGAAGGTTTTGCAGACCTCTCCCTTACCACTTGGGTACGGCGCCATAAAAGCACATTGAAAAACCGCAGTTCTTCTATGTCCTCTAATTAATTCCTGACGAATATACCAAGAAGCATTCAGAATGTAAAGGGGAACTTCAAAAGAACAAGCTTGACCACTCCTAAAGGCTGGGGTATGCTCCGGAAATGAAGATATGGATAAAATACCTGATCGCGGTAATGCTAGGTCTTACCGTTGGATTATTCGTTCCCATACCCGGAGCGGCGCTGGATACTGCCGTTCTCGTATTCGTCAACCTGGCGCGTATCATCCTCGTGCCCCTGCTGCTTTTTTCCGTTCCCATCGCGGCATACGAACTGCATGAAGAAAAAAAACTTCTGCGGGTATCGCTGCGCAGCATCTTCTACGGCCTTGCGGCCATATTCCTGCTTACCATAATTGGAGCCGGCACGGCTTTCCTGATTCCCTCCAGCCGGATACCTCTGGGTAACGAAACTGGTTCCATCCACGCACTGCCCGCCTTGAGCACATTGTTCCTGAGCATCATCCCCAACAACGTCATCGGCATTCTTGGCATGAGCGACTACCTGATACCGGTATTGCTGCTGGGCATCATTCTCGGCATATCGTTTACCACCGACAAAGCCGCAGCCAAACCGATCAGTACCTTTTCGGATTCTTTGTCCCACCTCCTGTGGCATATCAACAGTTTCATAATCGAGGTTTTCCCGTTGGCGCTTATCGTCTTGGCGGCCGCCCGCACGGCGACCATCGCCAATATCAAGGATATCGCCATCTATGGCAAGATTTTTTCCGTCATAGGAATCGAGGCGGTATTCGTCACCTTGGTCATAATTCCCCTGGCGATTTTCCTGGCCAATAAGCACAAGAACCCGTTCTCCGTACTCTACGCAATGCTCGCTCCCGCGATCGTCGCGCTGGCGAGCTGCAATTCCTACGCACCCGGCGGCGCCATTCTCAAGCATCTCAAGGAGAGCCTGGGCGTCCGCAGAAGGATCGGAACCGTTTCGCTGCCGTTGCTCCTCACCTTCGGCCGCGCCGGTACCGCGATGGTAAGCGCCACGCTTTTCATCGTGGTCATCGCCTCATATTCAAGCATCGGGCTCAATACCAGCACGTTTCTGTGGCTGCTGCTTTTCGTGCCGGTTTCGGCAATCCTGTCCGGCGCGGCACCGGCCCTCGGCCCTATCGCCTCCGTGGCCTTCCTGTGCGCGAATTACGGAAAAGGCTTCGAGTCGGGATATCTGCTGCTGATTCCGATTGCCCTGCCCCTGTCAGCGGTAGGCGTTTTCTTGGACACATTGTTGGCAGGCACACTGGTAAAATTGGTCGCGATAGCGGAAAACGAGGCGAAACCTCGGGAAATCAGGCATTTCATCTGACGTGAAGCCTGAATGCGGGATTCCTCAATTGACTTTTATCATGCGTGATAATAGTATAAAGACATGAGTCTTTCAAACGTCCTCCACGAAAATACGATCGGCATTGGCTTGGTCAGCGACACCAAAGAAGGCATAATTGCGGAATTGGTCGGAATCCTTGCCGCTACCGGCAAGGTATCGAATACGCAGCAGGCTATTTCCGCGGTCCTTGAACGGGAACGGTCAATGTCCACGGGCATGAAAAACGGCATAGCGGTTCCGCACGGCCGAACGGTGGCGGTACAGGAAATGATCGCCTGCGTGGGCATCTCCAAAAACCCGGTTCCCTTCGAATCCTTCGACAAGGAACCCGCGCGCATATTCATCATGACGCTCTCCCCGCCCGACAAGACCGGACCGCACCTGCAGTTCCTCGCCGAGGTAAGCAGGCTTTTCAAGAGCGAGTCCAAGCGCGAAGCCCTGCTCGCGGCAACCACGAAAAAAGAAATCCTGGAAATAATGACAAAAAATTAACTAACCGGCACTATTGAAGAAAAAGGCCACCATGCTTTGCGCTGGTGGCCTTTTCATTCTTCAAGCTTAAAAACAGGTACTATTCGTCAAAACCGTATCACGGCATAAAAACTTCAGCTTTCATGCCGCCAGGCAAAAGCCCGATTCCCGCAAGGAATCGGGAAGGAACATTCGATAACAAAAATGTTATCGAATGTTTTCTCATTCTATCGTCGCGATGACGTCGGACATCTTTGCGATAAGGTGATCGGTTCCGTCGATCTTGATCGCGGTACCGGCATATTTATCGTACATGACCTTGTCGCCGACCTTAACCTTGATGGGATCTTTTTCGGTTCCGGAGCCTACGGCGATTACGACGCCGGTCTGGGTTTTTTCCTGCGCTGTCTGCGGAATGATAAGTCCGCCGGCGGTCTTCGTATCACCTTCGGTTACCTTGATAAGAACGCGATCCGCTAATGGATTCACTTTCATGGCGTATTCCTCCTGAAACGGGTATAAAAATGTTGTGAGAACTTGGGAAAATGTACTAAAAAACACAACCAAGGTCAAGGCAATTAAGTTTTGGCGAGGGTGGATCAAGAACTAGACAAAACGACACAGTTACTGATACAGTTCGCACAGCGGTACGATAACCGTGTAAGGAGCATGAGTAATGACTTTGAATATCATATTGTTGGTGCTGTACGGTTCAACCCTGTTGATTATTGCGCTAACCAGTCAAAAGTACGCCGACACCATGGAAAACTTTCTGGTAGCCGGACGCAAGCAAAAAAAACTGCTGATCGTGGCATCGATGCTGGCCTCTACCATTGGCGGCGGAATAACCATCGGCACCGTTACAAAAACCTATAATATGGGCTCGCCCGCGTTCTGGTTCATCGCAGCCGGCGGCATCGCGCACTTCCTGCAGGGATGGCTGCTCTCGCGCAAAGTTCGCGAAACCGAAGCACTGACCATGCCCGACATGACGAGGAAGCTCATCGGCCCGTCCGTGCAGATGCTTACTTCCGCCATAATCCTCGTTACATGGACGGGTATCGCCACAGCCCAGTTCGTGGCGGCAGCCAAGGTCGTTACCTCTCTTACCGGCTTGGCCCACCAGCCCGCGGTAGCCATCGTCGCCGCGTTCCTTATTATCTACACGCTCATCGGCGGACAGAAATCCGTGCTGAAGACCGACTTGTTCCAGTTCGGCGTGCTTGCCATCGCGTTGATTACGACGGTTCTGTATCTGTATATCGCCAAAACTCCGGCGCAGGGAACCATCTCGATCGAGCTGTTCAACGATCACTTCAAGTTTACCAATCTTCTCTATTACGTGTTTGTATTGGGCGGTTCCTACTTTATCTGCCCGATGATGTTCTCGCGCATCCTCTCCGCCGATACCGCGGCCAATGCGCGCAAGAGTTCGTTTTTCTCCGGTACCGGCATGCTCATTTTCGCCGTGGTGATCATCGCGATAGGGCTCTGGGCAAAGGCATCCATTACCGACCTCGGCGGGATCGACCCGCTCAACCTGATAGCAAAAGCCTACACGCCCAAGCTGGTTGGCGCGCTCCTGATTTTCGGCCTGCTCGCCGCCATCCTGTCCACCGCGGACACCGTGCTGCTCACCGCCGCAAGCACCCTGCAAAACGACTTGATCAAGAAGCCGTCGGTACTGGGCGTACGCATCTGGGTCGTAGTCGTCGGCGTCGTCGGCGCATTTATCGCGCTCTACCAGACTGACATAATCGGCATTATAATGAAGACTTACAACGGTTACACCGCAGGCATCGTTCCCGCGCTGTTCGTTGCCATCATGTTCGTGGGCAAACGCCGCATGAATGCGCCTCTGGCCTTTACCGCAATAGTCGTGGGCTATGCCTTGGGACTTACCGGAAGCTTCATGCCTGCCAATTCACTGTTATCCCAAGTCTTTCCGATGGTCGGGCTTGCATCCTCGGCGGCTATAAGCCTCCTTGCCGTACTGCTTCCTTCCGGAAAAAAAGCGACCGCTTAAGCTTGCGACGCAACCGGAGCAAGATTTCACGTGTCCAACAAGTGCCGCCGGTACGTTAAGTACTGGCGGCACTTTTGACAATACGCAGAGAACATGACGTATTGACATCCTTTGTCACATAGTGCAAAATCCTGCACGTGACAATAGCCCACAATTTGTCAAGGAGAAATATATGCCCATAGTGATCAGTGGATCCGGTTCCTGCATACCAGCCCTTCGTACAACCAACGATGATCTTGCCGCCCGCATCGAGACAACCGACGAATGGATTCGCTCGCATACCGGCATCGGCTGCCGGCACTTTGCCGAAGATGGGCAGGTTACCAGCGATCTCGCTGCCGATGCCGCCCGTAAAGCAATGGCAAAAGCCGGCGTTACCGCCGACCAGATAGATATTATAGTCGTGGCAACCGCCACTCCCGATTATTTGGGCTTCCCTTCCACGGCGTGCATCGTGCAGGAAAAAATCGGCGCGGTAAACGCCGCGGCCTTCGACCTTACCGCCGGCTGCACCGGCTTTATCTACGCGCTTGACGTGGCCTCCGGCATGCTCCAACAGCATGGACGAAAACGCGCCCTCGTAATCGGAGCAGAAACCCTCTCGCGCATCATCGATTGGGAAGACCGTGCCAGTTGCGTACTTTTCGGAGACGGATCCGGAGCGGTCGTCATAGAAAAAACCGATGCCGCCGATGGCCGGGGTCTTGGGCAATCATGGCTGCGCGCAAAAGGCGCAGGAGCCAAAAGCCTCATCCTTACCCAGCCCGAACGCACGAAGACTTTTGTTCGCGACGGGGATTACACCAAGCCCAACAGCATCTACATGGACGGAAAAGCCGTGTACATGTTTGCGGTCAAGGCAATTACAGATATAATGGAAGCATTGGTAAAGGAATCTGGAATAGAGCTGACGAACTTCAAGTGGATCGTGCCGCACCAGGCCAACCTGCGCATCGTGCAAGCCGCAGCCAAGCGATTCGGCCTGCCCGAAGACCACTTCTACATGAATATCGACGAATACGCCAACACGTCGGCGGCATCGATTCCCATTGCGTTGGACGAAATGGCCGGCAAAGGTCTTTTAAATAAAGGCGACTTGATAATGATCATGGGCTTCGGCGCAGGATTAACCTACGGCGGCTGTATAATCCGCTGGTAAAGAAGGCTTTTGCTATGAGTTTTTCATTGCGAAAGCTACATATAAGGAGGGCAAATAATGAAGACTAAAGTCGTAATAACAGGGATGGGGGTAATTACTCCCATCGGCAACGATATCGATACGTTCTGGCAGGCAATTCAGGAAGGCAAATGCGGCATCGGCCCCGTTACGCGCTTCGATGCGTCTACCATGGATTCACGCGTGGCCGCCGAGGTAAAAAACTTCGACGCATCGCTGTACATGGATAAAAAGGACGCCCGAAAAATGGCCGACTTTACGCAGTTCGCGGTAGCCGCATCCGTGCAGGCCTGGAAAAACGCGGGCATGGAAACCGCCGGAATCGATCCGGACCGCGTCTCCATCATGCTGGGCAACGGCGTGGGCGGCATCGAGATATTCGAGCAAAGCCATAAAAAACTCCTGGAGAGCGGCCCTTCCCGCATGCTTCCCATGACGGTTCCCATGATGATCATCAACGAGGCAGCCGGCAACATCGCCATGCGCCTGGGCGTTCACGGCGCGGCCTTTACCCAGGTGACTGCCTGCGCATCGGGCACCGACGCGATAGGCATGGCGCTGGACATGATTCGATCCGGACGCGCAGACGTCGTCATTACCGGCGGTACCGAAGCCGCGGTCTCTGCGTTCTCCATGGGCGGCTTCTGCATGCTCAAGGCTCTCTCCACGGCCTACAACGACACCCCCACCAAGGCATCCCGCCCATTCGACAAGAATCGCGACGGTTTCGTGATCGGCGAAGGCGCGGGAATCATCATCGTCGAGAGCGAGGAGCACGCCAAGAAGCGCGGCGCCAAAATCATCGCCGAATTGGCCGGCTACGGCGCTTCCTGCGACGCCAACCACCTGACCTCGCCGCATCCCGAGGGAACCTTCGGCGCCAAGGCCATCGGCCACGCCCTGACGGACGCCGGCATAAAACCGGAGGACGTGCAGTATTACAACGCGCACGGAACCAGCACCCAGATCAACGATCCGCTCGAAACGCTCATGCTCAAGAAAGCATTCGGCGACCACGCCAAGAAACTGAAGATATCCTCCACGAAGGGCATGACCGGCCACTTGGTGGGAGCCGCGGGAGCTGTGGAAGCCATCATTTGCGTATTGGCCATCCGTGACGGATTCTACCCGGCCACCATAAACCTGGACGAGCCCGACCCCGCCTGCGACCTGGACTACGTGCCCAACAAAGGCGTCAAAGGTAACATTAATATAGCAGCCTCGGGATCCCTGGGCTTCGGCGGACACAACGGCGTACTCGTCGTAAGGAAATACCCATGAACAAAGCAGGACCAAAAGAAATAGCGGAGTTCTTACCGCACCGCGACCCGTTCTGCTTCGTCGACGAAGTTGAAATCACCGGGCCGGAAACGATGAAGGCTACGCGCCTGTTCCAAAACGAATTCTTCTTCGCCGGCCACTTCCCCCACTACCCCGTAGTTCCCGGAGTCATCCTCGTGGAAACCATGGCGCAGGCGGGCGGCGTGGGCGTCAAGCTCATGGGCATCGCGGCCGCGGGAACATTCTTCCTTGCCGCCGTGAATAACGTCAAATTCCGAAGCCAGGTACGCCCCGGCGATACCTTTACCATGGAAGTGACCAACCTGCGCGCCAGCCCCCGCGTCATAAAACAAAAAGGCCTGGGCTACGTAAACGGAACCCTCGCCATCGAGGCCGAATGGACCTGCATCGTGGGAGAGGAAAAAGCGTGATAGCAAAAGCCCAAGTTCGCGGCAACATATGCCTGAACGCCCATCCAGTGGGCTGCACAAAAATGGTGGAAAACTTCAAGCGGCGCGTCGCCGCCGCGAAGGGCTCCATGCTGGGCGCATCCATGGCGTCGGGCAAGAGCCTTCCCAAGACCGTGCTCGTGCTCGGCTGCTCCACCGGCTACGGCCTGGCTACGCGCATGACCGCCGCCTTCTCCTGCGGCGCGGCCACGGTCGGCGTGTCATTCGAGAGCGAACCCACGCAAAAGCGGTCCGCGAGCCCGGGTTGGTATAACAACCGCACGTTCGACTACATGGCCAAGTCGGAAGGACTATACACCGTAACCCTCAACGCGGACGCCTTCTCCGATGAGACCCGTGATAAAATAATAGCTCTTGCCAAACGCGACGACCTGAAGTTCGACCAGGTCATCTACAGCCTCGCCAGCCCCGTGCGCACCGACCCCAAGACGGGGGTCATGTACCGCTCGGTAATCAAGCCGGTAGGCAAGCCGTTCGTAGGCAAGACCATAGACCTGTTCACCCACGAGTTCAAGGAACTGGCCATCGAGCCCGCCAGCGAGGAAGAAGTAGCGTCCACCGTAAAGGTGATGGGCGGCGAAGACTGGGAGCTGTGGATGGAGGCGTTGTCCAAGGCGGGCGTGCTTGCCCCCGACTGCCTGACGCTCGCGTATTCGTACATCGGTCCCGAGCACTCCTGGCCCATCTACCGTGACGGTACCATCGGCAAGGCCAAGGAACACCTCGAGAACACCGTGCCGCGCATCAACAAGATACTGAAGGACAACGGCGGAAGAGCGTACGTGTCCATCAACAAAGCCCTCGTTACCCGCGCAAGCGCGGTGATACCCGTGATTCCGCTGTATATTTCCGCGCTGTTCCGCATCATAAAGGAAATGCACCTGCACGAGGATTGCACCGATCAGGCCATACGCCTGCACCGCGAACGGATCCTGGCGCCGGGCACCATGCTCGTGGACGAGAAGGGACGCATCCGCATCGACGAGCTGGAAATGCGCGACGACGTGCAAAAGGCCACCGCCACGCAGATGATCTACGCCACCGAGGCAAACATACACCTGATTACCGACATAGCCGGCTTCAAGACGGACTTCCTGCAGGCCAACGGCTTCGACGTGCCGGGAGTGGACTACCACGCCCGCGTGCAGTTTGACTGATCGTGTCCCATTCGCTCCACGAATGGGCAGCCGGGATTAGCTAATAAATTAAAGCCGTGATACACTTCGTATCGCGGCTTTTTTTAAGCGCGAACGGAGCTTTCATGAACATGTTGTTTCTGGAGACGGGCGAGTCGCGGCAGGTCATTCTCAAAAAAGACCGGCGCTACGAACACATCGTGCGTATCCTCAAGAAAGGTCCGGGCGAGGAACTGCTCGCCGGAGCGCGGGATGAATCCACCGGTATCGCCACCATCGCCGATATCGATGATACTGCTATAACCTTGAATTATTCGGCGAAGGCCGTCCCCGCGCCGCTCTACCCCATCACCCTGCTTTTGGGTTTTCCGCGCCCGATACAGGCCGGCCGGATTTTCAAGGACATCTGCAGCTTGGGCGTCGGACGAATAATTCTTGCCGGCACCGAGCTCGGCGAAAAATCGTACATCGAGAGTAATTTTTTCAGGAACAAAGAATACGAGGCGGCGCTCGTGGAAGGAGCCGAACAGGCAGGCAATCCCCGCCTGCCACAAGTGGAAAGTTTCTGGACACTCGGCCGCGCGCTTGCGGCAGTCGAGACGGAGGGCCACGAAACGCCGCCTCGGTGCTGGGCTTTGGACCCGTATCGCGCGCGAATGCGCTTCGGTCAAATCGCGCTGGAAAAGCCCGATGGCGGCAACGTGATTTTAGCCATCGGCAGCGAGCGCGGCTGGAGCGCCGCAGAACTGGACCAGCTGGCGGAGAGCGGCTTTTGCTTTACGAGCCTCGGTGAGCGCATCCTGAAATCCGAGACGGCGTGCACCGTGGCCGTAGGAATAGCTCTGGCCAAGCTGGGATACCTGTAAATCCGCCAATAGCTCCTGAAAACACCTAAAAGATTGACAGATACACGGTCGCGCGTTACCATCACGTATCCCCTTTTCAGAAAAAAGGAAATTATGAAAAATGTAAAAATTATCGCGCTGCTCTGCTTGAGCCTGTCGGCCTTAAGCGCGCAGGAAGCAAGCTCGGTTCCGAACACCACATTGAATCCTGCAATAAGCAAAGAGACCATAAGCCTCCGGATGCTTTCCTTCGTGCTGCCCGAGTATATCAATTCCGACGTCATCACCGGTTTTTTCGGCGTACAGGAACCAACCCTCCTGTATTACGGAATGAGGCTTTCGCCGCTCCTAGGCTACGCGTACACGGGAGACTGGCTAAAATTGGGCATTGGACTTCCGCTGTGTGCCGTGCTTCGCTATGGCGTCCAAACCGCCGTATCGGAGCCTGACCATTCTTTTGCGGCAAGCATCATGCACAACACCTCCAATAAGCTCGTCATGTACAGCACTTACGATATTTACAGCACGCTTCGGAGCCGTACCCAGGCTGGAGCGTACAAATACGAGTTTGCCCCGGTATCCGCGGCGCGGGCTATGGCGGCGCCGTTTCGTTATGATTTTTTAGCAGACCCGTATGTTTCAATCGGGCTCGCGAGCCTGGGAGCGGGGGCGCTCGCGTACCAATGGCTTTCCGGCGGTTTAAGCGTCGCCGGTGATTCGCCGGGGGGAAACACCGCGAGATGGAGAGGTGCCGACTACGGCGCCGCGGGAGGCACGGCCCTGTACTGGATGGAATCGCTTGAACGGAATTATTGCGCCGCCGTCGGCGAGGAGGCCTATTACCGGGGCTATATACTTCCCGAGCTTGTGGAGTACCTGGGCCCAGTCGCCGGGATTGGCGTCAACGCGGCACTGTTCTCTTTTGCCCACTATTCCAAAGGCGACAACCTGCTTGACCTTGCGTTAACCTACCTGCCAGTTTCTATTTATTACGGGATACTCGCATATTCGAATAGCTTCGATTTTCGCAAAGGCGCCTTCATCCATTTCTACTACAATCTGCTTATTCAAGGTATCGATTTTATTACGCGGAAGGATATAAAATTCACCGGCGGAGGATTGTCCGCGCTTGACGGAGCGTCTTTCTCGATGAGCATCGACCTGTAGATTCCAGCGGTCAGCCGCCGACGAGGATCGCCTTGAGCACCCCAAGCACATCTACGGAGGAGCGGCTGACATTGGCTTCCCAGCTGCCGGAAGCGGCGTGGTCCGCATTGTCGCTTACCCAGCGGACGGCGAAAAAGGGTCGGCGGATACGCAGCAGGCACAGCTTGGCCAGCGCCGCCGTCTCCATGTCCACGAGCAGAGCTCCCGGCGATTCCTGCCCGAACCGCAGGCACAGGGCAGCCGACGCCTCCGCGCTCGATACAAAACTGTCGCCGGAAAGAGAGCGCCCGGGCCTGAGCGTTATGCCCGCGTCTTTGCAGGATTGCGTAACGGCCGCCGCGAGCTTTTGGGGGCAGGTGCGCATCACGGCGTTGCCCATGGGCTCGAAGGCGGTTATCCCCGGAGGGGTACCGATGCCGCTCGTATCCATGTCGCGCTCCACCGATTCCGCGCATAGGTACATGGACCCGACGGCCTCGCTGCCCAGCGATCCGGAAGTACCCAGCGCGCAATACAAATCGTGCAGGGGAAATCCACCGTGCGCGGCGGCATCGACCGAGTCGCCGGGTACCGGGGGCAGGGATGCCAAGCGCGTAAGCGCGTACGAGGCAAGCACTTTGCCCACGCCGGATACGGCAAGATCCACGGGCTGCGTTTTTGACCGATACAGATTCTCCCCTGTCTGGGTCCAGGAAAACGACTTGTCCGCCAGTATCGCTTCCGCCTCTTTTTCCACCGCTATGACGACGCCTGTGCGCATGAATCCTCCATTATAGTTATATTAAAATACGGATCAGAACCATGTACAGCGCCGTGCCGCAGGCTATGGACAACAGGACGTTGCGCTTCCATAAGTGCAGTAGCGCGGTAACCGCCGCCGACGCAGCCATGGGCAGGGCCGCATGCGCGTCTGACAGGGGAATATCCTTGAAAGCCGACAGAACGAGGATTACCATCAATGACGGCGGCAAATATTTCTGGAGATAGTCCAGGGCGGCCGGAGGTTTACGCTTGGCGAAAAAAAGGAACGGCGCGGCGCGCGTCAGGATGGTAAGCGCGGCCATGGCGGCCACCGTAAAAATGATGCGGGACAGGGGTAT
Organism: uncultured Treponemataceae bacterium; assembly: GCA_964485395.1. GTDB lineage: Bacteria > Spirochaetota > Spirochaetia > Treponematales > UBA12059 > JANNSO01. The sequence continues at coordinate 49,270 of CAZAJF010000026.1, read as the reverse complement.
GTTCATCTCCGAGCCTCCGCCTCTTTCGCGCGGATGGGCTCGATGCGCCTGCGAAGCAATAATAGGATAACGCAGACAAGGAGCGTCGCCGCGAGTATGAAGTTGGCGGGGCCGGCAAAGAAGTACGCGACGGCTGCGCACAGCACGGCCGCGGCATACGGCTCGAAGCGCCGTATGTTTTTGGCTTGCTCCACGAGCAGCACCACGAACAGGGCGGTCATGGCGAAATCCAGGCCCCTGGTATCGAACGGCAAAGCCTTGCCGAAGAGCGCGCCGGCAGTACAGCCGAGCAGCCACCAGAATTGGTTGAGCGCGGTAAGATAAAAGTAAAAACTTGCCGGCGCGACGCCCGCGGGCGACTGTATCGTGGTTATGAGGCCGTAGGTTTCGTCGGTAAGGCCGAACACGAGATACGGCTTTCTCCAGCCCGCGCCTGAATATTTTTCCAGCACGGACAAGCCGTACACGGCGTGGCGCGCGTTCATGAGCAGCGTGAGGAGCGCGATCTCGGGCATGCCGGCGCCGGAAGCCAGGAGCCCCGCTCCCATGAACTGAGCGGCACCCGCGTACACGACGAGCGCCATAAGCGGCGACAGCCACCAGGGAAGGCCCGAGCCTACCAGCACGAGGCCGAATGCGAAGCCGATGCTCGTGTATCCCAGGAGCACGGGAATGCCTGCCTTGAAAGCGGCGAACGCCACAGAGCCCCGGGCACGATTTTCATTCATAAACCGGGTCCCGGGCTCACGCAGAAATTCAGCCAGTTGGCATATAAAAGATGCGCATGCGCCTTCCAGAGCTGGACGGGCGCAAGACGAGGATCGTCATCCGGGTAATAATTCGCGGGGACTTCGATGGCGAGGCCCTTGGCCACGTCGCGGCGGTACTCGGCATCGAGCGTCAGGGCGTCGTACTCGGGATGGCCCGTTACGAAAATATTGCGCCCGTCCCTGCTCGCCGCCAGGTAGACGCCCGCGGCCTCCGAGACGGCAAGCAGCCGCAGGCCGGGTTTCAGCGCTATGGCCTCGGCGGCCACTTCGGTATGCCGCGAGTGGGGAGCGAGGAATACTTCGTCGAAACCGCGCACGACCGGTACCGTGGAATCGAGCGTAGCGTGATGGAAAATCCCGAACATCTTGGCCGCCAAAGGCTGCTTGTCCACGCCGTAATGGTGGTAGAGGCCCGCTTGCGCGCCCCAGCAGATATGCATGGTGGACCGCACGTTGGCAAGAGACCAGTCCATAAGGCGCACGAGTTCGGGCCAATAGTCCACCGCCTCGAAGGGCAGGGTTTCCACAGGCGCTCCGGTTATGACGAGGCCGTCGAAACGCTCGTGCTTGACGGAGTCGAAGGTTTCATAAAAATCGTCGAGGTGTTCCGCGCTTGTGTTCTTGGACTCGTGGCTTGCCATGCGGAGGAAGCGAACATCGACGGTCAGCGAAGTATTCCCGAGCAGGCGCAATAGCTGAAGCTCGGTAACGGCTTTCGTGGGCATCAGGTTGAGAACGGCAATTTTCAAGGCCGGGGCATTCGCGTCGCCCAGCGAAACTCGACTGCAAACATGTATACCTTCCCGCCTGAGGGATTCGGCGGCAGGAAAGCCTTCGGGAATTATGAGGGGCATAATGCGACTGGACTCCTTTTCTAGACGATTCGGTCTTGCCCGATGGCATGAAGCATACTGGCAAAAACAGGGCATTCGTAGCAATAGGCATCCGAGCCGCCTGCGGCCTTCGCAGCCGCGCACAGGCGTCCCGTTATGAACCAGCAAAAATGGCCGTCGCCTGATGCCCAGGCTGAACACCCCAGTTTTACCTGCTCCGGGCAGGTACGCACGACCCAGCAAGGCTCCTGGTCCGCAAGCTGTGCGCGGTTCAACTTGAATACTATATAATAGAGGAGGCGCTCGACGGTAGCGGGTATGGGTCTCCAACCCTGCTCGTAACTCTCCACGGCTTTTTGCGACACACCCAGCATTGTGGACAATTCTTTTTGGCTTTTCCGGCTCATGCCGCGCAATTTCGAAAATTCGGGTCCATCCATCTTGACACCTCATATTTTTACGTGCATATTATTGCTACCACAGTGTGGTATAAAAAAGACAAATATGCAAGACCCGTTTGTCTTGCGAGTGGAGAGGATCAATGAGCGAACGAGATGGACGACAGGGAATGTTATGCGGAATGACCTTGCCCCGGTTAGCTTATCGCTCGCGTTGCGACGCACGGCACTATCGGGGCTTCTGATCGGCGGTACTCCAAAGGAATGCCGCGACATATACCCATGCGGAGGCCCACAATGGCTGACAAACAATCTTTCGAAACCATAGCAGTACAATCAGGACATTCACCGGACCCGACCACGCAGTCCCGCGGAGTTCCCATTTATCGTACCAGCTCGTTTACCTTCAAGAGCGCCGAGCACGCGGCGCGCCTCTTCGCCCTGAAGGAATTCGGCAATATTTATTCACGCCTGGGCAATCCCACCAATGACGTCCTTGAGACGCGCGTTACCGAGCTTGAAGGCGGAGCTGCCTCGGTTTCGCTGGCGTCGGGAACCGCGGCCATCTTCAACACGGTAATAACCATAGCCAAGGCGGGCGACGAGATCGTGTCCGCGTCCAACCTGTACGGCGGCACGTATACCATGTTCGACGCCATCCTGCCCGATTTCGGCATTACCACCAAGTTCGTGGACGTCAAGGATCCTTCATCCTTCGAGAAAGCCATTACGCCGAAAACCCGAATTATCTTTATCGAAACTATCGGGAACCCCGCGCTGGACCTCGCGGACGTTGAGGCCATTTCCAAAGTCGCCAAGAAACATAAGCTTCCGTTGGTGGTGGACGCCACGTTTACCACGCCCTATCTCCTGCGCTCCATCGAGCACGGCGCGGACATCGTGATAAACTCGCTGACCAAATGGCTGGGCGGGCACGGCACGGCCATCGGCGGAATCGCGACCGACGCGGGAAGCTTCGACTGGTCGGATCCCAAGTTCGACTTGTTCAACCGCCCCGACCCCAGCTATCACGGACTCCGTTGGGCCAGCGACCTTCCGCCGGAGCTCCGCAAGATCGCGTTTGCGCTGCGCCTCCGCACGGTACCGCTCCGCAACCTGGGCGCGTGCCTGTCCCCCGACAACGCGTGGTTCTTCCTGCAGGGTATAGAAACTTTACCCCTGCGCATGGACAAGCACGTGACCAACGCCCTGGCCGTGGCCAAGTTCCTCAAAAAACACCCGAAGGCGGCGTGGGTACGCTATCCCGGCCTGGAAGGGGACCCGTCGTACCCGTTGGCCCAGAAGCTGCTAAAAAAGGGCGCTGGCGGCATGGTGGTGTTCGGGGTCAAGGGCGGACGCGCAGCCGGGCAGAAGTTCATCGAGTCGTTGAGGCTGTTCTCGCACCTGGCCAACGTGGGCGATGCCAAGAGCCTGGCCCTGCACCCTTCCAGCACCTCGCACTCGCAGCTTTCCGACGAGCAGCAGCTGGCCTCGGGACTTTCGCCGGACCTCGTGCGGCTTTCCATCGGTATAGAAAATATTACCGACATTCTGGCGGACCTGGAACTGGCGCTGGCTGCGGTTTGATACAAAAAGAACAGTCCGATGATTGACGCGGATTGACGGGGACGATCGACAAGGCACCTGGAGAAACCGACAAGGTTTTTCAGGTGCCTGTTTTTATATTCGTGGGAGGGAGACCTTTATTTTTTTGATCGCGTCCGTGCTTACCCACCAAATATCATCGTTGTACCGGTAAAAGAGATATTTGCCGTCCGGGCTCACGGCGGCGGTTCCCGCGCTTTCCGGGATGCCGTGCCGCGCAAGGTCGATGAATTCCCCCCAGCTTCCGTCGGCCTCCCTGAAACATAGGAAGAGATGCGACCAGTCGATATCGAACAACAGGTACGAACCGTCTGGAGCCACGGCAGGATGCGCGGATTCACCGAAGCGGGCCGCCATCTTGGACACTCCACCCCGTACGGTTTCCTGCGGACCAAGGAGTCCGTCCAGGAGCTTGGCCGTGGCGATCCGGCGTTTCATCACGTCGGTCACGAAAGCTTGACCGTCGCGAGTGGCGCTTAAATACATGCCTGGACCGGAAACCCGGGGTTTTGACCACGGCTTTCCGGGAGCGGCGCGTTCCATGACCCACAACAGGAAAGGATCGGTCGCCGTTGAAGGAGCCGGACATTCCCAGCTGAAGTACAGGCGCGTACCGTCGGCCGACATGAACGGCTCCATGGCGTCGTACCCGGCAAGTTCAGGCAGCGTTTTCGGCGCCGACCAAATACCGTCATGATATGCAGTCCTGAAAATAGTCTGAGTTTCCCCGATTTTCCTCGTAAAGTAAATTTCGTCCGCAGTCGGGGAGAAGGCGATACCGAACTCGCGGTTCTCCGTCGTGGAGATAAGCCCGGGCGCGAAAATCCCCGGCTCCAGCCCCGGTGGAATCTGGCCGCAATAGGCCATGAGGTCGGATTCATCGGCGCCAAGCGAGGGAGGCCCGATGACAGCGGCTGCGAGGAACGTAAAAACGCCGAGAAACCGGGATAGGGGGCCGCATGCGAAATGTTCTCTTCGAGCTCTTGATTCATGATGCATAATCGCTCCTCGTATGCGAAGGCTGTTTTTTATTTACCTAAAACCTTGATCCTTATGTCCTTGATTACGTCCGCGCTTACCCAGTAAATATCGGAGACGTCCGGTTTCTCCGAGTCGTGGCTGTTATAAAAAAGATACTTGCCGTCGGGAGAAAACGTAGGCCGGTTCTGATACCCGGAAACGTTGATGCCCGCGCCGGTAACATCCATGTTCACGGGCTTGGTCCACTCGTTGTTCCCCTTATTGAAACTTATGACGAGAGCCTCGTAGCTTGTATCGGATTCCGAAAAAATAAGGTACGACCCATCGGGCGCGACGTACGGCGTGAGGCTCCGGGGCAGGGCATTGATGACCGGCCCAAGGTTTTCCGCCTTTGCCGCACCAGGAAGCATCCGCCAGATTTCCAACATCTTACGCAATCCGCCCTTGCGACTCGACCCGACGTACACGACACCGTCGGCCGTCTCGGAGTAGCTATGGTCGTTATAGGTAGAATTAATGGGTAGCGGCAGACGCTGGGGTTCGCCCCACGCTCCTGCATCGCGCTCCACCATCCATATATCATTGTCTTTTTCCAGGAAAAGCCGTTTACCGTCGGCAGACAAGCCGGACAGCGAAAATCCTTGGTTCAACAGAAAAGGAATTTCGGTTTGTGCCGTCCATGTGGTGCCGGAGCGCTTGGTATAGAAAATTTTGGAGACACCTTGGAAATACCCATCGATGTAGCACTCAGTGCCGTCGGGGGAGAAGACGATGACGTATTCCCCGCGATCGGTAAGCGAGACGATTCCTGGCGCGAACAGCTGCGCCTTTTTACCCGGCGGCGTTTGCCCAAAATAACTGCCGGCATTGGATTGCGCGCTCGCTGTCAGCGTAGCGATTCCCATCAAGGCCAAGATCACAGTCGCTTTGATTTTCAAACTACCCTTCCTTTTCCGGGGACAGGCCCCGACATCGCAATATTTGGGGTCTGTCCCCGGCCTGAGAGTAACGCGGTGTCAGGTACCAGGCAAGCGAACTTTGGTTCAGGGGCGAGTTACGTATGGAACATCTTGGAAGCCATGACCTTGATGCTGTTTTCAAGCTCGGAAGGCAGACAGGATTTATAGAAATCTTGTTTGGTCCAACCATCGAAACGACCGGCTAGTGCGACCCATTCTGAGGCGGGAACTGTAGCCTCGTGGGCGGGCATGCGCGACCAGAATTCCGTGCTTACGTTTTTCATGTAGGCCAGCCCGCTGCCTGTATCTTCCCAAATAAAAACGGTGGGCCGGTTCGTTTCTCGATATACGAGCGGCAATGACGTTTCCGGTCGAATACCATTTTTTCGAACAGCTCGTCAAAGCCAGCGTAACCAAGGGCTGAATCGAAGGGTTGCCAATCATTTTCGCCGTTTTGGAACCACACCCAGACATGGTCGTTATGAGCCTCGCCGTTGATGCCCTCATGTGGCTTTTTTGTGTTGTAAGCGATGATTTGGCTATAGATGGATTTTTTGATTACATGCATTTCGTGGGCGTATTTAGGCTGCACGCCGGCATGCCTTAAAAGAAAAACGCCCAGGTTGGCGTGGGCAACACAGTTGCCGCCCCCGTGGCGGATGACATCCGCAAGCTGAAAATGCCGGCTGCTTGAGTAGCGGAGCGAGCGGTACATCCAAGCATTGAGCTCATGTGCTTTTTCAGCGGGGCCAAGTCCATCGAGTCCCAGCATGGCCAGCAAGGCCTTGCCCCATCTAAGGGAAATCGCATCCGGCTGTAAAATCAGGTTTGCCTGATAGATTATCTTAGAATAATCCGAGAGCAAAACTACCTCCCCAGCCGAGATATCTTCCGGCCAATGTCTCAGTGTGAGCAAAAAAGGGCACCGGAACCAGGGTTTGAAGTGGAATGGAGGCCGTCCCAGGGCCTTTGTGTCTCTAAGCCAGCCCCTTGATTCTCCGAGGAGTTCGGTTGCGTCTAGGATGGGTCGGGCGTAGTGCCTGACCCCAGAAATACTTAGCTTGGGGACAGGCCCCAACCTCTAGCAACTCGGGGCCTGTCCCCAGAGATGCTTGGCTTGGGGACAGACCCCAACCTCTAGCAACTCGGTACCTGTCCCTTCTTTCTGGAGCCTGCTTTATAATCAGCTTTTACCAGTAGATTATCTGAGTATAATCCAAAAACAAGACTACCTCCCCAGCGAGGATAGGGAGCGGCCCCTTGGGCTATGGGTCTCGGATGAGGTCGGGCGTAGTGCCTGACCCCAGAAATACTTAGATTGGGGACAGGCACCAACCTCTAGCAACTCGGGGCCTGTCCCCAGAGATGCTTGGCTTGGGGACAGACCCCAACTTCCAAGAACTCGGTGCCTGTCCCCCGTCTACAACACCACCCGTATCTAAAAGAGGGGGTAGCGTAGAAGCGTGGCTCGGAGCGCCAGCGACGAGACTCACCTTCGTAGCGAGGGGGATACATCCCCCACCCTTCCTCAGTCTGGCTCGGTACTCCTCCGTTTCTCCGTGAAAAAATTCCGGTACAACATGATTGCGGAGGTTTAGATGCATAAGGGAACCTTTGATAACCCGGTTGGTTACCAAAAGTTCCTTGCCGATTCCTTGCAGGAATCAGGTTTTTGACGGTTAATCTCTCATAACTGAAGTTTTTAGAGATCTTCGTATTCATGAAGCTATCGTATTCTGGAGCGCGGAAGACGCGGCCCATATCGCCTGAGTTTCCCGAGCTGCCCGGATGCATGGCCGACGGGAATAGTTATGAAGAAGTAATTGCCAACGTCTAGACGGTTACCAAGGAATGGATTGAAACGGCTGTCGAATTGGAGCGGGCGGTTCCCGAACCAAAGAGAAGGAAGCTGACATACGCATGAGGAGCTATACAATGACCAAGTCTTCGCCGCCGGGCAGGAACTCGCCATCTCTACATTTGCCGTTGCTTGATATTCTCCGTTACTCCGCGTCTCCGTGCAAAAAATTCGGTACTGCCTTAAAGTACCAGCCAGTCCTTGGCTTCCTCCACCGTGGCAAAAGGCTCGCGCGGGTTTCCCGATACGGTGTTCACGGCCTTGAGCAGAATCTTGCGTATGCCCTCGATACCCACGATCGCGGCTTTTTGCGTTACAGGCCCGGAAATCTTTCCCTGAACCTTGGCAAGGTCGAGGAAGTCCTGGGTAACGTTAATCTCCCGTACGTCGGTAAGGGTAAGGTTATCTTTCTTACCGGTATCCACAAGCGTCTTCGTGGCTTTTTCTATCTGAGCCAACTGTTGCTCGGGGGAGAGTCCCGTATATTTAATATACAGAATCTTCTTGCCCTTGTGATCGATCCATTCTACGCTCATAGTTACCATCCTTGAAGTTCGAAATGCCTGGGAACTTTTTTATTCTTGTTCCAACATCGCAATCATGATGATTAAGTGAAACCCCGTACTTTGTCAACTTAAATCTCACAACCCCATTTCTCCGAGCCCTCCGCTCCGTGACTGCCTTCGATATCGAATTTGACAGCACGTTCCCGTGACACTACAATAGCAAGATAGCTCAGCACGTAAAAAACGCACCGAGGAGTCAATCATGGAACTGGATATCCCGCTCCTCAAAGAATCCAACGTATTTTTGAACGATCTCTTCGATAACGTAACCTCGGCAATCTTCATCAGCGATTCCGACGCCCGAATCTACAACTTCAACGATGCGTTTTCCACGCTGTTCTATAAAAAAGAAGACCAGATATTTCGCCAGCTCTGCGGCAACGTCATAGGCTGCGTGTTTCATCTTGACGAAAACAAGGATTGCGGCCAGACCACGAAGTGCGCCGACTGCGTCTTGCGACAAGGCATTATCAAGGCGTTCACCGAGCGAGTGCCTGTCTATAAAGAACGTCTCGAGCGCGAGTTCGAGATAAACGGCACGCGGATTCTCAAGCATTTCATCTTTACCGCTAAAAACATCGAGTATGGGGGACGGATCATGATCCTCGTGATCGTGGACGACGTTACCGAGATGGAGGATGCCCGCCTTAAAATACAGAAATCGTACGACGACTTGCAGTCTCTCGTACGGGAGCGCTTCGAGACGACGACGCTCGAAGCCGCCGAGCTGCTCCAGGCCGCGCGCGGAGGCGACGACCTTTTGCACGAGATACACCACCGGGTGGGCAACAACCTTCAGATAATCCTTTCGCTCATAAAGCTGCAGATGGACTACTCCGAGGGTTCCGCATCGCTTGTGCAATACCACGATCTTGAGCGTCGCATACAGGCTATCGCCTACCTGTACAGCTACCTGATCAGTGAAAACCTCGTCTCGAAAATAGGCATGAAACGCTATATAACGTTCCTTACCTACGCCTTGCACGGCGAGTTCGCGGTACCGGAGCGAAAGCTGGAGGTGAAAGTGGAGTGCGAGGACCTGTTCCTGGATATCGATACCGCGCTGCCCCTGGGGCTGATCGTCAACGAGCTCGTGTGCAACTCGCTGCGCCATGCCTACATCGGTCGGGATTCCGGCACGCTGGCGCTCTCCATGGCCAAGACCGGCGCGGAGTCGTGCGCCCTCACGATCTCGGACGACGGCATAGCCTCCGAACGCACCCGAGTAAGAAAACTCTTCGGACTCAGGATCGTGGAGACCTTGGTGGAGCAACTCGGCGGAACGCTGAAAACAACGTACGACGAAGGCTGCTCTCATACGATACTTTTCAAGGCTTAAAAACCGGCGTCCGGGGGTGGAGCGCTCGTGGAGGGATGATGTACAGAATTTCAAGACTCTTCGCCCTGGCGTCGCTCATGGCCGGCCTTGTCCCGGTTTTCGCAGCTCCGGAAATAATCGTGCAGCTGGGCCTCCCTACGGAGATATCCTGCGTAGCCGCATCCCCGGACGGAGCCTTCGCGGCCTCGGGCACGAGGAACGGCATCATTTCTCTGTGGCACCTGGCCACCGGCAAGGAAATTCGCAGGACGATCGCCCACGTCGATACGGTTAATGTGATTAATTTTTCACCGGATGGGCTTAAGCTTGTCTCCGGTTCGGGCGACCATACTATAAAAATTTGGGATGCGGTATCCGGAAAACTCCTGTCCACGATAATTAACGACGATTCCGTAGGGGCTATCTGCGTTTCCCCCGACGGCAAAAAAATATATTCAAGCCTCTGGTACGGATCCAGCCGGATAGCCGAGCAGGACATGGCCACGGGAAAGACGATAAAGGCATTCGACGGGCATACCGACACAGTGCGGGAAATAAAATGCTCGGCCGACGGAAAGACCCTGGTGTCCTGCTCTTTCGACTTGACGGTAAGGCTGTGGGATGCCGCTACGGGGAATCTGCTTAAGACGCTTTCCAAGCCGATGCATTCGGTTGTTTCGGCAAGCTTCCTTCCCGACGGGAAATCCATAATCTCGGTATCGACGGAATCGGTGATACACTGGGACGTCGCCTCGGGAACAATCCTCCATGATTGGTCCAACGGCTCGAGTTGGGGCGCCATAACGCCGGACGGTGCCGACTACCTTACCTTTTCCTACAACAGCTACGAGATGACGAAGCGCGACCTGAACTCTAATGCGGTCGCGAGCCACCGCGTAATGAAGGCGCACAAGGACACGATAAACGAAATGGTCCTGTCCGTTGACGGAACCTTCGCGCTTTCGTGTTCCAAGGACCGTACGATAATATATTACGATTTGATAACCGGCACCACGCGCCGCCTCGGCCGGGAGCCCAACATAGTAAACGGCGCCGAGGCATCCAGCAGCGGCAACTTTCTCATGAGCGTTTCCGACGACAATTCGCTGAAGCGCTGGAACTTGCGGACGGGAGCCTTGAGCCAGACGCTCAACCAGGAGAATCCATACTCGCAATACGACAATTACATGGCCGACAGGGTTTTGTCCCTCGCGGTCTCGCCCGACGAGAAATTTTTCATAACCGGATCGAACAGCGCGATCCTTACCCGATGGGACATAGGCAAGGGAATCGCGACGGCGAGAAGCGTCCCGGTCAACTTCGGCATTACGGCCATAAAGTACTCGCCCGACGGGAAAAACTTGATGTTCGGGTCGAGCGGCGGCGTCATGATGCTGTGGAATCCCGATGCGTGGAAGCAGGTAAAGAAATTCCAGGCTCCGGGGGCGGTATACGACCTTGAATGGACGCCCGACGGCAGGCAGGTGATAGCAGGAACCCTTGAGCGCGAAGTATTCATACAAGACATAAAAAGCGGGTCGCGGAAGCTTAAGCGGCACGACGGCTCGATCTACGCCGTGGCTACGGCGCCGGACGGAAAAACCTTCCTAACGGGCTCCGCCGACACGACCGTAAAACTATGGGATTTTGCCACGGGAAAGATACTCAAGTCGTTCCAGGGACCGCGCGCGTGGGTGCGCGCCGTAGCGTACTCAGGCGACGGGAAACGATATCTCGCCGGCATGGAGAACGGCCTCATAATCCTCGGGAATATCGGGGGCGCGGAACCCGATCGGATGCTTTCGGGGCATACCGGGTTCATTACAGGCCTTGCCTTCCTGCCCGGGGGCACGCACGCCCTCTCGAGCTCTGCCGACGGCACCACGAGGATATGGAACCTCGAGGACGGTTCCTGGGTGGCGTTCACCGCCAATACCAAGGGTACCGAATGGATAATCTTCGACGACAGGGGATACTGGGACGCAAGCCCGCACGGCTCGGAGCTCGTAGCGATGGCGGACGGGCTTACGATCTACGAGATAGACCAGTTCGCGCTTCGGAACAACCGGCCGGACCTCATCCTGGCCAAGCTGCCGGGGGCGGACACGCAATCCATTGAATATTTTTATAACCGCTATCTGTACAGGCTGTCGCGATTCCGCGTCTCGCGGGAAAGCGTGGAGGGCGCGTCGTACGACATACCCCGGGCAGAGCTGCTCTCGCAGGACGTAAGGAACGCGACCTGCGCGATGGATATCCGCTTTACCGCCTCCATGGAACCGGTTACCGCATATGCGATCCAGGTAAACGACGTGCCGATTTTCGGGTCGCAGGGCAAGCCGCTGCAGCTGGCTCCCGGCAAGTCCGCATCCTTGAAGGAATCCATTATCTTGGCAAACGGCGAGAATAAAATAGAAATCTCCTGCATGGACAGGCTGGGCCGGGAAAGCTATCGGGCGCTTACCGTGGTCAGGGCGGAGAAAAAGGTCAAGACGAATCTCTGGTTCCTGGGCTTCGGCGTCTCCGCCTACGAAAACGCCGCGCTGAACCTGAAGTATCCCGACAAGGACGCGCGCGATTTGGCCGCCACCTTTTCCGCCATGAAAGGCGCCTACGAAAACGTATACGTAAAACTTCTCGTTAACGAGGACGTGACGCTCGATGCCATACGATCGGCTAAATCTTTCCTTGCGAAAGCCGCGAGCGACGATACCTTCGTGCTGTTCATAGCCGGCCACGGCGTGCACGATACGGACAAGAACGCCACGTATTATTTCCTGACCCACGATACGGACATAAAGAACCTGTCGCGCACGGCTGCGAATTTCGACGAGATAGAGGCGCTGCTCCAGGGCATCGGGCCGCGCAACAAGCTGTTCCTCATGGACACCTGCGAATCCGGCGAGTCCGAGCCTGGCCTGGAGGAGGCGATGCTGTCCACGGCAACCGGCCGGGGATACGCCGCCAGGACGGCGCGGGGGTTAAGCGTGATAAAAAAAGAACAAAACGCCCTGCCCCGAGGCTTTCTCTTCCAGCGGGACCGCTATATCTACAACAACCTGGAACGGAGAAGCGGCGCCATCGTGTTCTCGTCCTGCCGTGGCGGCGAGTATTCCTACGAAAGCGACGAGATAGGAAACGGCTTCTTTACGAGCAAGATCATCCAAGGATTGACAGGCGGCGCCCGGAACGAAAACGGCATCGTCAGCGTAGACGCCTTGCGCACTTACGTGGCGGAGGAAGTGGCAAAAATGAGCTCGGACCTTCAGCACCCAACCGTGGACCGGGATAATCTGTACCAGAAATTCGGCTTTCCCGTAGGCGGCGCGAAATAATCGCGGTGAGAAATAACCGAAGCGTCTAAGGGAGGCTCTCCGCCAGCTTGGCGAAGAGCTGCCAGGCAGCCTTGGCTTTCTGGTTGCCGTTGAGGTCTACGGTATGGGCCGGGTTGCATTCCCACCAGCCGTCGGGGTGTGCGGCCTGCCAGTCCAACGCCCAGCTCTTGTCGCCGTTCTGGGGCAGCCCGGGGTCGCCTGAGCCTTGCGAAACATGGCCGTCGCCGTTGGCATCGTAATTGCAGCCGTCGGTTACGAAGCGGTCGCCGTAATAAACGCCGTCGGGGTCGTAGCACTCGATATCGTAAAAGTCGAACAGGAATTTACCGTTGGCGACGCAGTAATCCCGAATCTGCCGGTTTCGCAAATGCAGGTTGCGGAGAGATCCCGTACCGTCGGCATGTCCGGTCATATAGACAAAGCGGACACCGGGGAACTCGGTCTCAAGCGCGCTCATCTTGGCCAGGTAGCTCGCGATATCGGCTTCGTCGGAACCCGACACCTGGCCGCACCACGACCACATCACCACGTTAACGAGGGGATTCGCCTCGAGATAATCGCGGGTCACGACGTTGAAATTGCCGTTGCCCAAGTCGGTCCACTCGGTATCGTCATACTTCATCTCGCCCGCGGTAGGGGCCTTGCTTACCGAATAGAGCCCCGGCGTGCCGTAAAAATCGTTCATGCCCGCGATGCCGGAACTTATCTGGCTGCCGTGCGAGGTGTGCCAGTATTTTACGTTCAGCTTGCTCTTGGCGGCCTCCACGCGCGCATGGGTAAGGCCCGTGACGTGCGCGTAGCGATGATCGATGATTTGTGTCTCGCCGGTGGGCAACCCTGGCACCACGACGGGTGTTTCGATTACCGGCGGACAGGCTTGCAGCGCCAATCCCAGCGCCATAACGGATAAACGTAGAACCATTCTCTTCATATGCTCTCCTCGTTTTCAAAGAATCAATTTTATAGCAGTTTTCACGAAAAAGCACGAAAGAAATACTGGACTCTAATTTCACAGTACCTCGCGACTCCCTTCACCCTTGTTTTTTTGCCTGATAATCACTATTTTATCTACTGTGGCAGGAAATAATGATTTTGAAAGCGATACGATCGTCAAGGATCGGGAAAAAACCAAAGAACCTGACGAATTTCGTGTTATATTGCTGAATGACGACTTCACAACCATGGAATTCGTGGTGGCGGTTCTAATGAACGTCTTCCACAAGTCCTTGACGGAGTCGACGCACATCATGCTCGATGTGCATAAAAAAGGTCGCGGAACTGTAGGGTCATATACCTATGACATAGCGATTACAAAAATAAACAGGGTACATTCGATAGCGAGGGACAACGGGTTCCCGCTTAAGTGCATTATGGAGAAGGCATAGAAACGATGAAGGTTAACCAACAAGTTCAGGCAATATTCACCGCAGCGTATAACGAAGCGAAACTTCGAGGCCACGAATACCTGACGCCGGAACATATTTTATACGCGTCGCTGTCGTTCGAACAGGTCAGAACCATACTTGAGCAGTGCGCCGCGGACATCGAGCACCTTAAAGTGGGCATGGAAGCCTACTTCGAGCAGAAGATTCCAGCCGTCAAGGATCAGGAACCTATTCAGACCGCCGGCTTTCAAAGCGTAATTGAACGCGCCATGCTGCAGTCCCAAGGTGCCGGCAAAGCGGAGGTCGGCGTTCCCGAGGTTCTGGTATCCCTGTTCGACGAGGAACGAAATTATTCTGCCTATTATATGAGGAAATCCGGAATAAACCGCTTGCATCTGCTCGATGTCATATCCCATGGCGACTATGATTCGCATGTAGACCAAGAATCCGGCGGCGATACGGGAGAATCGGGAGCGTTCATGGACCCCGAAACCGGAGAGGAAGAAGAAGTCGGCGACAAGGGCAAGCAACGGTCTACCGTGCGTTCCGGAGCCCTCGAGAAATTTACGACGAACCTTACGAAATTGGCCGCTGAAGGAAAGCTTGAGCCTGTCATCGGCCGCGAAATAGAGATAGAGCGAACCGTTCAGGTTTTGTGCAGACGCCTTAAAAACAATCCCATCCACGTGGGCGACGCCGGCGTGGGTAAGACTGCCATCACCGAAGGCTTGGCGCAGCGCATCGTCTCGGGGGACATTCCTCCGAAGCTGCTCGGATTTACCATTTACAACCTGGACATGGGTTCGCTGCTGGCGGGAACGAAATTCCGCGGCGATTTCGAGGAACGCATCAAACGCGTGGTGGACGAGCTCTTAAAAAAAGAAAAAGCCATTTTGTTTATAGATGAGATACACACCATCGTGGGAGCGGGAGCGGTGTCGAGCGGCTCCATGGACGCATCGAACCTTCTCAAGCCGGCTCTGACGAGCGGCAAGCTGCGCTGCATAGGATCCACCACCTATGACGAATACAACAAGTTTTTCGACAAGGACCGCGCGCTGTCGAGGCGCTTCCAGAAAATAGACATCGTGGAGCCCACCGTAGCGGAAGCCATCGAGATACTCAAAGGCCTCCAGTCCAAGTACGAGGAATATCACGACGTAAAATACAGCGAAGAAGCCATAAACCTGGCCGCGACGCTTTCCGCGCAGTACCTGACCGAACGCCGCCTTCCGGACAAGGCCATCGACGTGATCGACGAGGCGGGCGCGTGGGTTCGAATCCGCGCTTTCAAAGAGGGTAAAGCGGAGACCGGTACAATCGAGATCGGCCGCTCCGAGATAGAAAAAGTCATAGCGCGCATCGCCCGCATACCCGAGAAATCGGTGAATCAAACCGAGCGCGACCGCCTTGGCAGCCTTGAACCCGACCTGAAGAACTGCGTATTCGGCCAGGACAGCGCCATCGAGGCGGTAGTCAAAGCCGTAAAGCGCAGTCGGGCAGGTTTCCGCGCCGCGGACAAACCGGTGGCCAATTTCCTGTTTGTGGGCCCCACGGGCGTGGGCAAGACCGAGCTGGCGCGCCGCCTCGCGGACACCATGGGCATCGTTTTGCACCGCTTCGACATGAGCGAATACCAGGAAAAGCACACGGTCAGCCGCCTTATCGGCTCGCCGCCAGGATACGTGGGCTACGAGGAAGGCGGACTCCTCACCGACGCGATACGCAAGACCCCGCATGCAGTGGTGCTGCTGGACGAGATCGAGAAGGCGCATCCCGACGTGTATAATATTCTATTGCAGATAATGGACTACGCCACGCTGACGGACAACCAGGGACGCAAGGCCGATTTCCGCAACGTGGTGCTCATCATGACGAGCAACGCCGGCGCGCGCGACATAGGCAAGCCCATGATCGGGTTCGGAGAACGCGCGTTTACCGAGGCCGCCATCGATGACGCCGTGCAGAAGGCGTTTACGCCCGAGTTCAGGAACCGCCTGGACGCCGTGGTGCGCTTCGGCCGCCTGCCGCAGGACATCATCGAGCGCATCGTGGTAAAGGCGCTGGACGACTTCAGGCTCCAACTCGCGGATAAAAAAGTAACCCTGGAGGCAACGGACGCCTGCGTTAAAAAACTGGCCGCCTTGGGCTACAGCGACGAGTTCGGCGCGCGAAACGTAAGCCGCGTGGTGGAAGACAAGATAAAGAGCTGGTTCGTGGACGAAGTGCTGTTCGGCAGGCTCAAGAACGGCGGCAAAGCCCGCGCGGACGTAGTCGAAGACGCGATCGTTCTCGATGTCGTTACTTAAGAAGAAAAAAACCGAATCGCGCGGCGATCCCCTTTTTCCGTGGCTGGAAGAAGGGGATCGTTTTGATTTTCCTCCGCTTTCCCAGGCAAACGCGGACGGGCTCCTGTGCTCAGGCGGCAACCTGTCCCCCGGCATGCTGCTTTCCGCTTACAGGCAGGGTGTTTTCCCCTGGTTCAGCGAGGAGTCACCCCTGCTCTGGTGGAGCCCCGACCCGCGCTTCGTTCTGGAACCGGCCGAGTTGCATGTATCCGAAACCATGAAAAAACTTCTCCGCAAACGACGTTTCACGATAAAGCTGGATACCGCGTTCGGCGATGTGATTCGCGCCTGCTCGATGGTAAGCCGGCCCGGCCAAGACGGTACCTGGATATGCAAGGACATGATCGCGGCTTACGAGAACCTGCACCGCCTCGGCTACGCGCACAGCATCGAAACCTGGCAGGAAGACAAACTCGTGGGTGGCTTGTACGGCATCAGCCTTGGGTCCATTTTTTTCGGAGAATCCATGTTCAGTCTCGTTCCGGACGCGTCAAAAGAAGCATTTATTCCGTTGGTCTGGAAACTTTCAGAAGAAGGATTCACCCTCATTGACAGCCAGGTTCACACGAACCATGTGGAATCCCTGGGAGGCAAGCATATTCCGCGCGGCGAATACTGCATCCGGCTCGCAGAAGCGCTTGCGGCTCCCACCCGCAAAGGCGACTGGAGCGCTTTATGGCCGGATTTTCCTGTATCCAAAGCCTGGCGGACACTTGTACTCAAAGAATAGTTGCAAGAATAATTTTTTTTTCTTGCACACTATTACAAATTTCGTTAAACTGTAAATGTAATCCTGAAATGTTAAAGCCAGGCCTTGTGGTTCTGGGTATCACCATGACGGAGAAATACAATGGCAGCAACGATCCCCCAACTTTTCCTTGAACAGGCAAAGGCAATACCCACTCAGGCCATGCAATACAGTAAAAGAGGCGGCAACACCTTTATTCCGACGAGCTATGCGGAATTACGCACCGAAATCTCCACCTTTGCCGCCGGCCTTCTGGATTTGGGCATAAAACGCGGAGACAAAATAGGTCTCATATCCGACAATCGCCGGGAATGGCTGATAATCGACTTGGCGATCCTCGGGCTCGGAGCCGCCGACGTTCCGCGCGGCTGCGATGCGACCGAACAGGAAATCGCGTATATCCTGTCTTTCAGCTCATGCGACCTCGCGGTCGTGGAAAATGAAAAGCAGTTCGACAAGATACTCGAGCGAAAATCGCTGATCCCGGATTTGCATACCATAATCGCCATTGAAGCGCTGAGCCAAGATGCTCAGGAAAAGGCCAAAAAAGCCAAGATTAAGACTTTTTCCTACGACGAGATCGTGGCTATGGGCAGCCGACGGTACAAGGACAAACCCAACGAATACGCGGAAGCCGCGGCGGCCGGAAAATCAGGTGATCTTGCCACCATCATCTACACATCGGGAACCACGGGAGAACCGAAAGGCGTCATGCTGTCGCATGCCAATTTCCTGCACCAGGTAGAAACCATGCCCGAACGCCTCAACCTCGTGCCCGGCCAAATTTGGCTCTCGGTACTCCCCGTCTGGCACTCGTTCGAGAGAATCGTGGAATACGCCATCATCGGGGTAAGCGCTTCCATGGCGTACTCAAAACCGATCGGCGCGGTAATGCTGCCCGATTTCCAGGCCATAAAACCGCAGTGGATGGCGAGCGTGCCCCGCATATGGGAATCCGTCCAGGAAGGCGTTTATAAAAACATACGGCAGCAAGGCGGCTTTACGCTGCTGCTATTCAATTTCTTCGTCGGCGTCGGCAGGCATTGGGCGTATTACCGGAATAAGCTGCTGGGGCGCCTCCCCAATTTCGGGCACCGCTCGCGATTCCTCGATATCGTAAGCCCTCTCTTTCCGCTCCTGTTCCTGCTGCCGCTGCGGGGATTGGCGGAGCTGCTCATCTTCAGGAAAATAAAAACGAAGCTTGGCGGTAAATTCATCGCCGGCGTTTCCGGAGGCGGAGCCATGCCGCCGGCTGTGGACCATTTCTTCGATGCGATAGGAATACGCGTCATAGAAGGTTACGGTCTTACCGAGTCCGCGCCGGTCGTCGCGGTACGCTCCATGAAAAGGCCGCTTCTCGGAACCGTCGGGGCGGCGCTCCGAGGAACTGAATTCCGGATCGTCGACGACGAAGGTAAAGTGCTCGGACACGGCAAAAAGGGCAATATCCTGATTCGCGGACCGCAAGTGATGATGGGCTATTACAAGCAACCGGAGCTTACGGAAAAAGTGATCAGCCGAGACGGCTGGCTCCACTCGGGCGACATAGGCATGCTAACCGTGGACGGCGAGCTCAAGATAACCGGAAGGGCCAAGGATACGATAGTGCTTCGCGGCGGCGAAAACGTGGAACCCGTGCCCATCGAACAACGAATTGCGGAGAGCATCTATATAAAGCAGGCGGTCGTGCTCGGCCAGGACAAGAAATTCCTCGCGGCGCTCATCGTACCCGACCAGGATACGATTTCGCAGTGGGCAGGCGAAAACAACATACCTGTGGTCGATTACGAGTCACTGCTCGCACAGCCGGAAGTCAAGGATCTCGTCAATTTCGAGATAAACCAGCTGGTCAACCAGAAAAGCGGTTTCAAGAGCTTTGAGCGGATATTCCGTTTCGAGCTTTTGGCAAGACCGTTCGCGGTAGACCGGGAGCTTTCGGCGAAGCAGGAAATCAAGAGGCATGCCATCGCGGAAATCTATCGGCACGAGATAGCGCGGCTGTTCAAGGATTGAGGGATGAAAAAAGGCCGTCGGACGACGGCCTTTTATTATTTTCCGCCGACCGGCTGGAGCGTCTCGAGAAAATCCTTTGCCTTTTCCACTTTAGGTTTCACTACTATCTTGCAATAGCTGTATTGCGTGTTGTTCCTATAGTAATCCTGATGATATCCCTCGGCTTTCCAGAACTCGCCCAACGGAACAAGCTCGGTAACGATCGCGGAACCGTATTCGGGCGCCAACTCCGTTATATATTTTTCAGCCTCGGCTTTTTGCCCGGCGTCCGCGTACAGGATTATCGAGCGGTATTGGCTCCCGACGTCCGCTCCCTGCCGGTCTTCCGTCGTGGGATCGTGTATCCTGAAAAAAAGATCCAGCAAATTGCCGTAGGAAACAAGCTTCGGGTCGTAGCGTATGCGCACTACCTCGGCATGGCCGGTCAAACCAGAGCTTACCTGCGCATAATCGGGGTTTTTCCGCGATCCGCCGGCATAGCCCGATTCCACGTCCAGCACGCCGGGCACTATTTCGAAAGCGGCCTCCAGGCACCAGAAACAGCCGCCGCCAAAAACCGCAATACTCGAATCCGCGTACATATCTTTTCCTTTCTCCGCGCTTTCCGTGCCGCCTAAGGCGGCTGTCCTCTGGATTCCGCAGGAGAATAAAAACGCCACAAGGACAACGCAAACAGTTCTCATATATTTAAAATAACCACTGCCCGGCTAAAAGGAAAGCTCCGCTACCGGGACAAAAAAAAGCCTTCGACGCGCACATGCGCATCGAAGGCAAAGGATGAGGCTTAAGCCGTCCGCAAGTTTTTCAGTCTTGGGAAATATTAACGTCTCCGGAAGCCGAACTTACGCTTACCGTATACGGTCCGCCTTCGACTTCCACGCCGCGCTTATGATGCTTGGCGCGTTTTTCCTCCCACCCGTCGATGTCGATCTCGCCCGAGATGCTCCTGGCCATGAGACCGTGCTTACCGTCGTCTTCCAGTTCCACGCTTACGTCGCCGGACATTGAGTCCGCCTTGATGTCGGCGGTTCCCGGACCTGCGCTGATATCGATGTCACCCGAGGCGCTCGAGGCACTGATGGATCCGCCTTCCGCCTCGATGTTTATCTCGCCGGAAGCCGTGGCTGCCTTTACTTCCTTGCCGCCCTCGATGTGTATATCGCCGGAAGCAGTGTTTATTTCGATATCCGCCGCCTCTGCCTCGATGGATATGTCGCCAGAGGCGGTTTCTATAAAAGCATCTCCATAGCCGATTTCGAGGTCGATGTCACCGGACACTGTCTTTGCGAGAAGTCTGGTGCCCTTTGGAATATCGCCGTGCACGTCGCCCGAAAGGGTCGACAGGCGCAGTTCCGTCATGCCTTCGGGAACTTCAAGCTCGATGCTGTCCACGCGCTTGTTCAGCTTTATCTGTACCGTGTTTCCGTCAACCTTGATTTCAGGCTCGTCCTTATCGTCCCACGAACCGTTCACCCTGTACTGGAATTTATCGCCTACGGTCAATTCCACATCGGCGCTCAGTGAAGACAGCAGAAGGTCGGTAATACCGTCAAGCGTGCCTTCCAGATCGACCGGCTCGCTTCGGGCGAACTTGAAAAAGTTACCGAAATCGAAATCCCAGCTGAAGGAACCTGAGTTCGGCTCCCTGGGCTCTCTAGGTTCCCTGGGTCCCCTGGGCTCTCTAGGCTCTCTAGGCTCTCTAGGCTCTCTAGGCTCTCTAGGCTCTCGAGGTTGCCTCGGCGATCGGCGTCCGGTACCAAAGAAATCATCGCGGGAATTATCATACCTGGTTTGACGCGCCTCATCCGAGCCTTCGCTGCCGCTGCTGCCGATTCCACCGCTGCTTTCGAGTTCCTCCGCCCTCAGGGTGGACGCTATCGTGGCCGGCGAAGGCAATTTGGCTACGAGATCCTCTTCCGACGCACTGGGGTTCTTTTCGCACACCGAATCGATATGGCTGTCGAATTCCAAAATAAAATCATCGCGCTCTGCCTGCCCCATGAAGGACAGCCTCTTTTTAAGATCATCCAGATATTCCTGCCGCGTCATTTCTTGCCTCCCTCATCCCGCTCGTCGCGAAGTTTTCGTAACACATCGTAGGCACCTTGATCCTTGTCGCGCTCGTCGCTTATGCGTTTGAGGAATTCAATGCCGAACATGGTAAGCCTGTAATATTTCCGAGGATGTCCTTCGGACTTCATTTCCCACTCGGCCACCATGCAATTTTCCTTGACCAGGCGCGCAAGGAGGGGGTACATGGAACCTTCCCCTATCTCCAAGCCTGCCTCGGACAGTTTTTCCATGATCGCGAATCCGTAGATTCTCGTGTTCGCGTGCACGCAGGACAGCATACAGAGTTCAAGAAAACCTTTTCGGCTCTGTCCCCGCCATTTGTCCACGGCTCGATCCAGGTCTTCCTGGGTATATTCGAGTTCCTGCATCTTTCCTCCTGTCAGGGTTCCCGGCATTAGGCATAACCCTGGTATCGTCATTACATTATACAATGTATTACATAGTATAATAATTGTCAAGGAAAAGAAAGGAAAAACTTGATTATTTGTAGTTTATATTATAAACTAGTTTATGGAGGACAAAATGACCGAAAGCGAACTGGATCGCATAAGCCGAGACATAGAGGATTTAAAAAAAGCGGTAAAGCGAAATGATCCTCTCCTACGGGAAATAACAGCACCCCCAGGCTGGATATTCCTTTCCCTCCTGGGTGGCATCCTCACTACGATGTTCGCCCTGCCCGCACATATCCTAACCGGGATTTACGGATCTTTCGGTGCGATTCCCCCTGGGCTCAAAGCCCTTTTATTCAGCATACTTGCCGTTTTCGCTGTGGGCGGTGGAATCGCCAAGATGATAATGATCTACAAGAAAATGAACATGTTCAAAATGGAAGGAGCACGTGGATTTCAGGAATTGCTGACTTCTTTTTTTGGCGGAAGCTTGACCCATACGACCATTCCAACCCTCGCGCTTCTCGGAGTCTTGATAACCTTTGCGTTTATCCGCGGAGAACCATGGATGGCTCTGCCGTTTACGTCCCTCATGATGGGGCTTTTCCTCAATCGCATCGGCGAACGCAGCGCCGTACGAGCCTATTACATCGCAGGCTATTGGTCTTTGGTCACCGGTGCCTGTTCGTTGTTCCTGGCCTCCCAGGCCATATTCCTCTGGTTATTCATCGTGTTCGGAGGGTTGTTCTTCGCTTTCGCCGCTGCTCTCGCGGTAGAAAAATCCTTTAAAGCCGGTAAAAACACATGAGTCGAAGCACCGTGCTGGGGAGTCTTGGACTGGACAGGATCATCCACGAGAAATCGAGGCTCATGACTCTGACCTACCTTGCCTCCAGCGATTCACCCGAGACGCCGTTTACGGAACTTCGCCTCGCCCTTGGAATGACCGCCGGCAATCTGTCCATCCAGCTTAAAAATCTCGAGGAGGCAGGTTACGTCAAAATCGAGAAATCATTCCGAAACAACAAGCCAAACACGGCGATACGGCTTACGGTCCTGGGCAGGCAGGCCCTCGAAATCTATATGAGCGAACTTGAAGTCATTCTGGCATCGGTGCGAAAAGCCCCACTGGAGGAAAAATGAATATTCTGGAATTGCAGGATCTTCACAAGATCTACAACAAAGGCGCGGCGGAGGTCGTGGCGCTTGACGGCGTGAGCCTTTCCGTGGAAAAAGGCGATTTTTTAGCCATCGTGGGACCTTCAGGCTCGGGCAAGACGACGCTGCTCAACATCGTCGGATGCCTGGACGTACCCAGTTCGGGGAGCGTGACTTACGGCGGCAGGGATATTTCCAAGGCAAGCGAAAGGGAACTGTCCGAATATCGGCGGGACCACATCAGCTTCATATTCCAGTCGTACAACCTGATTCCCGTGCTTACGGTCAGGGAAAACGTCGAGCTCCCGCTTGTTATAGAAAAAAAACTTAAAAAATCGCAAATGCGGGATAAGGCGATGGAGATACTCGCGGCGGTCGGGCTGACCGACAAGGAAAACAGGTATCCCCGCGAACTGTCCGGCGGGCAGGAGCAGCGGGTCGCCGTCGCCAGGTCGCTCGTCAAGAACCCTTTCGTCGTGCTCGCCGACGAGCCCACCGCCAATCTCGACTCGCACACCGGCTCGGAAATAATCGAGTTGATGCGATCCATAAACGCCCAGATGGGCACTACCTTCGTCTTCTCGACGCACGACAGGCTTGTAATGGAGAAGGCTCGCAGGATCGTATCCATCCGGGACGGCAAGATCGTTTCGGAAGAAAGGAAAAGCCAATGAGCTCGTTGCTTAAGATAGCCTGGCGGAACGTCCTGAGGCACAGGCGAAGGACGGTAATAACGGCGCTGGTAATGAGCGCGGGAATCGGCGTGTTCATTTTTTTCAACTCGACGCTCGCAGGCATGGACGGCCTCACCATCTATAATATGATGGACTTCAACGAGTCTGCGGTAAAGATAAGAAAAATGGGCTTCTCCGAGAATCCCAGCGGCTCTCCATACGATTACCTTATCGACGATCCCGAGGGGCTTGCCCGCGACGTCCGTGAAGGCGACAGCCGGATTCTCGCGGTTACCCGGAGGTTCAAGACATTCGCCACGCTTTCCAACTACAGGGATTCGCGGCCCGTGCTCTTGACCGCCGTCGATGCCGCCTCCGACGTCAGCGTTTTCCGGACCGCGGAATTCCTCGAGCAAGGATCCTGGTTCGGAGGCCAACCCAACTCGGTTATTTTAGGATCCGCACTGGCGGCGGATATGGGCGTCAAGGTTGGGGATGCAGTCCTGGTTTCGGCGGAGACGTCCGACGAGAACATAAACGCCGATGAATATTATATAGTAGCGCTTATGAACACGCCGGACACGAACCTCAACGGAGGAGGCGTATTCATGGCCTTTACCGATGCGGAAAGGCTTCTTGGCAGGACGAATCTCGCTACCGAGCTTGATTGCCGTATCAACAAGGATTCCTCCCTGGACAGATCGATGGCGACTTCTTTGGACGCCGCAAAAAAAATACAGGCAAGCAGTAGCGGCCGGGAGGCGGGAATAGAGGCCGCGGACATCGCGAGCATGGCCCAGGGCTACCTGGCGATGCGGAATATGAAATCAAAATACAGCTCCATCATCATCCTGGTGGTTCTCGCGATTTCCGGAGTGGGAATCGTCAACACGATACTCATGAGCGTATACTCCAGGGTAAAGGAAATAGGCATACTCCTGGCGTACGGCATGAAAGCCCGCGAAATTCGCAATCTATTTATAACCGAAGGCGCGATAATCGGCGCGATAGGCGGCGCGG
Source organism: uncultured Treponemataceae bacterium (assembly GCA_964485395.1). Classification (GTDB taxonomy): domain Bacteria; phylum Spirochaetota; class Spirochaetia; order Treponematales; family UBA12059; genus JANNSO01. The sequence continues at coordinate 24,836 of CAZAJF010000026.1, read as the reverse complement.
GCGGCGCCTTGATAGGGATAGCCGGGACCGCCTACATGGTCATTATTGGGATTCCCATGCAAGCCCTCATCGGCAAGGTTGACATGGGAGGTCTTCCCCTGGCGGGCACCCTCTACGGCGAATGGAGCGTCCCGAGCGTGGTTACGGGCATAATCTACGGACTCGCGGTGGCCGTATTGGCCGCATGGATACCGGCCAGGATGGCAGCCAGGATGAAACCGTGCGCAGCCTTGAAGTTCATCTAGAAGGAGCACAGCATGATTTTGTTTACAATGGCGCTGAGAAACCTCAGGCGTAATTGGCGAAGGACTTTCCTGGCGGGGCTCTCCGTCTTCATGGCGGTGCTCCTGATACAGATACTGGGCGGACTTATCGGCGGATTCCTGAATTCCCTCGTGCGTAATTATACGAAAAACGATTCAGGCCATATCTTGATTACGACGCAAGGATACTTCGAGCGGCAAAGTTTCATGCCGCCGGACGAAAGCCTGCAAGACCCCGATTCCATAAGGGCGGCTATTTCGGCGGATCCATTCCTGGCCGATGCGACAAGCATCCTCGCCGAGCGGGCAAGGTTCGGAGTGCTGCTCAGTTCGGAAGGCGGGTCCAAACCCGCGATGGGAGTGGCCGGCGATCCGGAAACGGAAAAAAGCATGCTGATGCTCGACAAGAGCATAATCCGCGGAACGTACTGCGATGCGAGGGGAACGGTGCTGCTGGGGAAAAAACTGGCCGAAGCGCTCAAGCTGGACGTAGGGGACAAGCTCCGCGTACTCACGAAAAAGGCGGATTCCGGAATCGGTTTCAAAAAATTCACCATAAGCGGAATATTTTCCACGGGTGTCAATACGCTCGACGACGGCCTTTTCCAGCTGGGCATCCTGGATGCGCGTGAACTCCTGGGGACCGCAGGCGGCCAGCAGCTCGTGCTCATGCTCAAAGACTACAGGAACGCGGATGCGTATTCCTCCCTGGTAGAGGCCGCCCTCGCCAACAAGGGCCTCACGGGTCTTAAAGTGACGCCATGGACGAAGAACGGCGATTTCCCGAAACTCATTAAAATGATGGAATCGGTGGATATCTGGATGTTCGTGGTGGTCGCCTTCCTCGGTGCGTTCATAATCACCAATATAATGATGATGATTACGCTCGAACGCAAGCATGAGACGGGCATCCTGAAATCCATGGGATTGAGTAATACGAATATAACACTACTTTTTCTTATCGAGGGAATCCTTCTCGGCGCAGGAGGGTCTTTTTTAGGCGCATTCGCGGGCTTGGGCTTCAACGCGCTCCTCTCCCGAACGGGCTTCGACATGACGAGCGCGATGAGTTCGTTCGCCTGGCCCATGGACAATGTCGTCTACCCCACGGTATCGCTCGCGGACACGTTCATGTACGCGCTCCTGGGCACCGCGGTTTCGGGTATCATGGCATGGGCGCCAAGCAGGCGCGCGGCGAGGATGCACGCCGTCGACGCGATGCGCACCGCATAGCATTGAACCCAACGGAAAGGACAGTACGATGAAAAGACTGATAGCATGCATGGCCGTCGGACTCGCCGCTTTTGGGGCGTTTTCCCAAACGGCCGAAGAGCTTATGGCAAAGATAGACGCCAACCGGACGTACGCGAGCATCAAGTACTCCGCGAGAATGGTAATCAGGACGGGAAAGATAACGAACGTGAAGACCATGAAAGCCTGGTCCGACGGTACCGACAAGGCTTTCATTGAATTTACGAATCCGGAGGACAGAGGCGTCAGGATGCTCAAGCTGGGCAAGGACCTGTGGATGTACTTTCCCAAGGAGCAGGATACCGTGAAGATATCCGGACATCTCCTCAAGGAGGGAATGATGGGCTCGGACGTTTCCTACGAGGATGCCCTCGAATCCGATTCGGTGGCTTCAATGTATTCCGCGAGCATTACTGGCAAGGAAGACTTGGAGGGAAGATCGGTATACGTGCTGGAGCTCAAGGCGACGAATCCCAAGGCCAAGTACGACAGGCGAGTGCTCCGCGTGGACACCGAGCGTTATATTGTTTTAATGGAAGAGATGTACGCGAGATCCGGCAAGCTCCTGAAGACGACGAAGGTTCTCGAGGCCAAACAGACGGGAAAAAGGTGGTTTCCCGTCAGCGTGGAAATATCCGACAAATTGCGGCGCGATTCCTCTACGACGTTCGCGATCGAAGATTTTACCCTGGATGCCGCCATGGACGCCTCGCTGTTTACGCGTAGCGCCCTGGAAAAATAAGATGGCCGGCATCGGCTTGCCAAGCTTGCGCCGGACCATCGCGTGCGCTGGGCTAATCGCCGCCTACTGTATCGCCCCCTTATCGCCGCTCTACCCCGAGGATGCCGATCTTGGGTTCGGCGGGCAGCTCTATTGGCAAGCCCTTGAGTCCTTGAGCTGGCTCGGCGCGGGGAATGGCCGGGAGGCGTTTGGATGGGAAACGGGCGCGTCATTCGAGTTTACAGTAAGGACACAGGATGCCAAGGCGCAATTCTCCGCAACGCCTGCCATACTCGGCGGGTCGGCGGCTGAAAACCTTTTCCTCCGCTTGACTTCGCAGCCCAACGGCCTGCTCGGAGCCTTCCACTTTGCGGCAGGCTCATCAACCCCCGACTGGGCGGCGACGCTGCAGGTTCAAAAAGCGTACGTCAGCTGGACTCCGGGTTATTTTTTCTTTTCAGCCGGGAGGCAGGCGATAAACTGGGGCAAGGCGAGATTCTACAGTCCCGCCGACTTGTTCGCAAAAATGGACTATTCCGGCCTTGTTCCCGCCCGCACGCCGGTGGATGCCGTACGGACGGGCATCTCCTTCGGCGATACGGGCAAGGCGGAGCTCGTGGCCCTTCCTGCCAGCTCGCTTGAAAACGGGAAATACGGCGGCAGGATTTCAGGGTCTTTCCTCGGAATCGACGCGGGCGTCGCGGCGGCGAGGGAACCGGGAATCTGGCATTTTGCCGCCGACATGAAGACGGACCTCATCCTCGGCATATCGGGCGAGTTGCTCTACAGCTTCGCGGAATCGGGCAATTCAAGCGGCGCCTTGGAAGCCGCGATCGGACTCGATTATTCCCTGGGCAGAAAACTTTCCCTGTCCGGTGAGTTTTATATTACGCGCTCGCCGAGCGACGGGATCGACCCGTCCCCGGTCGTACCGGGCAATCCGCAAGGACAGTATTGGATCATCACCGCAGCCTTCAATCCAAGCGAGATCCTCGGCCTGTCGGGCGCGTATCTAGGCAATACCGCCAACAACCTCGTTTCGGCAAACGCAGCCGTTTCGGCGAGCATGGGACAGGGCATCCGCCTCGGCGCATGGATACAGTATTCCGGCACGGGTATGCACGCCACAAGCGCCTGGGCAATGGCCGCAGGTGCGAAAATTACGGTTGCCTTCTAAAAAAAAGGGCGATGCAATCGATTGCATCGCCCTTTCTTGCGTAAGGTATTTCTTATTCCACCGTTATCACGACATTCGCGGTCGGGATTACTACCACGGGCGGCGGCGTCTCGGACTCTTGAATAATGCTGCCGGACGCGGACCCCGAAGTCTTCACTTCGTTGATTAGCGCTTCCACGGTTTCAAGTCCTTCTCCCGCAACGACGGCTGCGGGGACTTCCACGGAGCCGTTGCTGGCAACATAGGTAAACTCGCCGGCGCTCACAAACTTGAATTGGAGGGTTGGAGACTGCAGCTCCACGCTGCCGCGTTCCACGATAAGGTTGACGCCGTCGAACTCGAAGGCCGTTCCGCGGACCGATGCCGTTGCGGTGGGGCTGGATACCTTGAAGTCGGTGGTCTGGTTTGCCTGAGGCGTCACATCGGCGGAAACGCGACCGGAAACCAGGAAGACCTGGGTCTGGGTCCCAGCCTCGGTCTTGATGATCTCTTCGAGGGACAATCTCGTAATCGGTTTTACTGTAATGGTGGCATTGGCAATCTTGATGACCGCGGTACTCTTGAATCCTGTGGAAATCATCGTACCCTTGGACACGACGTCCCCGATGCGCGCGGGCTTCCATTCCTTGCCCGGCAGCTGGTATTCAACCTTACCGGCGATTCCCGATATGGTACCAGTCTGGGCAAACGCGAAGCCGAGCATAAATCCGAGCATCGACAATAAAAAAAGTTTCTTCATAAAGACTCCTTGCATACGGCCGGCATTTCTAGATATCCAGTGAAATTCCCAGGGAGACGTTCCATCGCGGCAAGGAACCTACTGGAAAGGCATTCTGTGTATTGGGAAAGAATATAGCGCTGTTTACGGAAAAATTCATGTCGCTCGCGAACTTATAGGAAATATTACCCGCCATTTCGCCACCGATAATCCAAGCCGTTGAGCTTGCGTCGTAGCCAAGGGGCAAGACCGTCCCGCTGCGAATAAAAAGAGAGCCTCCGACATTTGCGGAAACAGAATTGAAAGGCGTAAAACCTACGTCGAGTTTGGGTATCAGCGCATCGGTAAAGAGCGCGGAATAAGCGGATGCGAGCGTGGATTGTCGAATAGGCGTATAGGAACGCAAACTTTCGCTTGCGCCTCCCGCCCATGCAACGGATGCCGTAACACGAAGAAACATGATTTCAGGGATCGTAGCTCTCATGCGCCCGCCGGCGGCGAAGGCTGAAAACAACTCGCCGTCATAGCCCATTTCATAGATACCCCAGGCATTCCAGCGGAGCATTCGCCCAATCCTGCCGGAAACGTAAGGCTGATAATAAAAAGTATTTGTTTTTACGACGCCGTCTGATCGTACGTCGAACTGCCCCCAAACCTCAATGCCGAGTTCATGGCCTTTCAGTAATTCGGAGGCGCTGTAGGCCATTCCCGCGACAATGCGGGGACTCGCGAAATATTGGCTTGCATTAAAAAAACCCGCTTGGTCGTCTTCATCGATGAAAATAAGGGCATCGTTTTTATCAAGGAGGCCGGTGTATCCCGCGGACAACTTGAAAAGCGAGTTGCCTTTTGCCAATTCGGAATAGAATCCGTCATTGAGTCCGAAAATCACCCTGCCGGAAAAATCCTGGATATTTATGCGCCCGGCCCTAAAGGAGAGAGTGGTGGAAGGCCCCAGCAGACCTGGGAAAAACCCTGAAAATTCTATTCGGCCTGCATCGAAGCTTCTGCCCAACGGTCCGAAAACCGGATCCTCATCGGAAAAAGTTCCGGAGAATTCGTATATAGCGGAGGCGTAAAGATTTAAAGTGGAACCAAGTGGAGTATTGAGCCAAACCGTCGCGCTGTCACGTTGGCTGTAAAACCAATCGCCAGGATTGGAATAGGCGCTGCTATTATAGATTCCCAAGCCAAAATCAAAAGCCGCAAGCGGAAGAACTGCCGCCATAACCAGAAAGAGAACGAGCAGTATTCTCGGAAACTTCATTGTGAGACCCCTTTAATATCAAAAATACGGCCGAGCATTCGTATTGCCGTCGTACCATCGATAGGCATATCAGGATCACTCTTGCTTTGAATGACGACTTTGGAAACCATTTCTCGGTATGCATAGCGCGGATTCGGGAAAAAAGTAAACAAAACGCCGCCTTTTATCCCGAAGGCCTTCATCAGCATCAAGGAATATTCGGATATTTTGATGGTAGAATCGGCCGTTTTGCCTTTGGGAGCCCAGCCAAGATTTTCAAGCAACTCAAACGCCCTTGTCGCATCCGCGTCTTCACCGAGGTTGTCCGAGGCGACCAAGACCAGAAAGGCCACCTGTCCGACGTTAACCGCCGGGCTCGCAAGCAATTCATCGACGAATACGTTAGACTGGGCAAAAACCGCCCCTGACAGGACGACGGCCAGAAACAGAACGATAGCTCTTTTCATATCACATCCTTGAAAATAATATCCTAATGATTATACTACATAAATCTTAAATTGCACACAAGGAGTCATGGCATGCAGCAAAAAACCAGCCCCAAAAAAGGTCTGAAGCGATTATTTTTTATTCCGCTCCTTGCAGGCGGAATATTCGGGCTTCTGTATCTTTTTCCTTTTTGGAATGACATGGAAAAAGGCATATACGACCTTTTCCTGCATATGAAGTCGTCGGTCAAAGAGGATCCCTCGATCAGGCTCCTCAATATCGACGATGAATCCATCATGAAGGTTGGCATGTATCCATGGCCGAGGGAACTCATCGCCAGGGGGCTGGAAGCGCTTACGGAGGCGGGGGCCGACTATATCGTATTCGATATCGAGTTTCTTGAAAAAAGCCCTATGAGCGTCGACAAAATATATCTTGATACCGGATTAAACACGGAGTTCAACACGGTATTCGGCGAGATAGCCTCCAATATGAACGATTTGTTCAATGCGCTCAGCAACAAAACCATAAACCTTCAGGAAGCTGCGGAATATGGCATTATGCTCGGCGACTCAATCGCGGATTCGCGTGATGGCCTGTACAAAAAAGCCAACCTGGTCGCCGTGGAAAACGACAGTTACCTGGGCCAGGCAATGCGCTTGTTCGGCAACTCGTTCATTACGCTCAACAAGCAGCCCGAAAACATAGGGAATCGAAGAAAAGATTTAGCCGAAACGTATATTGCATACCCAAAAGTCAGCACGAAATTGCCTATAGTCTCAGAATATAAAGAATTTCTCGTACCTATACCCGAAGTTACGACCATGGCCAAGGGCGGCGGCTTTACCAACGTGGAAGTCGACGCCGACGGAACGCTCAGAAAAATCTATCTTGTTGATAAAATCGATGATAAATTCTATCTTCAGCTTGCTATGGCTCCCTTGATGCACAAAATGGGCAACCCGGAATTGCTTGTAGAAAAAACCCATATCACCATAAAAAAGGCAGCGATCAACGGGACCGTAAAAGACATCCGCATTCCGATAGACCCTAAGGGCAGGATGCTCATCAATTGGCCTAAAAAAGAATATAAATATAGTTTCAAGAGTCTCCCTTTTTACAGTCTGCTTGAATACCGTAACGCGGAAGATAAACTGGCAATCTCGCTCCGTAAACTGAAAACAAAGGAAATTTGGCGCCAGCTTCCAGGCGGGTACATACCTCTGGACACACTGCTGGAGGCAAACAAAAATATGGAAGACTTGCGCGTCCAGGCATTGGATACAGGCACGCAAGAGGATAAAAAAGCATGGATCGAGTCAAAAGCTGCGTTCCGCAGCGCAGCCAAAGATTTTTTTGCGCAAGGGCTGGCTGATTCCGCGATAAAGATTTCCAATGGGTTTATTGAGCGATCCAAGGCAGCCGGAGACGTTGGATTGGAAAAACAGCAAACCGAGGCAAGAGATTCATTTGTCGCGCTCTATAAAGATTGCGAGGAAACAGCAACATTCATCGAAAAAACCTATAAGTACCTGAAAGAGTATATGGCAGGCACGTTCTGCATCGTCGGCTGGTCTGGGGCCGCAACGACGGATCTTGGCGTCAATCCGTTTCAGGAAGACTATGTAAATATCGGGGTGCATGCCTCCACCGCAAATACTATAATGCAGGAAGACTTCCTGGTCGAAGCCCCGCTTTGGCTATCTGCGATTCTTTCCGTGCTCGTGAGCGTACTTGTCATTTTAGTCATCGCCAAGATGAAGACTAGCAACCAGATATTGACGGGCATCGGGTCGGTCCTCGTCGTCTTTTTCGCAGCCTTCCTGGTATTCCGCCTCACTGGCGTCTATGTCGCGCTGCTTTCGCCGCTCCTAGCGACCTTCCTGTCCTTCCTGGCATATACCCTCGTTTCGTTCCTGCTCAGCGAACGCGAGAAAAGCTTTTTGCGCAAAGCGTTCAGTACCTATCTCTCCACCGACGTTATCAACGAGCTCGTAGACGATCCGTCCAGTTTGAAACTGGGCGGCCAGAAAAAATGGATTACGGCCATGTTCACCGACATTCGGGGATTCTCCACGGTTTCGGAGAAGCTGGACGCGGAACAATTGGTTACGCTGCTCAACCATTACCTATCGGGCATGAGCGACATCGTGCTGGAAAAGCGGGGAACGATCGACAAATATGAAGGCGACGCCATCATCGCTTTCTTCGGCGCCCCCATCAGTTTCCAGGAACATGCCCTTAACGCCTGCATAGCTTCCATCAGGATGAAGCAAAAAGAAGCCGAGCTGAACATCAAATTCCTGGCAGAAGGCATTACGCCCACAGCCCTTCTGACTCGCGTGGGACTCAACACCGGGGATATGGTCGTGGGAAACATGGGCACCGAGAAAAAAATGAACTACACGATAATGGGCAATGCCGTGAACCTTGCCGCCCGCCTTGAAGGCGTCAACAAGCAATACGGCAGCTGGATACTGATGTCCGACGAAACCTACAAGGCGGCGGGGGATTCGGTTACCGCGCGCAGGCTGGATAAAGTGCGCGTCGTAGGCATAAATACGCCCGTGCAGCTGTGGGAGCTCATCGGCGTAACAAGCGAGATGGACACGAAATCCGTGCAATTCCTGTCGGATTTCGAGGAAGCCCACAGCGTTTTCGACACGCGCGACTGGAAAAAAGCCTCGCTGATGCTGGGAAAACTCCTCAAGGAGAATCCCGAGGACGGACCGACGAAAACCTACCTGAAACGAAGTGATAATTTTATCCAAACAGCGCCGGCCCTAGACTGGGACGGAGTGTTCAACCTTACGGAAAAATAGTCGCCCGTGCGTAAAAAAGCCCCTCCAGACTTTCAGGCGCCTGAAAGTCTGGAGGGGCTTTTTTGATAGGAGGAAATCCCTTACAGCTCGTATGCCCCGACGGTCCAAGGATCGCTCCGTACCGTGCCCAGGATGTCCGTAGCGGCGTTTCCCGTCAGCACTTTTCCTGCGGGCAGGGTGACGCCCGCGGGGGTCTTGTATAGGGGAGCCTGCAGCGCGAACGATGCCACGGCGTTTCCGGTATTCGAAGGCTTTGCCAGGGCGACGCCGGCGGAGGAGAGCAATTTTCCCGAAGGGTCGCACTGGGTGTAGGCCGTCTTGGAGTCAACCTCGAAATATAACGCGCCCGAGCAGCCTATAAAGGCATTGCCGCTCAGCGACGACGGGGCGGAATCCCCGTAATTATCGGTGATGCCGTAGGACTTCGTAACTCCCTGGGCGCTTATGATGCAATTGACTATCGCGGGATTGCTTGCGGAAATAAACACTCCGACGCCTTCCTTGCCGCTGCCGCCTACGACGGTGCAATTCTCGAGGCCGGAATTCTTGCAGTTATAGAACGCCGCGCCGTAGCTGACGTTGGCGGCGCTTCCGGCAAGAACGGAACTGCTTATCGCGACGCGCGCATCCGTTGCCGACAGGCCGTACCCGCCTACCCCGCCCGTACCCGCAAGAAGGTAGGATGATGAAACCTGGGCCCGCGCGGAATCCACTGAAAGACCATACGACGTCGCGCCTTCTCCGCCGGAAAGGGTACACCCTTTAAAAACGGGATTTGCGCTGGAGAAAACAGCGGCGCCGTAGCCGTAACTGCCGAAGCCGCCCGCCGAACGCACGTTGACGAACTGGGGCGTGGCGCCGTCGTTGACGAGAATGGCGGCTGAATACGAGGCTTCGCCGCCGCGTATCTCAAGATTCTCGAATTTCGTTTCCGCAGTGACGGCCGCCCCGCTGAGCTTCAGAGCGAAGGCCGGCGCAGGCTTGGTGGATGAAGCGGCATCGGCGCCTTTGATGATGGATGGAGCCGAGGAGAGTCCGCCGAAACCCGGCTGCCACCCGCCGGAAATAACGATGGGCGAAGTGATCTCGATCGAGCCCGTGAAAGTACCGGCTGATATTTTTATAATCTTGATTCCGAGGGTTTTGGCTTTGCCGACGGCTGCCTGTATGTCGGCGAACGGGTTGCGACGATTGCCCTCCCCGCTGCCCCCCTGTCCCACGAAAATCTCGCCGATGGCGTAGTCTGCGCTCGTCTCGGCGGAGGTCCGCCCCCCTGGAATATAGGCGATGGACTTGATTTCCGTCGTGGCCGAGATGGTGACGGGCGCGGAATACTTGATTCCTTTTTTTTGGTCCGGGCTGCTGCCGTCGAGGGTATACATGATTACCGCGTCTTTTGTATCCACCGAAATGCCGACCGTCTGGGCGCTCGTATATACGCCGGGAGCTAATTTAATGAGGGGGGCGTTAACGGGAAGCGCGGCGATACGTTTCGCTTCCGCGGCTTTCTTCGCGATTTCCGCTTGGGCGGCCAATTTAGCCAGCTCCTCGGGAGTCAGCGGTTTTGCAGCCGTACCCGGGGTTTGGGCATCCGTTGCCGCTTTTCCGACCGCCGACGCCGTGCCGGCATCGGTCGTTGTCTCCCCGGCAGCGGCGGCTTCCGCGGCAGCGGCGGCCTCGATGGCGGCGGCCTCCGTTCCGGCCGCGGCTCCCGTTCCGGAGGCGGCATCGGCGCCTGAAGCGGTACCTCCGGAAACAGCACCCGGGCTACCGTCGGCGGACCTGCCCACGCGGCCCGATTTACCGGAATCCGAAGAAGATTTGCCGCATGACTGCGCGGCGATCAAAACAATAGATACTAGCAACAGGGTCGCAAATCGAAACGTCTTCGCAGCCGCATGACCCGAGATTGAAACGTGCATCATTTTCATAGTAGTCTCCAGACAATGGAATAGTACGTGCGTTGATTATAGAGCATGTATATCGCAAATTACCAGCAAAATAATTACCATCCGGGAGCCGTAAAATATATGCAGGAAAAGAAGATTTTCATCGCGGGAGCAGGTCACGCAGGACGGGCATTCGTTGAATCGATACTCGATTCACGCTTGCCGGGGCATACCGTGATCGGGCTGGCCGATTCTTCAGGCGCGATCTGCGCCGAGGCAGGGCTGAATTCCCCCGACCTATCGGCGCTTCTAGAGCATAAACGGCACGGAAAGCGTCTTTCCTCCTTCGTGACCCGCGGATCCCTGCATTTCACGGCTTATGTTCCCGACGCCATCAAGGAAATGCGCCCGACATTCGTCGCTGAAATGTCGCCGACCGATACTGAAACCGGCGGAGGGGCAAAAGCAAACGCGCAGGCTGCCATCGCAGCCGGGTCCCATCTGGTTTTCGCCAGCAAAGGCGTACTGGTTTCGAATTGGGACATGCTTTTCGCCACGGCAAAAACCGCGCGCACGCGCATCAGATATTCCGCGACCGTCGGCGCAGGCATTCCGATACTGGATGCCGGATCGGCATTTTCACTCGCGAATCCGGTTTTTGAAATCGAAACCGTCTTGAACGGAACGTGCGTGTACATCCTAAGCCTCATGGAAACGGGCATGGAGCTGGACGAAGCGCTGAAACACGCCCAGATCGCCGGTTTGGCCGAGGCGGACCCAAGCTCGGATATCGACGGATTGGACGCGGCCGCGAAACTTTGCATTCTCGCGAGGACGGTGATGAAACGTTCGCTCAGGATGGCGGATATTGCGAGGGAAAGCCTGCGCTCAGTTAAAACCCTGGATATCCTCCACGCAAAGGCCAGGAATATGCATATCAGGGCGGTAGGTAAAATCAGTCTCGCCGATGAAACCCTGACAGCCTCCGTTACGCTCCGTGAAATACCGTCCGGCTCCCCGCTGGCCCGCCGCGGAACCGAGAACGCGGTAATATTTCATTCGCGCCATGCCGGCGAATTGACGCTGATGGGAAAGGGAGCCGGTCCTTCGGAAACGGCAAGCGCGGTAACCCGGGATATCCTCGTTCTGGGCAACGACCCGGCTTTCCCCTGATACCGCCGGGGAATTTGCTTTTTTAAACCTTTCGTGACCCCATGAGCCGGAGACCTTTGTCGGTTTCCGGGACTTTCGCCCTACCATGATTCAAGGAGCATTCCATGAAAAGAAAAAGCGGATCGCTGATCGTACTCGTCATCGCGGCAATCGCCTTGTTCGCGCTGAACCCCACGATGGCCGACTTCAAGGCCTATCAGAAGAAAAAAGCATCGGATTCGGTAGGAGGCCTTTTCGGCAAATTAGCCGGCGACGTCAATGCGGCCGCGTCGGGAATGCTTTTCGACCGCGCGAACTATGGCGTAGCGAGTATTTTTTATACCGGCAAGCAAAGCAACATGAGCAATCGCTATTTGGGCATCGCAAAAATGTTCATAGCCTTGGACGCCAAGAAATAAGGAACGCGGGGGCTCTGGACAAAACAGGAAATGCCCTTATACTTCTATAATAATGATTATATCGGCGCTACTCGCAACGACTGCAGTTTTTCTCCTCGCACGCGCGCTGGCCCGTCATGCATCCAGGGGAATCGGGACCGCCTTTAAAAGCGTCCTCGTACTACTTGGATTGGCATGGGCGCTGATCATGGACCTCGGGCCGGAGCAGATAAAAATGCCGCCGGCGCTGCTTGGCCAGCTCGCAACGATAGCCGGCGCCTGGGTCCTGATGCTGTTCGGCACGTCATTGGGTACTCGCGGCAAGAAACAGCCGGGCATATCGATCATGAATGTCGTGGCCATCGTTGGCATCCTGTGCGCAGCCGGAGCCGCCTCGTTTTTCCTGCTTGATAACTTCGCCGCGGGAACTCCGCTCACGAGCCTTGCGGGCGGGGCTATCGTCATCGCGGCTTTGTCCATCGCCTTCGTGCAAAAACGCCGGATTCCCGTGATCCTCTCGGTTCTCGCCATGCTTGCCGCCCTGGGTGGAACCAGACGATATAATCCAATGTATCTCGGCGCGTTCCTGTTAATAGCGGTCATAGCCTTTTTCATTACCCGCAAGAATCTCGTACACGGGAAAGCCATATCCGCGAACGGCGCGGACCTCCAGTTTACCATGGCCGTAATTACGATCGCGGCCGCGTTCCTCGCGGGATTCCATTGGTCATTCGCCGGGTTGGCCACCGGGGCGATCCTGGCCCTCGGCAGCAGGAACATGAGCGTCAACACCGGAAGGCACACGATCCTCCACGAGTTGGCATCCGACGGGCTTGCCTTTTTCCTCGGCGCAGGCATGCTCCCAGGAATCCTCGCGGGGCAGTTGCCCTTGACGGCCGCCGGAATCGCAATCACGCTGGGCGCCTCCGCGGGCATCGCGGCAATTATTAAAAAATTACCCATGACGTTCGCCCAGCGATGGGTCCAGAGCCTTCCCGTCAGGAGCGCCGTCTTTGCGCTGCTATTGGCGGGTATCGGCCTGGGCGCGCTGCCGCAAGGTTTTGTGCTGGGAATGATTCTATGCTGCTTGCTCTCCGGCTTCGCCTCGCGCGAGGCGGGCACGGTAAAAAGCGCGGCTCAACAGGATCGATACGAGATACAGAGGCCTCTCGTATGCATCGCGAGGCCCGAGTCTTCGAGCGCGCTCATACGGCTGGCCTCGCACCTGATGCGCCAGCACGATAACGCCACGGTACGAGTGGTAAGCGTGGCCGGTAACGGCGAATCGGGAACCCTGAGCGCCGCGGAGGCGGAAAACACCCTCATCCATTGCGTAACCGAGGCTTCTTCCAACGAACTGCAGATTCTTCCGTCTCTCATGGTCGCGCAAAGCGTAGCGGAGGGCCTTGCCAAAGCCGCCGCGGAACGGCAATCCGATGTAGTCATTTTAGGATGGGACAGCCAGGTCCAATCCCAGGATCTCAAATCGCCGGATACGCTCTCCCTGTTCCTGCAAACCAACCAGACCCTGACCGTCACCGTAAAAAACCCGGATGCTTTCTCGCGCCTCCGCAGATTGTGCCTCATCGTTCCGCCCGGAGTGCAGAATACCCCCGGCTTCTATGCGGCCTTGCGTCTCCTCGAGACCTTGACCGGGCTCATGACCCAGAAAAAATTACTCTGCTTCACGCTGAACGGCGACAAAGCCCGCCTCATCGATGCGGGCAAGGATATGATCCGGCCGGATTCCATCGTGGAGTTGGCGAACTGGAAAGACCTGCCAGACGCGATCCGCGATCGCAAAGGCATAAAATCGGCATTCTGCATCATTACGGGACGGCCCAATTCGCCCGGATGGAATCCAAGCAACGAGCGCATCGCCACCATAATCTCGGACGCATTCGCCGACCCGTCGTTGATGATAATATACCCATCGCCCGAATCAACCGTTTCCGGAGGGGCGTCCGTGACAGAAGAGACGATCGAGGGGGAAGTTCAGGTAAAAACCGAGGGTGAATGGCCGCAAATTATAATCAGCGCGGCCAGGGACGGGCGCATTATTCCCGGAATGACTGAGCCTGCCTTGGTGGACGCGATACGCACGCTTACCGGGCGTATTTTCCCCGACCGGAAAGACACCGCCGGCAGGCTTGCGACGGAATTTTCGGCGAATGCGCGCAAGGATCCGCTTGAACTGGAAGACGGCACGATACTGCTCCATGCCCACGTGGAAGGGCTGGAACGCTCGACGCTTGCCATCGGGGTTCGCAAGGACGGCTGGAATCTCATGGCCTTAAGCCACCCGGTTCGAACGGTGCTGGTCCTGTGCTCGCCCTCGGGAGCGAATCCCCAGGTGCATCTGGACGCGCTGACCGAGCTGGCATACGCCATTCGTGATAAAAACCTTACAGAACGCATACTTGATTCCGGAGGTCTCCAGGAAATGAAGGGAGAACCGCCCAAAACCTGAAATTCAGGGTGCTCCGGCAGCCGGCAAGGCCGTATTAAGGACAGCCGCGACATCCATTAAATCTTACTTGCAAAATTCCTTTTCAGAGTACATAATCGCGGCACCATGAAAGACACACAAACCATACTGGCCAGGCCCCATACGGCCGAAGTTATCGAGAGACTCGTTCGCTACGCCAAGATCGAAACCACGAGCAACCGCCTCATCGAGACGATTCCATCCACGCAGCAGCAATTCGATTTGGCGCAATTGCTCGTCGAGGAGCTTAAAGGCCTCGGCATCAAGGACGCCAACGTAGACGAGCACTGCTACGTAATAGCGCGCATACCCGCAAGCCCCGGGCTTGAAAACAAGCCGGCTATCGGTTTTATGGCGCATGTGGATACCGCAAGCGACGTCAGCGGCAAGGACGTAAAGCCCCGGATCGTAAAAAACTACGACGGCAAGGCGCTCAAACTCTCCGAAAACTGGACCCTTGATCCCGCCAATTTCGAGGAACTTGCGGAATATGTCGGCGACACGCTCATCGTAACCGATGGCACTACCCTGCTCGGCGCGGACGATAAAGGCGGAGTAGCCGTCATCATGACGGCCATCAGCTGGCTGCAGAAGAATCCCTCCGTAAAGCACGGCCCGCTCTACGCCATTTTTACCCCCGACGAGGAAACAGGAAAAGGCATGGACCTGTTCCCCTTGAAGAAACTCGATGCCGTAGCCTGCTTCACCTTCGATGGCGGCAAGGGCGGCGAACTTGAAATGGAATGCTTCAATGCCTATGAGGCAAAAATCACGTTTACCGGAAAAGCCTCGCACCCCGGCTATGCCCGCGGTGTCATGGTAAACGCCGCCAGCATGGCCGCGCATTTCGCCAGCATGCTCCCCCGGACCGAAAGCCCCGAAGCCACCGACGGCTGGTTCGGTTACTTTTACATAGGTTCCATAAGCGGAGGCCTCGAGCACGCGGAGCTTACCCTGCTCATGCGCGATTTTTCGGATACGGGCATGCAGCGCCGCATAGAAGCCGTCAAGGCTTTCGGAGCCGCCATAGAAGCGCAGTTCCCCGGCGGAAAGGCAAGCATCGAGTTCAAGAAGCAATACCTGAACATGCGCAAGAAGCTGGATCAATCGCCAAAGGTAATCGAGGCGCTTTTTACCGCCGCGACCCGCGCCGGAGCCGAACCCTTCTCCAAGCCCATTCGCGGAGGCACCGACGGGGCCCGCCTCACGGAGATGGGCATTCCCACACCCAATATATTCGCGGGAATGCATAATTTCCACGGGCGCTACGAGTGGGCCAGCGCCTCGGAAATGGTTCTTGCGGTAGACACGCTGCTCGAGCTCGCCAAACTCTGGGCAGAATAGACGATACGTACTTCCGGAAAAAGGCTGTTCGCTTTGGAACAGCCTTTTTTTATTCCCCGATTCCCCGCCACGTTACGCGCGCAGAAATATGTCTGTTTAAATTGGACAACCTAGAAGAGGGACCTTATACTTCTGGCATGCGACAAGGAGTATGGCACATGCGGACCGATAATCGATTTCTCGGCAAGACCCTGGCTTCCCTGATAATAGTACCAACGATATTCGTCCTCCTCGGAGAGGCTTTCACGCACTTGTATAACACGCTTTTGGATGTACCGCTCCTGACCCGCCTTACCTTCACGTTTCAAAAACCGATGATCTTCATCCTCGTCATCGTCATGGAAGGCATCCTCGTCCTGACCGTCAGCCTGATGCTTCGCCCCTTGCTCGCATACCTGAAACACCCCAACCCCGCCAAGGAAAAGGAATACCTTGCGGCGCGCAAGGCAGCGGTCGGCATTCCATGGATGCTCATCGTCATTACCGTTGGATTCTGGGCGCTCGGAACCATCGTGTTCTACGCGTTGAACAACTGGAAAAGCCCGGGCGGCACCCCGTTCCTCTGGGTAATTTCATTCAAGCTCAGCGAAGGTCTGCTTTCTTCCACGCTCAACGCGGTGATCATAAACCGGTTTCTCATCGGCCCCAAACGCACGCTCGGGCTCGAACATATACTGCCCGGCGAAAAAGACCGATTCACTTCTCTTAAAAACATAATCGCCGTATTCGCCGCGATAGCCACGCTTATTTCCCATCTGGCTTATATTTCCCGCTACTACATCCTTCGGGACCCCGCCGCGCAGGGCCCGGATTCCCCGATCGCCTCGCTCGTCATAATTGGAAGCCTCATCGGCGTCGTGGCCATCGCCATGATAATGCTCTCGCGATCCGAGGATCGGATGCAGACCGCGCTGCTCCGTTCCCGAATCATTGATTTATGCTCCAAGGAGACCGCCGACCTCACGGCCCGCGCGGTTATCATTAATTTCGACGAAATAGGCGGCCTTGCCGACGCGTTCAACCGCTATACGACCTCGCTCCGAACCATGGTCGCGGAGATCAAGGAATCCATGACGACGCTCGGATCGGCATACGGCACCTTGGAGCAAGGAACGGGCAACATGCAGGAAGCCATGGACGAGATCGCGACGTCGGTAAACGATATCGGGAAAACCATTCTGGCTGAATCCGATTCGGT
This sequence comes from uncultured Treponemataceae bacterium, assembly GCA_964485395.1. Taxonomy (GTDB): domain Bacteria; phylum Spirochaetota; class Spirochaetia; order Treponematales; family UBA12059; genus JANNSO01. Next base: position 7,722 of record CAZAJF010000026.1, on the reverse strand, counting down.
CGCGCGCTCGACGTCCAGCATCGAGTCCATAGGCGGCAACATAGAAAACCTGCACCGGTCCATAGACGAACAGGCGGCCATCGTCGTGCAATCGAGCGCCGGTATCGAGCAGATGATGGCCAATATTCAATCGGCATCCGACAATATAGAGCAGGTAAACGGCTATTATACGAGCCTGCACTCCGCCGCGGAAAACGGCAAGCATAAAGTAAACGAGGCAAACGGTCTCATAATAAAAGTCTCTGAAATGTCGGGACTTCTATCCGACGCCAATAAAGTCATAGCCTCGATCGCGTCGCAGACGAATCTCCTGGCCATGAATGCCGCTATCGAGGCAGCCCACGCGGGAGAGGCAGGCGCGGGGTTTTCCGTGGTAGCGGATGAAATTCGCGGGCTGGCGGAGAAATCCGCAGTGCAGTCCAAGCAGGTGGGTCAACGACTGAAAGACGTCAAGGCATCCATTGACAAGGCCGTTACCGCGGCCGGCGAGGCCGAGCGGGGATTCGACGAAGTCAACAGCCTGATCGAGACGGTAACGCGCTTCGAGGATGAGATACGCAACGCCATGCGCGAGCAAAGCCAAGGTTCCAAGCAGGTTTTGGAAGCCCTCACCTCGATGAACGAAACCACGGAAACCGTAAAGACGGGAGCCAAGGAAATGACGGATGGCGCCAAGTCCTTGATACGGGGCATGCAAGACCTGAGCCTGCTTTCCGAGCGCGTCAGTACCGAGATGAGCCGCATCAGCGAGGATGTCCTCCGCATCGGTAAGACCTTTTCAGACGTACTGTCGCTTATCGGCGTAAATAAAAACGCCGTGGACAGGGTCAATAAGCAGATAGGCCAGTTCAAGCTGTAGGGCATCCAAAAAAAAGGCGGTATCCTCGGGGAAATAATCCCGACGGATACCGCGCTTGCGCACAGCAGAATTACCGCTATAAAATAAAGTTTATCGTTCCACGCACAATGCGATACCCATACCGCCGCCGATGCACAGCGTGGCCAGGCCTTTTTTCGCGTTGCGTTTCTGCATCTCGTACAGCAGGGTAACAAGGATTCGCGCGCCCGAAGACCCGATGGGGTGGCCCAGGGCGCAGGGTCCGCCGTTTACGTTTCCCTTTGCCATGTCAAACTCAAGTTCCTTGGCTACCGAGAGGCTCTGCGCGGCAAAGGCCTCGTTGGCTTCTATGAGGTCAAGGTCGGACAGTTTCCAGCCGGCCTTCTTGAGCGCGAGGCGAACCGCCTCGACCGGGCCGATGCCCATGATCGCGGGGTCGCAGCCGTGCCAGCCGTATGACACTATGCGGGCCAACGGTGTGCCTGCCTTAGCCGCGTCCGCGCCGGCTATGACGAGCGCGGACGCTCCGTCGTTGATTCCGGATGCGTTGCCTGCGGTAACGGTACCGTCGGGCTTGAACGCGGGCCGTAGTTTGCCCAAGGCTTCAGCCGTGATTCCGGCGCGGGGAAACTCGTCCTGGGCGAACACGATGGGGTCGCCTTTTTTTTGCGGCATGACTACCGGCACGATCTCGTCCTTGAAGCGCCCGGATGCGATGGCCTTCTCGGCCTTGTTCTGGCTCGCCGCCGAGAAAGCGTCCTGCGCCTCCCGGGTAATGCCGTATTTGGCCGCGAGGTTTTCCGCGGTTATACCCATATGGTAGCCGTTAAAAATATCGGTGAGACCTTCATAGATCATCGAGTCGATCAGCTCGCCGTTGCCCATCCGATAGCCGGTACGAGCCTGCTTGAGGATATAAGGGGCCCGGCTCATGCTTTCCGTGCCTCCGGCGACGACGATATTCGAGTCGCCCGCCTTGATGGCCTGGGCGGCCGCCGCGACGGAACGCAGCCCGGAACCGCAGACCATGTTCAAGGTCATGGCGCTGCGCTCCTGGGGGATTCCCGCTTTGATGAGCACCTGCCTGGCGACGTTCTGTCCCAAGCCCGCCTGCAATACGCAGCCGAGGAGAACTTCGTCGACCTTGGCCGGTTCAACGCCTGCGCGGAGCAGGGCCTCGCGTACGGCTATGGCGCCGAGCTCCACGGCTTCGACGCCGGCGAGGGATCCGCCGAAAGTACCGATCGCGGTCCTCGCCGCTCCAAGAATAAAAACTTCACTCATTTGATGCTCCTCCAAAAATCAGGGACAGCTGAATGCCTTGCAGTCCTCGCGAACGACGATATCGGCGTCCGTATGCTCCACGATCCATTCCGGGGTATAAGGGGAAAAATATTCGAGCAGATGGTACCGGCCCCCGAGCACCTCGAAGAATCCCACGTCGGTTACCACGAAATTCACCTCGCGCGCCGCGGTAAGCGGCAGCGTGCAGCGGCGCTTCAGCTTGGAGGCCCCCGATTTCTCGAGATGCGTCGTAGCCGCGATGACGATGCGGCTGCCGGTGGTCAGGTCCATCGCGCCGCCCATGCCCGGAATCATCTTGCCGGGAATCATGTAATTGGCGAGATTGCCTTCCTGGTCCGTCTCCAGCACGCCGAGCACGGTGTAGTCCACGTGTCCTCCGCGTATCACGGCGAAGCTCATGGCGCTGTCGAAAAAGCAGCCGCCGGGCAGCACCGTTACGGGCATGGCGCCCGCGTTGGTCAGGTCCTTGTCGCCTTGGCCGGGAGCGGGAGCGGGCCCCAGTCCCAGCATGCCGTTCTCCGACTGCAGTACGAGCGTAACATCGGCGGGAATGTAGTTGGCGACCAGCGTAGGCAGGCCGATCCCAAGGTTCACGACCTCGCCCGTCTTGAAGATTCGCGCGATGCGCTTGGCTATAATTTCTTTATTTTCTGCGTACTCTATCATTTTAATCCTCCGGCGGGCGCCATGACGATGTAATCCACGAAGATGCTCGGGCTATGCACGTGATCCGGATCCATCTCGCCTATCTCCACGAGCTCCTCCGTCTCCACGATGACGAGCTTGCAGGCCATGGCCATGAGAGGGTTGAAGTTGCGGGCCGTCTTGCTGAACTGAAGATTGCCCGCTTTGTCCGCGCGCTTGGCCTTGATGATGGCCACGTCGCCGGGCAAGGCTTCCTCGAGGACGAACACCCGGGTACCCACGGTTATTTTTTGCTTACCTTGCTCGACCTCGGTGCCCAGCCCCGTGGGCGTAAGGATGCCGCCCAAGCCTGCGCCGGCCGCGCGGACGCGCTCGGCCAGGGTGCCTTGCGGCACGAGCACCACTTCGGTCTCGCCTGCGTTCATCTGGCGCTGGGTTTCGGGATTCGTGCCTATATGGGAAACGATGACGCGGCTGAACGCCTTTGCCTTTATCAGCGGGGCTACCCCCGTGATGCGATTGTTTTTTTCATCAAGCACGGCCGTATCGTTGCAGACGAGAGTCAGATTCCGTACGCCGGAGCCAACCATTGCGGCAATGATGCCGTCGGCTGAGCCGCAACCTAAAAATCCGCCTATATGTACGACTTGGCCGGGTTTTACCATGGCGGCCGCTTGGGTCGCGCTAATTACGGGTTTGGATACCACGATGTCCTCCAGAAGATAACGATTATATCACGCGCGCGGGCTTCATGGAAGTAATCAAACGCCGGAATCAGCGCCTCGGCCGCAATCGATTTTTTTCTCGTAATCAAAAAGGACGAAACCGCCGTCCAATACGGTTTCACCGACCTTTCGGTATCCAAGTTTCTCGTAAAAATGATGATTTCGAAAATTCAAGTATGGAGTATCCAGCGTCCAGACGCGGATATCCGGATGCATGCTTTCAATAGCCAAGATGGCTTGCCTGCCCAAGTGCCTATCCTGAAACGCGGGATCTATATAGATCCGCCCTATTCGGGCGCTGATACCGTCCGGGCTTAGCCGGACCTCCGCTCCACCTACGATAAGCGAAGGATCCAAATCGTCCATCAGCCAAAATGCGTAATAAGAAAAACGGCGACATTTTTCCGCGATTCGTTCTGCTGTTTCAAAGGCAGGGCAGTCCGGCCTGCCGGGATAGCGGGACACGTCTTCTTGAAAAGCGGCTGCCTGGATTTTTTGAAGTATTTCTATATCGGCTTGTCTTGCCGGAATTATCTTGAGGCTTTCGTCGGTCATGGCTTTTCTTCCACAAGCTTCGGCGCAGTCTTCCTGTCGGAAGCCGGAGCCGTGCGGGTGTCCCCAAAATATTTTTCGCTCCGGTAGCGAAGCCAAACCCGCAATTCCTGCGGGACCTTTTCCTTCTGTTCCTTGCTGAGCGTCGCATACAGCAGCAGTGCGCGATCCCGTTCGGTGCGGCACGCCAGATTGTTATGCTTATCCCAATAGCTCCGCGCGAGTCGTATTCTTCTGTTTACTTCTTTTACCAAGGATTCGCCGGTTAAAGGCTTGTCATTCCCGGCTTTTTTCTTTGCAGGCATACGAGGACTTTACGGTAAAAACAAAATCCGGGCAAGAGAAAAATCAAATTACGCAAAACGCCCGATTCAGGTATATAATCGGCCCTATGGCCGTATTCATGAGAGTCAAGAGAATAATCACCACGATCATACTTCCCGGCGATCCGGAAACAAAGCGAAAAAGAGCGCTCTCCGCCTTGCTCAAGGAAATAGGTAAAAAAGGTCCTTCCTGGTACGATCCTTGGTCAAACCGCATTTCCAGGAATTTCGGGACGCAGGTCGCGCGGCTTTCCGAAATCTGCAAGCGAATGAGCAGGGTATTCAAGAAAACGATCGATGGAGGACCAGAAACGCTGTCCAACGCGGAATATGCCTTGATCAATTCGATGCTGGAAGAAGTTGGGCAATCGTTGGCCTGTCTGTCGTTCGACGCGCTCAGAAAAGCGGCCCTTGCGGACAAAACAAAATCTCCGCTGCAAACCATAGACCTTCTCTTCAAGGAACGCATGGCCCTCTTGCGATCAGATGCCCTGAAAACATGCGCTGCCGGTTTCAGGACTGCAATGAAGCTGGCTGCTTTATGCCGGTTTTCATTTGACGAGACGACCGCTTTGTTCCGTGCCGATGCCGCGCCGAAAGGCAAGGCAAAGGAAACAAAAAAATCGCTGCCGGTGGAATCGATACTTCCCCAGATACAGGATTTGACTTTCCTCATTTCCGACCTGAAGCTCGACGCGGCCGGTCGCGACGTTTTCCTGCGCCTGCATGGATTCTCGGGCTTGGATGATTATTCCGCAGAACAGGCCGCCAAGGATTTCGACGACGCGCTTGCCCTGGCCGGCTCACAACTCTCAGGACACCTGCTGCAAAAAACGATCAAGGCCGCCCGCGAGGATCCCTTCATGGAATTCACCGCCTATTCGGTGGATGTGGACATACGCAAAGATGTCGGTACGAAGCTCATGCAGGTATTCAATGAACGCCGCGCCATCATGCACAAAAAAAACGCGGAAGACGCATTGGAAACCCGTATGCGCCAGGTATTCGGGGACATGGCCCTTCCTCCGCTCAAAGGCTGGGGAGAAAACGAAGAGCTCAAGCTCGTAAACGCAGGACTGCCGGCCCTGTCGGGCATCCTTACATTTTCCATCATGAAAAATTTCCTCAAGATATTTTATGCACCGATGTTTCGGGTAGCGATCTCCGAGGCGATCATGGATCTCGATTTCTGCGATCCGCAGTTTCGCTTCAATCTTTCCGACGAGGCAGATGAAATGGGGGCCCTGATCGAGGACCTGCAGGAATTCGAGGAATCGGTAGCCGTACCCGGCCATTCTCAGTATGCGATGGTTCTGGGCTCCATACGCGGAAGCCTCCTGGATGCCACGGTGAAGCTGCCGTGCCGCAAAATCATCGCGGACGCCAATATAAAGGCAGATGCGCTCATCCAAAAGATTTTCGCAAAGACGAAAGCCCTCTCAATGCGTCTTTCCAATCTACGGGAAGATCTTAAAAACGGCAAGGGCCTCTATGTCAATAAAATAATAGGCGGCGATACAAAAAAGGCCGTCAGGGCACGGGCCCTTATTGACGCAGCGCAAAAAATCGTTTTTCTGGACGAAATATTAAAACATACCGCAGTGGATACCGCCACGGCCAACCGCATCATCCGCCAGAGAGGCATGCAAAAAGACTAAGGCTCGCCGGCACAATTTTCTAGTTCAGGGCTGATATCGTATAACTCAGCTCAAAACGAACGATGCCCTGGTGATTTATGGCGATCCCTTTCCTCCGGTTTCTTACGGGTCTTATTGGAGTAATCAGGGTTGGAATATACGATGATTTCAGGAATTCATAGAAAGTCTTTAAAAATAAGGTCTAAATCCTCTGTCGAAGCAGAAAAAATAATGGCGCTTTGGAACCAACGAACATTGGTTTCAAAGCGCCATTAGCAGAAAAATTACTGCGGTGATTACGGTTTTTTATAAATATTCAACCCGATCTTAACTTCCGGTTTGTCCGGAATCGAGACATTGCCTTCGGTGGACGCTATCACCAGGTTCTTGCCGGATCCCGACATGCCGAATTCCTGGGAAATGTCCACGGTTATGGTCAATATCTTACCGTTGAGTTTCATGTCGATGTTCTTCATAGAGCCTCCTCTAAATAAAAAAATACTTCAAAATTGCTTGCACGCTGCGCTCCGGATTTGGCCTATGACTGTTTCTTTTCAACCAGTTTCTTAACTATAAAGGTCGCAACGTCATTTGCATAGGTTCCACGGCCAAATCCGACATCATAGCCAAGCTCAACCGCCAGCTTGTTGCCGATGCGGGGGCCGCCTACGATGCAGATGAAACGGTTGCGGAGGCCGCGCGCCTCGAGCAGCTCGATGAACTCTGTCATGTTGTGAATGTGCGTGTCTTTCTGGGTAACCACCTGGCTTATGAGTATAGCGTCGGCGTTTACCTTGAGGGCGTAATCGATGAGCTTTTCGTTGGGCACCTGCGCCCCGATGTTGAAGGCTTCCATGTCGCTGTATCGCTCGAGTCCGTAATGGTGGTTGAAGCCCTTCATGTTCATGATGGCGTCGATGCCTACGGTGTGCGCGTCGAACCCGGTGCAGGCGCCTACGACGACGACCTTGCGCTTGATGTTCTTGCGTATGAATTCATTAACTTCGTCCATGCTCCAGGCCGCATCGGCGGAAGCTTCGTCGGGTTGCACGGAATCGTAATCGATGGAGGCCTCGGTCTTGCCGTACACTACGTAAAAGGAATATTCGGCCGAGAGTTCCGCGGAATGCACAACCTCGCAATCCTTGAAACCCCAGGAAAGCACGAGCTTGCGGGCGGCCTCGCGGCCTTTGGCGCCGTCGGGCACGGGAAGAGTAAAAGACAATTGGACCTTGCCGTCGTCCAGGGTATCGCCGTATGGTCGTACTACATTCATGGTTCGGCTCCTCTTATTTCTTCAGCCCAAGCTCGTGCTTGAGGTGTTCTTCGAACGGGTTGAAATACAGCGGGCTTTTCTTGATGAGGCCCTCGAAGCCCTTGCCGCCGTCCTTGGGACGCTTCACCTCGGCGAACAGGCCGCGCTCTATTGAGTCGAACATGCCGATGCCCTGCACTTCCTCCATGAAGCCGATGGTCTTGTCCAGCACGTCGTGGGCGCGCTTTACGATTATTCCGTCCTTGCGGTATTCCACGTCGTCGTAGAAGTCTTCCATGTTGTTCATGACGTACTTGGCGTTGTCCATGGCCAGGTAGCGGTCCATCATGAACGGCGTGTGCACGGCCTCGGTGAGCATTCCCAAACGGTGTATGCCCTGGTTCGTGGCCTGGGACACGAAGTTGAACAGCGTGTTCATGGC
>CAZAJF010000025.1:0-62588 GCA_964485395.1 uncultured Treponemataceae bacterium | reverse complement strand
TCCGGCATCTGGCCGCTCTACCGCTACGACCCGCGCCTGACAGCCACCGGCAAGAACCCGTTCCAGCTGGACAGCAAGGAACCCGCCATCGAAAAAGTGGCCGAGTTCATGGCCAGCGAAACCAGGTTCCGCACCCTGCGCGCAGCCGATGCCGCACGGGCAACCATGCTCGAGGCCAAGGAAAAAGCGCTCGTGGAACGCCGCTGGAAGGAATACAAATATCTTAGCGACCGACCGTTCTAGAACGGCGGTCGCTAATGCTCGGATTTCGACCCGACTGCTGCGCAGCGGGTCAAATCCGAGCGCTAAAAAACAAAAGCCGACCCCTATGGGGCGGCTTTTGTTTTTTAGCTACCTGTAACACGGGGGAAGCCGGCGCTGCGCGCGGCGGGAGTTTATCGGGACACGGTGTGTATCCACTTGAACTCCGAAAGGCTTGGAGGCCGGCGCTTGGCGCGGCTGGGAGTGTTGTGAGTAAAAAAGGCCGCCCTGATGGGCGGCTTTTTTATGGTATGTATCGGATGGCGGATCTGAAGTGCAAAAATCTCCGCGCTTCTGGCGGATTAATACGGATTGAGCGGAGGGCTCGTCGTGGCTTTTACGAAAAATCTGGCATATGCCGAAATAGGAACTTGAGAACCTTGCACGGCAAGCTCGAGGGTAACGGTCTCGTCGTGATCGGACGAAATTATATAACCGTCCACCGAATAGAGAGAAGGATTCGCAGGTTTGTCTTTCAGGGTATCGGAGGGATGGTACTTGTTCACGAAGTAGGTTCCGTCCGCGTGCTTCACGGATATGATCGCGCTGTTTGCCCGTATGTTGTCATAGTGCGAAAGGTATAGGTAGGTATCCGTGTTCGCGGCCAGCGTAAAAGTATAGCTGACGGGATTTTGGCCGTAAACCATGCCGAACCTGTTTTCTTCCTGGGACAGGGCTATCTCTTTTCTGCCGACCATCAGGTCTATCGGGTGCGGCGTAAAAAGAGGACTCAGGGCCGGAAGAGACGAGCGGGAGCCAAGGTTGCCGTACTGGTCTTTTGCGGCGACGCCATAGGAATAGATGGTACCCTTGTCGGCATCGGAGAATCCGGCGGATCCATTGAACCACTGCGTGTAGGTGTTCGTGGAAACATCCGCGAGCGGAATGTATTCGCCCCTTGTCATCACGCCGGTCGAGACATCTATTTTTGCCCTGAATACGCGGTATCCCGTAACCCGATCATAAGCGGCATGGACGTCCGTCCAGCCGATCGCCGCGGAGCGGTTCGCAAGATCGTCGAAGGTGCTTTCGCTCACCAGCACCGGATCGGGAGGTGCGCCGAATCCCTGGGGCATGAGCCAGCCGTCGGACTCGTCGCTGTAATTCCCCGCTTCGCCGAGCCTGTTCACGGCGCGGATCTTGTAATAATAAATAACACCGCATAGCAGGCCGTTCCCGGCTCCGTCTTTTTTGGAGGACCAGGAACTTTGGTCGCCCTCCGCCGCGCCGACCTTGACCCAGCTCGCCGGAACTTGGGCCGGAGAGCCTTCGGTACGGATAAAGATTTCGTAGGAATCTGCATACGCCGTCTTGGTCCAGCTTACGCTTATGTCGGAAATGCCGTTATGGACGGCGGAACAAGGCGCAGGCACCGCGGGGACGAGCGGATCGGTCAAGCCGGAAGCCGCGAGGCTCCTGTCGCTTTCGTCATCCGCATTGTATGCGCTGATCTCGTAATAATATCGCGTGTCGGGATCAAGGTCCCCGTCTTCATAGGCAAGTGCGACGGTTTCGCCGACGGTAACGAACGGTCCGCTCGCGCTCCCGGAGCGATAGATTCGGTAACCCGTCGCGTTGCAGCTCGCCGGCGCGGTCCACGAGAGGCTCAAACTCGTGGTCGGGGCGGAACCTGTGGCGGCCGAAGGAGCGGCGGGAGTATCGATGCTCGTGGTCAGCGGCGTAGTCACCGCCAGGGCATCGGTCCAATCGCCTTCGTTGGGATGCGTTCCAAAATCGAATGCTTCCATTTTGTAGGATGCGACGCGGTAAAAATATTCGGCCCCCGGTGTCAGGCCGATATCCGTATAGGCGGCGTCGGTCGTTCCTAAGGAATCGGGCATTATGAAATTATAGATGCCGTCGATCGAATCGGAGCGGTAAATCCGATATCCCGTGACATCCGCCGCGGGCGACCAGGCCAGGCTTACGGCAAAGCGGCTTTTCCTCGCGGCTGTAAAATTCAAAGGAGCCGGAACGGAGCCGATGGTCTGTGCCGACCCCATGGCGGCCTCCGAGGGAGAGGAGGTAAGCAAAGGCCGCAGGGGATTATCGGTCGTTGCCTGGGAACAGACGCTGTAATAGTAGCGTTTCCCGGGAACGGCCGTGGGATCGTCTATGGTAGTTTTGGCGTGGTAGACTTCGAGGCCCAGGTGATCCGGCCCGCCGATGAATTCGCTTCTGCGCACTATGTACTGAGAGACACGGGGCACCGCGTTCCAGCTCAGGGAAACCTTCCTTGCAAGGTCGAGAGTGGCCACGAGTCCCGTAGGCTTCGAACCTTCGCCGCCGAAGGAAAATCCCGTGTCCGGGAGGCTCAACGCGCTGGTAATCCCCGGGGCCGTCGGGGAAACTGCCTTGACCCAGAAATAAAAAATAACGCCGTCCAGGCTGCCGACGTAACCAGGCCACAGCGCTTCGTCCTTCCAGACATAGCCGTCTCCCGGAATTTCCTCGAACTTGACCATGTCGCTGCCGTCGGAGTTCCTGCCGTAAAAAATAATCGCCTTCGTGACCGGGACGTCGACTTTCCAGCTGATGGTTATGGTGCCGTACTCGCCCTTCGTGGCTTTGACGGCATAGGGAATGGCGACGGCTCCGCCCGTTCCCCGCCTCGAACCGTACGCTGTCGGCGTAAACGAACTCTCTTTCCCCGAAGAATCGAGGGCGCTTACCTTGTACCAGTAGTTGGTATCGACGGGAACTGATGAATCCGAGTAGGCAGTCTGCTTAAGCTCGGCGATCTGCAGGAAATCCGCATCCAAGTCATAGCTTTCGGCGCGATACACTCTGTACGATGAAGCTCCCGTCGCGGTCTTCCAGGAAAGTTCGATGGCGTCCGCCGAACTCGAATGAGTCGCGACGAGCCCGGTCGGGGCATCCAGGGCTTGCGGCGCCAGGAGATTGCGGCAAGAAGAACATAAAATGGCGGCGAACAGCAACACCTGCCAGCGCCCCGCTCCTCGTAACGGCGTTTTTCCCATTGTCCCCTCCCCTGAATCCCGTCGACAGCCGCCAAGCGGCTTTATTAAAATAAAATATCACGCTTCTGCCGACCTGACCAGATAAATCAAAGGGCCCATTGCTTTATCGGCTGCCGATTTCGCAAGAGCCGGGAGTCAATCCTTAAAACTAATGGTTCCCGATTATCCTTGACCTCGATGCGGAATCGCCGTATCGTAATTCCGTCTTCGGTAGCCGAAGGAGATTCCAGGGAAAAACAATACGCCGCCCTGAAGGGGGCGGTTTTTACTTGGGGCGGAGGAGACGTGGATCGTAAATCAGGGGATGGTCCGAAACAGCAGGATCAAGCGGGACGAATCGTCGACTGTGCGCCGCAGAGATGCGGATACGCCCCCGGAACTCCAGGACACGTGGTCGTTAATCCGTATGGATGGTTGTCCGAACGACTCCGTCTCGCCTGCTTCCAGCATCTTGAGCAAGGCGTCACCGGAGTCGTCGGGCTCAAGAAAAAACTCAAATAAAAGGGAGGCAACCGTCCCGTCAAGGATACCGAGCTTAATACTCGTTTCCCGCCCGAACATCGTCGCTTTCCATGCCAATTTGCCGGGGGTTTCGAGAAGAACGGCATTTTCGCATGATCGAAAGCGCGTAAAAACCGAGACAGCGTCCGACACAGGCATGCCTATCCTGAGCTCGTCCAATTCCTGGCTGAAAATCCCCGATACGACGACCATGGCAAACGCGAGCAGTAATAATTTCCTCATTCCATCATAATAGTTTCCGCGTAGCCCGGAGTCAAGTCGCACGTTACGTTCAAGTTGCTTGTCTGCTTATTTCATCAATCGAGCCGACATTTCCGCCAAGGCCGGGCGCGAAAGAAACCGAGTCATGAATATCATTATTTTATTGAGCAAGCCTGGAATTATTTCCGCCGTTCCGCGGATCATGCCGTGCACGCCTGCCTTGGCCACCGTTTCCGCATCCATCGCCGTATGCCGTTTAAATGCATTAGCGGCGGTTTCATGGCCGGCGACTTTATGAAACGCCGTTTCAGTGACGCCGGGATACAACACGCTGACCGTAATCCCCGTTCCGCGAAGCTCCTCCCGAATGGCGAGCGCGTAGCTCAAGACAAAAGATTTCGTGGCGCAATATGTAGCATAGCTGGGAGACGGCATAAATGCCCCGATGGATGAGGTGAATAGCAGGCGCCCGAAACCGGCCTGCCGCATCGAACCGGCAAACAGCCGCGTCAGCCTCGCGAGGGAGTCGATGTTGAGGGTCAGCATGTCTCGTTCGACATCAGCGCCGATATCGTCAAACTCTCCATGCGCGCCGAAACCGGCGTTGTTCACCAATACGGACACGTTAATATTTTTTTTTAACACGGCCTCGTACAGGAGCTCGGGCTCACCGAGTTTGGCAAGGTCCGAGACCATATATTCGGAGCAGACGCCAAATCGAGCTGCGAGATCCAGAGAGAGCGCCTTGAGCTCAGCTTCCCGCCTGGCTACCAGGATAAGGTTCATGCCCTTTCCCGCCAGATCCTTCGCCATCTCGAAACCGATGCCGGAGGAAGCTCCCGTGACAAGTGCCCATTTCCCCTTTAAACTGACTTTCATACCTACTCCTTGTAAATGACCTTGAGTCAGATTATACTGAACCTACATGAACAAGTCAACAGTAATAACCCAGGGTCATTTATGAAACGGGCCTCAACACAACTGAAAAAAGATACCAGGCGAATGGAAATCCTCGAGCAAGCGCGCATATCCTTACAGACAAAAAGCTTTGAGGACATACGTCTCGTTGACCTTGCAAAGGAACTGAACCTGGTAAAGGGTACCCTCTACCTGTACTTTCCAACAAAGCAGGCGCTTTTCGCGTCAATTTTCATGGATGAGGCCGAATTGTGGTGGGATGCATTCCGTACAGCGCCCGCTTCGCCGAATCCCGGAACTGACATTGCGAATTCATTAAAAGACAGAAACCTGCTCCTCAGCTTATTCGCAAGCCTTCATGCGAATATCGAACCGGGGTTGGGCCGGGAAGGCCTTCTTTCATTCAAGCTGTGGATGCTGGATTTTGCCCAACGCGCCGCCCTGGACTTGGAAAGACGTTATAAAAAGCTTACAGGGCTTGGCCTGCAGTTCATGATGGAATCGTATGCGCTTATCGTCGGGTCCGCCCAACTGGCGTTTCCTCCGGAGTCGGTTGCGCGTTTATTGCAGGAAAACAAGGAACTGGCAGTATTCCAGGTAAACTTCTGCTCTTTTCTGGAGACAGCGCTCGGTGCTCTCTATAGGGGAAAACTCTACCTTGACCTTGACCTTGGATCATCGTAACCGTATCGAGACGGAATATTAATGTGGTCAGGCTTACCGGCAGCCGCTTGAGATTAACCCAAGGCTTCGCCACAATGTTTATATACAATAACTATTTGGAGTTCATCATGCATTCGATCCGCTTGCCGATATTTTTCTTTTTAGGCGCGATGGTATTCAGCGCCGTTTCCTGCTCTGGCTCCATAGCCGATCCTACTCCCTTGAACGACGCGGAAATTCTGCAAAAAGCGCTCGACGCCTCTCCCCAATCCGTTCTTACCCTTACTTTCGGGCAAAAAGAGCGCACCCCCTTTTCAGCGGCCTTCGCGCCATTCGATGGCGATGCGTCACGTTTCGCGGACAAAGTGCCGCCCATGAAATTCGGGAACGAATCCAACCGTAAGTTTCTCGCCAACGCCGCATTCATGTTTGATACGCTCCGCTCGGATTATCCGGGCTACGGCTACTTCGGCGGAGACGCGCGCTGGGATACCGCCTTTGGCGAAATTGCAGAAATTCTGAGCTCTGGCACCGAAGAAATGACCAAGTCAAATTTCGGAACCTGCCTGTCCGGGGTACTGGAATTCGTAAAGGACAGGCATTTCACATTTACCGGCAGAGCATGGCTCGATCTGGTACCATGGATGGCAACGGAACTTCCCTGCATCCCCTCCAGCGATGGTAGCTGGCTCGTTTACCCGGGCAAAGATAAAGGCGCAAAGCCTTGCATATTGGAAAAAACTCCGGAAAACGAATGGTTCGTCTCTCACCTCAAACCTGGACTTGCCGAAGACGGGTCGATAGCCTGGTTTGCCGTGCTCCCAGCCTTGACTTACGAAAAGGATACTGATTATTCAGTTTCGCTACGTACCATGGCTTTTCCGCGCACGCTCACCACGAAGTCGATAGCCTTCAGAAAGCTCGCACGAGCCAAATCCTCTCCTGCCTACTCCTTCGAAGAAAAGGAAGGCAGCGGAATCTTCCACTACCCGGAATGCATCGAGTATGAATCCCTGGATGCGAAATTCCTGGAAACCGCGACCGCGATGCGGAAGTATCCTGCGGTAATATTCGACCTTCGCGGTAACGTCGGAGGCGATTCAAGCGCCGGTTCAGAATGGTTTTCAAACTACCTGAACCTGGGCAACGACCATGCAAGAGGGTCGGCATTCGCATGGGACAAGGAATTCGGCGATCCGGCCACGGAGCTTTTTCCCGATATCGACGATCGACTCGCGAGACTGGCCAGGAAAGAATCGACCTGGCTTTGTCCAAAACCCGAACATCCGGCATTGAAACTGGTGCTCATCGACGGAGAAGTCGCTTCTTCCGGGGAAATGTTCGCAAACGAAGTTGTCTCGATTACCCGCTCGTTGGCCATCGGCGCCAATACGGGCGGCTACGGCCTCATCGGAAACATGAAGGAGGCCTACGTTCCGAACGGCAATTTCGGGTTCAGCTATGGCACCAGGTTTTTTTATGATTTCGACCAATTTTCGCAGGAATACACCGGCATGGAACCAACGCTCTACTGCATACCTTTTGAAGCCGTGGAGCGTTCGCTGCGTTTTATCGGCCATTACGGCGTGGAACTAATCAATGCCGCCCTCGATTCAGCTATGCAAAAAAATAGCGCGGCGTATGAAACCAAGTAGCTGTAACTCTTAAAGTTTAGCCAATTCATAAATCACCACTTTTCTAAAATAATAAAAAACTCGAAATTCTCCACCACATGGAAGCTCTACAGTTAAATGCATTTCAAGCAAACAATTGTCAAAAGAATCTCAGAGAGAAGCTAATATTTTTAAAATTCCTTATTGATAAATATTATCAATAAGCATTGACGGATTCAAAAAATGCGCTTATAACACTTACTGTGAATCCGGCGAAAGCCACTCTGTTCTTTTACATGACTCCGAACCGGTACGGTCTACGGTCGCTGCGTTGCATCGATTATGTCCCCCGGTCTTTGATCTTCTGCCTCGCGCAGCGGGTCTAAGGGTCCGGACGGAAACGTCCCCGGCCTCCCGCTCGTATTTCGGGCATCGGAAAGGAGTTCGCACCATTTAAACCTTGCGAAATTTTTCGCATGGAGGTTCGATCATGGATACGACTGAAACCACCCCTGACGGGGAGTCGAAGCGGTCCACGTCGTCGAGGCGCGAATTCTTACGATTGGCCGGAATGGGCCTTACCGGTGCCTTTGCGGCAGCGGCGTTGGGATGCGTCAGTTTCGACACGCGAGACGGCAGAAAAGTAAAAGTATGGGCCACTTCATCAGGCGCCATCGTTCACGAGCCGCGCCTGTGCGTCGGCTGCAGGCGCTGCGAGCCTGCCTGTACCGTCCGCAACGACGGCAAGGCATCCGCTTACATTTCCCGCATCAAAGTATCGCGAAACCTCAACTACGGCGTAGACGGAGTCTCGGCCAACTATCAGGTAGCGGATGGTCAGCAGGGAAATTTCCGCATCGTCGGTCAAACCTGCAGGCAATGTTCCGAACCCGCCTGCGGCATCAATTGCCCCGAAGGCGCCATTTCCGCGGACAAGAAAACCGGAGCCCGCGTCGTCAATGCGCGCAAGTGCATCGGCTGCGGCATCTGCCAGCGATCCTGCCCCTGGGGCATCGCGACCGTCGACCCCGAAACCGAAACATCCACCAAATGCCTCCTCTGCGGCGGCGACCCCAACTGCGTGAAGAACTGCCCCACCGGCGCGATCAAGTTCTACCCGTGGAAAGAAGCCGAGGCCTTGCTCTTCGGAGCCGATGCCGTCAGCGGCGCGACCGAAAGCTAAGAGGAGAATAAAGCATGTCAGCAAGCTATGGATATACCGGTAAAATCCTCCGCGTCGACCTTACGACGGGAAAGATTTGGACCGATGATACCGCCAAGTACAAAGACTACATCGGCGGCGAGGGAATCGGCTACAAGATCATGTGGGATGAAGTTCCCGCAGGTACGGAACCCTATGCGCCGGAAAACAGGATAAGCTTCGGAGCCGGCCCCCTCTGCGGCTCTGGCGTTCCCTGCTCAGGCAGGACGACCATCACCAGCCTCCTGCCCACCAGCGCTCACAACGGCGTCGGCAGCTCGCACATGGGCGGTTATTTCTCCGTGGAGATGAAATACGCCGGATACGACATGATCGTAGTCCAGGGCAAAAGCGCCAAGCCCGTGTGGCTCCGCATCGAGGACGACAAAGTCAAGATCGAGGATGCACGATGGGTCTGGGGCAAGGGAATTTTCGACACGATGGCGATGATCTCGAGCCAGATGGGAAAAGAAGCCCAGATAGCCGCGATCGGCCCCGCCGGCGAAAACCAGCTCAACATGTCGGTCATACGCACCGGCACCTCGCACTCCGCGGGCGGCCATGGAGGAATCCTCGGTTCCAAGAACCTCAAGGCCATCGCCATCAAAGGCACAGGCTCCGTAAAGATCGCCGCGAAACCCCAGGAACTCATGGACCTGGACAAGTACATGATGAGCATCATCGGCGCCAACAACCAGATGGTGGTTCCGACCGTGCCGCTTCCGTGGGCGGAATATAACGACAAGGGCTCGCGCTGGACAGGCCGACCTGGCCTGTATTGGGGTGCGGCCAATCCTCCGGTGGAAACCGGCGAGTGTAACCCAGCCGACATGCAGTCGGTCGGCAAGCGCACCCAGAAAGCCATTTTCGACCTCGGCGCCGGCGCCGAAAAATACACCGTCCGCATGGGCGGCTGCGCGCACTGCCCCATCCGCTGCCATTCGCAGCTCAAGGTTCCGCAGCTTGAACAGTACGGCATGGATCCCTTCGTGTCCAACACCTGCGTCGGCTGGTCCGGCCCGCGCGGCGTCATGTACAACGGCATCAAGAATTTCGACGGCCACGGCGCCGATTCCTCGATAGTCGGCAACGCCATAGGAACCACCCTCACGGACGACCTCGGCGTATGGTGCAACTACGGCCAGATAGGCCGCGACGTAAAGTATTTCTACGAGACGGGCGTGTTCAAGCGCGTCCTCCCCGCGGAAGAATACGCGTCCATTCCCTGGGACAAGCTCGTAGCCGGCGACGCAAACTTCCTTATAGATTTTTACACCCGCGTGGCGCATAAAAAGGGCGAGATTTCGCACATCGCCGACGGCTCTGCCTGGATCGCAAAACGCTGGGGCCTTGGCGACGAATACTGGAACGACAAGAACAATAAGCTGTGGACCCGCGGCGGTTACCCGGTGCACCACTCCAACGAGGCCGGTGCGCAGGTCGGCGCGCTCATCTCCTGTTTTACGAACAGGGACTCGCAGAACCACAGCCACATGAACTTCATCGGCTCCAAGCTCCCCATCGCGCTCCAGAAAGAAATCGCCGGCGAGATTTTCGGTTCGCCCGATGCGCTCGACGCTCCCATGGACTACAAGCCGATGAACGAGTACAAGGCCCGTTTCGTAAAGTGGGCCATGGTTCGCGGAAGGCTGCACGACTCGCTCACCCTCTGCAATTGGATGTGGCCGATGTCCGTCAGCCCGCTCAAGTCGCGCAAATATCGCGGCGACACCGGCCTCGAGGCCAAGTTCTTCTCCCTGGTTACGGGCATTCCCAAGACCGAGGCCGAACTGGACCGCGACGGCGAGCGCGTCGTCACGCTGATGCGCGCGTTGACCGTGCGCGGCATGGGAACGACCGACATGCGCCATCTGCACGATAACACCAACGAGTGGATCACCAAGGCAGACAAAGACAAGCCGCAGTTTACCCCTGGTACCATCCAGATGGAAAAAGCGGACCTTGAACTCGGACGAACCATGGTCTACAAGCAATTCGGTTGGGACGAAAAAACCGGAGCGCCGACGAAGGCAACCCTGGAAGCGCTCGGCATGGCCGACGTAGCCAAGGAACTCGGCGACAAAGGACTCCTCCCCGCATAATCCAAGAATGACGGCGGGCGCGCTTGAAAAAGTCGCGCCCGCTTCCTTCCCGAGGCCTCGCCTCTGCATACAATATTCGATATACTGCAACCCTCTGGAGAAACAATGGCTGAGAGTACTGGATTCGTCCTGGCATTGATGGAAAAGATTCGCGCCGATTCAGCGGAAACGAAACTGAGTCCGGCAAAAAGCCTGGCGACGCTGGTTCCGGCCGGCATCGATCCTATAACCATCCTCGAAACCGATGCGGACGACGATATTAAAATGATGAGCAGCAAAACCGAGCGCTATTATTTCAGCGAGCAGTCCATAACGGAGCAATACGCCAGGCATCTTTTCAGACTTGCCGAGCGCGATCCGGTGCGGCTTATCGCGGAAACTACCCGCGACGAATCCAAGACCTATCCGAGGCCGACGCCCATCGATACTTTTGCCGACGCACCGTTTTCCATGAGCCCGGCGGAAATTGAGGCAGCGCTGATCGCCCTTGCGTCAAAAGGCGAATATAGCGATATACAGAAGACCAGTGCCTCGAACGGCGCGCTCTACCTCTATAGCATTACGTATCTTACGGAGCCCCATGCCGCGGGTCTCGCCGAATGGGCGGAAGTCGGACAAAAGGAAAATCCATGACAGACTCACTTCCGCTCGCGCAGGAAACGCCCATAGAATTGATAGCCAACGGCCAACGCATCGCCGTGCTCATGTGCACGCCCGCAAACCTGGACGATCTCGCTACCGGCCACCTGTTTACACGCGGCATGCTGACCGACGCATCGCTCATCCTTACCACGGGAGCGTGCGTCGATCTAAAGATGGTGACGGTGGTCGCTCCAGGCGCCATAGGGCAGGACCGATTCGGCCTTGGCCAAGTCATCGCTTCCGGCTGCGGCTCCAGTTCCGTCGTTTCCGATGCTGCATCCCTCGGTACGGTTCCGCCGGGATTCGCCATATCCATGGAAACCCTTAAAACCTGGTCTAGAGCCATGTTTAAAGCGGCCGTAATCTACCGGGAAACCGGGGGCATGCACTGCGCCGCTTTGGCGTTGCCTTCTGGCGCACGCCTCCCGACAGGCCCGGCCGCTGAACTTTCCATGACAGCCCTCCCTGAAGGCGCTTCCTACTTCGCGGTCAGGGAAGATGTGGGCAGGCATAACGCCGTAGACAAAGTCATCGGCCGGGCTTTCGTCGACCGAGCCGATTTTTCTCAAGGCTGCATACTCACGAGCGGCAGGATCGCAGCGGACATGATACTCAAGGCGGTGGCCGCGCAGGTGCCGGTCGTTGTGTCGCGAAGCATCCCGACCACCACGGCCTACGAGATAGCTCTCAAGGCCGGAGTAACCATAGTCGGCCGCATAGGCGACGATAATCCACACGTATATACCAATCCGGAAAGAATCCGGCAATAATCTACAAGCAGGGTTCCCCCTTGAAACGGGTACCCGGAAAGGAATCAATATGTTCGGACGAATTGGACCGATGGAACTCATCCTCATCCTCGTAATCGCGATCGTAATCTTCGGACCTAAAAAATTACCCGAAATCGGCAAAGCCATCGGCAACGCCATCAGGGAATTCAAGAAGCACTCGAGCAAGGTCAGCGACGATCTCGAAGAAGCGGTTTCCGCAGCTTCGACTCCGGAAGAGCCCAAAATAGAAAGCGCTAAAAAAAAGGCTTGACGGCTTCGGCAAGCGAACGGCGAGAGGCCGCCTGAGGGAACCGGATTTTCCCGGGCGGCACGCCCATGAACGGAACTGCCTGACCAATGAAAGATACGAACATGACATTCTGGGAGCATCTTGGTGAACTCCGGAAGCGCCTGCTGATATCATCCGCCGCCCTATTGGCGGGAATGATCGCCTGTTTTTTCTTTGTGGAACCCGTAGCGAAATTTATCATGCAACCCGTAGAGGGCATGCAATTCGTGTACTTGTCCCCGCCTGAACTCTTCATGTCCTACATGAAAATAGCCCTTATCGGCGGGGTCATCGTCGCGTCACCCGTAATATTATGCCAGATATGGCTCTTCATGCGCCCCGGCCTCGAAAAAAAAGAACGGGTCTCGCTTGTTTTCGGTATATTCTTCGGTGCGATATTTTTTGTAACGGGCGCGGCTTTTTCGTTTTTCGTCATAATGCCGTTTAGCCTCCGATTCTTCCTTCAATACCAGAATGAGGCAGTCAAGGCCATGTTCTCGTTTTCGGAATACATCAGCTTCATCGGCTCCATGGTATTGTCCTTCGGTGTTGCCTTCGAGTTGCCCATAGTCGTTTCCATTCTAGCCGCCCTCGGCATCGTAACGGGAACGGGACTCGCCAAAGTACGAGGAATATCGGTGCTCCTCATATTCATCGCCGCCGCCATCCTGACTCCTCCCGACGTAGTCTCGCAAATCCTGCTGGGAGTGCCCATGGTCGCGCTTTTCGAGCTTTCCATCCTTCTGGCCAAAGGTCAGGAAAAAAGCAGGCTTAAACGTCTCAAGCTCGAAGATTGAGGCTTGGAATCTTTCCAAAGCTCATCAGCGGGAACAGATCCTGGAAATTTGACAGCCAACGTCCAACTCTTCATACTTTGTCTTGGATTTTAAGAAATCGCCGAGAAAAGGACACTCTATGAAGAAAACGAATTTCCGAACGGCCATCTCCCTGGACGTTACCTTGATAGCGACTATCGGTGCGGCGATCATGGTGCTCATACTCGGTTTTTACCTTCACCGCGACATGAATCAGGTAATTCCGCTTCTTCGCCTCCTTATACCGATCGTAATCGTCTTAGGTCTTACGATTTTCCTGATATTCTGGTTCAGCCTGACGGAGCCGCAAAAAGTCATTCGAGCCCTCGACGAAGGCCAAACAGTTTCGCTGGAACGCCGGATGAAAGTCCGGGACACTTTTTCAAGCCTCATGCGCACCATCATCATTCTCGACGTGGTGGCGTTCATGGTCGGCCCTCTCGCCCAAATCGCGATACGCACGTTCATCCTCAAGCAGGAGCAGGATGCCACGATAAACATCCTTTCATTCCTGCTCAGCTTCGCCATCGGTTTGTCGTGCGCGCCGCAGCAGATAGCCCGCATGGAAATCAAGCTGCTTCCCGAACGCCGCAAACTCCACCTCACCGATATAGCCGCGATGAAAAAAGACATGCCGATCGTGACGCGCATCCTCGTTTCGGTCATGGCATCCATCCTGCTGTCCGCGGTTTCCATGGGAATCGGGGGAATCGGCATATACCGCGAGTACGCCCGCTGGGTGATGACGACTACAGCTTCGGCCGCAGACGCCGTCAGCGCGGCCTCCGGCGATTCGGAAGCCGCATCGCCCGAATCCGCGGCATCCGCGCCAACCCAGGCGCTGAACACGAGCTCCTACAAAAAAGCCGAGGCTCGCGTCATCAGCCATCTGGGTATCCTGACCCTCGCCCTGCTCGCCTGGGGCGCGATGGCCACCACCTGGACGGTAAAATTCCTCGTAGGCCAGCTGGATATACTTTCCACCCGCATGCGGGAGCTCAAAGAAGGCAATTCCAACCTCACGGCGCGCGCGGCGATCGGCTTCAACGACGAGATGGGAGTTCTCACCTCCGCGTTCAACGGCGTCATGGGATCGTTCCAGGAAGTCATAGGATCGGTAAAGCATCTTTCAAGTTCTGTGATAGAATCTTCACATTCGCTCGACCAGCTCGCGCAGAACGCGGAGCAGTCGCTTCATTCCTTCAGCGAGGCGAACACCCGCGTCAAGGAATCCGTCGACGCCCAGGGAAAATCCGTATCCAGCAGCCAGGGCGTCATCGAAAAAATGACCGAGTCCATACAGACGATTACCAATGAAGTGGCAACGCAGGCGAGTTTCGTGGAAGAAAGCTCCGCGAGCATCGAGGAAATGGTAGCCAATATAGCAAGCGTCACCCACATCGCGGAGAAAGCGGGAGAACTGACGCTCTCGCTGACCGGGCTCTCCGATTCGGGGCATAAGGTAGTTCAGGATACCCTCCACGGAATGTCGGAAATACAGACCGCATCCGCGTCGGTGGGTACGATAATCGGAGCGATCTCAAAAATAGCCAGCCAGACGAATCTTCTGGCCATGAACGCCGCCATCGAGGCTGCGCATGCGGGAGAGGCCGGGAAGGGCTTTTCGGTCGTAGCCGACGAAGTTCGCAATTTAGCCGAAACGAGCGCGCGGAGCACACGGGAGATCATCGGCCTCGTCAAGATAATGAACACGAAGATCAGCGACGGCGTTCAGCAGGCGGGACGGGCCGGCGACGCTTTCAGGAATATAGCATCCGGGGTAAAAGACGCCAGCGAACTCGTGCAGAACATCGCCCACTCCATGGCCGAGCAAAGCCTCGGGGCGCAGGAGATACTGGACTCGGTCAAGTCTCTCACCGAGGCGACGCTCCGCATCAAGAGCCTGTCCACCGACCAGCGCGAACAATCCTCCGACGTACAGGCCGCGATCGCCGATATCGTGCGATCCGCCCAGTCCATCGAAGAAGCCATACAGGAACAATCAGGCTCCACGCAATCCCTGACGCGGATCGTAGGTATGGTTTTCAAGGAAGCGGAGAGCAACAAGAAAATATCCGACGCCCTCGACTCGAAAATCGGAGGGTTCATCGTATCTGATACCGCGCATTAGCGCGGTATCAGATACGTCCCCAAGCTTTAGGCTTGGGGCTTTACCGAAGCGCATTAGCGCGGTATCAGATACGTCCCCAAGCTTTAGGCTTGGGGCTTTACCGAAGCGCACTAGCGCGGCATCCGTTACCTCCCCAAGCGCGAGTTTGGGGTTTTTGCCGGGGCGCGCGTCCTTGCGCGCCTTCAATCCCGGCGATGTTGTTATTTCTTCATAAAGCGTTTAACGCCATCCGGCAAATCGAGCCCCAGCGTGCCGCCGGGATTGAGCGCATCGAATGCGTCCCCAAGCCTTCAGCTTAGGGCTTTTGCAGGGGCGCGCGTCCTTGCGCGCCCTCAATCCCGGCGATGTTGTTATTTTTTCATAAAGCGTTTAACGGCATCCGGCAAATCTAAACCCAGCGTGCCGCCGGGATTGAGCGCATCGAATGCGTCCCCAAGCCTTCAGCTTAGGGCTTTTGCAGGGGCGCGCGTCCTTGCGCGCCCTCAATCCCGGCGATGTTGTTATTTTTTCATAAAGCGTTTAACGGCATCCGGCAAATCTAAACCCAGCGTGCCGCCGGGATTGAGGATGCCTTTGGGATCAAAATGGGTTTTTATGGCGCGGAAGAGGTTCATGATTTCGGTTCCCACATCGCCTTCGAGCCACGGGGCAAAGGCTTTGCCGATGCCGTGATGATGGCTCATGGTGGCGCCGAATTTCTGGATGCTGTCTAAAATACCGCTTTGATACGCGAGATATTCATCGAGCTTGTCCATCTTGGCGATGAATATGAAATACAGGTTGCAGCCCTGCGGATAAAAATGTGACATATGGGTCATGCAAATCGTATCCGGGCGGGAATGGCAAAATTCCCTTACGCCAGTATGGACTTCCTCAAGATTCGTCCAGTTGACCGTGCATTCGAGCGTATCTATCATGATGCCGTAGTCCTGCAAATCCTCGCGCATGTAGGGGTCGCGGAACCGTCCGTGTTCCCAGGATTTCTGGACGAAACCCGTCGTGTACATTCCGCCATGACGGCTGCATATTTTCTTAACCATGGCTTTGACGTGCCTGCTGAATCCTGCCTCCCCGTCGGCAGTACCGAGCATCAGGCAGCGTTCGCCGGGTTTATAGCCGCGCGCCGTCATGAAGGTATCGAGAATTGTCCCGTCAACGCCGTACAGCTTCATGGCAACATCCGATTCCTCGGGGTCGGACAGGCGAAACACGCTGGGAAACCCGAACTCGCCTTGCATGATCTCGCGCGCGGCGTTTTTACCGCTTTCCCAATCCTTGAAGATAAAGGAAAATCGCCGCGTGTTCTCCGGCATGTATTTGCGTAGTTTGAGGGTGACGCAATACAGGATTCCGAAAGTTCCCTCGCTGCCCATCATGATCTGGTCCACGTCCGGTCCATTCGCGGCGGCAGGGAAATTTTGCGTTACGATATCCCGCCCGCAGGGGCAGACGTAATCCTGGGCTATCACGATATCCTCGATCTTGCCGTAATAGGTTGAATTCTGGCCGGCGCCGCGGGTTACGGTCCAGCCTCCCACCACAGAATACTCGAAGCTCTGGGGAAGGTGCCCGCAGGTATAGGCCCTGGTCGCCTGGAGCGCGTTGGGGGCGTCGCGCAGCACGCGCTCGAGCTCAGGGCCGCTCATCCCCGCCTCGACGGTTATAGTTTGATTACGCTCGTCGAATGACAGTAGCCGTTTCAGGTGCACGCGCATATCCAGCGACACGCCGCCCTTTACCGCCTCCACGCCGCGCGAGACCGACGATCCGCCGCCATAGATATTTACCGGTATCGAATATTTCTCGCAATAATCGACGATGGCTCGCAGGTCCATCCTGTTCCTGGGCCATAACACGAGATCAGGCGCGTTTTCGGTGATCCCGTAGCGCAGGCGCATCAAGTCGATCATTGTTTTGCCATAGGCGACCTTCATGCGATTATAGGAATCCACATGGGCGTTTTCCTGACCTACGATAGCCGACAGCGCCTGGACGTGCTCGTTAGCCAATTTGCGGGGGATATCCTCGGGGACCGGCTCGAGACCAAGGTTCCTTTTTTGCCCGAACCAAGCGTCGTCAAGGTGGAATGTTTTTTTCATGAGTGCGTACAGCTTCCTGTTGGGATGCTTGAATTCCTTTGGATCACCCCATTTCAGTATGGAGCGAAAGCTTTTCGGCGGAAGCTCTCCCTCGAACCAGTCGGGTGTAAATTCATTTTTATTCGCCATCGTCTTCTCCTTGGTTTCCCGGTCTGGCCGGATAGTTGCAGATAGTCCGTATCTCTTCGTATAGCGGCGCGAGAGCCTTGTACATTTTTTTGTATACCCGCGAGTAAAGCTCGCCGTACAGGGCCGCGTTTCGGCCATCAGGCTCGAAGGCCGTGGACCTGCCGGACATGGCCTTCGCGGCGTTCATTACGTCGGGATACCAGCCAAGACCGGCGCAGCCGCACATCGCCGCTCCCAGGCCGCTCGTCTCGTAGGTGAGGCCGCGCACCAGAGGTAAATTAAATATATCAGAGGATATTTGGCATATCCGGTCGCTTTGGCTGGCGCCGCCGGACACGGCCAAGGTCTTTACCTTTACCCGTGAAACGCGCTCGATGCTCTCCAGGCCGTCCTTGAGCCCGTACCCCAATCCCTCGATGATGGCCCGGTAAAGATGGCCCCGCTCGTGTACGTCCCCAAATCCTATGAGGGCGCCTTTGGCGGCGGGACTCTTGAGCCCGGCCGTCCAGTAAGGCTGCATCACGAGGCCGTGGCAGCCCGCGGGGGTTGCCTCGAGGAGCCGATTGAGCATCGCCTCGGGCGCTATCCCGAGGGCGGCGGCTTCGGTCACCTCTTTCCAGGCGAACTGGTTTTTAAACCAGGTTATCATCCAATAACCCCTGAATATCTCCACCTCGGGATTGTAGCAGCCCGGAATGGGAGCGGGATACGCGGGCATGAACCGAAGCGGCTCCATGTAGCGGGTGCTCGTGGTCTGGATCGTGGCGGTCGTGCCGAAAGACAGGCTGGCCATGCTGCCGTCCACGACGCCCATCCCTATGGTCTCGCATCCTTTGTCACTGCCCGCCGCGATTACGGGGAGGCCGGCGGGAATCCCCGTACTCGACGATGCCTCGGCGCTGATCTGCCCGATTATGTCGCCCGGACGCACGAGGCGAGGAAGCTTGGCGGCCTCCACGGGGAACATCCTGCTGTTCAGGTTCCCCGGGGAAGCCCAATCCTGCCTGCGGTAGTCAAAAGGCATATGCCCTATCTGCGAGGCGACGGAATCCGCGAACTCGCCCGTAAGCCGGGCATTGAGGAAGCCTGATACCTGCATGTACTTCCAGGTGGCGTCCCATGAGGCCTTGTCATGCTGCATGAGCCAATTGCACTTCCCGGCTTCCTGGGTCTTCAGCATGGCTTCCTCCATGCCTATGGCCTCGAGGCCCATGCGCAGGAAAAAAGAGGGCACATAGGTGGCCAGCGCCTTCCTGGAATCTAGCCACAGGATCGCCGGCCTCACAGCCTTGCCATCCCTGCCTACGCATACCATGGAATCCCGCTGGGCAGTTATCGCGACGCCTGCGAGTCCGTCGAACACGCGGGCATCCTCGGCGAGCAGTTCTCGCACGGACTGCGCGAGCGCGCTCCACCAAATCTCGGGATCCTGCTCGGCCCATCCCGGCTTGGCGCTGAAATACGGATTGTACTCGATTTTTTTCCTGGCCGCGAGAGTACCCCTGGCGTCGAAGACCAAGGCACGGAGGCTCTGCGTCCCGCAATCGATCGATAATATTTTGTCACTCATTGTCTTTACGCCCCGATCCGTCCAGGTCGCCGCAGCTTATCACGTTGACGCCGAGACCCAGAAGATTGCCCAGGAGCACTTCGCCCCGCCGCACCGCCCTGTCTACCGTTATCTTGTTTATCTCGTCCATCGCGCCGAGAAGCAGCCGGAGAGGCAGTTCCGCGTCCGTGCGGACGGGAAGCCTCGGAACGGCGGGATTCAGGGTCCTCACCGTCGTGGTGAGGGAACGCAGGGGCTCAATGGCTTCCTGCCTGCCGTAGACCTCGCCCTTTGCGCAGGCATAGCCGCTTATAACCACGGAATCTCCGTCCACGGAGAGCGAGAGCATGCATCCCCGGGGGCATACGATGCATGTAATATTTTTTTGTTCAATCATCGTTGCACCCCTTCCGCCGGATAGACAGAAAAACGCCCCCGGAGGCTGCCGCCGAACGGGGAAGCGCGAAACGTTCCATTTCCGGCGGCCTCAAGACGGTGTAGGATCGCGAAAGCATCTCTTCCCCGGCGTCACCGGAAACCTTGACGCGCGCTCCGTCGAGCATGGTCGCGTTGGACCTGAAATAGATGGACGGAACCGTGGCGCTCTCGGTATCCAGGAACTGCGGCACCAGCGTCAGGAAACCCGGCCCTCCCTTCACGGGAACGAGATTCCGCGGCTTTTGGCCGCCGCGCGAATAGACCGCCGCGGCCTTGCCGGCGACGTCGCCGGACTCCGAGACGTAATCCACCAGATCGTTTACGTGCACCGCGTTGCCGCACGCAAAGACGCCTTCCACCAGGGTATGCATGTTCTGGTCCACCTTGGGCCCCCGGGTCGCGGGATCCAACGGAATGCCGAGCGACGCCGCGAGCTCGTTTTCGGGGATCAGCCCCACCGAGAGCACGAGCGTATCGCATTCGACGTCACGCTCAGTGCCCGGAACGGGCTTGAGCCTGTCGTCGACGCGCACGATGGTTACGCCTTCCACCCGCTGCTTCCCGTGCACTTCCGTGACGGTCGTCGAGAGTTCCAGGGGTATGGAAAAATCCTCGAGGCATTGCCTTATGTTGCGCGAGAGCCCTGATGGTTCATTTTTTATCTCATAAGCCCCGACTACCTCGACGCCCTCAAGCGTCAGGCGCCTGGCCATGATGAGGCCGATGTCGCCCGAGCCGAGTATGAGCGCCTTCCTGCCGGGAAGCAGGCCCTGGATGTTCACGAGATATTGCGCCAGCCCGGCCGTATAGAGACCGGCCGGCCTATCGCCGTGGATGAAGACCTGCCTGTCTGTGCGCTCGCGGCAGCCGGTGGCAAGCACCACGGCCTTGGCCTTTATGGCCGTCACGCCGCCCGAGTTGACGCAGTGCAGCAGAAAGCCTTTTCCGTCGCGCTCGATCTTCGAGACGAAAGTCTCCGTCAACGCGGGAATGCCCGCCCTGGCGAAAGCGTCCATGTCCCGGAGGGCGTATTCCGGCCCAGTTAATTTTTCTTTATACCTGACGAGCCCGAATCCGTCATGGATGCATTGCTTGAGTATCCCGCCCATGCGGGCTTCCCGCTCCACGACCAGGCACCCCGCTCCGGCATCGGCGCAGGCGCACGCGGCCGAAAGGCCGGCGGGTCCGGCTCCCAGGATCACGACATCGGTTTCCTGCATGGCAATCATGAGACGGCCCCTTTGGTTTCCCCGACGCAGAGACAGGATCCCGGTCCTTTCTTCTCTACGCCGGCCAGGGAGATTCCTTTCTCGGAGGCGATGACCTCCATGACCCGCGGCGTGCAAAAACCGCCGTGGCACCGCCCCATCCCCGCCCTCGTACGGCGCTTTACCCCATCCATGGAATCCACCGGAATAACCGTGCGCAGCGAATCGCGCAGCTCGCCCTCCGAAACTTCCTCGCAGCGGCACACGATGCGGCCGTAGGAGGGATTTTTGGCGATGAGCGCCGCGCGATCCTCGAAGGAAAGCCGCCTGAGCTCGGGGCTCGCCTGCCTCCGGGGATTCCATGCAAGCCGAGGGTTTACCTTCCTGAACGACGCCGCTATTTCCAGCACCATGGCGGCCACGTCTTGCGCGATCGCGGGCGCGGAAGCCAGTCCCGGAGACTGGATCCCCGCGGCGTGCACCAGGTTGGAAACCTTGGCGCTTCTTTCTATGATGAAATCCTCATCGTAGGTACAGGGTCGAACCCCCGTGAAGTAGGTTATTACCTGGGAAAGCGAAAGCTTCGTGTTTATGCGGATATGCTTCTCGAGCTCGCGGATCTCATCGGCGGTGCTTGCGTAGGATTCGCGGCCCGGCGCTTCCCTGGCCGTAGGTCCCACGAGTATGTTGCCCTCCACGGTCTTTACCAGACCGCCGCCCTTGGTCTTGGACTTGATCTGCAGGAGACTGGGCATGCCCATGATATGCTTCTGCGTCGAGCCTGTGCTCAGATCCAGGATAAGCTCGGAACCGCGTCGCTGATGCAGGCTGAAAAAACGGTCTCCGGCCATGCCTGCCACGACGTCTGCCCAGTTCCCGGCGGCGTTGACCACGGCTCCCGCCCTGAAGCAGCCCCGGTTGGTACGCAGGCTTATTATTTTTCCTTCACTTACGTCCATGCCGGTCACGCAGGCGTTCAACACCGCCTCCACCCCGTTGGCCACCGCGTTTTCCGCCAGCGCAACGGTCGCCCGGTACGGAGAAAGCACTCCCGCGCTGGGCAGGAAAAACGCGCCGTGCTGGTCGGGGGTGACGTTGGGCTCTTCGGCCTGCACGCGCTTTCGGCTCCAGTATTCCCAGCCATCCACGTCGTTGCTCCTGGCCCGCGCGGCCATTATCGGGTACACGGCCGTACTCGCGGCGGCCTTGAATAAAATGAGCGATCCGGGCCGGCTGAACTCCACGCCCAACTCGCGGCAGAGAGGCTCCCAGAGCCGGTTGCCCCGGACGTTGCAGTCAGCCTTCTTGGTACCCGGCTTGGCCGCGAATCCGTCGTGGATCATTCCGTCGTTCCGGCTGGACGTGTGCACGGCCACGTCGTATTCCTTTTCCAGCAGCACGATGGAAAGATCCCAGCGCGAGAGCTCGCGGGCGATCGCAGCGCCGATTACCCCGCCGCCGATTATCGCGGCGTCAAAATACCGGCCTTCGAGAATCCCGTCGTTCACGGACGGCGGCGACAAAACTTCCTCTGTGACGCCGGGAACCGCGATATCGTTGACGACAGAGCTGTATCCGTAGCCTGCGGCCGTCCAGCCGGCCTCGACTTTTTCCTGCCATGTACCCATCGTCCCGGATAGTACGATGGATTCGGAGGATTCCGAAACCTCTATTTCATTCCCGAATTTTTTCCGTAGCAGGGCGGTCGCTTTCGCAAGAGAGCCGCGATTTTTTTCGCTACCCACGAGTACCTCCAGAGCAGACAAGTAATCTGGTATTACCAGCATACCACCGATATACTATAGCTTTGCTCCCGCGTCAAGCAATATCTTTCATCGAGGCGTCGAAAAACGGATTTTACCGCATGGTGCCTGTCAAACGGTAAGAATCCGGCGCAGATTGCTTTCGCCGTACTGCAAAATAGTCATCATTTCATTTTTCGCCTTTTTCGCGTCTTTTTTCCGAATCGCCTCCACAAGCGAGGAATGATAAGAAAAAACTTGGGAAATCACAGCTTTGTCGGAGTAAAAAGTCTCGAGGATGGCATTGTAGATTTTACGGAAGCTGTTGAGCAGCAGCGGATAAATCTCATTGGCGCTCGCTATCGCGATCCTAAGGTGAAAATCATAATCCAGCGCGGCGATTTCCTTGGCAGGGGCCTTGGTCATGCCCTGTTCCAGTTCAATGACGCGCTCTAGGGCTTCAAGCTGCTCGGGCGTCCGGTTAAGGGCCGCAAGGCGCGCAGTCTCGGACTCGAACAGGAGGCGCATCTGCAAAATTCCGTCAAAGAATCCCGGCGACAGCTTTCCACCGGAAAAATTGAACATGGAGAGCAGCATTTCTATGGAACCTTCCCTGCGGTAATCGTTTACTCGGACGCCTTTGCGACTTTCTATCGTTACCAAGCCGCGGGTCTCGAGGGCGCGAAGGCCCTCGTGCACGACCGGCCGCGAAACGGAAAACATGGTCGCAAGCGCCCGTTCCGCGGGAACCCATTCCCCGGGCGCGAATCTTCCGGAAAGTATCAACGACTCGAACCGAGCTATAAATTCATCCTTAAGCGTTCGCCCCTCTATCGGCGAAAAGGCTTCGTCGTCTTGCTTCATCATCAATCTCCTTAATCCTGGTAGTACCAAAAGCCAGCCTAGTACGCACTTGTGGAAATGTCAATGAAAGTACACGCGATCGAGGCTTGACAATTACGCGTCCTGACAGGAAAGTAGACATATGTCGGAATCCATTCCTATCGAGGAACAATACCAAAAGAAACTCCCGCAATGCGTAGATTCATCCTTGCTATCCACCGATCACGTAATGGACTCGATGGGCATGGCTGGTTTCCTCGAAACCGTCCGCGATTTGCTGGAGGCGCGGAATTCAGGCGAAGTCATCAAGCGGATCGCGAAGCGAGCCCGGGAAACCCTTACCAGGACGACGGCGGCGGTATATTTGCGCGGGAAAGACGACACGCACCTTCACGCGGCAGCCGCCTCGGGGCTTTTTGCGGCGGAACTGGAAAAAGAACTGCCCGAACTCAACAAGGGCATATTAGGCTCCATCGCCGCGCAAGGCGTTTCGGAGATAATAAACAACACCATCCTGGACCCTCGCAAAATAGAAGTTGCCGGTACGACCGAAACCAAGGAACACGAAAAGATCATGGCCGCCCCGCTTCTTTCGCGCGGCCGATCCTTGGGTATCATCGCCATCTGGCGAGATTCCGACGAACCGTGCTTCGATCAGAAAGACCTCAATTACCTGGAAGGCTTGGCCAGCCTCGCGGTCATCGGGTTGGAAAACGCGCTTTCCTACGAGGACGCGGAACGACGAATCGCGCGCCTGTCCACGCTTACCGAAATAGGCCGGGCGCTGGCCTCGATCCATGAGCAGGACCAACTCCTGGATATCGTCTACCACCAGATGGGCAGGATATTCGACACGACGAGCTTTTATATAGCCACCTACACCGCAGGCAACGAAATATGGAATATTACGTTGAATTATGAACAGGGAATCCGCGAACCTTCCCTCAGCCATAGCGTACATTCCGGATTGACCGGATATATCTTGAGGACGAAAAAAGCGCTCCTCATAAAAAATGGTGCCGATTACATGGCCTTTCACGAAAACCATGGTATCGCGCTCCTGGGTACCCCCTCCCAAAGTTGGATGGGAGTACCGCTCATGGCAGGCAACGAGATCATGGGAGTCATGGGAATACAGAATTTTTCCGATGCCGGCCGATACGACGATAGTGACCTGGAATTCTTCTCGCTCATAGGTACCGAGGTAGCGGTGGCCATACAGAATGCCCGCCTGTTCGCCGCCATGCAGAGCGCCCGCTCCGAGGCGGAAGAGGCCAATCGCCAGAAATCCATTTTTCTTGCTAAAATGTCGCACGAGCTGCGCACGCCGCTCAACGCCATCATCAATTTCGCCTATCTCCTGGGGCTTGGAAGCGAAGGGTCCGTTACCGATGAGCAGTCGGAAATGCTTCTCCGGCTGGAAGACGCGGGCCGGCACTTGCTCCAGCTCATCAACGACATCCTGGATATTTCCAAGATCGAGGCAGGCCGCATGGTACTGTCCATGGAGAGAGCATCCATCAACGATCTCGTCGCCGATGCCCTGAAAACGGCGCTTGTGCTCATCAAGGATAAATCGCTCGTCCTCAGTTTCAAAGCCGCCGAACCTCCGCCGATGATCATGATGGACAAGACCCGGATTCACCAGGTACTCTTGAACCTGATTTCGAACGCGGCCAAATTTACTGACGAAGGCAGCATCACCGTATCCACGTACATCGTACCCGGCTCGCAGTTCCTGACCGTTTCGGTGCAGGATACGGGCAGGGGAATCGCCGAGGAATTCCTTGGCCTTATTTTCCAGGAATTCATGCAAGGCGATAACAGCAACGCCAGGGAAATGGGCGGCACCGGCCTTGGCCTGCCCATCAGCAGGCATTTCGTGGAAATGCACGGAGGATCGCTGGTCGTACAAAGCGAAAAAGGCAAAGGCTCCACGTTTTCATTCACGCTGCCTTTGGAAAAAAACGATTCGAATAAACTCATGGAGGTTTTATGAAGAAGCTACTCTGCGCATTGGTATTGCTTGCGGCCTGTTCCGCGTCGTCGTTCGCCCAGGACAGGGCCGAAGGTTCGGGCGCAGGCATCCCCGGATTCTCGTCGTACAAGCCGATTTACGGCGTCGTGGGATGGGGCAACAGGAACCAGCTGGAATCCAACGATCTAGTCCTGGTTAATATTTCTTTTAAATATGACCCGTTTTATAAACTGAAGCTGGGCGTGTACATGGCGTATACCCAGACGATGTTTTGGGCGCTCTTCGACGAGTCCGGCCCGTTCAAGGAGCTCAACTACCGGCCGGAGGCCTTCTTCCGCTTCGAGTCGGGTTATAATTTCATAAACGACGTGAAGATACCGCTTTTCGACTACCTGCAATGCGGCTGGGAACACCGCTCCAACGGGCAGGACGGACCAACGTCGCGCGGATGGGACCGGATGTACGCCCAGCTGCAGCTGGGTTTCGGCACTGCCATGCACTTTGCGGGAAACATCAAGTATTTCCGCTATTTCGAGGCCGGACAAGTCTTTGGCATGCCCATCAGCGTCGCCATCCTCGATAATCCCGACATCGAAGACTATACCAGCAATTTTGAGTTCCAGATCATAGCCAATCTGGACATACCGCTCTTCCCGCTGAAAATAGCGCTTTCAGGCGGTCCTGGCGGCGGCAGGAACGGCTTCGACTTTACCCGCGGTTGGCAGCAGCTGGATGTGTATTTCCTGAAGCTGGCCGGTAACCTGCGGCCTTATCTGCAAATCTGGAACGGCTACGGACAATCCATAGAAGACTACAACGAGAGCGATTTCAACGCCCATGCCGGTATCGCCATAGAGCTGTAGGGCGACACCGCCGGCATCAGTGCTGGAACAACGACACGATAAAAGGAATCAGGACGGGGATAAAAAGAGCCGGCAGAAAGTTGGCTACTTTTATCTTCGTCAATTCCAGCATGTTCAAGCCCAAACCTATGAGAAGCAGCCCGCCTACGCCCGTCATGTCCGCCACAACCGAGAGGGGCAGCAGGTCCTTGACGAATACGGCCAACAGCGTAATGGAACCTTGGTATATAAGAACCGGGAAGGCTGAAAAAAGCACGCCGGCCCCGAGCGTCGATGCGAAAATAAGCGAAAAAATGCCGTCAAGCACGGATTTTGCGAACAGCACGTCATAATTGCCCTTGAGACCCGCATCCAGGGAGCCGAGAATCGCCATGGAGCCGACGCAAAACAGAAGACTGGCGGTAACGAAGCCTTGGGACAGCCCGGAATCGGATTTACCTGCCTTGGCTTCCACAAAAAGCGAGAATCTAGTAAGCAGCGCCTCAAAATCAGCGAGTTCCCCGACAATGGCCCCTATTACAATGGCAATAATGACATACAGCACGTTACCTGCTTTGATCGCCGATAAAATACCCACGAGAAGGACTGAGAGCGCGAGACCGGCCATCACCGTCTTGGCCAATTTTTCGCTCAAACCTTTCTTGAAAAGCAGCCCCAAAGTGCCGCCGACGATAATCGCCGCAAAATTAACGATGCTGCCCAACATGTAGATTCTCCTGGCGGGAGTATATCGCGTATCCGCTCCGGCATACAAGAAACAAAAACGGTGGATCGGCTTGACATTCTTTTTTGTTTATCGTATTTTTACGATATGGAAGCCACACCGAAGTACACAAAAATACCCGCCGCCTGCTGCAGCCTTACTATAGAAGGCGCCGAACAAAAACGATTCGTAGCCATGCTCAAGGCGGCGGGAAATCCCATCCGCTTCGAGATACTGAAATTTCTGGTAACGCATCCGGGCTGCATCACCGGAACCATCGTCGATCATCTGCCCATCGCGCAGGCAACGGTTTCCCAGCACCTGAAAGTGCTGCGGGATTCCGGCTGGATATCCGGCGTGATCGATGGGCCCGCAACCTGCTACCAGCTGGACGGCGAGACGATAGCCTGGTTCAGAAAAACCGTTTCCACGATTTTATAGCATCAGGCTAAGTACGTGAGGCTTGTACCGAGCCTCACGATATTTTTCGTCATTATTATCGTATTTTTACGATATAGGAGGAATCATGAACACAGTAATCCAAGAAATCGCGGGGCTCCTGCGATCGGTCGGGGCATCATTCGTACACGTGTTGCCGCTACTGGCGGTAGCGGTGCCGTTGTCCGTGTACCTGAAGCACGCGGGAATCTCCGCCAAAATGGAGAAACTTCTCCGCGGCAGGCAGGTGCTCGCCGTCTTCATAGCAACGCTGATCGGGGCGGTAAGTCCGCTGTGCTCCTGCGGTGTCATTCCCGTAATCGCGGCGCTCCTCGTAAGCGGGGTGCCCTTGGCGCCGGTCATGGCGTTCTGGCTGGCCTCGCCCTCGATGGACCCCGAAATATTCGTGCTGAGCGTCGGCATGATCGGCTGGAAACTGGCGATCTGGCGCTTGCTTGCCACCTTCGTCATGAGTTTCGGCGCGGGGCTCGTTACAATCTGGATCGAGAAAAAAGGCTTCCTCGGCCAAGATATACTTCGCGGCCGAAAGACCGATGCGAGCACATGCAACGGCGGAGCTTGCGGTTCCCCCAGGCAAAAAGAGCCACTGGCGAACAGCTACTCACCGGTTCGCCTTCCCACAGCTCCCGTACTCAAATTATCCGCGGAAACCGCCGGAATCGTACAATGCAACTCCCAAATCGATGCATTGGAACGCAAAGAGTCCGGCTGTGCCGATTCTACCTGCGCGGCCGCAAAAGTCGGAAGCCTGGCGCAGGAAAGCCTTATGCTGCTCCTCAGGCTTTCACTCTATATGGGCATCGCCTTCGTACTGGAAGCTTTGATAAAACGCTATGTTCCCTCCGATTTCATCGTAGGACTGCTCGGCCGCGACAGCGCCTTTGCCGTTCCGCTGGCTACGGCCATCGGCATTCCCCTCTACACTACGGAGCTTGCCGCCATGGGGCTGGTCTCCGGATTGCTGGCCCAGGGAATGTCTCCCGCTGCCGCGCTCAGCTTTCTCGTGGGCGGAGGAGTAACCACGATACCGGCAATGTCAGCGGTTTTCGGCGTGGTGCGACCCAAGATCTTCGCGCTCTATCTTGCATTCTGCGTTACGGGAGCCTTGCTCGCGGGGTACGCCATGGAGGCCGCGACAAAAATATCGACGCTGATTGCGTTGTAAACACCTGCGAATACGCGATTCCGGAGGTATCAAGGCGCTTTGAAGCCCCGGTCTAAATGACAGCCCGCAAATCTAAAGACGATGTTAGGGTCACCCTCGAAACCGGGGGTGACCGTTCTATAGAGTACAAGTATGCGAGATTCAAACGGACTGAGAAAAAACCCCGTAACATCGAAGCTTGAAGCCATCACGCTTTTTACGGTACTTATAAGCTTGCTGCCCTTTCCTTCCCTGCGCACGATTACCTGGATATCCAGTTTTTGCGCGCCGTAGGCAACTTCGTCTTTCTGCATGTCGGTTAAGGGCTCTTTGCTTTTTTCCGGGACCAGCACCGCGGTAAAAGTCGTGCTTAATGCGCGAAGGGGAAACAGCCTGATTTGCGGGTTGCCGGAGCCGAATTCTATTTTGGCCGCCTGGCACGCGGAAGCGTAGGTTTTACCCAAATCGCTGATCGCCAAGGCTCTCGATACCTGCCCGGGCCCTTCCGATTCCAAGCTGAGCTCGTCCGACCATGCTTCATCGCTGAAAAGAACCAGGTCTTCCACCGTATCGAGCAGCCACAGCTTCAGCGCATAGCCGCCGCGTCCGCCGCCGTCCACCTTGACGATGAAGGCACAGGACCCTGCCTTGCTCCATCCAAGACTGCACATATCCTCATTATTTTGAAGCATGGCTTCGACGGGCTTGAACATGGATGCGGAATCGGCTGCTTGAATCTGCGCTGATACCCCCAGGATCGCGAAAAAAATAATCCATAAATACGCACGATCGGCTCTCATCAAGTACCTCCGCGATGCTGTCGCGCACCATGATGAAATTATAAGCGTCCGAGCATAAAAATACAGGCCTGGCGGAAAGAATTTAAGATGCTTATTTTTTCCTTGTATCGGCCAGTTCTCCGGTTTATACTGGCTTCAGACGGGTTAACGCCCAGCCGGATCCAGGTCAGGAGAAATAAGCCTATGAATCCAGTAATCCTTGCGATAATAGCAAGCGGTATTCTCGCCATCCTCTACGCAATCCTGCAGACGCGATGGATCTTTCGCCAAAAAGTGACGCTCGAACCGCTCAAGCGCATAGCCGGCTATATAGCGGACGGCGCCAACGCGTTCTTGCGCCGCGAATATATGGTACTGACGCCGTTCATACTCATCGTCGCCATATTTCTGGCCCTGGCCAATACGGGCAACTTGCGGCTGCAATCCCTGGCTTTCATCCTGGGAGCCATTTGCTCCGCGGGAGCAGGCTTCTTTGGCATGCGCGTGGCCACCGCAGCCAATTCGCGCACCGCCATGCGCGCCCAGGAAGGCATCGGGCCCGCCCTGAAAGTGGCTTTTGCCGGCGGTTCGGTAATGGGCATGACGGTCGTTGGCCTTGCGATGCTCGGAATCGCCGTAGTACTCGGCGTCTGCGTCGCCCTGTTCGGCGACAGCCTCCCTGCCTACCGCGACACGATTTTCCCCATCCTTACGGGTTTCAGCCTTGGCGCATCCACGATAGCGTTGTTCGCGCGCGTCGGCGGAGGAATCTTCACCAAGGCAGCCGACGTCGGCGCCGATCTCGTAGGCAAGGTGGAAGCGGGAATCCCCGAGGACGATCCGCGCAATCCTGCGGTAATCGCGGATAACGTAGGCGACAACGTCGGCGACGTGGCGGGCATGGGCGCAGACCTCTTCGAGTCGTATGTAGGCTCCATCGTGGGCTGCATAGTCCTGGGCGTGGGCGTTGCCGCGACCGATATCACTAAAATACAACTGGCCATGCTGCCCCTCCTCATCTGCGCAATGGGCATAGGCGCTTCCATTCTGGGAACATTCCTGGTGAGGTCCAAACCGGGGAAATCCCCGCAGAAAGCCTTGAACGCGGGTACGCTCGGCGCATCCGCCCTCGCAGCCGTCCTTATATACCCGATCTGCCGTCTCGTCATGGGCGAGGCGACGTTCGACGGCGGCAAGGGAGCCGTTCAGGTTGCGTTGGCTGCCGTATTCGGACTCGTCGCGGGAACATCCATTGGAATGCTCACGGAATTCTTTACCGGCACAAACACGCGGCCCGTCCGGAAAATCGAGCGGGCCTGCGACACGGGAGCGGCCACCGCCATAATCACCGGGCTCGGCGTAGGCATGATGTCCACACTGCCGCCCATACTGGTAATCTCCGGAGCCATCCTGGGCAGCTACGCGCTCGCCGGGCTGTACGGCATCGGCATCGCCGCGCTCGGCATGCTGGTAACCCTGGGCATTCAGCTCTCGGTTGACGCCTACGGCCCGATCGCGGATAATGCCGGCGGGCTTGCGGTCATGTCCGCGATGGATCCGAAAGTACGCGAAATCACCGATAAGCTGGACGCGGTCGGAAATACCACGGCCGCCATCGGCAAGGGCTTCGCCATAGGCTCTGCCGCCCTTACAGCCATCATCCTGTTCAGCGCCTTTACGCAGGCCGCGACGGGGGGCAACAGCATCGGCTTCGACATAACGCGGCCGGACGTGCTCGTGGGAATGCTTCTGGGCGGCATGGTGCCGTTCCTGTTTTCCGCGCTGGCGATGGACGCCATCGGGGTTTCGGCCTTCGCCATGATCGAGGAAGTACGCCGGCAGTTCCGCGAGAGACCGGGCATAATGGAAGAGACCGAGATACCCGACTATACCGCCTGCGTGGACATCGCCACCAAGGCATCTCTGGTTAAAATGATATTACCCGGAATAATCGCGGCGGTAACGCCGGTGGCGGTCGGGTTCCTCGGCGGCGTGCGCATGCTCGCGGGTCTTTTGGCGGGAGTCACCATTACCGGCGTGCTCCTGGCCATCTTCATGTCCAATGCGGGAGGCGCTTGGGACAACGCCAAGAAACTGATAGAAAGCCGCTTCGACGGAAAAGGCACGGACGCGCACAAGGCTTCGGTAGTAGGAGATACGGTCGGGGATCCGTTCAAGGACACCGCGGGCCCAGCGCTCAACATTCTCATAAAGCTCATGGCAATTATCGCGCTCGTAATAGCGCCGATACTAAAGACTTACTGGGGGTTATAAAATGAACGACGACAAGCTTCTGTACATGGTCATGCACCCGAATCACGCGCTGATAGCCACCCAGCTGGATCCGGAGCACTTCGCAAAGCACTATACGCAAGGCTCCACCCGCTATTTCGAGGGCCGCCTCATTTTCGTGGAGGTAGACCAGAAGTTCAGGCATCCTTATTTTCAGATAGACAGGGCGTTCGAGGAGCTCAAGCCGCACGAGGACGGCCGCCTCAAGGCTACGAAATTCATCTCCAGCTACCGGACCCTTGAGCACCTGGACTTCTCCAATCTGAAAAAATTATACTATTGTAACTCATTGGGCGACCTCGTGGAACTCGAGGCGGCGGATTACGATCCCACGATGCGCGGCGACGAGATGCGCATCATCCTCGAGATCAACCCCATCAAGATGATGGTGCTCACCAAGTACAACTTCCTGGAGTACGCAAAATACATAACAGATCCCGCGATGCCCAAAGGCGCGCCCAAGATGTTCTACGCGCAGCTTGAGTTCAACGTAGACGACTTTCTCAAGGAATTCCAGGACAATCCCTTCATACGATGCTTCGTTCCCGGCATACACCCCGCACGCCTCCGCGAAGCCATCATGGAAGTACGCTCCAAACCCGGCAAGAACACAAAGGGACTTTCGCTGGACTGTCCGGTAGACCGCATCTCGTATAAATACCTTCGCCACGGCTTCATGTTCGCCTCCGCCGAGCACACGAAGTTCTTCCCGCTGCTTTCGCTTGAGGACGTAGAGAAGAAATATTATAAATTCTGGAAGAACATGTAGGAACCGCGCGATAGCCTTTTACGATCGCCCCTGACGAGCCGTGGGGGCGATCGAGAGGCAGCCCCCACGCCTTGTGGCAAGAATGGCATAAATGCTATAACGGTGTGATGAAACGGAACCTCAAAGAACAGCTCGGCGACTTTCTTTCCGACTGCATAACGCCGCAAACGTATGTACGCGGCCAGAGGATTTTCAAGGTCGGGCTGGTTTCGGAAATCACGCGCGACGAGCATGGTTTCGTCGGTATCGTAAAGAGCGAGACCACCCAGGGTTCAAAATACCATTCGAGCATACTGCTGGACGACACGGGCGAAGTCTCGGAGTTCGAGTGTACCTGCCCGGTCGGCTATGACTGCAAGCATGCCGTAGCCTTGGCGCTTAAGATAATGAACTCAAGCGACTCGAGCGCCTTCCACGACCGATCCGCAAAGATCCTCCCTTTGACGATTCCCGAAAAACCCGCCGTTCCGGAAGACAGTCCTCTTTTGCGGCCCGCGAAGGAAAAACGCGAACAATTCGTAATCAAGGACAAGGATGGAAACCCCGACTCATTCATCCGAAGACTGAGCACCGACATGGTGTTCCCTCCGTCGTCGTACCAAAGCTGCGTATCCGCCAAGGACGTGGACAAATGGCAACTCGGTTATATTTTGATAAAATCCCAGCCTGCGAGCTATTACAGCGAGAAGCAACCCAATACCTGGAAAATCTCCCGGATATTGTTCTATCAAAAAAAAGACGGGTCTACGGGAAGGATCAAGGAATGGGGGCCCGGCTATGCGGACATCGCCATCACCGCCGAGGCGGCTCCCATCGAAAACCTTTTTCTCGCCTCAAGGGACAATCAAATTAGCGCGGAAACCGGGGCCTTCCTTATCGCGAAGCTCAAGAGCATTCCCGTATATATTTCTTTTACCCGCGCCGTTTCCGATGCGGTGCCGGCGGGCTTTTCTTCCGTCAAAAAAGCGCATGTCTCCTTCAATCCCGTTCCATCGGGGACGGATAACCTTGAATACGATCCCATGCTTTCTTTTTTTTGGGGAAAAGGAAAGAGCGAAGTTTTGAGCACGCCCGTAGTTGGCGCTTTTTTTTCCGGCGGGCTCATGTTTTATCCCACCAAGGAACGAATATTCACCGTCGCCGACGGACCCCTGGCCAATCCGCGACTCGCTGAAATAATGGGGTTGTCGTCCGATACCCAAGCACGGGTAACCCATCCGGAGGCGTTT
The DNA here is from genome assembly GCA_964485395.1 of uncultured Treponemataceae bacterium. Lineage (GTDB taxonomy): Bacteria > Spirochaetota > Spirochaetia > Treponematales > UBA12059 > JANNSO01. The sequence continues at coordinate 29,255 of CAZAJF010000025.1, read as the reverse complement.
GCCTTCTGCCATGCGATCACGCGCCTTGGCAGCGATACCATCGAGCTTGTACCTCCGCCAAGCCATATCGAGACGGTATACATGATGCCCGAAACGGAAGTTCTCCTGGAACCCATACAAGGGAATAAAAAAAACGAGCAATTCCTCCGCTGCAGCATCCTGTTCACCTACATGGGCGCTTCCATGAACGACAAAGGCAGGATTATCCGGCGGCAAGGCGACACCTTGGAGCTGCTGGAAAAAAACACGCCGTTCGAAACCGAGGCCGTCGCCTTTTTCAGGCGCTTGGCGGGCAGCTACGCGCTGGCGCAGAGCTACGGATCCCGCATGATCGAGCTGACCTGCGACATTCCCGAATTCGCCCGCGAGCTTTATAATAAATTCATCGAAGCCGGTTATAAATTCGCCACCAAGAACGGCAGGCAGAAGTCATCGCTGCGGAAAGCCAAGCTCGCCGCAAGCGTCTCCAGCAAGATAGACTGGTTCGAGGCGGCATTGCGCCTGGACGTGGACGGCAAAGGCAACCCCCTGGACGGTCAAATCGTATTCCTGGGCGGCAATCTCATTTCAGCCGGCGGCAAGCTGTATCTCATCGACGACAAAGATCGCAGCCTGCTGGGTTTCCTGGCAAAAACGCGAAACGAGAAAACCGGCGTCTGCAAGATAGACAAAAGGGACCTGAACGCGATCGCGGAGCTCCGCGGACATGTGGACGAAGAGGATAAAAACTTGATTCAGGCGGAGGCCGACCTCTACGATACGCTTTCCGGACTCGTGCCGGCCTCCGACGAGAAACTCCCTGATAATCTGGCCGCCACGTTCCGACCTTATCAGATTAAAGGCTATTCCTGGCTCATGCGCCTTGTGCGCGCTGGTCTTGGCGCGCTGCTTGCCGACGACATGGGCCTGGGAAAAACCCTGCAAGCCATCGCGGTCCTCGAAAATCTAAGAGAGGCTTCCCTGCTCAAGCCGGCCGTCATCGTGGCTCCGGTTACCGTATTATCCAATTGGGAATCCGAGATTCACCGCTTTGCCCCCTCCATGAAGGTATGCAGGCATCATGGGCAGACCCGCGTAAAAACCAAAGGGCTGCTCATGGCGCTCATGCAGCACAATGATATCCTGCTCACTTCCTACCAAACCCTGCGCGCGGACGAAGAACTGTTCGGCGCCACGGAATACGGCATGGTGCTGATCGACGAGGCGCAGGCGGTCAAGAACCCTGAATCGGGCATGAGCAAGGCAGTCTGCTCGCTGCGTTCGCGCGCGCGCATCGCCCTTACCGGCACTCCCGTGGAAAACCGGCCGCTCGATCTATGGTCCCATTTCAGCTTCCTGAATCCAGGCCTTTTGGGTTCGCGCGCCAAATTCATCGGAGACTGCGAAAAACCCATTGCCAACGGCGACGCCGAAGCCCTGGCACTTCTCAAAAAAAGGGTCGTGCCGTTCATCATGCGCAGGACAAAGGAAGAAGTACTGGACGACCTTCCCCCTAAAGAAATAATAACCCGCTTCATCGACATGGAAGCGCCCCAAAAAGCGCTCTACGAGGCGATGCGCCGGCAGTGCGCCGACAGCGTGCAGGCGGCCGTGGCCCAGCATGGAATAAAGAAATCCTCAATTTATGTGCTCGAAGCCCTCCTGCGCCTTCGTCAGGCAGCCATACACCCAGGCCTCATCTCGCGGGAGCATGGAAAATCCGGCGGTGCCAAGATCGATTATTCCGCCGACACCATCGCGGAACTGGTCGCGGAAAACCATAAAGTGCTCGTATTCTCGCAATTCACCGGCGCGCTGGCCCTGCTCAGGGAAAAACTTGATGAAGAAAAAATCATTTATGAATATCTCGACGGGCAGACCAAGGACCGCGCGGACAGGATAAGCCGATTCCAGTCTGAGGAAGGCGCGGGAGTATTCCTCCTCAGCCTCAAGGCGGGCGGCGTAGGCATCAACCTCACCGGCGCGGATTACGTGATCCTCCTGGACCCGTGGTGGAACCCCGCCGCCGAGTCGCAGGCGATAGACCGCGCGCACCGGATAGGCCAGAAGCGCAAGGTCACCGTATACAGGCTGGTGACGCGAGGCACGATAGAAGAAAAAGTAACCGAATTGCAGGACAAAAAGCGAAGGCTGGTGGAAGACCTTCTTTCCGAATCCGCCGACGGGCTCGCGAGTTTCTCGGGCGAGGAAATACTGGAGCTGTTCGCTAAGGAGCCGGAATGAGCGACGATCGTAAGAATGACAGTCGAAAGAATGACAGTCGTAAGAATGACATTCGTGAGAATGCCATTCGTGAGAATGCTGATCCCCTGCATGGCGTCACGCTGAGGTTCATGCTGGAGAAACTGCTTGTGCGAGGCGGCTGGGAAGGTCTTGCGGCCAAGATTCCCGCAAAATGCTTCTCTGAAAACCCAAGCGTCAAATCCAGCCTCAATTTCCTGCGGCGCACACCCTGGGCGCGCGTCAAGGTGGAAAGAATGTATATCAGGGCTTTCCTGGGAGATACTGGCAAGTGGTACAAAACTCCCACCACCCTGCCACCGAGGGAAGACGAAGAAAACTAGTGTTCCGTATTTACAAGCGGCATAAAATAGCATACAAAAAAGGCAGGCACGGAGGCACGGAGGCACGGAGGTCACAGAGAAAGAAAATCAAGCAATTGGAAAAGGAACCAAAATTCCGACGGTTTCCCCCATCCTGGTTATAAACTTTCCTTCTACATTCTTATTCTGGCCTTATTAATTCTCTCCGTGTTTCTCCGTGCAAAATTTTATTATGCTTTTTGTAAAATACCGGACACTAGCGCGAGACAGGCGCTTCGCTCTCCACGCTGAACGGCAGATCAAACTGGGGCAGGAACTGCAACCCCGTCTGCAAGCGGATGGTCCCCGAAAGCCGGCAAGCCACCTGCTTCATGTGTATTACCCTGTCCAGGATGGAGCGGTCCATGTCCGCGAAATTCATGACAAGCTCAAGCGCTATTTTTTTATCGCTCTGCGCGTCGACGACGATATCTTGTCCCGTCTTGCCGCGCGCCCAGAAACGCCCTTCGCCGAAGAGGGCATATTCAAAGGCGTTCAAGGTGAGCGGGAACCGGTTTTCGTTGCGCACCGCGATATCCACTTTGAGCTTGGTATTGATAAGCTCCATCTTGCGCACCGTGATGGACTCTATGGCCAGCGTGGGAACTATCACCCGCGTAAAAGTGCCGCTTGTTTCAAGGGAAACAGGCCAGGCTTTGCCATCATGATCCTCGAGCACTACCGTGGTCGTCAGCCGCCAGACGCTCTCCGGCTGGGAAACGCCTCCGAAGGCTGAAGGCGGTATCGCCGAGAGCTTAATACGGTCGTTGCTGAAGGTTGAAGAAAGCTCGCCGAAAGCCGGCAAGGTTCCCAGACCTATTCCCGGTTTTTCAAGGAGTATGTTTTCGACGACACTGCCATCTATCTCTAGCGTTTGCTCAATCGTTTTTTGAAAGAAATCCACGGGGCTCTTGTTTTCAAGGGCAAGTACGAATTCGAAATGAGCCGTATCCGTACTCGTAAGGTTTATCGCGCTTGATTCCGGCCGCAATGAAACCATGGCGTGGTAATCAGGGATTTCCGAGGCAGGCGCTGGAGGTTTCGTGGCGCAAGAGGTTAAAGCCGCCAAAACAATCGCTATAAAGCCGTACAAAATGGCTGCGCCGATCTTTTCGCGCCTGTTCTTGATAAATCTCATGCCACTATCATCGGCACGATTCCCAGGCGATTGAAGCACAGCTTACGCCAAGAGGAGGGGCTATAGAAACCCCTCCCTTTTAAGCTTACGCTATCGGTTCCAGCTCCACCGTAAAGTGCCGCATGATCGGCGCTTCCCAGACGATGCGGTAACCCTTGCTGATCTTGTTGGCGCGCTCCTTTACGTTGCACAGCGCGGCCGCCACGTAATCCATGTGCGCGTTCGTGTAGGTACGGCGCGGAATTGCCAGGCGCAGAAGCTCAAGCGCCGGATACCGTTCCAGATGCGTCTCGGGGTCGCGGTCCGCCAACAATGTGCCTACCTCAACGCCGCGCACGCCGCCTTCCTTGTAAAGCTCCAAGCCGAGCGTTTCCGCCACGAAATGCTCCTTGGGAAGGTTCGGTAAAAATTTCTTCGCATCCACGAATATCGCGTGGCCGCCGTAGGGCTTCTGCACCGCGATGCCGTATTCCGTAAGTTTTTTGCCTAAATAAGCCACCTGGCCCACGCGCGCGTCCAGGTACTCGAACTCGGTAGCCTCGTCCAGGCCCACCGAGAGGGCGCCCATGTCCCGGCCCGCCATGCCGCCGTACGTGTTGAATCCCTCGAACATTATATTGTAGGAACTGCAGCGGCGGAACAGCTCCTGGCTCCTGAAAGCCACGAATCCGCCTATGTTCACGATGCCGTCCTTCTTGCTGGACATGGTTGCGCCGTCGGCGTAGGTGAACATCTCGCGCACGATGGCCTTGATGCTCTTGTCGGCGTAACCGACCTCGCGCGTCTTGATGAAATACGCGTTCTCCGCGAAGCGCGCCGAGTCGAAGAACAGCGGCACGTTATATTTTTTGCACATCGCTGAAACTTCGCGGATGTTCCCCATGCTTACGGGCTGCCCGCCGGAGCTGTTGCAGGTAATGGTAAGCATGCAGACGGGAATCGCCTCGGCCGGGTATTTCTTGTATACGGCTTCCAGCTTGGCCAGGTCTATATTGCCCTTGAACGGATGCTCTATCTCGGTATTGAACGCCTCGTCGATGGTGCAGTCTATCGCGTGCGCCTTTCGCGACTCGATATGGCCCTTGGTGGTGTCGAAATGGCTGTTGCCCGGAACCACCTTGCCCGCGCCTACCGCGCCAACGCCGATCAGCGCGCTAAACAGCACGTTCTCCGCCGCGCGCCCCTGGTGACAGGGCAAAAAGTACGGAAACCCCAGGATGCTCTCGATGCTTTCCTTGAGCTTATAGAACGAACTCGCACCAGCGTAGCTCTCGTCGCCCAGCATGATCTCCGACCACTGCCTGGAAGACATCGCGCCTGTGCCGGAATCCGTCAGCAGATCGATATACACCTGATCGCTCTTCAGGTTGAACAGGTTGTACTTCGCCGCGGCGAGCCAGGCTTCGCGCTCAGCCCGAGTGGAACGGTGAATCTGCTCGATCATTTTAATGCGATAGGGCTCAGCCCAGGGTAAATCCATAGTAGTACCTCCATGACGATGCCCTGAGTTTAGCGCTCCTCACAGGATTTGCCTATACACAAGACTGTATCTAATTATAGATACAGAAACTACTTATAGAAACAAATTCGGATTTAGGCGCGCCGGGGCCAGCCCCGTCGGGCTCTCCGCTGCAATCTTCCGTGGGGACAGGTACCAAAGAGTACCTCTTTGGTACCTGTCCCCACGGAAGGATTTTCGCTGCGATCCCTCGCGCTTGGGTATCTAGAGTTTTATTTCGGTACCTCTTGAAACAAACAAGGCTTATCACTATACTGCAAAGAGAGTACGTTTTTGCATCCAACCGCGCTTTCCGCGTAAAACGGGAACTACCGCGATGCTGGCACGTCACGTTATGCAAGTGCTAAAAGAACAAAGACTTTACGAAAAATGTCACTCTGAAAATGCGTCTTAAACGCATTCATAAACTATAGCAAGAGGCAAGAGCATGGCTTTCGAAATTTCCAAGATGCGCAACATCGGCATCAGTGCCCACATCGACTCAGGTAAAACAACGCTCTCCGAGCGCATTCTGTTTTACTGCAACAAAATCCACGCCATCCACGAAGTTCGCGGAAAAGACGGCGTCGGCGCCACCATGGACTCCATGGACCTTGAACGCGAGCGCGGAATCACCATACAGTCCGCCGCGACCAACGTGCAGTGGGGAGACATCAACGTCAACCTCATCGACACACCCGGCCACGTCGACTTTACCATCGAGGTAGAGCGCGCACTCCGCGTTCTCGACGGTGCCGTACTCGTGCTCTGCGCGGTAGGCGGCGTACAATCCCAGACGCTCACCGTAGATCGCCAGTTGAAACGCTACAGCGTTCCCCGCTTGGCTTTCATCAATAAATGCGACCGCACCGGCGCAAACCCCTTCCGCGTACGCAACCAGGTTGCCGAAAAGCTCGGCCTCAACGCCGTGCTCATGACGCTGCCCATCGGCCTCGAAGACAAGCTTGAAGGTCTCGTGGATCTCGTGGAAATGAAAGCCGTGTACTTTGACGGCGAAGGCGGCATCGACCTCCGCTACGCCGAAATCCCAGAACACCTTAAAGCCGATGCGGCCAGCTATCGCGAAGCCCTCCTCGACGCCGCCTCGATGTTCTCCGACGAACTCGCGGAAGCATTCCTCGAAGGCGCAGAAACCCCGGAAATGATCAAAGCCGCCATCCGCAAGGGTACCATCGCACTGGAACTGGTTCCCGTTTTCTGCGGTTCAGCCTACAAAAACAAAGGCGTTCAGCTTCTCCTGAACGGCGTCGTGGATTATCTCCCCGATCCCACCGAAGTAGAAAACATCGCCCTCAATCTGGATAAAAACGAAGAAAAGGTCGTTACAAAGTGCGATGGACACCTGCCCACCGTGGCACTCGCGTTCAAACTCGAAGACGGCCAGTATGGCCAGCTTACCTATGTCCGCATCTACCAAGGCCAGATAAAGAAGGGCGACGAGCTCATCAATACCCGCGCCCGCAGGAAGTTCAAGGTAGGACGACTCGTACGCATGCACGCCGCATCAATGGAAGACATCAACGAAGGGCTCCCCGGAGACATCATCGCGCTGTTCGGTATCGAATGCGCAACCGGCGATACCTTCTGCGACACCAAATTGAACTACGCCATGACCAGTATGTTCGTTCCCGATCCGGTTATCTCGCTGGCGATCATGCCCGTCGACAAAAAAAGCGCAGACCAGATGTCCAAGGCCCTCAACCGCTTTACAAAGGAAGACCCCACCTTCCGCACCTACGTTGATCCGGAATCCAACCAGACCATCGTACAGGGCATGGGCGAACTTCACCTCGACGTATACATCGAGCGCATGCGCCGCGAGTACAAATGCGACGTGACCACCGGTAATCCAGAAGTGGCCTACCGCGAAACCATTACCCAGCGAGCCGACTTCAACTACACCCACAAAAAGCAGACGGGCGGTTCGGGACAGTACGGACGCGTTGCCGGTTTCATGGAACCCAATATGGAAAAAAACTACGAGTTTGTGGACGCCATCAAGGGCGGATCCATCCCCAACGAGTTTATTCCAAGCTGTGATAAGGGATTCAAGGAAGCGGTCAAAAAAGGCTCCCTCATCAATTTCCCCGTTGTAAACGTACGTATGACCATAAACGACGGCGCAAGCCACCAGGTCGACTCCTCGGATATCGCGTTCCAGATGGCAGCCATCGGCGCTTTCCGCGAAGCCTACGAAAAAGCCAAGCCGGTGATCCTGGAACCCATCATGAAAGTGGTCGCCGAAGGCCCCACCGAATTCCAGGGAAATATATTCGCCAGCGTAAACCAGCGCCGCGGCGTCATAACCACCAGCACGGAAGAAGGCAGCTTCTGCCGCGTAGAGGCCGAAGTACCGCTTTCCGAAATGTTCGGGTATTCCACCGTGCTCCGCTCCATGACGCAAGGCAAGGCCGAGTACTCCATGGAATTTCTCAAGTACGGCAAGGTTCCAACCAATATTTCCGAGACGCTCCGCAAGGACTTCGAAGAAAAGAAACGCAAGGAACACGGCAGATAGTCAGAAACGGGCGCTTCCCGCCAAGCTTGAATTCCCCGTTGGGGCTTCAGGTTCCGCAGGAAGCGCCGTTTTCACAAAACAAGAAAGCCGTATCCAAGATTCGGACTAAGTTGTTTGCGTTTTAAGCGATTCGGATTTATACTGGGAGCATGATACCGTGTGAGCGGCCTTTAAAGGCCGCATTCAGCAAGGTCTCCCCACCCGAACGACACAATAATCCATTAAGGAGTTCCCATGCTTAAAGAGGAGCTTATCAAGAAAAGCCCTGTCCGTATCCTCGAGAAGGGTATTGAGGGCGGACTGAAATCAGGCAATATCGGCGTAATCGCAAGCAGAAAAGGCATCGGCAAGACCAGCGTGCTCGTTCAGCTGGCGCTCGACAAGCTGATGCAAGGCAAAAAAATTATCCATGTTTCCTTCACCACCAATTCCAGCTATGTAATTTCATGGTACGAAAACATCTTTTCCGAAGTAGCCCGCAGAAAAAACCTCGAGCATTTCGGCGATGTGCATGACGACTTGGTCAAGAATCGCGTCATCATGAACTTCAACCAAGACGGCGTTTCAACCGACCAAATGATTAAATCGCTCCGCGCTATGATCAAAGACGGCGGTTTTATCGCTGAATCCGTAATAGTCGACGGTTTCGACTTTACCCGTGCAGATCCCGAGCATCTCGCCAAGATCAGCGCCTTCGCCAAGGAAATGCAGCTGGAATTCTGGTATTCCTGCACCATGATCGGCGAAGAACCCCTTGTGGACAAGCACAACGTTCCCATGATCCTGCGCAATTACATGGATTATATCTCGGTGCTCATTATCCTTGAGCCTAAAGTCGAATACATCCATTTCATCGTTGCCAAAGATCATGGCCGCGTGAACCCCGAAGACCTCCACATTAAACTGGACGCCAAGACACTTCTCATCGCCGAAGCATAATAAAGTAATTTCGCCACGGAGGCACGGAGAACACGGAGAAAACAGACCAAAAGTCTAGTAAACTCCCTGACATCCGTGTCTTTTTTAGTCGCTCCCCCATCTCCGCCTCATCCTCTTCCTCCGTCCCTCCGCGCCTCCGTGCCCAGACTTCTAGAGTCAATAGCTAAGTATATGAAGCGAGCTGGCGGTCGGGGCGGCGGCGACTGAAGTTACCGAAATATCACCACGGACAAGTCGGCGGACGGCATCCGCCTTTCCCGGTAGTCTAAGGGCGAAACAGGCTGCCGTGGACTTGGAAAGCAGGCTGGCGGAAAGGCTGAGCCGATGATGCGGCCAATCGGGTGCGCGATACTGGCCTGCATCGGCCGGTTCCCCGATTGGCTCGAATAATCCCGCAGTATGGCCATCGGATCCCAAGCCCAGACAAGCCAGGTCGAAGCTTAGGTCGGATCCCAGGCGCTCGGCAAGACATTCAGCCATCTGGGCGCATGCTGCTTCCGGAGTCTCCTCGAGATTCCAGCCTATCAGTTCCATTGCCCCGATTTCCAGGGCGGCCTTGAACGCCTCCCGAATCGTAAAGCCGTTCTGTACCTCTGGATTCTCCGGCGCCCACCGCTCGTCCCCCACAAAGGCCACGAGAGGAGGCATAGGGCCTCGGTGCAGGCTCACCAAAGTCTGGCACAAAGATTCATGCAGAGGGTATGGCGTACTTCCTCCGGCCAGGCAAAAAACCGGGCTGCGCCCGCACGCGATGGCGGGTTGCATCCTTGAGAAGCATAAATCCACGAACTCCGAGCGCCAAACCTGTTCATCCGAATAAAACCTTGCCTGCATCATATTCCGATTATGACGAGGTAAATGCAAGAACGCAAGTCTTGGGGACAGGCACCAAGGAACGCGTCCATGGGGACAGACCCCATGCTTGCGAACCGAAGGGGGCTTCGTGTAGGATGGGGAGGCTACCGGAGGTCATGATGGAACACGAAAGCGGCAATGTGTATTCAGGTTCGCTGGGCTCAAACATCGGCGACGGGGAACTTGCGGCGCTGTTCACCGGATACCTGAAAAAAATCGGGCCTCGGCGCAAGGTGCTCGCCATTCCGCCGGACGGCACCCGGGCGCATGCCAAGTCAGCCGTGCTGCTCAAGGCCGCCTATGACTTCTACGGCGACGCGCTCGCCGGCGTCATGCCCGCGCTGGGCACGCACCGCCCCATGCGGGAGGCTGAAGCCGCCGATTTTTTCCCAGGCATTCCGTTCAGGCTGTTCCTCGGGCATGATTGGCGTAATGATCTTGTAACCATCGGCACGGTTCCCGCGGAGTTCGTAAGCCGCGTCTCGGGCGGCGCGTGCACCTTCGATTGGCCCGCGCAGATAAACGCACGGCTTGCCGGTGGCGGCTGGGACCTGATCCTGTCGTTGGGCCAGGTGGTTCCGCACGAAGTCGTGGGCATGGCCAACTACAGCAAGAACATCCTGATAGGCACGGGCGGCCGGGATGCTATAGGAAAATCACACTGGCTCGGAGCCGCCTGCGGCATCGAGCGCGTGCTGGGCCGGATCGATACGCCTGTCCGTGCCGTTCTGGATTACGCCCAGGACAATTTCCTGTCCGCCTTGCCGATAGCCTACGCGCTCACCGTAATAGGTCAGGACCCGACGGGAAGCAACAAGACGATAGGATTCTACGCCGGCACCGGTCGACGTGTTTTTGAGGAGGCGGCGGGACTTTCGGCTCGGGCAAACATTACGCGCCTGCCGGCCCCCGCCAAGAACATGCTCGTCTGGCTAGATCCCGCGGAATTCAAGTCTACGTGGCTTGGCAACAAGGCTATCTACCGCACCCGCCTGGCCATGGCTGACGGCGGCCGCCTCGTCATCATCGCCCCGGGCATCGATTGCTTCGGCGAGGACAGGGGAATAGACGAAACAATCCGCAAATTCGGCTACCGGGGCCTGTCGCGAACGAAGGCGCTCGTGGACGACGGCACGCTTGCGCACGACCTCGCCGGAGCAGCCCACTTGGCCCACGGCTCCACGGAAGGCCGCTTCTCGGTAAGCTACGCGCCAGCAGGCCTGTCCCGGGCGGAAGTAGAGGCAGCCGGCTATGAATGGGCCGACTGCCAAGACATGATACGTAAATATAACCCTGCGAAACTGAGGGACGGACCTAACGAAATCAACGGGGAATCCGTCTGGTTCGTAAGGAATCCGGCCCTCGGTCTATGGTCGTCTAGCGATCGCCCCTGACAGACTTCAGAAACTTCAGTTTTTGAAGTCAACCATTAAAAAACCTGATTCCTGCAAGGAATCAGCGAGGCAGTAATGATCACCAACAGGGTTATCATTACTGCCCCCAGCCCATGAACGGATACCTCCAATCACGGGGAGGCGCGTAGTTTTCCTTGATGGCCCGGGGGCTGGTCCATCGAACCAGATTGAGCACGGAACCGGCCTTGTCGTTGGTGCCCGATCCGCGCGCTCCGCCGAAGGGCTGCCTCCCCACCACTGCCCCGCTGGGCTTGTCGTTGATGTAGAAGTTGCCGGCGGAGTTGCGGAGCGCCGACATCGCCTCGCCGATGCGCTCGCGATCCTTCGTGAAAATCGCGCCAGTCAAGGCGTACGGCGAGGTCCTGTCGATGATTCCGTACAGCGACTTGATATCCGCGTCGTCATAGATATGCACGCTGAGCACGGGACCGAAGATTTCTTCGGCCATCGTCGGCGCGTCCGGTTTTTCGCACGCGATGACGGTGGGTCGAATATAGTAACCTTCGCGACTATCGTAGGTCCCTCCCGCCAAAATCCTGGAGCCGGGATCCTGACTCGCCTTTTCAATATATCCGGTAATCGAGTTGAAGGCCGCCTCGTCGATGACCGCATTCACGAAATTTCCGTAATCGTCGGGAGGGCCCATCTTGATGGATTCCGTTTCGGAAACCAGGAGCTCCAGCACCTCTTTCTGCCTCGAGCGCGGAATGTAGAGGCGGCTCGTGGCCGAGCATTTTTGCCCTTGATACTCGAAGGCTCCGCGAATCGCCGCCGCTACGAGACTTTCCGCATCCGCATCGGGAAACATGAGCATAAAGTTTTTTCCACCGGTCTCCCCCACGATTCGAGGGTATGCCCGATACGCGGATAGATTGCCCGCGACCGTCTGCCACAGCCCGTTGAACACGGCGGTGGAACCCGTAAAATGCAAGCCGGCGAAGTCGCTTCGGCCCAACAGACCCTTCGAGACATCGCGGGCCGAACCTGGTAAAAAATTAATAACACCAGGAGGCAGTCCGGCTTCCCGGTAAAGCCCGGCGAGGTGCCAGTTGGAAAGAACCGAGGTGGAAGCGGGTTTCCATACGACCACGTTTCCCATCAGGGCGGGGGCCGCGCACAGGTTCGCCGCTATCGCCGTAAAATTGAACGGGCTCACGGCGTAGACGAAACCTTCAAGCGGCCGGTAGTCGACGAAATTCCGTTCCTCTGAGTCGGACCGCGCCTGCTCCGAGTAGAGCCTCTCGGCAAAAAACGGGTTCATGCGAAAAAAATCGGCGGTTTCGCACGTCGCATCGATTTCTGCCTGATATGCGTTCTTGGACTGTCCGAGCATGGTAGCAGCGTTCAGCGTCTTCCATGCCGAAGCGGAAATCAAGGCTGCCGCCTTTCTAAAAACCGCGGCGCGTTCGGCGAACGGCGTAAAAGCCCAATCCCTGGCAGCCGTCGCGCAGGCATCCGCAGCCAGAACGGCTTCCCGTTCGCCTGCTTCGTGGTATCGACCTATAATCTTGGAATGGTCATGCGGCGAGCGGATTTCCTTGATTCGTCCGGTGCGAAATTCCTTGCCGCCTATGACGAGCGGAATTTCAGGCGGATTCGACGCCAACCGTTGGTATTCGGCGCTCAGCTGGCCGCGTTCCGGGGAGCCTGGCGCGTAATCCTTGGCGGGCTCGTTTTTCGGCAAGCCCGGGGCGGGTTCTGGCCCGCCCGTAATGAGATCATACATGTTTCATACACCTTTCCAAATGCGGGAGGTCGCACGCTTTTGCATACGGCCCATCGGCCTGAGTCCATGACGGATCGGTTTGAAACCGATTCGTTTTAGAAGCGTCAGGCTCGGAGTATTGACGGGTTATTTCGGAAAACCTCACGTTGCCGGGATAAATCCATAGTATCTTTTTATGGAAGTATCAGGCATGCTTTCAGAATTTCCGACCTGAGGAAATCCTCCTTTCTTCTGATATTTCAATTGTATTTCTATTGCAATACAGGTATAGCATAAAAAACCGGAAACCAAAAGGCTTCCGGCCAATAATTCAAAAACCAGTCAGAAATCTATCCAAGGTCTATTCAATAACTGGAAAAATCCACCTCTATCAATTCGGCTAATTCCGCCTCAATTTCGAATATCTCATCCAAATCGCCGACGGCGCTGCCCGCGTATACGATTTCGCCGGTTTCGACATTGATAACCCTGCAGGATATGCGCGCCTGGTCGCCGATGATCGTCACCGTGCCCAGGAGAATATGGCTTGCTCCGGCGAGTTTTCCAAGCTTGATCGCATCCCTTTCGTCGACAACCCCGCTGAGCGAAAGTTCCTGTTCACGTAGCACTTTCTCGAGAGAGCTGCGCTCGACAGGCCGCACGTTTTCTCCCGCGAGGAGGGCTTCGGCAAGCGCCTGCGGAACGTCCGTAGCCAAGGCTTCATATCCAGGCACGCTGGATTTTACTTCAAAATCGAAAATGGCCAGCCGCTGCCCCTCGAGCAGGGGAACAAACTCGTCGTCCTCGTTTTGTTGGACGCTCACGCATGAAACCAATACCGCCGCGAGCAAGACAGGGAATAGCTTAAGAATTTTCGATAACTTCATTCTGACGACCTTTCTTCTATCTCGCTATTTTCGCGGGTTTTCGAGCTCGGCCAAGGCTCCCTGAATCAGCGGAGCCGAAGATAAATCGCTTCCTGTAGCCTTTCTCATCCACTCGCCGGGAGTAAGCCTGCCAAGCCGGCACATTTCTCCCATGAGCTCCCCGGGTAATTTTCCGGAAAGAGCCGACTCAATCTGGTACGAGATGATATGCCCAATCGGATAATCGGGCAAATACAAGCCGGAACTGATCATATGCGAATAGGTTCCGAGAACCAAGGCGTCGCGCACCCCAAAGGCGGCGCTGAAGAATTGGTTCCAGACGGACCTGCTCGCCTCTAGCACGGCTTCGCGCAGATCGCGCGGAGTGCAATCCGGATGGGCGTACATCCATCTCCAAACGGCCATATCCACCAGGGCTACGCCGGCAATCTCGCAGGTGATCCAATAGGAGCCCAGGGCCGACTCTTTGTGCCCGGTGTGGTCCAGCCCGAGGATGGCCAGGTCCCTGGCTTGAAATACGAAGGCAAAAGCCTCGGTAAAGGCGGTATTGGGCACGCCGGTTAAAAAATATTCATCGATTCCGTGAAGGCTGAAGACCTGCTCCACGTTATGACCCAGCTCATGGCAGGCGATATTGAAGCCTTTATAGTCCATGCCGCCGGCTGGTACCCTGGTTCGTAGATGAACCTTGTCACTGCGCATCGAGCAGCTCATGGCGTGGCCGGAACCGCGAGCGGGATCCACCTCTATCCGGTCTGCAAGCCAGGCCGAGGTTTCGGCGTCGAAGCCGAGCACGCCCAGGATTCTGGGAATATCAGCCTGAAAGGCGCGCGCGTTGGGATACCGGGCGCGGGTCAAGATATCCAGCGCGGCCTCGTCCTTGCTTGCCGCTGCGCCAAAATCCCTGAACCAGACATCGAAGGGTTCCAAAGGACGACCTAATTTCTTCTGTACATACCTGGCGCAGCGCTCAAACGCGGGCGAGGCGAAAAGTCCATGAAAGAGTTTTTCGACATCCTTCTCCGGTATTTCCCTGTCTACGTTAAACTTGCGCGCGATATGAGAGGGATTCTCCGGCTGCCAGATGTCATTCCCGCGTTCCGCCTGGAATATGTCGAGTAATTTTTCATAACGTCCGTCGCCTTCGCCGTCGGCGGCCGAGTTCGAGGGCTTGAGATATTCTTCCGCGCGCGCGGTTTTGCCGCTGAATGGATTCCACGCGTAATCCGATGAATCGATGAAACACCGGGGGATGAGGCCTTCGACGACGCGCTCCATCGCCTTGTACAAGAGCCGCTGCGCCCGAAGACCGGAAGGTCCGGCATACTGCGACTTTATCTCGTCGCGCACGTTCCAGTGCATCAGGAGCTTCTTCCCGCTATCGAAGAGCGGGCCCTCCTGCAGGTCGGAGTCGCGCAGCATGGCCGGGTAGATATTGTACGACGAGATATAGTTGGCCGCCACGGAATACGCCTTCGCCAACCTCGCCGAGGTTCCGGCGGGCAGGCGCGTCAGGAACATGTCTCCCAACCTGGCCATGGCCCAATCCCTTCTGCTCCAGGATTCGCCTTCCTGCATTTTCCTATGCAGTTCGAGATACGGAAAATTAAGGTGCAAAATCAAGGCTATCTTGTTCTCGAAAAAATCGTCGGATAAATGCGAGGTCGGGGACCACGCGGAAAACAAATCGTCGATCGGCAGGGTTTGTCCGCACTCGATATCGACGGCCCATGAGCAAGCGCGGGATATCGCGTGCATCGATCCTTGAAGCGTCTCGAAAACGGACTCGAGGCGAGCGAACAGCAGTTGGAGTTTATCTTCGGTTTCCGCGAAATGCGTCATGCAAAAAACGCGAAAATCCTCCGCGGTGCCGTCTTCCTCCACCCAATAGCCTGCGACGTTTCTGATTCCCTCGAGCGCGCGCTCGCGGCAATCGTTTCCATGCAGCTCGCTCAGGGCATCCGTCGTCTTTTCAATGAGCGAGTCGTTTATCAATCTTGTCATGTAACGCTCCTGACCGGTCATAACAGGGAACTGTTCGCTTCCAGCGATTTTTGATCCATCAAGTCGGCCATAGCCTTTAGCACATGGCTCGCGGCGATTCCGGGCACGAGACCGTGCTTCAGGATATCCGAGATGATGGCGATATTCTGCATCCGCGAATCGGGAAGGTCCACTCGGTACACCCTGAAAGATTTTCCCGACTGCCTCGACACTTCCGCCTCGATATCGGTGGCCTTGCACTCGGCCGCCTTTCCCATGCGGACGTCGAGCGGCTGAAGGCAGGCATCGTACCAGATAAGGGAACCGGACGGCGCGAGCATCCTGCCGGCGGCGCGAAGGGCTTCGTGCCGCTCCAGGGCTATGACCAGATGAGCCTGCGCTTCAGGTACCAGCGGCGAATAGCACGGTCCCAGGCGAAGGTGGCTCGTGACCATTCCGCCGCGCTGCGCGAGGCCATGCGTATCGCAGGCCCTCACGTCCTGTCCGGCGTAGTCCGCCGCCCTCGCCAATAATTCGGCCAAGAGGCCGATGCCCTGCCCGCCCACTCCAACCATGTAAATATTAAATACCATGCTCATTTCGCGCCTCCGTCCCGGCTATCGGGCACGATGGCTTCCGATTCGCACGTTTGCCTGCAGGAGCCGTCGCCGATGCAAAGCTCGTGGCTTACGGTAACGCCGCCGTCGATTCCGCGCTGAAAGCTGGGGCACGCGAAGCGCTCCACGCATTCATGGAGCCTCGTGCAGGTCTGCCCGTCCACCTTTACGCGCCTTGCGGTCCAACCGGGTTTCCTGCGCGCTTCCCGCGTCAATTTGAGCATGCAGGGATGCTTTGCGATGATGACCTTGAAGCCCTTTTCCGCGAGTGCCGCGGTCGTCATGGCCGTGAGCTCGGCCTGCTTGTAGGCGTCCACTTCGCGGATATTCGTTACGCCCAATCCTTCCAGGGCCGCGCGTACCGATATCTTGCCGGTATCGCCGTTGAAATTCCTGCCGACGCCCGGATGGTCCTGATGGCCGGTCATCGCTGTGGTGCCATTCTCCATGACGACCAGCACGACATCATGGCAATTATAGACGGCATTCGCTATGCCAGGCAGCCCGGCATGGAAAAACGTCGAGTCGCCCATGAAACAGATTACCCGCCTGGCGGAATTATGCAGCGCAAGACCTGAAGCGGTGGAAACCGAATGCCCCATGGAGAGCAGGACTTTGCCCATGCTCAGGGGAGGAAGATAGCCGAGGGTATGACACCCGATATCGGCGACGCTGATATCCTCGGGGCGCAGGGCTTTTTTTATGGCGTAAAAAGCCGACCGATGTCCGCAACCCGGACACATTTGCGGAGGCCGGGGCTTCAGGATGTCCTGACGGGCGGATGCGCCGGTCGCTTTCGGAAAAAGATCCGCCCAGGTATCGCGTAGAATACCGGCGACTTTCCCCGGAGTATACTCTCCCATCAGCTCATCGATCGTGGATTTTCCCAATATGCAGGTCTTGAGCGCATTATCGTAAGCCAGGGATTTTATCTCTTTTTCAAGAATAGGGTCGAGCTCCTCGAGTATCTTTACCTCGTCGTGCGCCGAAAGGAATTTCAGGATAAGCTTGCGATCGAGCGGATAGACGCAGCCGAGCTTGAGGATATCGGGTTTATTCCCAAGATCCGCGATGACATCCATGACCGAGGCGAAAGGCAATCCTGCCACGATTATGCCCCTGCGCTTGTTGTTATTATTAATTACCAGATCGAGCTTCAGCGGAGAAATCCTGTCCTCGATTTTCCTCAAGCGCTCCAGCGCGCGCCTTTTGAGGGGAAAAACGGTGGCGGCGATGGGTATGTAATTGGAGGCTTCCGGATTGAACAGGGGAACGGCGGTTTCGGGCTTCCAATCCATTCCGGAAACCCTGGCGTCGAATTTTATTTTCTGCTTGGCATGGCAGACATGGGTCGTAAGCCGGAGCACCACGACAGTGCGGAATTCGGCAGCCAAGCTTGCCGCCTGCTTGAACATCAGATACGCTTCCTGCGCCGAGGCGGGTTCAAGAACCGGAGTGTAGGAGAGGTGGCAGTAATGCCGGTTGTCCTGTTCGTTCTGGCTTGAATTCGCGCCGGGGTCATCCCCGAGGATTACGACGAGGCCCCCGGTGATATCCATGAGCGAAAGTTGCACGAAACTGTCGGCAGCGACGTTCAATCCGACGCTCTTAAAGAAAACTACCGCGAGGTTCCCGTTTATCGCGGCCCCGAAAGCCACCTCCGTCGCCACTTTTTCGTTGGTGGAGAACTCAAAGTAAAACGGCCTGTCCTCTTTTGGTATCGCCTTCAATGCCTCGGCTATCTCCGGAGTGGGAGACCCGGGGTACGAGGTTACGACGCGTACTCCGGATTCAATTATTGCCCGGGCGATGGCGGTGTTGCCGATCGCGATTTCCTCGAACGCTTCTTTTTGCAAGAGCATTCGTCCCATATCCTTCATGCGTCCTCCATGAGAACTACGGTGAGGGACATCGAAACCTCGGTTTAGCGATACCCTCTAAAACCAAGCGCGATTAGCGGACTGGTTCCCGGCTCAATGGTAAGGGAAAGACGGCAAAAACGCAAGGAAATTCAGAATCGGAAGCAGACTCCCAAGTCGATTCGCATACTCGGCAAATTCCCTAGAGAAAATGGAACCCAGGAATATGTCCTGTCGCGGGGACTCGTTTCCCTGAAACCCGCTACGTCCGTGTTGGGACCTACGTACCGGGGAAAGGACAAGACATTAGCCGCATCCAGGAATATTTCCCAATCGACCCGTCCCTTGAATTCCTTGGCTACCTTGAAGTCAAACCCGAATCGAGGCATGTAATCGCGAAGCGTATTCGTTGCGCCTTCGATCGGACGATACGCCACAATATTATATTGGACTATTTCAGACCCTTTCGACTTAAGCCCGGTAGTAATGCCGGTGGATTCATTTGGCGTTTGGGGAATACCTATGAATGTCTTTAAAGTCGCGCCGAAATTCCAATTTTTCCTGGTGCTTAGATATCCATATACCTTTACCGTATGGCTCGTATCGCTATTGGGAACAATCCATGTAAAGTTTCCGTTACCTTTCATGTCAGCATGATACCTTGCCACTCCGAAAGAATAGGAAATATCGAGCGAAGCGGCAGGCTTTCCGTCCGGCTTGCTCGCTTTCACCGAATATTCGGCGGAAGCCCCTGAAGACCACATCGCATCCGCGCTTTTAAAACCGGCGTCCAAAATGGAAGCATTCCCCCTCTCCTCCAAGGCTTCATCCCCGGCGGCCACAAAAAAACTTTGAAAATCAAAACCGGACAGCTTGTCCGCATAGAGGCCATAAGCGCTGGCTTTCAAGACATAGCTATTTTTCTCCAGCGTATATTCGCTTTCGACGGAAAACACCCTGGAAGGATATTTCTGAACGAACCGGTCATCTATGGTTTCCGAGGAGGCAGCCGCGCCGTCTGTCGCGGGAAACGTCGTGATGGCGACTCCCCGCTCAGCTATGAAAGCATGTCGCGTAAGGTAATCGAAACGATCAAACCGCATGGCTCCGCCCAGGTGCAGGGTTTGTCCATCCTCGGGGTAATAAAATATATGCAGCGATGGACTGGCCCTGATGTCGTCATAGAAATGACCGGAGCCTATCAACGGCATAAAATCGAGGCGCACTCCCGGTTCCAACTCGAACTTTCCGAAAGTCAGCGAAGGATCCAGCCATGCCGATACTTCCCCGGTTTTAAGACCGCTGTCGAAAACATGATCCTTTTCTATCAAGCCGGCGAGCAGAGGATGCGCCACTTGCGTTCTCTCGAACCAACCCATCAGGAAGCGCCCGGACATGCCGGCTTCCAAATTCAGGCTACCCATACTGGCTTCATACTCGAGCCTGCCACCAAGGTCGTTCAAGGGATAATCGAAATCGCTGGAGAATTCCTCCCCTCCAAGCAGCTTCTGCCCGTTGCTCTTGCTCGTCCAGGCAAGCACATCATATATGGTAAGATCAAGGCTCGAGGTAGCATCGGGTTTCCACAGCCAATCTGCGGAAAGACCCGATTCCTGGTTTAGGTTGCCAAAAAAAACATTTGTATACGTTCCTCCGGGTGCGATTCCCTCAAAATCGAGTTTTGTATAGCCACTGGCGTTAAAAGCGGTAAGCGTGATTATTTGATCTCCCGGAATTTTTTTGAACAAATGCATAAAGGCATCTACCGTACCGGGTTGAAGGGTAAATTTCAGAGGCTCATTACCCATCAATTCCTTGCCAAACCAATAATACTCGCTGTTCAGCATCGCAATGATCGGCGAAACGACGAATTCAAACAGAGACTTCCGCACTGTCATCATGAAACCTGATGATCCGTCTTTTGCCCCGCCTTCGAGCGAATATCCGGTAGCGAGAGTAGAAGCGTAGATTTCCTGCTTGATCGAGCCTGCAGGCTCCTTTATCTCGAGGGAGCTCAATAATCCGGCACCAGGGCCAACTGCGGGCTTGCGTCCATTTCCGTACATCTCCATTCCGGAAAGTATGGAAGATGGAAATATCGAAGACATTACATTTCCCGAAAACGAATAGTACTGAAAAAATAACGGTATTTTCGCCTCGATAAAATATGTATTGGCATAGAATGGCAGACCGCGATAATGGAATGGGTTCAGCAGTCCCAGAATCGGCGCACCCAATGCCTGCTCCAGTTGCTTTTTGCTTGCGTTAAAGTCATTGTCAAGCGCAGGCTGCGAAGGCGATGAAACATCGGGTGCGCGGTCTACGAGCGCAAACGGATCGTTGCCCGTAGAGATGGTCTTTACCTGAGCCGTGTCCACATGAGTGCTTTCCTTCACTCCGCTTCGCTGGGCGGTAGCTTCAATCATTCCCATGTCCACCGTAAGCGATTCCAGGAGAATCGTGAATGGATCGTCAACAGACGAGAAAACCGACAGGTTACGGGGAACATACATATCCGATAGCACCCGAACCGTAAAGGGAAAATAATCGGGAGCGTCAAGCAGAAAGGACCCGTCCTCGGCCGTATCGGCTGTGGACTCAGTTTCCAAAATTATGACCACCGCGTACGCAACCGGCTTTTTCGCACCTGAATCGAGCACCCAACCTTTCAGAGGGAGGGCGAACAGCGCCAGGGAGAAACTGAAAAAAATAAATCCTGTTATATATTTTTTCATTGACGCGCTCCCGACGCTTCTGTTCGACCGGAAAGCCCCTGGGGCAAGGACAGAAGTCCGGAATCCACCCCATATGCGCAGAGAACATGATTCGCAAAAGGAATTATCAGAAGACCGTCGATGAAAAGCGGCGAACCAAGCATCAGTTCCTTGGGAACTTGAACGCACTTGACGGGCGCTACATCCGGCTTTGTCATATCGATCCTATAAAGACAGTAGATAGTATCGTTTAAATAAATGCTCCCAACGAATTCCAGCCATTCATAGAGAATACCATCGGCTTCAAAAAACCTCTTTTGTATCTGAGGAACGTTTGAAGGATTGATCACCGTATGATCAAAACCGAAGGCTTCCATGAATTTTCCGGTGGAAATATTCCAACGCATCACATAGGAACCCTGCCAGGACCATTTTCGTTCCACTATATTTATTGTTGAACCATTGATCACCGGAGCTTCTTCGGTAGCCAGGAAATCAGGCTTTATTCCGGCGATGGCCAGTGTATCCCAGTCCCATTCCAAAGAAATTTTCGTTGCCTCATCGACGCCATTTGAGCCGATCGGTACGAGGGACAGGTTTCGGGGAATACCGCCCGATTCAACGGCAAGAAATTGGAAATTCGCATCGGGCAGTTCGCGTTCCGCCACCAGGAAGAAAACTTTCCCCATATAAACCAAGGGCAATGAATAGAAACTTCGCTCCATGAAAGGAAACTCCGATGTTTCCGTAACGGTGCGGTTGGCATAGAAAAATCTTTTCAGCGGCACTCCGTCTTTGACAAGGAGATACTCTCCCCGGGCAAGCATTATAAAAACATCATAATCTATGCCGTTCTTAACAGCCCTGATTCCCCTGAAATCGGTGTAATACAGCCCTTTCTCTGATGGATCCTCACTACGAAGGGAAATTCTGTCGCCTACATCCTGCCCGTTATCCCTGGACAAGCACCGGAGTTCGTTGTATTTTCCGTTCGCCACGTATAGGAAATTCCCCCCTAGTACGATTGTGTCTCCCGGGCTGTTCTTTGAATCGAGCCACTCGCCGCCATAGGGATCTGCAGTCCTTGTTTCGATTTCGTTTTTCCACGCGACAACGGGTGCGCCATTTTGCACGACATACTTTATTACGTGTTCCTTCGCGGTTAAAACATAAATTGCGCCGTTTTCATCGAGGACGGGCGAATGAACAACTCGCTCTCCAATCGCCGTCGTCCAAATTACATTTCCGTCCGTTGTATTAATATTGTAAAACACTCCTTCAAACGTTATTGCAAGCAACGTCCCGTCAGTATAGACAATAGGCGTATTTACGAACGACGACTGAGTCTCCAGAATCCATCGGGGATCATCCGGCTGCGCCGGCTTTATATCCTGACAGGAACTTACAAACAAGGCAAAGACGCCGACTAAAAAAAAAGTACACAATTCTTTATTTTTCATGTTCAGTCCTTTGGAATATTTATTGCATCCTTTTAGCTCTATACTAATGAAATGTAATCAAGTTTACCCTGTGGGTAATTTTAGTGGCATACTACGAGGAAACCAAAATTTCCCGAACGATAAAGAAAACGGTGTCACCCAGCAATAATAGAATCTTCATGTGATTATTTTGAAACAAATATCATCTGCACGGCTTGTAAAAACACTCGGAGGCCGCAAATAAAAAAGAAAATAAAACCTATTTTAAACAACATGATCAACCTCTTTTTAACCAAGACTATTTGATTACTCGTTGCTTATTGTATCACGGGTGCGGTATAATTCAATGACAAATATCAGCTATTACACTAAATAAATTGCCAAAGCGAATCTCGCATGATATACTTGCTTATCAATACGGATAAGTGGCATTACGTAATAAGGAAGCATCAAATCCTAAAAGTTCAGTTCCTGTTCTACTATATTTTTATTCCAATAAAGGATAACCAATGTACATGAGTCTATGGCAATTATTCGTCTCGGGCGGAATCTTCATGTGGCCTATTTTATTCTGCTCGATACTCGCCTTGGCTATCGCGATATGGCAAAGCGCGCAGACGGTCAAATTCCACAAGGAATTCGGAGGCTTCGAAACCTTTCTTAGAAGCGACGGGAAAAAGGGCTCGAGAACGCTGGGCAAGATCGATCAAAAGGACTACATCGAAAATCCCGCGGCTGAACTTGAACTTGCGGAAGAACGGGTGCAATTGCGCTTTGACCGTATGGGCAAGCCGCTCGAGCTGATTTCGGTGCTGGGCGGAATCGCCCCGCTCCTCGGATTCCTCGGTACCGTCTCAGGCATGATCTCCGCGTTTCAATCGATCGCGGCGGCGGACAAAGTGTCGGTAAAACTCGTGGCGGGAGGCATCGCGGAAGCCATGATCACGACAGGCGCAGGATTGATCGTAGCCATCCCCTGCATGCTCATAGAAGCAGCCTTCCGCTATGACCTGCAAAACAAAGCGCACACGATTACGGAAGAATTAAACGAGGCGGCGATACGCGCCAACAAAAAGGTTTTAAGCTCCGCCGCTCAACGGTTAGACGGAGTTGTAGTGTGAAGGGAATTTCCGCCGGAAAAAAAAGCGGATTCCGCGATTTTTCGGGCACGATGACGGACATTTCTTTTTTGCTCATCATCTTCTTTTTAATAACCGCCGCCTTCGTAACCGATCGCGGTTTGTTCATGACCCTGCCCGACCTCGATGCCGGCCCCAAGGAACTGAGTTCCGATCAAGTAGTCGTCATCGGCATCGCCAAAGATACATTCACAGTCGACGGCGTCGGGGCGTCAGAAGCCATGCTACAGGACGCCCTGAAACGCACCATAGAAAAAAAACGACCGGAAGCGGTAATCCTCGAGGTGGAAAAAGGCGTCCCTTACGCTCGGGTACTGGCGACGCTTGAGTCCGCAAAAGCCGCAGGGGGCGATACTTTCTCCATCAACATGGGCGCGGATTCGATTCCGGTGGAAATCAAGGAAAACACCCCATGAAAATAACGATACTATCGCGCCGCAAAGGTTTTGCCCCGGTAGCCATGGCGGACATCGCCTTTCTACTCCTTATTTTCCTGATCGTTACCGTTTCGGTCGGCGATACGCCGCCCGTAAACCTTCCTATATTCAAATACGCGCGTCAAACGGGTTTTCCTAAAACGGCCGTCATAAGCTTGACGATATCCGGGGACGTGCTTTTGGACGGATCCCCCATTTCCGCGGACAGCCTTCCCTCGGTATTGAACGGCATAGCGCAGCCGGATGAACTTGTAATAACCTTGCATGCGGACGCCGCAGTTCCCTACGAAAAAGTGGATGCGCTTTTAAGAAACTTGCAGGCAGGAAAATATTTTCGCGTCGTCTTGATGACGGAAGTGCCCGATGCCAAAAAATAGCAGCGGCCTACAATTTGCCGCGTGTATCGCCTTGGCAACGGCCGTTCACCTTGTCCTATTGTTTTCCTTCGCACCCGTGCTTACTACCGAGCCCGCAAAATCAAGACCTGATGGCTTTCGCATGATACAGGCAGTAGTCAGCGCAAAGCCCAAACCAGTACCGGCCGTCATCAAAAAACCCCAAGAAATCGTAAAGAAAATAAGCGAGGCAGCCGTCGTAACGGAAAAGCCGCAGGAGAAACCACCCGAAGAAGCGCTGCCGATCCCTGAAACAGCGGCTCCATCAAACGACGCCCCTACGGCAGAGACCGGTACCGGACAAATCCAGACAGGCGGACAAGTCGGAAATATCGAGCCCGGTCCCGGAACCGTATTCCTGCCCTTTTACAAGGTGGACGTAAAACCCGAATTCCTCAGCAAGGCCGAGCTTGTCTATCCAAGGCAGGCTAAAAGCCTCGGCAAGGAAGGCTCCGTAATCGTGGAAGCGGATATCGACGCGAAAGGCAGGCTTGTGGACGTGAGAATCATAAAAAACGCCGGTTTCGGTTTCGACGAGGCGGCTATTGAAATGATAAAAAAATCACGCTTTGCGCCCGCGTACGCGGCTGGAAGCCCCGTTGCGGTACGAATGCGCTTCAGCGTGAATTTCCGGTTAAAAGGTTAATCCTTTTATAGTTTTAAAACTTGATCTTAAACCCAAAATCAAATACCGGAGCAATTTCGCTGTTAATAAAATTCATTTTATACGTCCGGTTATTTGGATCCGCAGAGTCCCAGCCAATAAAACCATTTAGCGGAAAGCCTTCTATTAACATTGGTCCGTTAACCAAATTCGTAACATCGATGAATAATTGCGCATCTTTTCCCTTGATCTTAAAATCCCAAGAAAAGGATACGTCCAGAAAAAATCGGGGCATGTAATCACGTGCGGAATTTATGAGCCCATACACCGACTCAACTTTTGCTTCACTATTAAGGATCAATCGCATCGGGGTAAACGGAACTCCTGCTTGAATCCTGGCGTTTGCGCCTACATTCAGGCTTTTTATCGGCTTCCAGGAGCTAACTATTCCCAGTGCATGCCGAACATCGGAATTTGCGGGAACCCAACCATGAACGGGAATATGGTAATAAGAATAAGCAAGGTTATAGGATGTTGACAAATACAGACTGTCTGAAGGGAAATAATCCGCTTTTGCCTCGATTCCCGCAGTAATGCCTGAGTCCGGGATTGCTTCAGGCTGTCCCGCCCACACGGATAATAGCGAGCAATAGCCGTTCATGCCGTTTATATAATTTCCGTAGGCTTCAACATCCAGGCTCCAGGGTTTGTCCGGAGTATATTGTGCCAGAGCATTACAGGAATAGTTCATCGCAACCCCTGTAGGTTTCGTTTCGCCAAATAGTCCATCAACCACACGGAGATAATTAACCCCCGAAGGATACATACCCCCAGCTACGCTTGCCAGAAACTGTTCAGAAAAATTCCATTGAAACTTCCCGCGTGCAGATAGATAATGCTTATTGAACATACTGAAATAGTCATCCCTGATTCCTGCTTCAATAATATACTTGGATGATTGTTTATTTAATAGAAGCCAACCATCGGCTTCAAACAAGTCTTTTGTTACAGATAGATCGCGAAACGAAACCAAAGGGAGCGGCGGAGATGCACGTTGCCACAACTGGGTTCCAGCAAGAAAAAACCTTGAGTAATCAAAGCCAAAGCGCAAACAAATATCTAAAGGTAATATTACGTCACAAGAATCTCCTGCCGAATAACTATCAATGTTTGATGAAGTAATAGTATGTAAACTCGGAAGGAAATCATTTGAAGCGGGCACCCAATCATTCGAGCCTCGTATTTCTGAGGCATCTATCGCATAGTGATATGCATACATTTTATTGGAAATTATTTCCCCAAGTAAAAACTGTACTTTTAAGCCTTGTGCATTTAGAAAATACTTGTTAATCAACGAGGTAGTTCCAGGTGAACCATGAGGATGCGAGTCATCCATCCATTTAATCGGATCTGATTTAAAAAATGCAATATCTTCAGGAAAGTTCTCTTGTGTATTATAGTCATACAAGCCAAAAACATCAAATGATATCGAATTTTTGCCTGGCATTCCTAGAATCAAACTGGACATGTAATCAAAATCTCCAAAATTTGAATCTATCGACATTCCATAATCAGGCTTCCACATAATCTTAAAAATCAAATCATCCATAGGCTGATAGGTAAAATCATAAAGAGATTTCCGTACACTTCCCAAAAATGTAATATTAGAAGCCAAAGGCATTTCAATATACAGATCAGCATTTGCCAATGATGTATTTAAAAAAACACCAAGCTTCTCAGGCCTTCCTTTTTTAGGCAGAAACTGAAACAGCCCACCCAAACCAGGACCAAACGACACATCGTAACCACCTTTAGAAATCTCAACTTTATCGAGGGCTTCTGAAGGGATAATTGACGTAAGTGTTGGAATTCCCCGGTTATGAAAAAGCGTAGGAACGCGTATGTAATCAAAATAAAACAAATTGGAATCACTGGGCAAACCGCGCACGATAAATTCGGGGTAAGGAATACCTGAGTCCGTGGCTAAATCCGCAATTGCGACATTTGCTGTCTCAGTAATAGGTTTTATTCCGGGGGCTAAAACAGCTACCTGTACAGGATCCCCACCTGTAGAAATCCGGTCAATAAGGTCTTTGGTAAACGCAACTGAACCTTGCACTGTAGTTTCCCGCTGGGCTTCTACGGTGACGGGTTCCATGTCCACTACTACGGATATCAACTCGCAAACGAGAGTTTGCGTGAAAGGTGCTAGAAATTCAAACAAGCCGTCGTAAAGCCTTCGGCGATAATCTTTATGGTTATCTTGTTAATGGTAGGAGAAACCGATAAGGAGAAGGCTCCAAGAGAATTTGAGCTGGTTGAGCCAAGTCCATCGATGACGACCAGTGCGCTTGTTATCGGAGCTTGGGTATCTTGATCCAGAATTAAGCCTTGGACAGAAGTGCTTTGGGAAAAAATCGTGGAGGCACAGAAGAAACAAATCAGGAAGGGAATTAATCGCATCGTGGGACATCCTTAACTTCATTGAAATAGAAAATGTAATACTCTTTTACCTACTTTAAGATTTAACTCGAAATCAAATACCCGATTAGCGATAAGTTCTATAAATTTATCTCCAACCCTGCGCAAATTTGAATAGCGGAAAACAACGTATCGAAATTTTGTAAAAAGAAATGAGTATACAAAGATTTCAGATAGACCGCGATCCTTTCGTCCACCTGCTTTCCAAGACCGATTCCAGCATCGCAAAAAAAGCTGCTTAAATCAAGATCAAAAACAGTGATCGTGTAGACGCCAATGTCACTTAAAGCCAAACCATAGATAGTGTCGGAAAAATAAAACTTTCCGCCGATGCCCACAAAAAAGGAAAGCAGTTCCGTATTTGCCTGTATGCTGGATTCAAAATTTTGGGACGAGTATCTGATACTCAAGCTGGTTTCAAGGTTTTTAGAAGGTAAAAAAATAAGGGATATATCGCCGCCAATATTTTTCGAGAATATATCCACTTCCTGGACTAGAGGAATCATTACAAATGGCGAGGCAGAAACCCTGAAATCCTGAGCAACCAGACAAAAAACATGAGCAATTAAAAAAAATAAAATGGGCATTGATCGTTTTGCCTTACACATCGTACGACACTCCTTTATTGCATAGTAATTATAACCAAATAATACAAAGCTTTTGATTATTGCCAAACACTTCGCGAGACAGCATAGCCGTTCTTCTTTGTGTAAGAACCGTCCGGAAGCCCTGGCAACATACAATCTGGTGATTTATCTATAACTTCGTTATGATAATCGACATTAGCCTTAATGAAGTCGCGATTCGTCAACTCGTGGTTTTTAAACATTCAAATACTGACTACTCATTCACGGATAAAATTGTTCCATGAGCAAGCACAAGAACGTTTTGTTTACTATCGTGCCGTGGCTGAGAACAAAACACGAACAGAAACGCTAAGAGAGAGAGAGCCTTACTTTCATACTTTTCTCATAGCCATATAAAATATACCGGAATAAATTCGGCAGAGAAAGACTAAAGTTGAATTCCTGTCTCGTCAAGCAGAAACAGGGAAATTAATTACCTTAAATTAGATAATTTTTTATCGTACATTGAATTCACTACCTGCATGGGTAGTTGTGTGCATTTGCTTGCATAACAATTGTAAGCAATACAACTACCAACTACAGTTAATCTTCCGGTTTTTATGATTTTAAACTTGCCGTTTCGGGTTGATATCCTCGATTCCACGGTTACAAACTCAGGATTTTTCCCCTCCATAGAATCCGATTAGATTCCCCCAAAGTATACATAGCCAAATTCCAAAACCGGTGCTATACTTAAGCTAATATTTTACGATGAGACTTCCAAAATCGGTACGAATACCGGGGAAGCTCATAAGTATCGACACTCGCCCACAGAGGCGCAAGGCTCGATGCGGAAGGAGACTCTATGGCTACGGTGAAACTCAAGAATCTGTACAAGAAGTACGACGAAGCGGAAATCTTTTCCGTCAACAACGCGGACTTCACAATCGAGGACAAGGAATTCGTGGTTCTGGTAGGGCCTTCGGGCTGCGGAAAATCCACGACCTTGCGCATGATCGCCGGTCTGGAAACGATAACCGACGGGCAGATTTTCATAGACGACGAGCTCGTCAACGACATTCCGTCAAAAGACAGGAATATCGCCATGGTATTCCAGAACTACGCGCTGTACCCGCACATGACCGTCTTCGACAACATGGGTTTCGGTCTTAAAATCCGGAAATTCCCCAAGAAAGAAATCGAGGAACGCGTCAACGAGGCGGCTCGAATCCTGGACATCATGGAATTGCTCAAGCGCAAGCCCAAGCAGCTTTCGGGCGGCCAGCGCCAACGCGTCGCCGTAGGCCGGGCCATCGTCCGCCAGCCCAAGGTTTTCCTGTTCGACGAGCCGCTTTCAAACCTGGACGCCAAGCTCCGCGTGCGACTGCGCCGGGAGAAAAGTTCGTTACACAGGCGGCTCAGGACCCACCTGGTCCCAGTCACGACCCCCTGCGGTGAGGCCC
>CAZAJF010000024.1:0-69057 GCA_964485395.1 uncultured Treponemataceae bacterium | reverse complement strand
GCTCGGCCAGCTTGCGAACTTCGCTGGCCACCACGGCAAAACCCTTGCCTGCCTCGCCCGCCCGCGCCGCCTCGATAGCCGCGTTGAGCGCCAGCAAGTTCGTCTGCCGCGCGATCTCGTCGATGATGGATATCTTAGTCGCAATCTCGTTCATGGCGCTCACCGAATCCATGACTGCCTTGCCGCCCTGGTCCGCGTCGCTTGCCGACTTTTGCGCGATGCTCTCCGTTGCAATGGAGTTATCAGCGTTCTGCTTCACGGTGGCGGTCATTTCCTCGACAGATGCGGAGACTTCCTCCGCGCTGGCGGCTTGCTCAGCCGCTCCCTGCGACAACTGCTGGGCCGTGGAGGAAATCTGCTCGGAGCCGGAGGATACTTGGTCCGTCGCGGAAAGTATGCTCTCCACGATGCGTCGGAGGTCGCGTGACAAGGCATCCAGCGCCTTGGCCAGGCTGCCGATTTCGTCGGAACGCTTCAGGTAGACATCGGGTATGTCGTTGCGGAGGTCGCCGTTGGCCATTTCGCCGAGGTGTTTTACGGCGATGCCCAGAGGCTTTGAGATGGAAAGCGATAGCAGAAGACCGATCACCACCGAGATTATCGAGATTGCCAGAAGCACGATGATCATCAGCAGCGTTGTGGAATTGGCGAGCTCCGTGTTGTTGTCGGCCTGTTCCTTGGCAAGCGATATCTTCTGCGCCTTCATTTCCTCGAGGAGGACATTTATCTCGTTTACCGTCGTCGTGAAAAGTCCTTTGACCAAACCGTCTGTTCCGCTTGCGTCGCCTGACTTTGCGGCTGCGACTGCCTTGACGGCCTCAGCATTGAATACCGTTTTCAGTTCTTCAAGTTTTGCAAGCTGCTTTTTACCCACTTCGGTAAGTAGTGTAGGCGCGTATTCAGCAATTGCGTGGTCCATGGCTGCCATGCGTGCATCGATCTTCTTTGACTCACCCGCAACGAAATCTTTGTCATTTGCATTAAGCACGATCATGAGGACATTCGAGCGCAATCTGTTAATCGAGCCTACGAATTCCGCAACCGAGCCCAGCGGGACTGTCATCTTTTCGTATAGAACCGTATCCGCCGCATCGATCCGCCTCATGCTGATTATCCCGAATATTCCCACCGCTGCTCCGAGCAGTGCCACCGCTACGAATCCGAGTACTAGTTTTCCGCCGATTTTCACAAAAGGCCTCCTTGTTTATTAGAGAAATTTGATATATTTCTCATAATACAATGAAGTTTGGTAGAATGCTAAAATATTACAAGTAGTACGTTAGTCTAAATAACCAGTACGCTCGGATAGGTTTCTTGTATAATTAAACATCGGTCACACTGTTGCCGTCGTATTTTTCATCTATTGAATATTTCAAAAAATCTCTATAATGTAAAATCTCTGTATTATTGAACCTAAACGCAGTGTACAATGAGGTATACATGTCGGAACTAGCACATAAAACCATACTCCTTGTAGAAGACGAAGCAATAATCGCGTTGACAACCAAAATTGCTCTTGAAAACTATGGCTATGCCGTTAAAATCGTCACTTGTGGTGAAAAAGCCGTAGAAGCAATCAAAGATTCCCCCGAATTCGATCTCATTCTCATGGACATCAACCTGGGACCCGGAATCGACGGCACCAGGGCCGCCGAGATAATCCTTAAAGAACGCGACATTCCCATACTATTCGTTTCCAGCCACAGTGAACGGGATATCGTTGAAAAAACCGAGAGGATAACCTCCTACGGCTATGTCGTTAAAAGCTCTTCCATCACCGTTCTTGACGCATCCATAAAAATGGCGTTTAAACTGTTTGATGCCAACGAAAAGCTTAAAGTCGCCAATAATAAACTCGAGACTACGCTGGATGCCATACCGGATCTGATGTTCATCGTGGATAAAGACGGATATTTCAAGGATTATCACGCGGACCATGTCTCGGTTAAGACGGCGATGGACGTAGAAAAAATAATCGGAAGCCATTTAAGCGATATATTCCCCCCGCAAGAAGTCGACGCGCAATTGGCCCTGTACAGAACCTGCATAGACACGGGCGTCATACAGAAATATAGTTATAATTTAATAATACAAGGCACACGGCAGCACTTCAACCTGCAATTGGCGAGGCTCGATGAAAGCCACGTGCTCGCCACCGTCCACGATATTACCGAGCAAAAACGGACGGAGTTGGAGCTTCAGGCCCAGAACGAAAACTCACTCAGGGCAAAGGAATTGTTGCGACAGAGCCAGACCAGCCTGCTCCAGGCGGAAAAGGCGGCCCGGATCGGCAACTGGACGCTGCAACTGGATACCATGACCATAATCGCATCCAAAGGCGCCGACGCGGTGTACGGCATGGATTTCCGGAACGTCCCCTTGATGCTCGTGCAGCAGATACCGCTGCCCGAATATCGCGCAGCCCTGGATAAAGCCCTCAATGATCTCATCACGCAAAACCTTCCGTACGACCTGGAATTCAAGATTCGCAGACCCAATGACGGGAGGATCGCGGATATACATTCCGTTGCGACCTTCGATAAAAAAACCAATACCGTGTTTGGGGTGATTCAGGACATTACGGACCAAAAGCAGACCGAGAGAGCCCTGAAAGACAGCCTGGAACGCCTGAATTTCGCGTTGGAAGCAAGCGGGCTCGGCGAATGGGAACTGAACCTGAAAACAAACCGGATTCAGCGGAACGAGAGATGGGCCGGGATGCTGGGATACAGCCTGTCGGAGATCGACGATAGTTACGAGGGGGGCATAGAACTTCAGCATCCCGATGACCGCGAAGCGGTTCGGAAAGCCATCAGGAATTATGACGAAGGTTGCGCGGAACGCTTCAAGATCGCGTACAGGATGCGCACGAAGGACGGAAGCTATAAATGGATAGAGGACTGCGGCAAGATCATGGAACGCGACGGACAGGGAAAACCCCTCCGAATCTGCGGAACCCATGCCGATATCGACGAGCAAAAAAAAGCCGCGGGCCTGGTCGAGAAGGAAAGAAAAAGACTCCAGAATGTGCTCATGGGAACGAAAGCCGGCACATGGGAATGGAACATACAAACCGGAGACGTTGTCATCGACGAGGCGTCGGCCGCTCTGCTAGGGTATACCTGGAATGAAATACGTCCTACGGACATGGACACATGGATGAGCCTGAAACACCCCGACGACTTGAAGGAAGCCAAGGAGCTGCTGATGAAGCACGTGCGGGGCGAGATCGATTTTTATTCCTTCGAATCGAGGATGAAGCACAAGCGCGGCGATTTCGTCTGGCTTCAGGGGCGCGGCAAGATAATCGAATGGGACGAGGACGGAAAACCTTTGCGCATGTTCGGCACGCATATCGACATAACGGAACGCAAACTCGTCGATACTAAAATAAAATCGCTTCTCGCGGAAAAGGAACTTATCCTCAAGGAAGTCCATCATCGAATAAAAAATAACATGAGCATCATCGTCAGCCTGATATCCCTGCAGGCGCAGAAACTGTCCGACCCCGAAGCCGTAGCCGCATTGAAGGATACGCGAAGCAGGGTTAAAAGCCTGACGCTGCTCTATGAAAAGCTTTATCAATCCGGCGATTTTACGAAAGTGTCGCTCAAGGCGTATGTGCCGGCATTGGCGAAGGAGATCATCGGCAACTTTCCCAACAGCCAGATCGTGAGACTCCGGATAAACATCGACGAGGCCGATTTGGACGCGAAACGTCTGCAGCCGCTTGGAATCATCGTCAATGAATTAATCACCAACATCATGAAATATGCGTTTACAGGACGGGATAGCGGACAGATTACCGTATCGGCCATCAATAGCGACGGCACCATCGCCCTAACAGTCCAGGATGACGGAAACGGGATACCCGATTCCGTCACGTTTGAAAACACGACGGGATTCGGGCTGCAACTGGTACACGCGTTGACGCAACAGCTGGACGGCACGATCAGGATAGAGCGCGGGAACGGCACGAAAATCATATTGGAATTCAGGAACTGATCGACATACCTGCATCTGCAAATCTTGGAACCGTGAACATGGATGGAGCTTGTATCGCTCCATTAAAATTCGGCACGTGAGCTCACGCATTCAAGAGATTCCTCTATGCCGCTCGAGAAGATAAGTGCCTCCATGGTTTTCTCACATTGACATAGGTAATTATTACCTGTATCATAATAACATGGCAAAAGAAAAACGATCCCATTTCGCCGTTCTCGGCATGTTGCACTATGGGGACATGACCGGATATGAAATCAGAAAGCGCCTGAACGAGGCGATAGGCTACTTTTGGCAAGAGGCCAGCGCGAGCGTCTATCCCGCCCTGAAGTCTCTCGTAGCGGAAGGCCTTATCGAAGCTCAGCGGGAGGTTCCGGAAAGCGGGCCCGTCCGCATACGCTACCGGATAAGCGAAGCCGGACGCTCTAGTTTCGCAGAATGGATTCGCCAAGCGCCAGCCCCGACGGCGATGCGCAACGAATTCGCGCTGAAGCTTTTTTTCGGGAATCTGACGGACCCCCAATGCATACTCGCCTACATCCACAAGGAAGCGGAATCCACGCACGACCTCATCTCGAACCTCGAGGCGATGGTAGACAGGCTGCCTAAAGGCGACAGATCCCTCATGTGGCGGCTCATAGGCGACTACGGCAGCTCGATGGCCAAGGCTACCGCCGACTGGTGCGTGAGGGCGGCGAAGACGCTCGAGGCAAGCACGACGAAATCAAAGTCGGCTTTAAGCAATCAAGAGGAGAAAAAATGAATATTCTTGTGATCAACGGAAGCCCGAAAGGTAAGCTCAGCGTTACGATTCATTCCGTCGAGTATCTGCAAAAACACTTCCCGGACGACAATTTCGAAGTGCTTCCCGTAGGGCAGCAGATAAAAAAATATCAGGCTCCGGAATTGGTCCTGGCCACGATAAAAAAAATGAGGGCATGCGATTTAGTGCTTTTTGCGTATCCAGTCTATACATTCCTGGCTCCGTACCAGCTGCATCGCTTCATCGAAGAGCTGAAGGAGAACATGGAACCCGGTGCCCTCAAAGGCATCAAGAGCACCCAGCTATCCACCTCGAAACATTTTTTTGACGTGACGGCGCACCGTTATATGGAGGAAAACTGCCACGACCTCGGCCTTGGGGTTATAAAAGGGTTATCGGCCGACATGGACGATCTGCTGACTCCAAAAGGGCGAAAGGAATTGATAGGCTTCTGGAATTACGTCCGGTTCTCCGTAGCCAACGGCTTTTCCGAACCGCCGAAAATTACGGAAAACCGGCAACCGGGAATATACCGGCCAAGACTCGACCGCGTCGAAAAATCCGAAACGTATAAAACGGTAATCGTGACGAACTGCGGCAGCGACGATTCAAACCTGCAAAACATGATCGAGGACTTCATGAAGGCGTATCCGTACCGGACGCGCGTGATAAATATACTCGACTTTAAATTCGACGGCGGATGCCTCGGTTGCTTCAATTGCGCGATCCACGGAAAATGCGTCTACAAAGACGGCTTCGACAGTTTTCTCAGGGAGGAAATCCAATCCTCGGATTCGATCGTATACGCCGCCGCTATCAAGGATCATTCCATGGGCGCTTCCTTCAAACGGTACGACGACAGGCAGTTCTGCAACGGACACAGGTCCGTTACCATGGGCATGCCTATCGGTTACCTGCTCAGCGGAAATTATTCCAAGGAAGGCAATGTGCGGGATCTCATCGAGGGAAGGAACGAAGTCGGGCATACTTTTCTGTCCGGAGTCGCGACCGACGAAAGCGCGGACGACTCGCTGACGGCCGAGGGTATCGAAGCCCTTGCGAAGACCATGGCCTACGCCTTGGAACAAAAGCTTGTCATGCCGCAAAACTTCTTCGGAATCGGCGGCATGAAAATATTCCGCGACCTGATATACATCATGGGCGGCCTCATGAAGGCGGATCATAAGTTTTACAAAAAAAACCGGTTTTACAACTTTCCCCAAAAGCAGTTTGGAATGCGGATCATGTCAAAGTCGCTCGGTCTGTTGATGTCGATGGCCTCGGCGAAAAAGACCTCATCCGGCAAAATGAACCATTACATATTGTCTCGCTATAGGCACGCCATCGCGAAAAAATAGCGAGCGGCAGCATATCTACACAGTGTTGACATTAACAAGAAAAAATATTAATATCAACATATTGTAGATATCCAGGCAAGCCGCCGCTTCGTGAAGGACTGCGGCAGGCTCGTCTTGGCCAAGGAGCACCCGGTGCGAATGTTCAGGATCTTTTCCCTCGCGGCCGCAGTCGCGATCTTGCAGGTATCCTGCGTTACACCTTCCCTGCCTACCGCGGCGGAGGCTGGACTCAGCTTCCGGACCCAAGCCATGGATATACCCGCGGACCTCCAATGGTCCAAGCGGTCGGCGGCGCACGAGCTAATCAACGCGCAAGAACTCATGGTAGTGGTCTCGGGCGGGGATAACCCGATCTCGGACGCGGATTGGACAAAATATAAGCCGCCCCTGCCCTGGATTAAAAACATCGAGCGGAACCTGCTTTTTGACGGCAGCAACTTCCTGCGCTCGCCGCATTCCCCCGAAGGAGCCGCTGGCCCAGACCGATACGCGATTCGCAAGGTATCCGGCCGCACCTGGGTGGAGCTTGCCCAGCCCATAGCCGTCGACTTCGTTCCTCCGGGTCAGAAAACCGACATGATGAAGCCCGAGCCCGGGCACCTGGTCATCAAAACGATACTGAAGCCGCAAGTGCTCAGGTGGAACGGGCCGATCTGGCAACTCACCGACAACCAAGGTAATTATTTCGTAATGCACGCCTTCGAGGATCCTGCGGGGCCGACGGGAGACGTAATACTGCCCGAAGGCTGGAGCTTGGAAAAAACCGAGCTCCCCGAGCCGCTGATAATAACCCCGTCGCAAGGCGGCTACTATAATGTGGTAGGCGACTGCCTGGGCCAGGGATACCACCAGTACATATTCGCGGATGCGACATATCCGAAGGAACAAATGAAATGAAAATTAAATCTCTCGCAACCTTTGGCGCAATCGCCGTCGCAGTCGTCGGCCTTGCCGCGCTCGCCATTCCGTACATCCTCGCCGCCGCGGGCCTCAACCCTGAATACGCGGGACCGAAATACTCCATGCCCGGAGGCAGGGCCCTCATCGTAACGACGAGCACTTCGCTACTCGGCGACACAGGCAAGGCCACCGGCGTCTACGCTTCCGAGATGACCGTGCCTTATTACAATTTCCTGGATGGCGGCATGGAAGTGGACGTGGCGAGCGTCAAAGGGGGAAAGATTCCAATAGAGCCGATGTCGCTGCGCTGGCCTCTCCTGGCGCCGGAAGACAGGCGCTTCCTCAAGGACAAGGAATTCCTCGGCAAGGCGGAAGCATCCCTGGCAATCTCGGATATCGACTTTGCGAATTACGACGCGGTTTTCCTGGCCGGCGGATGGGGAGCATCGTATGACCTTGGGTATTCCGAAACCCTGGGCAAAAAGATAACGGAAGCCAATGCCGCCGATGCCGCCCTCGGCTCGGTCTGCCACGGCGCGCTCGGATTCCTGAAAGCCGCCGATAAAAACGGCGCCTCCCTCGTGCTGGGAAGAAAGATGACCGCCGTCACGGACAAGCAGGTTCGTGAACTTAAAATAACAATAACGCCGCTGCATCCGGAGCGGGAGCTTCGCGCCGCGGGGGCCCTTTACGAAAGCGAGAGCGCGTTCCGGGACATGCTGGCCAGCCATGTCGTCGTAGACGGAAACCTTATTACCGGGCAAAACCAGAACGACGGCGCCGAAACCGCCCAGCTCATGATGCTGTTCGCCTCTAAAAAAGGCCTGAAATAAGTTGAAAAAATCTATAGCGATTAAATCGACGATGATCGCCCTGGCCATGATCGCCCTGGCCATGATCGCCATTCTCGCAGGAACCGCCGTTCTCTGTAGGGTGCCTCTTTCGAAGGCGCTTACCGCCTCCGTCGCCCGTTCGACCATGGCGAGACGCAATGTCGTATTAGGCGACGGCCTGTATGCCGGCTTGTGCGGAACCGGGTCGCCGATGCCGGACGCGAAACGCGCGGGGCCGTGCATCGCCGTCATGGCTGGCAACCGGCTTTTTATCGTGGACGCCGGATCGGGCAGCGCGCGAAACGTCCGGCTCATGAATTTTCCGATAGGGAAGACGGAGGCGATACTCTTGACGCACTTCCACTCCGACCATATATCGGACCTGGGCGAGCTCGAGCTTCAGCGCTGGGCCGGCAATTCAAACGAGACGCCCGTGAGCGTCATCGGTCCTTCGGGAGTGGAGACGGTCGTCGCCGGCTTCAATCAGGCGTTCAGCCTCGACGGCGGCTACCGCGTAGCGCATCACGGGAAGGAGACGATGCCGCCATCGGGGGCCGGCGGCGTTGCCCGGCCATTCTCCCTGTCGGCGGAAAGCGACGCGTCGGCCGTCGTGGTGAACGACGGCGGCCTCAAGATTACCGCCTTCAAGGTTGATCACCGGCCGGTGGAGCCTGCCGTCGGCTATCGTTTCGACTATAGAGGCCGCTCGCTGGTCATCAGCGGCGACACGGTCTATTCCGATTCGCTGATCAAGCATTCGCAAGGCGCGGATGTACTGTTCTGCGAGGCGCTGAACGCGCCCATGGTCGCCGCGATAAACGCGAATTCCGAATTATCCGCCTCGCCCTCCACCGAAAAAATCACGGACGACATCCCGTCATACCATGCGACGCCGGAAGACGGCGCGAGGATGGCTTCGCTTTCCGGCGTCAGTCAATTAGTGTTTTATCACATAATTCCGCCGCTCCCATCACGCCTTCTGAAGGCATGTTCCTGGGCGGCGCAGGTGACTATTTCAGGAAACCCATTACCATGGGCGAGGACGGCATGCTGATAAGCCTGCCCGCCGGTTCCGCCTCGATACAGATAAAAAGACTTTTTCAGTAAGAAAGGAAAAACGATGACAAAGCTCTACCTGACCGCGGTCGCCGCGGTCCTGTCCGTCATGGGACTCGTAATCACCTTTGCGCCAGCAAGCTATGTCTCCGGCATCGGAGCCGGCTCGGGCGGCATCGCCCTGCTCAACGCGGTCGGCGGATTCGGCGGCTTGTACCTGGGCTTCTCAGCTTGGCTCTTTTTTTCGATCGGGCGAAAGGATGCGCGCGACCGCGCCGTACAGGCATGCGTCGCCGTTACGGGCGGCCTCGCGCTCGCGAGAGCGGCATGCATGGCGATGATCGGCGTTCCGCCTCCGAAACTGCTTGCGGCAGGGGCTGTGGAACTGGCCTTGGCGCTTTGGGGAATCCTGGCCGTCGTACGTAAAACCCGGAGGAAGGCCGATGGCCAGGCTGACTAACCTTACGGAACGCGGGCTTGTGACGCAACTGCAGCTCCGCGACGTGCTGATGTCCCTGATCATTGAAAAGGGCTATGAGCGCATATCCATCAAGGACATCACCGAACGCGCCGGCATCGACCGCACCACGTTCTACCTGCATTTCAAGGACAAGGACAACCTGTTCCAAAAAGCCCAGCGCGGGATTGTCGATGAACTCATGGAAATGCGAGAACAGGCGGAAGGCCCCTTCCCCGGCATAACCGTCGTATTCGAGCACATGGCGGCCAACAAGGAACTCTACCGGGCGCTTTTTCTTACCGAAGGCCTCTCCGTCGGCGACGCTGCGGGTGAAGATTCGTCGAAACAGACGATCCAGGATTACGTGGTCCAGAGCATGTCGCCCATTCTCCGGGGGCTGCTTCGCGAGCACGGCATCCACGCTACCCCAGCCGAGCTTATACCGGTGGCGCACTTCCTGGCCGGCTCGCTGCGCGGGCTTTCGCGCTGGTGGCTGGAAAGCGGCATGGCAAAAAGCCCCGCGGAGATGAGCGGGCTGTTCCTGCGCCTCGCCTCGAACGGGCTCGAGGCGCTGCGGTTTTAAAGCGCCGTTGCCCGGAATCAAGAATAATTTACCGTGACTGGGCCAAGGAAAAGGATTAAAAAGGCCGCTTAGTTTTCTGAAATAAATCCGATTACAGCGGTCTCAATCTGGTCGCGAACTGCGCGGGTGCCATCCATGATCTCTTCATCGCTGCCGCTGAATCCTGAAGGATCCTCAAACGGCCAATGCAGTTTTTTTGCCAAGCCCGGAAAAACGGGGCAGCGTTCGGCCGCTTCTTTCGAGCATACGGTAACGACAACGTCGTAAGTCATGCCAGCCTTGGAGAGGTCGAATACGCTTTTCGCGGCATTCCCGGAAATGTCGATGCCCAGTTCCTTCATCGCCCGAACCACATGCGGATTCAGCTTGCCCGGCTCGAGCCCCGCGCTTTCCGCGATGAACCTGGCGCTTCCATGCTTCTTGAGGAAAGCCTCCGCCATCTGGCTGCGGGCCGAGTTATGCACGCATAAAAAAAGTACTTTCACCATGGTGACCCCTCCGGTTCAGCTATTGTATGGTATCGTCCTGCCTGTCCACCAAAGGGTTGCCGCCATGGCGGGTTTTCATCTTGCAGGCGCACTGCCCCCGCAGCTCATAATCGCCGTCTTTGCGCACGGGATAGCCGCCTGCGTCCCAATCGATCATGCCGCCGGCAAGATTGCCTATATTATTATAACCTCGTGCCGAAAGCAGCCCGGCTGCGTCGCGACAGTAGATGCCGCTCGCGTCCGCGAGAATCAGCGCCTCGCCTGCCGGCAATTCCAGGTACGATTCAGCGAAGCGCGTCCAGGGCAGATAGATGACCCGCTCGACGGCGAAGACCCTGAAGTTGGTCTCGTACGCCTCGCGAAGATCCACGAGAACCGCGCCTCGGCCAAGCAGGGCAAGCGCTTCGGAGGGAGAAAGCGAAGGGATTCCGCAAACTCGCGGAAGCGTACCCTTGAAGGAAGCCAGGTCGACCGTCTCCTTAAGCATCGGCACCTCCCCGAAAGTCAGCGAATGGCCCCGGAATTCATCGCCGGGAATTTTCCCCTGGTCGCGCGCGCTATTTTTACGAGCGACAGCATCACGGGCACCTCGACGAGTACGCCAACGACCGTAGCCAGCGCGGCTCCGGACGAAAGGCCGAAGAGGCTTATGGCTACGGCTACTGCGAGCTCGAAAAAGTTGGAGGCTCCGATCATTCCAGCCGGCGCGGCGATCTCATACGGCACCTTCCAGGCTTTTGCCCAGCCATAGCCGATGAAGAAAATCAGGTAAGTCTGGAAGACGAGCGGCACGGCGATGAGGACGATGGCCAGCGGATTCGCCAATATTACCTTGCCTTGGAAAGCGAACAGGATTACAAGGGTAAGAAGGAGTCCGCCCTCGGTAAACCCGTCGAACTTCTTCAGGAACGAATTTTCGAACCAGTCTTTGCCGCGTTTTTTTATGAGGCTCGACCTCGTGATAGCGCCGAATCCCAAGGGAATAACCACGAAAAGAACGACCGACATGATAAGCGTATCCCAAGGAACATGCACGTCGCTCACGCCCAGCAGAAAGGCCACGATGGGCGTAAACGCGAACAGGATGACGAGATCGTTGACCGCTACCTGAACCACGGTATATCCGGCGTCGCCGTCGGACAGGTACGACCACACGAAAACCATGGCCGTGCAGGGAGCGGCTCCGAGCAGCACCGCACCGGCGAGGTACTCGGTGGAAAGGTCAAGGGGAATAAGAGTCTTGAATACGACCTTGAGGAAGAACCAGGCGATGAGGTACATGGTAAACGGCTTGATTAGCCAGTTGACCACGAGGGTCACGATGAGTCCCTTGGGTTTCTTCCCTGCGTTCTTGATGCTGGTAAAATCAACCTTGAGCATCATCGGGTAGATCATCAGCCAAATTAAAATCGCCACCGGTATGGAAACCCTCGCATATTCGAATCTGCCCAGAAACGCGGGAACGCCGGGCAGGAAATACCCGATGGCTACCCCGAGGGCGATGCACAAGGCACCCCACAGACTGAGCTATTTCGCGATAGATCCCCGTTGTGCGGGGCATTTATCCCACCTACAGAAACCCTCCAGGACATGGCTCGCGTTCATGCGTGCTACTCAAGGCAATACTATTCTTTGTGTAAATAGCAGTTTTGTCAAGCATCATATTGACAATACTCGATTTGACAATTAACATCATATGTATCGACACTTGTCGATATGAGGTGATCCATGTACCAAGACTTTTCTGGCCATGCCAAAGTTTTCAAGGCATTCTGCGACGAAAATCGGCTCGCCATCCTGCATATGCTTAAAAACGGCGAACGCTGCGCCTGCAAGATTCTCGAGGATATTCCCGTTTCCCAGTCCACCCTTTCCCATCACATGAAAATACTGTGCGAAAGCGGGCTCGTTACCGGACGGCAGGAAGGCAAGTGGACCCATTACTCACTGTGCATCGACAGCTGCGAACGCGCCGCACAATTGATAGGCGCCTACACGGTCGCAGGTTCGCCCCAGGAGGCCGAGGAGGCTTGTCAATGCAGGTAGCGTGGAATTTCTTTCAGGGACAGATCCTGGGGATGGGCTGGCTCAATACCCTGATCGGCGCAATTCTGTATTCCTTTGGACTCGACCTTACGGACCGCCTTGGTGGGAGCATCCAGTTTTTTCTCTATGACACGGTCAAGATCCTCGCTCTGCTCTCGGTGCTGATTTTCTGCATTTCCTATATACAGAGCCATTTTCCGCCCGAGCGAACCAAAAAAATCCTCGGCCGCTACAAAGGCGTGTGGGCCAATATCGCCAGCGCCCTCCTGGGCACCTTGACGCCGTTCTGCAGCTGCTCCTCAATTCCCCTGTTCATCGGCTTCACGAACGCGGGGCTTCCCGTCGGCGTTACCTTTTCTTTCCTTATCTCCTCGCCGCTCGTCGATCTGGGAGCCCTCGTCCTCCTTATGAGCGTATTCGGCGCGCCTCTGGCGCTCAGCTACGTATTCGTGGGACTGGTTCTCGCGGTAGCGGGGGGTACACTGATAGACAAGCTGGGCATGGAAAAACACGTCGTTCGCTTTGGGCAGGCCAAAACCGCATCGGCCGGTGCCGTTGAACTGGAAACACCGGTTTTAACCAGACGAGACCGTCTCGCCTACGCCAAGGAACGAACAGCGGAGACGGTAGCGAAAGTGTGGCTGTACGTGCTCATAGGCGTTGGAATAGGCGCGTTGATACACAATTGGATACCCACCGAATGGGTGCAGACGGTCCTCGGCGGCAAGAATCCTTTTTCCGTGCTCATCGCCACCGTCGTCGGCATTCCCATGTACGCCGACATCTTCGGCACCATCCCCATCGCGGAAGCGCTGTTCTCCAAAGGCGTGGGAGCGGGAACAATCTTGTCGTTCATGATGGCGGTTACCGCGCTTTCGCTGCCTTCGATGATCATGCTTAAAAAAGTCATGAAGACGAAGCTGCTGCTTACGTTCATAGGAATCGTGACGGGCGGAATCATCATAATCGGTTATACTTTCAACGCATTGAATTTTTTGTTCGCTTGAAACCATTAAGGAGGAAACCATGTCCAAGCTCTGGTACCCGGTTATCGACTACTCAAAATGCAGCGACTGCGGCAGCTGCGTGAGCATGTGCTCGCATGGCGTCTACGACAAGGCCAGGGCGCCTTCCCCGGTCGTCGTGTTTACGGAAGGATGCGTGCAAGGTTGCCACGGCTGCGGCAGCAAGTGCCCGGCCGGCGCCATAGAGTACGTGGGCGACGCCAAGAAAAGCGCCGACTGCTGCGGCGAAAAATGCTGCTGAGACGGGAAAGGAAACTGCGATGACGATAAAAGTCTTGGGAGCGTGCTGCAAGAAAAGCCAGACTACGTTCGAGAATGTCAAGAAGGCGGTGGCGGAGCTTGGCCTGGGAATAGAGGTGGAAAACATCGGGGACATGGGCGTCATAGCTCAGTACGGCGTGATGAGCACTCCGGCCCTGGTCATCGACGAAAAAGTCGTATCGTTCGGCCGGCTGCTGGAAACCAAGGACGCGGTCAAGATCATAGAAAAGTTCCGGTAACAGGCGCGCACGGGCGAAGGCACGGGGTTTGCATATTGCCCGTTGTTACCGTTTCTTTACATCCCTCAGATAAGCCTCCACCGCATCGCCCAAATAGCCCAGGCGCGCTTCCTCCAGCGAGTAATCCACGGGCAGGAAGGACGAGAAGAAATGAGGGATCAGCACGGGCATGAACATGGCGGAAAACAGCCGGACGGTGCGCGCACGCAGGGATGAATCCAGGGGGATCTCAAGCGAAAACGCTACTTTTCCGCTGATTCGCTCCAAGAGAAGGTTAATCTCGGCGACGGCGGGCGACTGAACCTTGGGGACGGATAGTCCGTTGCCTTTTTTTCCGTAGCCAAGGAAATGAGCCTGCGTCAATTGGGGAAACCTGATGACTCCGAGCATAAAAAAATCAAGTATCCTTAACAATCCGGAGGCGGCATCCCAGGGATCGCCCGACAGGAATTCGTCCACGTCGCCTTTGGCATGTTCCCACGCCAGGGCAAGCGCGGCTTCCACGAGCGACTCCTTGGAACGGAAATAATAGTTTATTGCGGCGATATTGACGCCGGCATGGGCGGCGATGCTCCGTGTCGTAATATTCTCGATGCCTTCCGACTCGATGAGCTCTATGGTAGCCAGGAGA
Organism: uncultured Treponemataceae bacterium; assembly: GCA_964485395.1. Classification (GTDB taxonomy): domain Bacteria; phylum Spirochaetota; class Spirochaetia; order Treponematales; family UBA12059; genus JANNSO01. The sequence goes on along the minus strand of CAZAJF010000024.1, from coordinate 54,412 downwards.
ATGCGCGCTTGAGTCGATTCTTCCTGATTTTGATTTGATGATTCCATACTCAACGACTATACGCCGGCTCGGCCGCAAAGCTCAATACTCAAGGTCCACAAGCGCTCGGCCTCGGAGGGCACCATGGAACGACGTGATGAGGCTATTCGCGTGCGCTCCTTCCAATAATGGCCGCCTCCATCCTCGGGTTTGGGGGCGCAGAGGAGCCACACTGCGGTATCCGCCCCTTCCGCCGCCGTCACGCCTTTTTTCCGTCTCGAGTTCCAAAAACGGCCGACCAGCGGATTCGCGTGTTTCGAGCCCATGTCGGTATCCACGAGGCCGGGGTCGACGGCATAGGCAGAAATCGCCGAATCCGGGCCGTGCCGCGCGGCAAAAGCGCGAATAAACAAAACATTGGCGTACTTGGATCGCTCGTACGCGGCCAGTCCCGAGTAGAAAGGCTTGAGGGCCAGATTTTTCCAATGCATGCGGCCGGGAAAATGCGAGCCGGAACTGATGCATACGATGCGACCGTCGCCCGAAGCTTCCAGCGCGGGCAGGAGTCTTTGCGTAAGAAGAAAGCCAGCCAGATGATTCGTGGCCAATTGAATTTCGATGCCGTCGATGCTCAAGACGCGATGGGAGGTGAATATTCCTGCGTTGTTCAACAAACCGTGGATTCGCGGATGCTTGCTGCACAAACGTTCCGCCAATGCGGCAACTTCCCGCAATGACGAAAGATCGCAGATTTCAAACTCCAAAGATTCGATGCCGGCATTCCGGATTGCCTTCCGAGCCGTTTCTGCCCGTTGGGCATTCCGGACGATTCCCACGACAACCGCACCGGAGCGGGCCAGAGCCATGGTCGCCGCAAGCCCTATACCTGAGCCGGCACCGGAAACAACCACGGTCTTGCCTTTCATTGAAGAATATATGTTGTTAGCCATAACTGAACCTCCTATCGATTCCACGGTACCCAAAATTGTACTTCCTGTCAATAATCATTTGATTAAAACACTTGTTTTATTTTCAATACATCGTTATACTCATAGTAATCAGTTGTTTGAAACAACAGTATAAGGAGAATAACAATGTATACACAACGGATCGCCGTCATTACGGGATCAAGCCAGGGACTCGGAAAAGCCTTCGCACAGGATTGCGCATCCCGCGGCTACTCGCTTGTCTTGATATCGTTGCCTGATTCAGGACTGCCTGAACTTGCACAAGAACTTGAGCGTCAGTACGGAACACATTGTCTGATACTGGAGGAAGACCTAAGCTATCCCGAAAACCGGCAAAAAGTTGTTTCGGCGATCTTTGGCCGCTATTCAAGGATAGACCTGCTGGTGAACAACGCGGGAATAGGACAAAACGGCTTGTTCGACGTTTTACCCTATGAAATCCAGCAAAAAACGATCGAGCTCAATATTCAGGCGACCATGCAGCTGAGTTATGCCCTGCTACCGCTTTTAAGCGCGGTGTCGCCCCATGGAAGCATAGGCAAAATACTCATCGTAGCCAGCCTGGCGGCTTTTTATCCCATGCCGCTTTTCGCCGTATACGCAGCCACAAAGTCGTTTCTGCTGCATTTCTCCTTGGCGCTGCGACATGAACTGGTACCGCTGGGCGTTTCAGTCAGTGCGCTCTGTCCCGGAGGAATCATCACGAGCGAAGAGCTGCGCGAAAAAGTACGCTCGCATGGATTCCTCGGCAGCCTTTCGAGCATGGAACCGGCCGATGTAGCGAGAATCGCATTAAATCAAACCTTGTCAGGCAAGCCGATTATCATTCCCGGGTGGTTTAATAGGACACTCATGGTTATGGGTTCTTTTTTGACTAAAAACATGCTTGCAAAAGGTATCTTTGCCCGTTGGCAATCGGCGCTTTCTAAAGAAAGCGCTATTTCGGAAGAAAGCGCAATTTCCGGAGAAAACACGAAACCCCTCGAAAACGCGCCTTCCCGGGAAACTGCATGCCAGCAAGAAATTTATGATAACAAAAAAAATTACCTGAAGAGGGAAGAACGCTGGACCGCGAAAGTCATCCGAACCATACAGACAATCGACAACGGCAGCCGGGAAATCATGAGGAGAAAAGATGCGTAACCAATCTATCCGAAACAAGGGAATCGGCATGAATAAAAACAGTCTCTTAAAACCATGGCTTTTCGGCCTTGCAGGCGCCATCCTGACTTTCTTCATCGGATGGGAATTCAATTCCCCGCTGGCACCCTGGCTGGCGTTTCCCCTATTGGTTCTCAGTTTCCGCGGAATAAAAAAATGGTACGCGGCGTTGCCGGTGATACTTATCCTGGGCCTGGTGCGCTTCATGGTCATCCACGGCGGATGGGAAGGCATGGCCATGGGACTTGAAATGATTTTTTCTTTACTTGTGCTCGTACCGCTGCTTGCTGCGCTGTACCTGGACCGGGCTTTATCCGGACGACTGCCTCCCCTATCAGGAACCCTGCTGTTCCCCTGCGTCTATGTGGCCTTGGATTGGGTTTTAACATTCATGAACCTGGGCATGACTTTTTCCCTTTCCTACACCCAGGCCGCTTTTCTGGCGCTGAGCCAGTCGGCAAGCCTTTTCGGCAGCTGGTTTACGGGTTTTCTCGTCGCCTGGGCAGCCCCGGTACTGGCCTTGGGCTTCAGTAAGCGCCGAGAGCTTGCGGCATTCTGGAAGCCCCTGACTTTCTACGCTGCGTGCCTGGCTCTCGCAATAGGCTACGGCTCGTTCCGCTTGGCGGTAAACCGGCCCGAAAGCCAGACGGTTCGCATAGCTTCCATCAGCGTCGCGCATGAAGAAGACTACTGGAACATTACCGATCACGGGACGCCAAAAACGGAAGCCGCCGCACGAGCGGGAAGCATGGCAGCCGAGCAAAGCCAACTTTTTGCCCGCAGCGCCGCAGCGGCGAACTATGGCGCAAAGATCATTTTCTGGTCCGAGGGCAACTGTCCGCTCTACGAAGATGAGTACCCGGCATTTCTTGAAAAGGCTGCGGCTTTTGCCCTGGAGCACCAAGTCTGGTTTATGCCGGCCATGGTCGTCCTGCATTACGGCCAAACCTGGAACGACAACCTGGCAGTGCTCTTCAAGCCCGACGGAAGCATGGCGTGGCGCTATGAAAAAACCATTTCCTGGTATCCATCCAAATCCGACGGAAAAGTACCGATGGTGGAAACGCCGTATGGACGCCTGGCCAGCGTCATCTGCTTCGACATGGATTATCCGAAACTTGTACGGCAAGCCCGCGATGCGGACATACTGCTGGTGCCGGCGTTCGACACGCGGAAAATCGACGACTACCATACCCGCGTAGCCTTCCTCAGGGGCATAGAAAACGGCTTCTCGGTAGTGAGGCAATCCAACGAAGGAACGGCTATTTCCGCAGACTGGCGGGGCAGCACCCTCACCTATCAGCGCTACATAACCACGGCTGACAGAACGATGATTTCCGATGTCCCCACGCGAGGCGTCCGGACGCTCTATGGGGCGACCGGGGAAATCTTCCTGTGGCTTGTATGGGCCGGATTGGCGGCATTGCTGTTTCTTGCGCTTCGAACTTCTCGTGAAAAGCGAGTCTTTAAGGTTCAGGAATCTTAATAAACCTCTCGCGGAATCGAACGATTTTATGGTACCATGGGGTCATTCGATTCCAGAGGAGGGTTTTTATGATCAAGGTAAACGAGTATTTTTCAGGTAACGTAAAATCACTGGGAATAGCTACGGCGGAAGGCCCGGCCACGGTCGGCGTCATGGCCACCGGCGAGTACGAGTTCGGCACATCCAGTACGGAGCTCATGAAGGTAGTAGCCGGCAAGCTTACGGTGAAGCTGCCAGGCGCTACGGCTTGGAAGGATTTTACCGATGGGCAGTCCTTTACCGTGGAGGCCAAGGTTAAGTTCCAGGTAAAGGTGCCGCAAGAAACCGCGTACATCTGCTGGTACAAGTAATCCCGGCGAATTCTCACGGCCTTTCGAGAACTGCCTTGGCGAGCATCAGGAGAATTTCGCCGCCGTAGTCACCGTTCCGTAAATCTACGGTTCCACCCATCGTTCTGACTAGGTTTGCCGCCAAAGGAACCGAAAGCCCCATGTCCTCGACATAGGACGATGACCGGGCTTTTGAAAAATTGTCAAAAAAACTGCGCAGCAAGTCGTCGCGCAAAGGCGGGCACCGGAAGGAAAGCTTAAGGGTAACGTGCCCATTCGATTCGTCGAAACAGGCGCTTATCGCCGTTCCCGGAGCGGCCATTTTCTGCGCTACTCCAAGCAGAGTAGCGACGCTTTGGCCAAGCAATTCCGGTTGGCACAGCACAAGCCCCGGTTGCGACGCCGGAGCCTCGAAGAGCAGGTTCTTGACCGCGAAAGCGTTCTTGGAGCCTTCTGCCGCCTCTGCCAGCACATAGGCGAAATCAACGGGGACGGTCGGGATCGATACGGCGTCGCCCTGTATCTCCGCGAGCTGCTGCGCCGCCACGATGACCGACATCAAGCGCTGGCGAGCGTGACTGTATATGAAGGAATATTCCTTCCTCAGTTCCTCGTCGGCTATTTCGCCGATCGCCAAATCCACGATGCCCAATATTCCGTTCACCGGCGTACGCAGCTCGTGCGCGATCGCCGACAAGTATGACTGCCTTGCATCGTTGAAACCTTTCAACCTTTCATTGGCTTCGGCAAGTTCCGCCGTCCGTTCCCGGACCAAGCTTTCCAGACGGGTCCTATGCTCCGAGAGTTCCAGGTGGGTGCGAACGCGGGAACGCAGGATGCCGGGGCTGAAAGGCTTGGTTATATAGTCCACGCAGCCAAGTTCCAGGCCTCGCACCTCGTCGAGGCCGTCGCCGAGGGCGGTAAGGAAAATCACCGGTATGCCGCAGGCGGCCGGATTTTTTTTCAGGCTTTGGCAGACTTGGAAACCGTCCATGCCAGGCATCATGACATCGAGGAGTATGAGATCCGGAGGGAATTTCCTGACGCTTTCGAGGGCCGATTGCCCGTCCAGCGCAACGCGCACCGTGTACTCGTCGCCCAGGGACTCGAGGAGGATGTCGATATTCGACGGAACGTCGTCCACCGCGAGAAGCGTGTTTTTCGGCTTAAGCATATTCAGTTTTTCCTTTCAAGCAAGGCCAGCGCGTCGAGGAAGCGATACCTTCCTACCGAACGCACCAGTTCCGATAATGTGGTCTCGGAGATTCCCGTCCAGGCACTCTGCGTCAAAAGCTGCAGGATGCCATTGCACCCGCGGGGTTCCTCGTTAACGAGGGCGGCCTTCAAGGCAAGCAGCAGCGGTTCAAGCTTCGATTCGTCTCCCGCAGGGCACGCCGGTTTTTTCTTCGGTACGGATTGTTCGCGGGCGAGGATGGCACCGATCGAAATCATCAAGGCATCATGGCGGTCTATGAAGGTCCGCAGCGGCGGTCCCAGGGAAAAAGGCAGCGAACCATCGGATTGCAGCAGTACCTTTTCGAAAGCCTCCCCTGCCGCCTGCATCGCCCCCGCACCGATGTTGCCTGATATCCCCTTGACCGCATGGACCAGGCGAATCGCATTGTCCCGATGGGAGGCGCGCAGCTCTGACATCAGGAGCTCCGGCATCTCGCCGAAATCCTTGACGAAATCGAGCAGCAGCTTCAGGTACAGCTCCCGATTCCCGGCGAGCAGCCGTAATCCAGCTTCGACATCCAGATTTGAAACTGCGGAAAAATCATCCGATGCCGCAGTTTTTCGGATTGTCTCCGGGTGGAAACATTCCGATCGCCCTATTTTTTCGATTGGAAGCCATTTTTTGAGCATAGTGCGCAATTCGTCGACATCGACCGGTTTTTTAAGATGATCATTCATGCCGGCCGCCAGGCTTTTTTCTCGCTCGTCAAAATCCGTGCCACCGCTGATGGCTATTATGGGTAAATGCCAAATGCCGGGTTTTTCCAGTTTCCGAATCGATTTTGTCGCCTCAAGGCCGTCCATATGCGGCATCTGGATATCCATGAGCACAAGATCGAAATCACGCAGGCGAATAGTCTCCAATGCTTCCAATCCGTTCGCGGCCGAGGAGACATCGATACCTGATTGCCGCAGCAGCTCCGCGAGGACCTCCGTGTTGATGAAATGATCCTCGACGATCAGTACCCGTACATCCCGGCACTGCTTGCCGCGGGCACCATCGAGGGAAACCGGGGAGGTCTCAGGAGCGGTCTTGAATGCGAGGAGGACCGTAAACATACTTCCGCTATCAAGACGACTTTCTACCGAAAGCGTTCCTCCCATGCGCTCCGCCAAGCTTCTGGTTATCGCCAGTCCAAGGCCGGCACCTCCAAAACGCCGCGTAGAAGAGGAATCCACCTGGCTGAACGAATCGAAAATGCGATGAAAATCTTTTTCCGCGATGCCGATGCCCGTATCAGCGACCTTGATTTGGAGAGAGACGTCCGTCTCCGTTTTTTCGAGTACCCGAACGCTCAACTCCACGGAACCTTCATCGGTGAATTTGACAGCGTTGGCCAACAGTTTATCGATGATCTGCTGAACCCTGCAGCCGTCTCCGATCAAGTGCGACGGAAGCTGCGGATCCAGGAACATGCGGAATTCGAGCCCCTTTTCCTTGGCGGCAGGCATAGAGGCGTCAATCGAGCCATAAATCAAATCGCGCATTGAGAAATTAGTATTCTCCATGACGAGTTTGCCTGATTCGATTCCGGAATAATCGAACAAGTCATTGACGACATCGAGAAGGGATTCTCCGCTTGCCTTTATTTTTTCTATATATCGCTTTTGGATGGCGGACAAAGGAGTTTCAAGCAGTAAACCGGTCATTGCTACGGTACAGTTCATTGGTGTACGTATTTCATGGCCAATATTGGCTAAAAACCGGTGTTTCAGACCGGCGCTTTCGTCGAATGGCGGGGCTTGCGGCATTGTCCAATCACCCTTTCCGGGCAGCGAGCCTCGTTTAGGGGAGCGCCGATGCACCTAGATTGCCCAGGGGAATCTTTATTCCGCAGTCTGCACGATCAGGAAACCAAGTCTCGGGCTTCGCAATCTTGCTGTCAAGTTTTTTGAGCTTTTAATCATCGCAGGTCAAAACGCGGCCGTGCGCTCGGTTTGGCGATCTCGCGCCGCCGCAGATAACCGTGTACGCTTGTCGGTTCGATCGTCGGGATTATCAGAGGCTGTCCGTTTTTTCCCCGTGCGCCTATTGCTTCCCGGCGCTTTCCCGGGCAGGAGGGGCCTTACCCCGCCTTACCGCGATGATTTCCGCGAGTATGGAGACGGCTATCTCCTCCGGCCCCTGAGCACCGATATCAATGCCGACCGGAGCGCGCAAGCCGGCGAGCCGGGCGGGATCGACGCCTTCGGCCGAAAGCGCGTCCCGGATCGTCCTTATCTTGCCCGAGCTCCCGATCAGGCCGACGTATCGGCAACTTTTTTTTAACAGAGCCCGCACGCACTCGAGGTCCGTTTGATGAGAACGCGTCGCGATGACGGCATAGGTCGCGCCGTCGAAGTCGAAATCTTCCGCGATCGCCGGGTACGCGCCGAGAACGGCTCTAACGCCGCCCGGCAAATCACCGGAGGCTAGCGCCTCCTTCCTGTCGTCTCCGAGATACAGGTCAAAATCAAGGATCGCCGCGGCATTCGCCAGGGCTTTTCCCACATGTCCCGCGCCCAGAATAAAAAGCTTTTCCTTCGGAAACAGCGGTTCGAGGAACAATTCCCTTTCTTCAAGGTACAGAGCACCGCCGTATCCCAATGCCCTGGCGACGTCATCCGGGGGAATGCCTTGGCTGTCGCCGTGGATGCATCGCCCGGATGAATCGAACAGGGCCGTGCGTACCCGTACATGGTCGCATGCGGAGTCCGGCGCAGGATCGCGGAAAAGCAGCTTGGCTGCCAGAACGCGTCTTCCCGCGGCCAGATTGGCGGCGGCGATGCGGCAGCATTCGGCGTCAGGAGCGTATTCCACGAGAATTTCGGTATGTCCGCCGCACGGCGTTCCGGTTTCGACGCGAGCCCGGGCGACGTTTGCCCATGGACGCCCGTTCGTCAACCGCAGCGAACGGTGTTCGGCGAGACTCCTTCGAGCACCCCGGAGCGCCGCCGCTTCGAGTGCGCCTCCGCCGATACTGCCTTCAGTTCTGCCTGAAATCGTTACGAGCATCGAGGCGCCCGCGTGCCGGGCCGAAGAGCCGCGCACCTGAAGGAGAGTCACCAGGGCGCCGGGCTCGCCTGGATCGGCCAGCTCCGTCATATGTGAAAAATCCATGCTGCGCCTCCGAAACCGCCGAATTCTGTACTAACGCGACCTGCCCAGCAGTTTGGCGAGCCCCGCGTCGTCCAAATCGAAGTGATAAAATATTTTATAAAACTCGAGGACCTTCGCCTTCAAATCACCCTTGAACTGCTCGGGGTACGCCAAGGACCCGAGCCAAAAAATGCCGATCAGGCGATTTATGGCGGGAGGCCTGCCCATCCAGTTGTAGGGCCCGGCGGGCACCTCGTAAACGCGCCCGGCCTTCACCGCGGGAAGGTCCTTCCACAGCGGGTCTTTTTTGGCGGCGTCGTAGGCGCCGTCGGGGCCCATGATGAGCATGTCCGGATTCCAGAGCAGCAGCTGCTCCATCGTGACCTGGCTGCTGCCCGAGCCGTTGCCTGCCTGCATCTGCGCCACGTTGCGCGCGCCTATGAGCTCGACGAGGTCGGCGTGGATGGAACCGGCGGGATTCGTGTTCAGGCCGGTGCTCCCCTCGCCGTAATAAATCTTTACCTTCTTGCCTTCTGGCACCGACTGGGCGAATTTCCTCGCGCCGTTAACGGCGTCGGCGCAATATCGCGACAATGATTCCGCCGCCTTTTTCTCGCCGGTAAGCTCGCCGAGCATCGCGTAGGCGGCATCGAAGGTACCCAGCGTGGCCTCGATGAACACGACGGGGATTCCCGTCTGCCTTTGGATGGCGTCCATGTCCTCGCGCACGGTCTTCTTGGCCTCTCCGACGTCGATGATAACGTCCGGCTTCGCGGCGATGAGTGCCTCCAGGTTCAGGCTTACGTTCTTTCCGTAAAACTGGCCGAACACGGGCAAGTCCCAATATCGCTTGGGCGTGTATTCCTTGACCAACGGCGGCAAGGCAGCGGACCAGCCGATGAGACGGTCCGGTACCAGCGAGTACAGCACGATCTGGGCCAGCACGCCCGAGGGCGCGATGCGTCCTATCTTGACGGGAACGGCCACTGCCCTTCCGGCCGAATCGGTGAATACCCTTGTCTCCTGCGCCTGCGCCGCGAAAAACGCCGAGATAGCCAGCGCTGCTAGCAATAAAATATTACTTTTAATTGAAAATCCGATACATCGACTTTTCATGTTCCATCCTTTTGATACTAAAAAATCCCTAAACTCAAGTTTGGGGAATTGATACCGTGCCGATTCCATTCGTCAGCTGCTTGCAGCGAGCTCCCGCGGAAGCGTCGAGGCAGGCAGGCACGCCCGAAACCCGCCTGCCTCCATTCCTGAGAGCGGCAGGAGCCTCACCTTGACGCCGAATATATGTTCCATCAGGGATTCGGTAAGTATTTCATGCGGGTTGCCTTCGGCGACTATGGCACCGCCCGCGAGCACGAGCGCCTTGGTGGCCCACAAAAAAGCATGTTCGGGATTATGCGTGGAGAGTATCACCGCGTAGCCGCTTTTGGCCAAAGCGGACACGCGCTCCATGACACGCACCTGGTTGCCGTAATCGAGATTGGCGGTCGGCTCGTCCATGACCAGCACGTTGGCTTTTTGCGCAAGCGCCCGCGCGATGAGCACCAGTTGGCGCTCGCCGCCGCTTATCTGCGCATAGCTGCGCGACGCGAGATGTTCCACGCCCAGGAGACGCAGCCCCTCAAGCGCGGCAAGCTCGTCGCGGGGCCGGGGCGTCGAGAAAAGCCCTTGCGAACCGGTAACGCCCATCAGCACCACCTCCAACGCGGAAAAATCAAACACCGCGTCGTGGGACTGCGGAATATACGCGATCTTGCGTGACAAATCCGCGCCGCCCAGGGTACGAAGGTCTTCGCCGTCCAGGCATATGGTTCCCGAATAATCGCGGAGCAAGGACAGCACGCAGCGGAACAAGGTGCTTTTGCCTGCGCCGTTCGGCCCCAGCACACAGAGGAGGTCGCCGCCTGAAAGCGACAGCGACAAATCGTGCAGCACCTTCCTGGTGCCGTATGAACAGGAAACGCCGCGCAGGTCCAGGCTCATGGGCGGGCCTTCTGCCTGCGCATCAGGTACAGAAAAAACGGGGCGCCGATAAAAGACGTCAGTATGCCCAGGGGAATCTCTGAGGTAGTCAGGAGCCGCGCGAAATCGTCCACCGCCAAGAGGAAAGTAGCGCCAAGCAGCATGGAGGCGGGCATGAGCCTTCGGTAATCGCTGCCCGAGAGCAGGCGCGCAAGGTGCGGGATGACAAGACCGATCCAGCCCACCATGCCGCTGATGGACACGCTGGCCGCCGTCGCCAAAGTGGCGCCTGTGATGACGAGCCGTCGCGAAAGAGTTACGTTCGTGCCCAGCGCCTTGGCGTCGTCGTCGCCCATGGCCAGGAAATTGAGGCGCCAGCGCAACAGGAACAGGAGCAACAGAGAGGCGAGGATCGGCGGAGCCGCGAACAGCAGGTCGGTTTCCCGTACCGATGCCAGGCTGCCCATGAGCCAGTAGGTGATGGCCGGCAGCACGTTGTTCGGATCGGCGACGAGTTTCAGGAAGGAAGTGGCGGATGAAAACAGCGAACCCACGACGATGCCGCACAGCACCAGGGCAAGCGTGGTGTCCCCTTTGAGCCGCCTGGCAAAAAGCCCCACGACCAATGCTGCGCCGATGCCGAACCCGAAGGATCCGAGTGTCGTGCCCAGCGCTCCCAGCGACAGGGAAATGCCGATGGCCGCGCCGAAGCCCGCGCCTGCCGAGACGCCAAGCACATCGGGGGACACCAGCGGATTCCGGAACAAGCCCTGATACGCCGCTCCGGCCGCCGATAGCGCGGCGCCAACCAGAGCGGCGGCCATCACCCGGGGCAGACGCACGCGGAACAGGATCGTTTCCACCTGCGGCTCCCAATTTCGCTCAAGCGGAAAGATTCTGGAAACCAACACGCGTATCACCGTTCCAGGGCTTATCGGATACCTGCCAAGCGAACAGGAAACCACAAAGGTTACGCAAAAGACGAGCGCGAGAATTATAATGACTATCGGGATTCTTTTTTTCTTCATACTCACTCAGTGAGTATAGCAGATTTAGGAACTGTGTCAACGAATTCCGTTTTTCGGATTTTCAAGGGGCTAAAGCGATTATTTAAACTCCGACCTTACTTCATCTTCAAGCCAGGCGCGAATCGAGCGTAATTGAGCCAGCCGAAAACTCGCGCCAAGTCGGCTGAAGGTATCGCCCACAGCGAGGCGTTCATACAGAGGTTCCAGCCGACGCACTTCGTCCCTGATTGCGGAAATCTGGCCGGATAGCATTTCCGTCGGGGAAAGCGTGCCTAGGAATCGCGCGAAAAACAGGCGCGTCAGAAACTCCAGCTTGATGAATCGAGGGCCCGGTATCGAGGGAACGGCCAGCCAGGAATCGAAATGGCTCCTACCCTTGTCCGTTAGGGAGAAGCATCTGCGTTCCGGGCCGTTCGCGTCCATAACCGCCGCGCCGGCAATAAACCCGCGGCTTTCCAGCCGCTTCAGGGTGGCGTACAGCTGGCTCTGGCTGATGTGCCACAATTGCCCCAAGTGCCGCTCGAACTGCCTGTACAGGTCGTAGCCGTGCGTGCTCCCCGCATACAGGAATCCTAGCGCCACGAACTCGGGCCGCGCATCTGAAACGCGATGTTTCGTGACCGTGACATGATGATCCATCGGGGCCGCTTCCTAATCGTAAGCCAAACGCGTATCCGCGTCGCACATCGCGGCAGCCAGCCGCAGCTTCCAGTCGGGAGCGTTCCAGGTACCCAGGCGGGTGTGAACGGCGAAATACTTCTCGGGCACCGGATGCGTGCCGATTACCACCTTGACCTTGTAGCGATCTTCTATATAAGCAACGAAATAATCGATGCTCGGGCACGGCGGATAACCCACCAGAAAGCAGGTGGCCAGGTGAATCGACGTGGCACCGTTCTTAACCATCTCCTCGCCGGCATACTCGATATTACCGCCGGGGCAGCCGCCGCAGCTCGTATAGCCGACCAACTCCGCTTGCGAATTTTTATAGGCCGAAAACGCCCCCTCGCTGTTGCGGAGCGCCCGCAGGCACTTGCCTCCGGCGCAGGATTTATATCTGTCGCAAATGATGATTCCGATTTTTTCCTTGCCGTCCATCGCGCGCCTCCTACAAAGCTTTGTCAGTGTAAGTCCAAATTTCCTATTATGCAACAACGGTTCCTCCTCGAAGCTGAAATCCCTCCGGCTTGACCAGAAAGGCGGCCTTGAGTATATTTGCGAATGATTTGCATTTTTTTGCAAATCATTCGCAAAATAATTTCCCGAGGTTTTTGATGAAAAAGATTTGTTTTTCCGTTCTGTCGATCAGTATGATCGCGGTTTTTATTATCGCCTCTCCGTCTTGCGCCAAAGCGCCGGCTGCCCTCCCCAACGGCAAGCCTACCGTCATCGTCAGCGTTCTACCGCAAGCCTACTTCCTGGAGCGCATAGCGGGCGACCGAGTCAATATCATCGTACTGGTAGGAAAAGGCCAGGACCCGCATTCATATGAACCTACCCCACGGCAAATGGCCGCCGTTTCCAAGGCATCGGCATGGCTCACCGTCGGCGTAGAGTTCGAAAAAATATTGACGGGCAAAGTCACTTCGCTCTATCCGAACTTACGCATCGTGGACACGACGCCCGGAGTCGTTTTCAGGACCTTGGAGGCGCATACCCACGATGGGTCGCCCGTCCCCGCGGAAACCGCCGGCAATGCCTCCGAAAGCGGCACCGATCCGCATATCTGGCTGGGCAGGCAGGCGGTCAAGGCAATGGCCTTAAATATTCGGGATGCATTGATCAAGCTTGACCCCGCAGGTTCCGCGGATTATGAGCGCAACCAGCTTGCCTTCTCCGCCGACGTGGATAAAGTATACGACAGCCTTGCCCTCGAGCTCGAACCGCTTCGCGGCAAGCCGGTATTCGTGTACCATCCGGCTTTCGGCTACTTCCTGGACGAGTTCGGAATCGGTCAGGAAGCAGTGGAAACCGGCGGCAAGGAGCCTACACAGAAAGCGCTGGCCGCGCTCATCGGCGAGGCGCAGCGCGACGGGGCCAAGGTTATCTTCGTGCAGGCGCAGTTCCCCTCCAGCGCGGCCGAAACCGTGGCCAAGGCCATCGGCGGCGCCGTAATCAGGATCGATCCGCTCGCTGCGGACTGGCTCGACAACATCTCCCGGCTGGGCGACGCGCTCGGAAAGGCGATCCATTGAAACCGCTCAACTCAGGTGACATAAATATAGCAATCCGCTTCGACGACGTATCCTTCTCCTACGACGAGCGGCGGGTGCTCGACGGCGCCAGGTTCCACATCCACGCAGGCGAGTTCGCCGCCCTCGTAGGCCCCAACGGCGCGGGCAAGACCACCGTGCTGCGCCTGATACTGGGTTTGTCCAAGCCCGCCTCCGGTACCGTATCGGTGCTGGGCCGGTCGCCCGAGGCCGCCAGGCAGTCCATAGGCTACGTGCCCCAGCACGCTTCGTTCGATTCGGCGTTTCCGATCTCGGTGGCCGAGGTCGTGCGCATGGGATGCATAGCGCCCGGAAGCCGGCGCTACGCCAAGGAAGACGAAAATGCCGTGATCCAGGCTTTGGAAAAAGCCGACGTGGCCGATCTCGCGGCCCGTCCGTATGCCGCCCTGTCGGGTGGGCAACGCCGCCGGGTGCTCGTGGCGAGGGCGCTTGCCTCAGGGCCGAGCCTGCTCGTCCTTGACGAGCCTACGGCCAACATGGACGCCGAGAGCGAGACGCGTTTCTTCAAGACATTGGCTGCCCTCAAGGGCAAGGCAACCATACTCATCGTAACCCACGACACCGGCTTCGTATCCGCGCTTACCGATTCGGTATATTCCGTGGGCGGGCGCGGCGCCGGCAAGAGCATCGTGCGGCACCAAGCGACGCCCGCAAACCACGTGGCCAACGAGCAGTACGGCGGGCCGGCGCTGCAAGTCCTGCACGATACCGAAGTACCTGAAGATTCCTGCTGCGAGGAGAAGAAAAAATAATGAACGGTTACCTTACGGCCCTATTCGACCCTTCCATGCCCTTCGTGCGCAACGCCCTCATCGCCGGGCTGCTTTCCTCCATATTGTTCGGCACGCTCGGGGCGGTGGTTACCGTCAAGCGCATCGCCGGTCTCGCTGGAGCCGTCTCCCACGCGGTGCTGGGCGGCATAGGCATGGCGCTGTATCTGTCCGCGTCCAAGCTCGTGCCCGGATTCCCCCCAATACTGGGCGCGCTGATCTTCGCCATACTTTCCGCCGTGACCATCGGCTTCGTGTCGCTCAGGGCAAAGCAGCGCGTGGATACCGTCATCAACGCGCTTTGGGTGATAGGCATGAGCATCGGCGTGCTGTTCATCGCCAAGACACCCGGCTATGCCGACCCCATGAGCTACCTGTTCGGCAACATCCTGCTCGTGTCGCGCGGAGACCTTATCCTCCTGGCCGTGCTCGACGCGCTCGTAGTATTCCTGGCCTGGCGTTTCTACCCGCAGATCGAGGCCAGCGCCTTCGACGAGGAGTTCGCCCGCGTGCGCGGCGTTCCCACCGATTTTATCTTCCTGTCGATACTCGCGGTAACCGCCGTCGCCATCGTGCTCCTGCAAACGTTCGTAGGCATCGTCATGGTCATAGCCATGCTTACCCTGCCTTCGGGCACCGCGGGCTTCGCGGCCAAAAACCTCGCCGGCATGATGGTGGGCGGCACGATCCTGTCCGCCGTTTTTACCGCGACGGGTCTCGCCGCAAGTTGGGCCATGGACATGCCCGCGGGCGCCGTCGTCGTCGTCATCTCAGGCGCGAGCTTCCTTGCGGTATCGGCGGTCGTGGCCATGCTCGGCAGGCGTAGGCGCACACGGCCCTCGACCGCCCCCGCCCGGAGAGCGCCGTGACCAAGGCCAGAACCGCCGTACTGGAAATCCTCGACGCCGCGGCCGAACCTCTCTCCGCGGCGGATGTCGCGCTTCGAGGCGACGCTACCTTCGACCAGGCCACGCTATACCGCGCCCTGCACTACCTCGAGGACGAAGGGTTTGCGGAATCTTTCGTGCTCCATTGCCGCGAGCACGGCGTGGAGCGCTATTATTCGTCATGCGCCTCGCAGCACCGCCACTGGTTCCATTGCGAATCCTGCCACCGCTTCATCGACCTTGGCGCCTGCAAGATCGGCGGCATCGTATCCGGGTTTGAAAATGAGCTGGGGATTCGGGTGACGAGGCATACGCTTTACTTGACGGGGGTGTGCAAGAGTTGCCGTTGAATTAAGAAATCTCAGCACGGAGACGCGGAGAGCACGGAGAGGAGAAGATGAAGATTATTTAAATTTCAGCGCGGGGGCTGTCCCTCAGGAAACTTCGGGTCACTCCGTCAGAAACGCAGTCACCAGGCTGATATAATCCGCCGGCGACTTGATGGAGAAGCCATGGCCGCAGGATTCAATTACCGCGAGACGGCTGGTTTTTAAAATTTCATTCAGCAGGGTTGCCGATTTTTTCATCACGGCAAGTTCCTTTGCACCGCAGATAATAAGGGCTTTTGTGCCGGAATTTTCAAGACTTTCAGGTAAGCTGAACAGTGAGTTGCTGACAGTCATATTGATCAATGATTCTTTGGTCATCCGGGTGCTGTCGGCATAATAATCCAAAAATGTTTCATCGGCAATGTACATGGATCTTGCCTGCAGACGGGAAAACCATTTCATCTTTATCCAGGAAAAAGCGATATCGTAGGTAAGTTTAGCCGAGGAGGCAACCCATTTCATGGGTATGACAAGCGCACTTTCTATAACCGCCTTTTCCGCGATATTCTTGCGGACGCTCAACATTTCCACGACAATCTGCGCTCCGATGGAAAGCCCTCCGATTGCGAATACGTTGCCTCCGCAGTTTTCGTCGATGTATCGAACGATTTTCGCGGCGGTATCCGTTATGGAAACAAAAGGCGTGCGGTAATCCTCGCCGTGACCGTCTAAAATCGGGGTTATGATAAAATAATCTTTTTCCCATGCTTCCACCTGGCGGTTCCACATCCAGGCCGAAAGTCCGCCGCCGTGGATAAGAATAATTACCGGCTTTGAACTGTTGCCGTAAGTCTTGAACAACATTGGATGCTCCTTATTCGAAGAATGCCGCTGAAAAATGTACAGACAGCTGCGGGAAAGGGAGTTAACGGTCCGTCCCCCACGGGAATGTCATATTTTTCCGAATTGCTTGCCGATACTCCAGCAATCGGCGATTTCACCGCCTAACGACCAATATTTTTTGCTGTTCATGTCGAACAGCATCGGCTTTACTTTGGAGATATCGATATGGTTATCGCTGAGAGCCGATTCATCGGCATAGGTCTGCACTATTTCCCCTATGAAGATATCGTGGGCAGGAAAGTCTACGATCCGATCGAGCCTACATTCCATGCACACCATGCATTGCTGTATCATGGGAGCTGTTTTCAGTTCGCCGAAGAACACCTCGAAAAGGCTTGCTTTGTCCGTGTTTTTCCCGGACATGATTCCGCAATAATCCGTTTCAACGACAAGATTCTCAGAAGGAATACAGACGCTGAACGTTTTGCTTTCCTTGATTCCGGCGTTGGTGTAATGAAATTTCCCCATACCTAAGGAGATGCACGAAGATGTCATGATGCCGATATGGGCAATGTTGATGAAATTGGGTTTCCCGTTGACCATGGCACCGACAAGGGTGGTTGGCGTAGGATACAGGGCATTGACGGCACCAATTTTTTCTTTCATTGCAATCTCCTCTGGAAGATTTTATAAAAGAAGTTTAGAACCTTCGAGGCAGTTATTCAAGAAACAATTCTACGAAATCTGCTATTGCGGGTCTCTCACCTTAAATGGGCGTTCAGTATCCGACAAAAACCTGACTTTCATTCGCTGTTGGTGCATTGAGCCACGAGGGATCGATAAACTGACTTGTTTCAGGATAAACCCAGTCCAGATTCCAATTCGCAAGCTTCGCTTGGTTTCCGCGTTTGGCATCGGGATTCAGCACGATGGATAAATTCACTGTCCAGCCTAATTCTTTTAGAATATAAATCTTATCACCGGTTTCGTCGTAGGCAAGAAGCCAGACTGAAAAAGATTGATACCGATCAATACGCTTCAGGCGTGAATTCGAGTCAGTTTGTCCGTTCTTCAGCGTCCCTGACCAACCTAATTTTACGTCAAAATTATCGTTCATGGCCAAGGTGGACGTGCCATATCCATAGGCATACCTTTTTTTCCCCTATACCAGGGAAATTCAGTTCCAGTAGAATCATTGACCGGAATTGAGGGAAAAACCCAACCATTTTCGCCATTTTCATATTGGTGAGAAAATGCGGCCTCAGTCATCACCTGGACGAAGCCAATCTTCCAGGATCGTGAAACGTCTTCGTTTAAACAGGTGACGGTGGCATTGATGAAAAACAAAGGTGTAACATACCTGAATCCCGATGCCTGGCTTTCGTCCAAAAGCACCGATTTTTTTTCCACAAAAGGTTCGAATTTCACGACCCGAAAAAATTCTCTTGCGGCTGCCGGACCGAAAAACCGGGTATTCCCAGAAACCTGTCCGAAAACAGGGACAACGAATAGCAACAAACCAAGCACGGCATACAAAGGTAAATTAATTTTCACCGGAGATACTCCTTGAATGCGGGTATCTCCGCAGAAATCGTCCGGCAATAATCGTCTCATTTTGTTTTAACCATTTTTACGTACAGCAATTCCGGAGCCTTTGGAAAGTACCAGAAAAAAACTGGACACAACCATCCTAAATGAGATTTTTTTCCATCATGGTATTCCTAGGTCGATCCCATGGAATCAGTTTCTACAAGTTTCAGGAGCTTTGAATTCGCAAATGCCTATCGCTATACTGTATTTTGACAGAGATCGCATCAGGGACCAGGAATTCAATAAGTTCGGGGATTCCTCCGACCAGCTGGTTTTCAGCTTTCGAAAATCCATTATTGTCATCTATATACCGGCATGAGCCATCTTTATAGGCTTGAACCGTTGAAATGAGCCTGTTCATTTTTTTTCCTCAAAAACGGCGATGCTTTCTTCAAGCGTGTTCACATGGAGCTGGATTACTATATCGACGGGTTTTTGATAACCCCCGGCAAGATTCCAAACCAACGGCAGGTTGTTCCGCCTGGCAAATTGGAATACGATCCGATCCCTCTGTTTCATCTGCTCCGTTGTCAGCAACCCGCCAAGCGGATCGTCGATATGGATATCCGCGCCTGCCTGATAAAACAAAATGTCGCACCCCTTGAATGGTTCAAGTTTCAAGAGCAGATCGGGTTCATCGATAGACCCATCTTTTAGTTTTATGTCAGACGCGCCGACGTGCTTTACATAGTCGATTTTGAGCTGCTTGATGATATCATCGGTTCCGTTGCCGTAGTGCGCATCAAAATCAATGATTCCAACGCCATCTTTTACCAAAAGGTTTTTGCTATCAAGCAGGATGGCAGCGATCATGAGACCATTGAAGGTGCAGAACCCTCCGCCATGATTGTAACAGGCATGGTGAAACCCGGAAGAGAGAGAGATCGTAACCGAATGGTTTTCGAGTGCCGATGCGGACGCGTAAAAAAAACTCCCCGATGTATAGGGAAGCGATTTTGCGACGGATTCAAGGGTATTGCCAAAACCATTCTCGATCGAGCAATCCAAGACGCCTTGAACATAGCGAGAGTTATGGGCAACTGAAAGTTCAGCTGCTGTAAGGGGAGGAAACTTTTTCCAGGCGAGATGGTCTTTGAATTGTTTCAGAAACTCCTTGGCAACCAACAATGGCTTGCCGGCACTGGGAGAAAAGCCGACATTGTCTTTTACGTACTGTTCCATCATGAAAAATGTCTCGAATTTCATCGAAGCCATATTCTTACCCCTTTTGTAATGACAAAGGTCTGCGCATTTCATGATTTTTAATGGCCGTTTCGGTAATCAACGATAAAAGCCGGCTTAAATAAATAATAATTGATAACCACTGCGCCGGTCTGCTTTATTGTGAGGGCGATGAGTAAATTATGAAACAGAAAAATGAAATTGGCAAGGGTCGGCTGGGCGGCGTCGGGGATTGCCCTTGCGCTAATCTTGGAATATTTTCTCCATTTGAGTACAAGCGGTTCAAATGAACGCGTAAAGGTTGTCCGGATCCATGGTATCGCCTTTTTGAAGATTCAAATCCACCCCTTGCAATTGATATTGATAATCATTATCATATAAGTGAAATGCGAGGTACTCCATAATGGTAATTTCCGACGCTCCCATGGGAGCCAGCTTTAGGATAGTAAAAGTAACAACCGGCAAGGAAGTAGGAAAACGACTTGCCGATATGGGTTTTACCCAAGGGGTGGAAGGTGTCGTGATCCGCAGTGGATTCCTCAGTGGGCCCATCCAGGTACGCCTGCGAGGGTATGACATCCTTATCCGCCGCAGCGAGGCTGCAACCATAGAAATAGAGCCTGTTGGAGACTGGGACGCAAAGCGCAGGGCTTTAGCATGACCGAAACCATGAAGACCCTCACGGTTGCGCTGGCCGGGAACCCGAATGCCGGCAAGACTTCCCTATTCAACGCGCTTACCGGCGCCCACCATAAAGTAGGCAATTACCCCGGCGTCACGGTGGAAAAACGCGAAGGCTCGCGGATCAGGAACGGTATCGAATACCGATTCATCGATCTGCCGGGAATCTATAGCCTGACGGCCTATTCCATAGATGAAGTCGTAACTCGGGATTTTCTGCTTGATGAGGCGCCGGACGTGATCGTGGATGTCCTGGATTCCGCCAACCTCGAACGAAACCTGTACCTCTGCCTGCAATTCCAGGAATTGGGAATTCCAATCGCGGGAGCATTGAACATGAGCGACGAAGCGGCAGCCAAGGGCATCGAGATCGATGCCGCCACATTAGGCGCCGTACTTGGGATTCCATTGGCCAAAACCGTAGGTACAAAAGGCGAAGGGGTTGAGGCGCTGCTGGACATGATCGATGAAACCGTATCGCGGGAGCGCACGGCGGAGACTCGTAAGTCGCTGCGCTACGGTTCGGAGATCGAGGCGCTTCTCGCTCCTATCGAGACGCTTATTTCGGAGGATGTGTCCTTCGTAACGCGGTTTCCGGCGCGATGGCTGGCAGTCAAGCTTCTTGAAAAAGACGCTCATGCGGGCGAACTCCTGTCAGCGCACCCAAAGTCCGGCACTATCCTGGCAAAGGCCGGGGATGCCATAACCTGGATGGAGAAGCACTACGGCAAGGACGCGGAAATAATCGTCTCGGAGCAGCGTTACGGCTACATCCGCGGAGCTGCGAAAGAAGCGGTCCGGGTGCTTCCAAAAAATAAATTTTCCGTTACCGAGGCGATAGACAGGGTGGTAATGAACCGATTCCTGGCGCTGCCTATTTTCGTGGCCGTGCTGTGGTCGGTGTTCAAGCTTACGTTTACACTGGGCTCATACCCGATGGGTTGGCTCGAGACCGGCTTCGGATGGCTCTCGGGCCTCGCAGCCTCGGCGATCCCCGAGGGCTTCGCGCGCTCCCTCGTGGTAGACGGGATACTCGGCGGCGTAGGAGGAGTATTTTCCTTCATTCCGCTCATAGTGATATTATTTTTCCTCCTGGCGATCCTCGAGGATATCGGCTACATGTCGCGGGCGGCCTTCGCCACGGACAAGATTCTGCACGCGTTCGGCCTTCACGGCCAGTCGGTTTTTCCCATGATGCTGGGCTTCGGCTGCTCCGTGCCCGCTATCATGGCCGCGCGAACCCTAAAGAGTCGACGTGACAGGATAGTAACAATACTGATAATCCCGTTCATGAGCTGCGGCGCCAAATTACCCGTGCACGTCTTGCTGGCCGCCGCTTTCTTTCCGAACAACGCGGCGGAAATGGTCATGGTCGTGTACGCGATCGGCGTGGCGCTTTCGCTTGTGTCGGCTTGGGCATTGAAAAAAACCGTGCTGCGCGGGGCGGCGACGCCATTCGTGATGGAATTACCTCCGTTCCGCTCGCCAACCTTGCGAGGCATCATCTGGCATGTGTGGGAAAAAACCTGGTTCTACCTCAAGAAGGCGGCTACCACGATCCTGGGGGCGACAATACTCATATGGGCCATAACCACCTTCCCCGTCTACGACTCACGCGGACTGAACCCTTCGGACGCCGCCGAGGCGAAGCTGGAGCACAGCATTGCCGGGAGGCTGGGCAAGTTCCTGGAACCGGCCTTCAAGCCTTTAGGCTTCGATTGGAAGATAGCGGTAGCCTCGGTTACTGGTTTCGCCGCGAAGGAAATAGTCGTTTCGACTTTGGGCGTTTTATACCGAGTGGGCACGGATGCGACCCATGAAAGCGAAAGTCTACGCATCGCTTTAAGAAACGACCCGAATTTCAATCCGCTGACCGCATTTGCGCTCATGCTGTTTACGCTGGTAATACCGCCATGTTTCGCCGCGCTCGCGACGATAAAGGCAGAGATAGGCTGGAAATGGCTGGGTTTCGCGATCTGCTTCATGCTGGGCATGGGTTGGGTATTGGGGGCGATCGTTTATCAAGGCGGGCGGCTCTTGGGAACGATATAAAAACAGAGCGGGGCATTTATGCAAAAGTCCTGGACAGAAATAGAGAGGGAAACTTACGTACAATCGGAATACTGACAGTATATTCTCTCGAATTCCGGATTGATCAATAGAAAAGCCTGGAGCACCGCCGGATCGAAATGCTCCGGCATCGTCCGGCCATCTCCTTGGGTTACTATCCTTACGGCATCCTCGTGGCTCATGGCTTCTTTATACGGGCGTTTCGTACGGAGTGCGTCATAGATATCCGCAAGAGCCATCAATCGGGCGCTGAACGGTATCGCGTCGCCCTTCAACCCTTGCGGATATCCTGATCCATCCCATTTTTCGTGATGAGCCGCCGTCATTTCCTGGGCGACGATCAAAAAGGAATTCTCACCCAGAATCTGCGCGGTTTTTTTTATAACGGAAAAACCGTAGAGAGAATGCTGCTTCATCACTTCAAACTCATCGGCGTTCAACTTTTCGGTTTTATGAAGGATGGAATCCGGTATGCCGACTTTACCGATATCGTGAAGGGGCGCGGAGTGGAAAAGAAGTTCGATTTCGTTTTTTGCGAGGGTTACCTTGCCTTCCCTGCTCAGTTCCTGCGCCAGTATTTTTACGAAATATTTCGTTCTCTGAATGTGCGCCCCCGTTTCCGTGTCCCGAAATTCCGCGAGGATCGCCATGCTGGCGATGGTAGCTTCCTTGATTATCTCCAATTGGTGAGTCCGGCTTTCCACGAGGTCCTCGAGGTGATCTCGGTATAACTTATTTTCAACATTGGTCTTGACCCTGGCGAGTACTTCCTCCGCGTTGAACGGCTTGGTAATATAATCGACCGCGCCTTCCCTGAAGGCGTTGATCTTGTCTTCGCTCATGCCCAAGGCGCTTATGAAAATAATCGGGATGGTGCTGTGCAGCGGGTTCGACTTGAGCTCACGGCACACCTGATAGCCGTTCATGTCGGGCATCATGATGTCCAACAGAATCAGGTCCGGAGGCGATTTTTTTATATTTTCAAGGGCACCTTTCCCGTTGGTGGCGATTCTGACGTCGTAATCTTCGTTTTTAAGGAGGTCGCCGAGAACCCGCAGGTTTTCGGGAGTGTCATCAACAATCAAGATGGTAATGCGCGTGTTCATTTGCTTCCTTTAATCCGATGCTAGATGGGTCAGAGCTTCCAAGTCGTACGAAGTGACTTTTTGCGAGACATAATCGGCAAGTATGGAATCCCAGGTTATCGCTTCGTTTGCCAGACGTCCAAGCTGCTGGATGTCTCCAAGTTCCAACGCGTCGCGGAATCTCGCCAACCATGCTGGAGGAGCTTTTTTCAGGGAAGGCGGGGCGTGCGGCAGGGCATCATCCGATGCGGTCTGAGACGAATCTTCCCAAGAAAGCTTGATATGCGCAATCTCACTGAGTAAATCAAAAAGCTCGTTCTCCTGAAATGGTTTCGGCAAATAAGCGTCCAATCCGGCGTCAAGGAATTTCTTTTTTTCCTCACTGAAAACGCTCGCGCTGATTCCAATTATGACGATGTCTTTTTTATCGGGATTCGCCCGTATTCTCTTTGTCGCCTCCATCCCGTTCATATTGGGCATTACCATGTCCATGAGCACGACGTGCGGATCGAAGCTATCAACTTTTTCCAACGCCTGGATTCCGTCCGGCGCAGAATCCAGGATAAAGCCCAACGGCGCAAGAATGGCAAAAAGAAGTTCCCTGTTTATCATTTGGTCGTCGACAATCAATATCCTGATTTCTCCTTGGCCCGGAAGGAGGCCGTTGGCCTGTTTCTTCCGTTTTTCCTTGGAAACAACCAGAGCGGTAACGGGCGCTTTGAATGAAAAAATAAACGTGCTCCCCTTACCCGCTTCACTTATCGCGATAATATCCCCCCCCATCATCTGAGCGTATTTACGGCTGATAGTCAGACCCAAGCCTGTTCCCCCCGCTACTTGCTCTCCCGATTTGGCTCGTTCAAAAGGCTTGAATAATTTAGTAATTTCCAGGTCGCTGATACCGATTCCCGTGTCGCTAATTTCCACGCGAACCATATCGTTTCCCTCGGCAAATACTTTAAGGGCCACAGAACCTTTCAAGGTATATTTGGAAGCATTGCTGAGAAGGTTCATTATTATCTGCCTTGTCTTGCTCAAGTCAGCCAAAATCGATTTGGGTATGTACTCAGAAATTTCCACGGTAAATCGAAGTCCTTTTTCTTCCATTTTCATGCTGAAAATATTCTTGATTTCATCCACCAAGTCATAGAAATCGATGGCCTGCAGCTTTAGGTCTATTCTACCGGATTCTATCCGCGACATTTCCAAAATATCGTTTATTATGGATAAAAGATGCTCGCCGCTTTTTATTATGGTATCGACTTTTCCTTTTGCATCGGCTGAGATTGATTTGTCCCTGGTGAGCAACTGGGAAAACCCGAGTACGGCATTCATGGGCGTTCGGATTTCATGGCTCATATTCGCAAGGAACATGGACTTGGCAAGATTCGCCGAAGTAGCCTCGTCTTTTGCGGCTATGAGAGCCGCTTCGTTTTCTCTAAGATCCTCCAGAGCATGCTCGGCGCGCTCCCGCTGAATATTCGTATCTTCCAAAAGATTTAAAATCGCTCCCCGGGCCTCTTCAAGTTCCTGGGTACGGGTTGAGACTCTTTTTTCAAGTTCAAGATTGTATTCCAAACGTTCTTTCTCGCTGGCTTTAAGCAAGGTTATATCGGAATTAACCCCGGTCATGCGAATGGCGACTCCCCGTGAATCCCTGATGGTTATGGCATCGGCCTTGATAAAATGAACGGCCTTATTGGGCCTTATGATCCTGAAAACGCAACTATATTCCTGGATTCCGTCAATGGCGTCCTGAATAGCCTTATTTGCGATATTTTTGTCGTCGGGGTGCAGTGTCGCAAGCCATGATTCGTAGTCGGAATTAAAATCGTTCCTTTTAATTCCGTAGAGATTATACATGCTGTCTTCCCAAACCAGGTTGTCATTGGCGATATCCCAATCCCAAACTCCAAGATTGGCGACCTTCGTAGCCAACTGGAGACGCCCCGTCAATTCCTGCATGGCCGCGACTGTTTTTTCTTTTTCCATATATTCTGATTTTAAGGAGGCATAAAGTTCCGAGAGTTTGGCCGTCATGGAATTGATTCCGTCCGCGAGCGTTCCCATTTCATTTTTTTCATTGATCCGTATATGAATAGTTTTACCGAATTCCCCTTTTTCTATCTGGGAGAGGCTTTCGAGAATCGTATCCAGAGGCTTTTTGACCGCATATCCGACTGAAAAGCCGACAATCAAAGAAAAAATTATGAGCAGCACCGAGATTTCGATCAAGATACGCAGGATCATCGCGTTCCAGTTTTCGGCTAAATCGGAAAAAATAAAATCGATCCTCATCGTGCCCGCAAGCACGTCGTTATAAAATAATTCCGTAGTTTTTTGCACCTGGTATTTTATTGAGAAGATATCGTATAAAAACGAAGAATACAGCAAATCAGGAGGACTCGGATCAGAAGCCGAGAACGATGCCCTGCTGGCATGGTCTAAAACTGAAATGCCTGAAACATGTTTCGCCTTTACGGAAGCGTCCAGGACAATTTTTATCCCCACTGGATCGACGTTCCAGATCAGGAGGCTCAGAACGCCGGCCAGGCTGTTTATTACCTGAGCCTGCTCATCTTCAAAGGCGAGCCGTTGTTTCTGGATGGTCCTCGATAGATTGACCGTTTCAAAAATCGCCAGAGTCAGGAAGGTTGACAAGGTCACACCAAGGAGTATCCTGTTGGCAATGGACAATGACCTGGGCTTCATCGCGCTGTCACCCGTCTTCCCGGCCCTGATAGGGCCTTGCTTTTCCCAATGCATCGGACAGGCGATTTATTTCCTGCTTCAATTCCGACATGCGAGATTCCCGTCCAATCATAAAATGGTTGAATTTCTCCAGTTCCTCCGTTTTTGCCTTCAAGAAGGCATCCATCTGCTTGCGTCCGGAGATATCGCTGACCGTGGCTAAAATAACTTCTTTTCCATTGTAAGCGATTTTATTCAGATTCACTTCCACGTCGAATACCCTGCCTGAGGTTCGCGATTTAGCCTTCCATTCAAAAACCTGGGATTCACCCAAAGCGGCTCTCTGCCAATGTCTTTCAATCCGATCGCGATTCATGTCATTGGAGGAAAAATCCATGGGGTTGGCTCCGATGACGTTTCCCCTGGCAAGCTCTTCGTACATGGACAGCATTTTTTTATTGATCTCAAGGATTTTTCCGCTGAAATCATGAATAAAAATGGCTTCCGGCAGATTGTCCAGGATCATTCGCGTTGAATTCGCGCTGGATTCCAATTCGCTCGTGCGTTCCTTGACCTGCTGCCCGAGGGTTCTATTTTGTTCTTTCAAGGTATCGTAGGATTTATGCAGTTCCTCCGCCATGCTATTTACGAGGACAGAAACATAGCCGAGCTCATCGTTGGATTCTCCAGTAATGGGCAGGGAAAAATCCCGGTTCTTCAGGTTTTCGAGGCTGTCAATAATTTTTTTTAACGGAGCGCTTACCGTCCGGCTGAAAATAAGGGCAACTGTCACGAAACTGAGGATGATAAACGTTAAAATCTCCATGATGAAACGCCGGGTCATCTCGTTCCATTTGTCCTGCAAATCGGTAAAAACCCTTTCCACCTCCATATAACCCAATACGTTTCCGAAGTATGCGACAGGTCGTTCGGAAACATAGAGCACCGGATAGCCAAACAAGGCATAAAGAGGGGAGTTTATGTCCACATCCGTCTTTTTCCCGGAAGTTACCGTCATAAGAATATTTTTTTCCATGTCCTTGACCGTTATTTTCCTGGTTGAGGAAGTTTTCAAAACCATATTCAAAACATTTCCCAGATTCTTGTAATCAAAATCCCATACATGCAGGGCGATCCTGTCGGCAGCGTCTTCCAGCCATACGGCCTGCTCTTCCAAAAAATCCGCCCGGCTTTTTCGGACCTCCAGAATAAGGACGACAGTTTCATACGATAACAGTACCAGAAAGGTAGGAAGTATGACTCCGCGCAGTATCTTCGTTTTGATCGAAACAAATGATTTTGATCCCTTATTTCCGAAGTCGTTTTTACCAGAGATGGTTTTCAAGCGCGCTCCCTTAATAGTCCTTTAAGATAACTCTCGATTTTAGTTTGGTATTTGTCAATGTTTTATTAAATTAATACGGCAAATAGATTGTAGGAAGGCTTAAATAGAATTAGAGTTTCTACATGGCGTTGAATACCGCAAAATAAACAAGCACAGGTTTCAAGGGGTGTTCCATGAATCCGATCAAAATAATGAAAAAGTCAGCCGGATTGATTATCGCGCTGTGCATGCTTGCATGCGCCGCGGCAGGGTTTTCGCAGGGGACGATACTTCTGCAGGCGGATTACTGGATGCCGTTCAATGGCGACGGAGTCGGCGAAACGGGGTATATCCTGGATCTTGCCCGGGAGATATTCAATCCTCTCGGATATACCGTGGAATTTCAATTGGTTCCCTGGTCCAGGGCCATCGCGCAGGTTCGCGAAGGTCAGGCAAACGGAGTTGTCGGAGCGCTGGCGGACGATGCGGAAGGATTCGTTTTTCCTTCGGAGGAACAGGGGATTTCCATGAACAATTTTTTCGTATTGGCAGGAAATCCGTGGGTTTACAAGGGAATCGGAAGTCTGAAGGATATGAAGATCGGAATAATCAGCGACTACAGCTATTTCGACGAACTTGACGGCTATATCGAGGAGAATCCTTCCAAAGTTATAAAAATTTTCGGTGATGCTCCGCAGAAAAGCCTGATTCAAGTACTTCTGCGCGGAGGCGTCGGCGCCATCGTCGAAGACAACACGGTTATGATGTATACGCTCGGGAAAATGAATCTCAAGGAAAAAGTGATTTTGGCGGATTCAAGCAGGCGAGGAGAAAAATTGTTCATCGCCTTCAGTCCGAAACTCAAGAATTCGGCGATGCTGGCGCAAACGCTTTCAGACGGCATGAAATATTTGAGGCAGAACGGAAAACTGGCAAAAATCCTTGCCAAGTACGGATTGAAAGATTGGAAGTAAACTCCTGTGATTCCTTTTATCGAGTACCATGCCATGTTTCCTGGAGTGAAAAGATTTTCTTCGTTTAAATCGAAAGGGACATGTCGCGGAATCCGACGACGTTCGACCCGATGATACAGGTTTAAAAAGCATGCCTTTAAACCCGGGGACACAAAACAAGCGAAAAGAATGGCCTTTGAAGAATTCATCCTCGAATTCCTTGTATACTGCCGCTGATGGGTCTAAAATTAATAAAAGGAAGCGGATGCCCCAAGAAATCCGCCGTACCATTTCTTCCATGTCAGGAGGTTTTCAATGAAACTAAAATTGTTTTTTTCCCTGGCTTTGCTGATGGCAGCTCAATTTATTACCGCACAGACACCAATAAAAGTAAGCGCACCACCCGGAACCGAGGCATATTTCCCTTTGGTCACTGCGGTTTACGCCGAGATGGGATTCAAAGCTGAAATTACGGTGGTGCCGGCCGAACGAGCCTTTACCGATACGAATTCAGGCATATACGATGCGCAGATAGGAGCGGCTACCAGTCTGCTCGCTGCTTATCCCAATCTTATCGCAACAAAAGAACCTCTTCTTGAAATGTATATACAGGCATGGGTAAAAAAAGGTTCTCCGATTGCAATTGCCAGCCTGGAAGATTTGAAAAAGTACAAGATCGGCAGCATGCGGGGAGCAAAAGCGACAGAAAATTTAATTACCTCCCTTAAGCTGGATGCACAAACCACCCTTACCGACACCCCAGAGAGCCTTGCAAAAATGCTGGATGGGGCAAGATTTGAAGTAGGGCTCATAGTGTCCGCCGTAGCCGCTCCATTACTTGCTTCTACCTGTACGGTTGCCAACCCAAAACTGGTCAGCGTTCTTACCTTCCATGTCTACAACAAGAAAAATGCCGCTTTAGTGCCCAAATTCGACGCAACAATCAAAGCAATGAAGGCGGATGGGCGGTATCAAAAACTCGTATCAGCAAAATAAGCGCTTGGGGCGACTTAATTCAACAAAGCGGCTGCGTAAACTTATGCGGCCGCCCGATCGTCAAATTTTCGCCAGCCACTTTTCCATGATTTTTTCAAAGTTCCGTTTCTCCTGATAATGTCTTAGCCCTTGTCGAAGGCTGCTTTGGCGGCTCTAGCTTAGGGAAGTATTTTTAACTCCGCATGCCAGCACGCAAGACTTGCACGCCCCGGCCTACCTTTGCCTCGCACCGACCGGTTCCATCGCCAGGACCAGTGTGGTGCCTTCGATTTCGCCGGTGGTAAAAGAAAGTTCACCTCCGAGGGTTCTGGCTATGAGCCGGGCCGAAAAAGCGCCCAATCCGGTGCCTTGCGCCTTTCCGAAGGTTGCGTATCGTTCGAAAAAGCGGTCGCGAATTTCAGGGGGGATCGCCCCTCGGTTATTGATGGCAATTTCGGGTATAGGAGAGGCAGTCAAGGTTATCGTGATTTCCATGCCATCCGGCGAAGCTTCAACCGCGTTCTTGATCAAGTTTGAAAACAGGGAAAAGAACAGCAGCGGCTCGCCGGGCAAATCGAAAACATCATTCTCATCGGCTGTTTTTCCATCAAGCCGGATAACGCAGGAAAGTTCCTTTGCATTGATCGGACCGGCCAGTGCCCGTAAAACATCGCGAAGGGTTTTGAGGACGTTGACGGCAACGGGAACCACACGGTAGGTACCTCTTTCCATTTTGTACAGATCAAGGGAGTTTTGTATCATATGCAGCATTTGCTGCGCCGCCTTTGGAAGAAGGCTCAAACATTCGACTTGAAACGTCGACAAGCCCCCTTCATCCAAAACCATTTCTGGAATATTAAAAAAAACATTCAAGGGAGCCTTCAAGTCGTGCCGCGTGATCTGTTCTACGAACTCCCTCAGACGCATGTTTTCCTGAAGGATGAGGTTTTGTTTCTCAAGTTCCCGAAGGGCGGCGCACAGTTTCAGATGGGTAGCCACGCGAGACTGAACTTCCTCGAACTGAAACGGTTTGGTGATATAATCAACCCCGCCCACTTGAAAGGCATGAACGATCTCCGCGGTTTCGCTCAAAGCGCTGATGAAGATTACCGGGATATCCTTTAATTTATCGTCGGCCTTGAGCCTTTCGCATACTTCGTAGCCGTTCATATCCGGCATGTTGACATCCAACAGGATGAGGTCGGGAAGGGATTTAGCCGCTGCGCGCAATGCCGACGAACCATGGGAAAAAACGCGTACAAAGTAGCCTTTGGCTTCAAGGATATCATTCAATAGCCGCAAATTGGCCGGGACATCATCCACTATCATGATGGTCGCCTGCTTTTCGTCCATATAACCCGACTCCTTATGACGTTTTGGAATATTCTACCTGTATCGCCCGGACAAGCGATCATCGCCGGCATTCGAGGCCGAGTTAATCAACACAGGCAAAAACGGTGAATTTAACTTTCGTGGATGATCCTGCGGTAGTCAAGATCAATTCATGCTCGAATGGGTTTTATTGCCTGACGGAACTCGAAAGAGCCGCGACGGGAGGGGATCGTTTTGTTCAAAACCGCCTGGGCGGGTCGAGCCCAATGCCGCGAAAAACGTACGCCGCATGCCTCACCGATGGTAAATAAATATTTACCTTCGGCAACCCCAAGGATTCTTAACCAAGACTCAAGGCGCATCCTGCTCGAATGCCCCGATGCTCCAGGGCGGTGTGCGGGGATTGCCGAAGCGGTCCGTGTTGAACCCATGCATCAGCGAAAGGTCGGTACCGGCTGCCCGGGCGGGCGAGCCTGCCTGCAATCGATAGTCGCCTGATCCGCTCTGAAGCGGATTTACGAGCAGCGGATCCTGTGCGCAGATGTTCCGCCAGGCAGGATCGTTATAATTCAAAACTTGGCTGCCGACCGGATAAATTGGCGCTGCCTCGGTTGTAAAGTTGCTGGGAATAATTTGCTTACCTGCGGGAATTTCCAAAACATAGTAAGGAAGACCGGCGGTAGGTGCCGTATAAAAGAGATTCGTAGTATAGCAATAGGGCATTTGATCCTTATTCGCGCCAAGCGCACCGTACAGGATTGAATGTGTCGAAGCTGTATTGTAGTCCACGATTACATTGTTTTTCAGATAAGGATGACTGACTGGAGTATTGTCCATTGCGAATATCCAGTTCTGGTTGACAGTGTTGCTGCCGGCTATGAACGTATTGCTCACGATGACGGGATTACAGCTGATCGCAATATAGAAAATAAAATTGCGCATATTGACCGTCATTGTTTTCCCGCCGATTACTACGTTATTATAGAACAGCGGAGAAGAAGCACTGACAATGACAATAGGGAAAAAATCAAGGGAAGACTGCCCTCCGCGGAAGGTGTTGTTACTCACAATCAGATTTGTTCCACCGCCTTCGCTTCGCAGGCTGTGGGATTGGTCAGTCGTCGTGGCGGCTTCGACGATGAATCCGTCAAATCTGGTTGGCGCGAAAAGCGAGACAGCCATAATCGTGGTGTTTGGATCGGGCATTGTAGTTCGGTTATCGTGGATGACGGAACCAGTTCCCGCAAGATTCCGAGCCGAGAAGTCCGTCAGGTAAGAGCCAAACAGAGAGATGCCGCTTTTCAGCGAGACATTCGCGTTTACGCCATAGCTGCCCTCTGCCACCCAAACTTCGCCATTGGTAAACAGCGCATCTGCCACTGTTATGGCCTCATTCAGCGTCAATTTAGGAGCGGCTATGGTTCCCTGGTTAGCGTCGTTTCCCGCTGCCGATACATAGATTCGTCCATTGTCGGAAATTGTAATAACATTGCTGGCGGCCATAAACGAATCGGGGCAGCCGAATTTCTGTGCGACCGCTGTTATGGTAAGAGGCTGTGCTACCTCGACAGTCGTACCGCTCAGCGCCGTAACGCTTGCGCTTGGATCACTGCCGTCTGTCGTATATTTGATGGTGGAACCGGGGGTAGTACTGGTAAGCGTAACCGTCTGAACTGAAGAGTACGTACCTCCCACTATGCTGAATTGAGGAGCCGACACTTGGGGTGAATTGAAACGCGCGACGCGGAAGCCGAGATTCGCCCCCTGACCGGCTTGATCGGCCGCGGTCCGGTATGCGATGGCCAATTCGGCGGTACCGGTCGTAAAGGACCCTCCGCGATCAATGCGATAGGTTTCCGCTTCATTGTGATAATTGACGAGCGTTCCGCTCGGATACGCTAAAGGAGGAAAATCGCCTTTATCCCAGCACCATTCA
Organism: uncultured Treponemataceae bacterium; assembly: GCA_964485395.1. Classification (GTDB taxonomy): domain Bacteria; phylum Spirochaetota; class Spirochaetia; order Treponematales; family UBA12059; genus JANNSO01. Next base: position 22,287 of record CAZAJF010000024.1, on the reverse strand, counting down.
AACACGTTGCCGCTCATGTCGAAAAGTCCCAATTCATTGGGAAGTTTCTGTCCCACACCCTGTAAACCCGAAGGGCTGTACCAGGCATAATCGCCGACTGCATTGCCGCCCGTATCTCCGGCGAAAGCCTTGGAATACCCTTTCGTGTTGGTGCCGGTTCCGGTATACCCCTGGAAGCGGTCCGCTGTCGCGCCCATGGCCGCCCACATCCATTCCATTTCCGTGGGCAGGCGGTATCCATTTTTTGTCCAATCCGCACTGACCGGCAAAGCGATCGGAACCGGGAAGGTACCGTCCCAGCCTGTAATGGTATAGACTGGGTCAAGACCGTCCTTAGAGGACAGCGCATTGCAGAAACCGACCATATCGTACCAGGTAACCGTACCGGCGATGGGAAGCAGGCAATCGCTCGTTCCCGGCGGATATGCCGCCGATGCTGCCGCGCGCCACTGGGTCTGCGTCACTTCATATCTGCCTATCATGAACGCGCTTACATACGAAGTATTCAAAGCGTCCGTGTCGCGCTGAAAGGTTCCTTCGGGAACCCGGACAAGTTCCATCCCGGTGAGACTCTTGTAGACCGGGTTCCAGTTCATGGCAACGGTATAGGTTTTGGTGGTTTTTCCATTGGGGGATACAACGGTAACGGTAAGCGCATTCGAGCCTCCGACAAGCGAAAGGTCCGTAACGGCCTGCCCGTTTGTGACGGTGCAGGATGCGCCGCCGTTCCAGGTGTAGGACAGCTTCTGGGCAGTGACGGATTCCACAGCCGTAAAGCCGACGGCAGGTCCGCTGAAAATGTTGCCGACATCGTAGGAAGTCGTACCGGAAGCGAATACGAGGGAGCCTGCCTGCGATCCCGATATGCTAAGATTTGATAACGAACTGTTCATGAGGGCGTTCAGTTCGGCCGCCGAAAAGTCGCGGTATGCAGCGAGAGCGCCGCTTTGGTCGATCCACTTGTCGCTTGTCAGGCCGCTCCAGATATTGACCGATTCCCTGAACGTACCGACGAGGGCGGCGCCCTGCCTGAAGCTGATGACCAAACCGTAGGTCCCCGCGGAAAGCGCAAGCTGCGAGAAAGCAGCCGTCTTGAAGCCGTCGGCTGAAACCAGGCTGACGTTTACCGCCGCGCCTGGGGTTCCCGTATCGTTTTCTACAAGCGCAAAGTCGACGGAATCTGGAGTCGCGATATCGGGAACGCGGACGACAAGCGCTATGTTCCCGCTTCCGGTCGGTGCCGAAACCGCCAATGGTACGGTAACGTTCAATGGGTCCGTCGCGACTGTTTGGTTTAAAAGCGATCCCGTGGCAATGGTTACCGCTCCGGCTTTTGCGACCACTTCTATATCCCAGGTACCAAGGGAGACGTCAGCGATGGTGCAGGAAGGGGACGCTCTGGTAGCAGTGCCGGTTTTATCCGCGAAACCGTCATGGCTCCTGAGCGTAACTTCGTACGTATCCACTCCGGCAGCCAGATCAGGCAGTATCGTCCTGCTACCGGGTACTGTCTGCAGAAAATTCACAGACACGCTTCCGGAACCGGTAGTTTCCTTGTCCAGGGGAACTTTACAAGAGAAAAAAACCAGTGCCGCCGCGGTAAGCGCTAATAACTTTTTCATTCGAATCCCCTTGTTAATACGGAAGCATGATTTGCTGGAAATATAAATTTGCGACGGCCGCAGAACTTCCGTTGCCCAACGTACCGTTGTCACTGTTTCCCGCTGCCCATAGCGTGCCGTCCGAGCAAATCGCGAAAGTATGAAAACCGGTTCCCTTCGCGGCAAAAACTTGTACAACTCCCGTTAGCGGGCTGTTGTCGGATTTCAAGGCTTGCACTGGGGTGGTTCTATCGGCAGCCGTTTTATCTCCAAGCTGACCCCAGTTGTTATTGCCTGTTCCCCACAAAGTACCGTCAGTTTTGACGAACATGGTATAATAGCTGCCGCAGGAAAATGACTTGAGGCTTGAAACCGGACTGATGGGGGTAATTGACACTAAGATGGCTGCGTTTGTTGTGTTTCCACGGCCGAATTGCCCGTATTCGTTTCGCCCGGTTGCCCACAATGTACCGTCAGTTTTCTGAACCATAAGGAACAAAATACCGCAATCGGCAAACGCTACCCCTGTGGTTCTTTGAGCAGGGGTCATCTGGGTGACTGTCGTGCCGTCGCCAAGCTGCGACCAAGAATTATCGCCCGTAGTAAAAAGATTCCCGGCAGCAGTTATGAACGCCGTAAATCTATGACCGGCCGCGACAGAGGCAACCCCGGTTCCGTTTGTAACCATAGTATATGCGTTTGTATTGTTGTTTAAACCATTCCCGAGGGCTCCATAGGTACCCTGGCCAGTGGCGGACAGGACTCCATCCGATCTAAGCACCATGGAATGATTGGACCCCGCGGCTATGGCCGTATGCTTGGCCGATACACCAAGATCTATATAGCTGGGGTAGATTTTATGAGCATAATCAAGAGTACCCAACTCTCCGTTAGTGTTAAAGCCCGTAGCCCAGACAGTACCGTCTCGCTTTAAGAACACGGTGTGGCTTTGTCCTGCCGCGGCAGCTTTTACACCGGTAAACGGAACGCCGGCAGATGCCATTACCTGAACAAAAGTTGTGGTACCTGGCGTATTTATCGCGGAGCCGTTTCCAAGTTGGCCATAGTTGTTTGCGGCAGTAAACGCTCCAGTTGCCCAAGCGGTACCGTCCGCACGGACGACCACGGTATGGTATTGTCCTATTGCGACGCTAATGGGATTCGCCGACCACTTGGGATATAGAATACAATTCGAGGTTATCGTCAAAGATGCGGTTTGTCCCGGCCCGTATATCGTACCGGTTCCGTTTTGCGTCGTGGTCCATCCTATGAAGGCATGGTTGGTCCTGGTCAGCGGAATTGCCGCGCTGTTCCCCGCTATCGTAACGCTTGTACCGGAAGCATATTGACCGGCATCCAGCGGAACATTGCCGCCGTCGGCGTACTGACTGCTGTAAGTTATTGAATACGTCACTGTCGGCAGCGGCAGTATGCTGACCGAAAGCGAACCTGCATACAGTATTCCGCTTTCCGATACCGAGGCGCTGATTATGTACGTAGCGCTCGAAGCATAGAGGTTACTGTCGAAACCAAAGGCCGCGGCGCTTGCTCCGACGGTTTGCACGCCGTCCACATACCACTTCCACCCGGAAAGGGCAGCCAAGCCGGCATTGCTCGTCGTTATCGACAGCGTGGATCCCGCATTCATCGAAACGACGGCGGGCGTAAAGACAAGCGCCTTATCGGCAGGATTGGCGAACGAAGCCGTGATCGTTACCGGGTATGAAGCAGGTGAAGCAATAGTCACCGTAACCGCATACACCTGCGACGAACCGTCGGCGGCGCTTACCGTATAGTCGACAGGATTGCTGAAATCCTGTGCTATGCCCGAAGCCGGGGAGACGCTCGCGCCGGTAAATACTATTGTGGGAACCAGGGCCGTTACGGTGGTTCCGAACGGTACCGTTACGGCTATGTTCAAGCCGGTAATGATGCCTGCTACCGCGGGTGCGGCAAAACTGAAGGCGGTAATCTCTTTGGACGATGCGAGGGCGACCGTTACCGTTACCCTATACACCTGCGACGAACCATCGTCCGCGCTTACCGTATAGTCGACGGGAGTGCTGAAATCCTGTGCTATGCCCGAAGCCGGAGAGACGCTGACGCCGGTAATTACGACGGTGGGAACCAGGGCCGTTACGGAGGTTCCGAACGGTACCGTTACGGCGATGTTTGTGCCGACAATAACGCCTGCCGCAGAGGGAGAGGCAAAATCGAATGACGTTATTTCCTTACGTGAGCTTATCTGAAATACCGTAAGAGTTGCGCTGCCGGTGAAGTCGGGCGGAACGGTAAGCACGACGAAAATAATGCCGGCTTCCGCGGCCGGATACCTCATGGTGCCCGGGCTTGAGCTCGCAAGGCCGGTACCGTCAGCGTTGTAAATCGTTGGGATCAGGCCGGGATCGCTCAGGCCAACCGAAAAAGTGCACGCAGCGGGAATATTCACCGAATAAACGAAGGTTTTTCCGCCGGACCCGGCGGCGATGGCTGCGGGCGTTTCCAAAGGCAGTTCAATTGCACTCTTTGGTATGGCAGTAACGGTGGCGCTGTTTACCTGGTCTGCCACGACCTGCAGTACTGAGGTTCCTTCGGCTAATAGAATTTTACCGTCTGCGGCTGAATCGTACAGGGACACTGTTATCGTGCGCTTGGCGCCTGCGGGGACATCGATTACCTTGATGGTATAGCTGCTTTCAATATTGACGACTGTTACGCTTGCGCTGGCAGTTTCCATGCCGTCTCCTGAAATCGCAACTACGATGTATTTGGTATCCGGATGGATAAACCTTTGGGCCCCGGAGTTGGTGGAATTCCTGTTGGCACCCGGTATTTGTATCCTCACCTGTACCGAACCGCTTCCATAACCTTTGCTTAAAAGAGGAGAACATGAAAAAATAATCGCAAATGATAGAAAAACAGCAGTTATATGCAACAGCCATGTCTTTTTAATAACCAGTTGACCTATGATAGTTTTCATTATTTCTCCTTTGAGGATATAGTTTTATTAATTAACAATAATATAGCACGGAATTTTTAAAACACCTTAAATAGACAACTGATATATCAAATGATTAATTTTTATTGTCCCGCTGTTTTTTCCCGAAAATACACCTGAGAAACTCCTGGAGGGCGCGGTTCCAGAAACAATTCGCGAAGAAAGCTGAACTTGGGCTACATAATATAGAGAATATTTTTAAACACACACGACATTCAGAATAACCCGAATCGCAACCGTTGGTCGGGCACGAACCGAACTGGATTCAGGAACGCAGGAGTGTCCGCAAATAATTTTAAATTAAGTTCGACAGGAGCCTCGACGGCTTGGTGCCTACGGGAAAAGCGGTTTTTGGATTGCGTACGGGTCCATCTCCGACGGAAGCAGGGAGGCGGCGCCTTCCGGCGCCGCCAAAAAACTCCTACAAGAGAGAAGCAGTCTCTTAGAACGATTTGATCGGGCGTACCGAGTACGCGGCATCCTTGGGGTTGTTACCCTGGGCATCCGTGCCAAAATCCTGATAATACGCGTTTACGGCATCCGCCTGAGAAGAGGACCAGTAGCGGCCTGGAGTGAAACCTCCGACTATTGCCTTCTGCAAATTCAACTGGATCAATTCATCCCGCGACGGCAGGAACCAGCCTCCTCCACCCATAGCGTAAGCCCTGCAACTATCCGCGGCAGGATGGGTACCCGGTGTCATCAGCCCGGTATTCGCGGCTCCTGAGCCTATCGACAGCAAAGTTCCGGGGGTATCGTCCTGCGTCACCTTCCAGCTGGCCAGGGGATCGGCGCCGCCATACCAATTCGCCGGTGCCGCTTCAAGTCCGGAAAGCCCGCCCCCGCTCGTGAAAAAGACTTTACCGATGCCGCTCGGCCCGGTTTCACCGATCATGTAGCCGTAGCGAACGGCGGTGATGGGATCCCGCCAGCCGATATTGCCCAGTGAATCCTTTAGATACAGCCTAAAGTACGTGATATTCCCGATTGAATTGATCTCGGTGGCGCTTGGATTCAGGTTCCCACCGCCCCAGGCGACATACGCCCCGGGGAGCGGATCGATAAAGCTTCCGGCGCTTGGCGAAGTCGCTATCGCGTACCCTGCAATTCCAGTTAAGTCAGTCGCGTTCGTAATTTGGGTGGGAATAGTTATTAACAGAGTATTGGGAAAGAGGTTATTGACGACGAAGTCCGAGCATGCCGGAGCGGTATTGTCCACCGTGAAGTTCGCGGCGAGAGCTGAAGCGGGGCACTGGTTTCCGGCCGCATCGAAGGCCGTTCCCGCGGAAATCGAAATTCTCAAGGTACCATCTCCGGTCGCCGCGGATATGATAACCGTCGGCGTCGGGCTAGTTCCATTGATGACAGACGCCGTGCCGCTGGCGGAGCCGGTCAGGGTAATGGTAACTTCCGCGGCTATCAAATTAATCGTCGTAGCACCGATGTACGTTACCGGATACGAAACCGGAGTCGATGAATTGACGATGGTGCTTGAAGGCGCGCCTAAAGCTATTGAAGGAGACACCGTATCCTTCTCGATGCTCAGCGTGGGACCAAGAATGCCTACATTTCCCACCACATCGGTTTTACGCCCCTGCAGCTGCTTGGTTCCGTCTCCTCCCAGCATGGCGGATGTAACGGTAAAGTTATAAAAAGACCCTGCTATATCTCCTGCGGTCAAGGTTCTGACGATCGGCGTACTGAAGGGAAGTCCATCGAGCAAAAATTCGAGCACATCGCCGGGATCACTCGTATTTATAGGCACGCTGAAGGTCGCGCTGCCTTCGGACGCGTTGAAGTACAAGGCAGGGCCGGTAATTTTTGTCGGCGTACCGGAGGGAACTGGAGCCGTATTATCTACGGTGAAAACTGTGGCCGCCGCCGAGGCGGGGCATAAGTTTCCGGCTGTGTCCGCTGCAGTACCGGATGCAATCTGGAAACCGACGGTGCCGTCGCCTGTCAGCGCGGTGAAGGTGACCGTCCAGGTGAGTCCTGCTCCGCCCGTAGCGCTTGTCGCGGATGCGCTGCCGCTGGCAGTCAGGATCACATCGCCGTTCGTCAAGGAAACGGAAGCGGCATCGGTATAGCTGACTGTATAGGAAACGGCAGTTCCCGACCTGGCGACGGACACGGATGGAGCGCTTATGAAGATCGTAGGCGCGATGGTATCTTTGAGCGCGGAGGCACCCGCGGGGTTTCCAGTCTTTCCGCCGCCCGCCAAAGTAACGCTGAGCGAGACCGTCCCGTCACCGAGAGTCGACAGATCGATGCCGGCAATTGTTTGGTTCGGTACCGTTACCGTACCGGAACCCGTTACCGGACCTCCTCCACCCGTACTCGTAAAGTTATAGTCATAGGTGGTTCCCGCCGTCGCGCCGTCGAAGCTGAAAGATGCGGAAGTACGGTTAATCATATTGATATATGGCTGATCTATCGAAACCGAGTATCCGGACGGGGCGGCAGTCGCAACCGTTACCGTATAGACCTGGGTCGAGGTATCCGCCGCAGTGACCGTATATACTACCGGCGAGCTGAAATCTTGCGCTGTATCCGAAGCCGGGCTTATGCCTACGCCGGTATGCGTGATGGTAGGTATCAGGGCCGTGACATTCGTTCCATAGGGAACAACCAGCTCTATGTTTGTTCCTGTTATGGTTCCGCTTGCCAAAGGACTGGTTAAATCAAAGGCCGTGATGGCCTTCGAATCGTTGATCCACCTTGCGTATAACACCAATGCCGCGTTGTCCGAATATGCGGCCCCTTCGGCGTACCCCGTGCCGCTGCCGTCTATTGCGGTATTCCAGCCAGCGAAAATAAAACCTGTGCGAGTCAGGGAGCCGCTGTTGCTCGCCAGGTTCAGGTTTAGATCCTGCACCTTGGTCTGCGTATCGGGGACGGTTCCACTGTCCGCGAAATTGGCGCCATAGGTAACGGAGTATCGAGCTTGGGCGTTTCGGGCTATGCGAAAACCGGTGTCCGAACCGGCCGGACCGGCACTGGTCCGCCACGTAACGGTTGCATATGCAGCGCTGTAATCCCAACTGCCGCCGTGCCCCACGCGGCCCAGAGCCGTCGGGTCTCCGGTATAATTAACCAACGCACCGGCGGGAAACGGTCCGGTGCGATCCCAGCACAATTCCCACACATTGCCGCTCATGTCGTAAAAGCCGAGTTCGTTGGGAGCCAATCCGCCAACAGGATGGACGGCTGGATTGACGGAACCGCCGCCATCGCCGGAATTCGCCGCATACCAGGCGTAATTTCCGATTGCGTCGCCCGCAGTTCCAGGATTGGGATCGCCGGCGAATTCTTTGTTCCAGCCGTCGGTAAAAATATCGGCGGTATGGGTTCCCGCGCCTATCGATCCTCCCATCGCGGCCCACATCCATTCCATGTCGGTGGGCAGGCGATAACCGTTTTTGCTCCAGTCGGCGATGACGGCTGCTCCTATCAGCGGATAGCCCGTTTCCGGGTTCCTGCTTTCGAGCGTATACACGCGGTCGAGACCTTCGCTGTCGCTGAGAAAATTGCAGAATTCAAGCATGTCGTACCAGGTGACGCCAAAAATCGGCACGTCCGAATCCGTGGTTCCGGAAGGATACGTCGTCGAGACCGCTGCGCGCCATTGCTTTTGGCTGACTTCGTATTTGCCCATCAAGAGGGAGCTTACATACGAAACATTGGCAGGCGTTCCGTCGCGCTGGAACGTCCCCGAGGGAACCTTAACCATCTGCGCGCCGCCGGAACTCGTGTATACCGGCGTCCAGTTCATGGTTACGGTATAATTACTGGATGCCTTGCCGCCCGCGGAAAGAACGGTAACCAACAGCGTATTGGTTCCGCCCGCGAGGGAGAGCGGCTTTGAGGCTTGGCCGCTCGAGACCGAGCGCGAGGCTCCTCCGTTCCAGGAGTAGGAAATCTTTTGCGCAGACACCGTGCCGCTCAGGAGCGATTCGGTCGCCGTAAACGATATCGCCGCCGTGTTGAAGATATTCCCGATATCGTACGAATAGGTACCGGAGGCAAACGGCAGCGAGCCGGGCTGGGCACCCGCGACGGTAAGATTCGCCAGCGATGCGTTGAGAAGGAGATCAGCCTCGGTGTAGTCCCGATAGCTTACGAGGGTGCCGCTTGCATCGATCCATTTATCGCTTGTGAGGCCGCCCCAGATATTGACGGATTCCCTGAACGTGGCGACGATACCAGCGCCGCCGCCCGTCTTGAAGGTGATGATGAGGCCATATACCCCGGCGCTCAGGTTGGCCTGCGAAAAACCGGCCGTAAGAAAACCGCCGTCCGCGACCAAGGTTCCTTCTACGGCCGTCCCGGGAGTTCCGGCATCGTTGGGGTCCAGCGCGAATCCGACATAATTGATTCCCAGGTTGGCGGGCATCCTTACCGTAAACGAAAGGTTTCCATTACCGGAAGGAGCCACTGCCGTCAGCGGTACGGTGACGTCGAGGGCCGCGGCTACGACTTGGTCGGCGAGCGATCCCGATGCGACGCTTACCGTTCCTGCCTTGGCGGTCACGGCGATATTCCAGGTACCCGCCGTTACGTCCGTAAGCGTGCAGACCGGAACCGCCTTGGTTGCGAGGCCCGTTATATCGGCGAAGCCGTCTTGGCTCGTCAAGGTAATCTCGTAGGTATCCACGGCAGCAAGCAGGTCGGGCAGTACCGTCCTGGCCCCTCCGCGGTCGAAACCGAAACTGACGGTAACGGTCGAAGAAGGCGCGGGAACTTTGAACAAGGGGTTTTTGCAGGAAATCAAGGCCAAAACCGCCGCGATAACAATGAATAACTTTTTCATCGCATACCTCTTTTATAAAAAAAAGTTTCAGTTGCGAACGACCCGGAATCCGAAATGAGGATCCTGGAAATAATGGAGATTGCTTGTACGATCCGCAAGCTGCAGGTTCGAGGCCGCGCTGTTGAAGCCGCCTCCCCGCAAGATTGGATTCCCGGCTGCGGCACCTCTGCCGGAGCCGTCGGCGGCGTCCGAAACGAGCGTTCCGCCCGGATATGCCGCCCACTTGTCCCAGCACCACTCCCAGACGTTTCCGCTCATATCGAAAAGCCCAAGCTCGTTGGGCAGTTTACTTCCGCCGATGCCCGTAACCGTATCGCCGTAAACGCCGTAATCCCCGATCACCCGGGATCCGCCGGTTCCATCGGCCAATATCGAATCGCTTCCCGCGAAAGGCTTGCCGTAGCCGGTCAAATAAATCGGGGCGCCATAACCGAAACCGGAGGTCGCGCCCATGGCGGCCCACATCCATTCCATCTCGGTCGGCAATCGGTAGCCGTCATTGAACCAGTTTGCGACGGCGGCGTTCCAGTCGGCATCGTCCGCTATCGGTATGTCGTCATAGATGACCGTGGAGAAATTTACGCCCGCTACGGTGTACACCGGAGCAAGTCCTTCGATAATGCTCAATTTGTTGCAGAACGCTATGGCGTGATACCAGTTGGTTCTCTGTACCGGATAGGCGGCGTTGGGCGAATAGCCGGCATCGCTCGGGTCGCCTCCCATAACGTTGAAAAACTGGGTCCGGGTTATCTCATGCCTGCCCATGCGGAACGGAGCCGAAACCGTGCTGACATTCAAAGGATCCGAGTCGCGCCGGAAGGAGCCGGCCGGTACGCATTTCAGGGTACCGACATTCGGCGAAACGATATCCTCGTACCATTTAGGATAAAAAACGACATCGGAGTTAATGGTATAGCCGGCGACTTGCCCAGGGCCGTATACGACACCGGTGCCGCTTGGATTGTCCGTCCATCCGATTAGGATGGAATTCGTTCTGGTGAGCGGGGAGGACGCGCTGTTCCCCAGTACGGTTACGCTGGCGCCCGGTGCATATTGGCCCGCATCCACGGGAACGTCGCCGCCGTCGGCGTACTGGTTGCTGTAGGTAACGGAATACGTCGCTACCGACGGCTGCCCGATGCTGATCGAGAGCGAACCCGAGTACAGTATCCCGTTTCCCGATACAGAGGCGCTGATTATATAACTTGTACCCGATGTATAGAGACTGCCGTCGAAAATGTAGGAAGCGGAAACGGCTCCTGCCGTTTGCACTCCGTCGACATACCACTTCCACCCGGCAAGCGCCATTAATTCAGCATTGCTCGTAGTAATGGCGATCGTGTCGCCTGCGTTCACGGAAACGGCTGATGGCGAAAATACCAGGGATTTATAGGCTGAGCTGCCGAATACCGGAGTTATGGACACGGGGTATGAAACGGATGAAGCAATACTGACAGTTACCGTATACGCCTGCGTCGAGCCGTCGGCCGCGGTTACCGTATAGGCGACGGGATTGCTGAAGTCCTGCGCGGCGCCCGAGGCCGGAGACACGCTCACGCCGGTAACTACGATGGTTGGAACCAGGGCCGTCACGGATGTCCCGTACGGAACCGTCACGGCGATATCCAAGCCTGAAATGACGCCCGCCGCAACCGGAGAGGCAAAACCGAATGCGGTGATTTCCTTGGAGGAAGCGAGTTGCGATACCGTCAGCGTCGCCTCGCCGTCGAAGGCGGGCGGTACGGTCAGCACGACGAAGAAAACCCCGGCCTCCGTAGCGGCATATCTCAAGGTGCCCGTACTTGCGCTGGCAAGTCCGATACCGTCAGCATTGTAAACGGAGGGAGTCAAGCTTGCGTCGCTGAGAGCCACCGAGAACGTGCACGCGGCGGGAATAGTCACCGAATAAACGAAGGTTTTTCCGCCGGATCCGGCTGCGATGGCTGCAGGCGTTTCCAAAGGCAGTTCAATTACACTCTTTGGTATGGCTGTAACGGCGGCGGTGTTGACCTGGTCCGCCACGACTTGCAGTATGGTGGAGCCTTCCGCCAAAAGCAGCTTGCCGTCCCCGACCGCATCGTACAGCGATACCGTGACCGTGCGTTTTGGGCCGGCAGGTACCTCGAGTATCTTTAGGACATAACTGGTTTCTATAGTAACGACCGTGGCGCTCGCGCTGGCCGTTTCCATACCGTCGCCGGAAATGGATACAACTATATATTTTGAATCCGGATGGATGAACCTTTGGCCGCCGGAGTCCGAAAAATCCTTGGCTGAACCCGGAATTTTTATTCGAACCTGTACCGACCCATTGCCCGCGGTTCCATGCAAGATCGGCGAGCAGGAGGAAACAAGCGCGAATGCTAATAAAAATACACACAGAATCGCCATAAGCGTTTTTTTAAAAACCGACAGACCCACTGCAGTTTTCATGATTTCTCCCTTAAGGATTATCTTTCGCCAATTTTACTATTATAACACGGATTTTTAAAATATGCGCGATGAAGACTGATATATCAAAAGTAATTAATTATTATTAGCTCAAAAAAGCTTTACGCGAATGGCGATGGACTGCGGCTTCGGCACGATTAGCTATTTCAATTGCGTATTCCGCCGCCATATGGATTGCACGCCGGTGGAATACCGTACGGCGCGGAAGTCGGCGGCCTTGAGCCCCTGAGCCAGCGCACGGGTGCAAAAAAAACGGCGCCTCTCGGCGCCGATCCGACGAATGCAGTGCATTACTCCCGATAGAGAGCCAACACTTCGTCGATGGAAAGAGTGCGGTTGTAGACCCTGCAATCATCCGCCGAGCCCAAGAAAGTAAAAAGCGGGTTTGCATGCGAAAAAGTAAAAGGGTTGGTAGGAGGCCCACTAGGCACATTGACGGGAGCCGAGGAGAAGTCGCAGGTTTCAGTCTGGCTTAATACGCCATTCAAATATAGGCGCACCGTACTGCCGCTATAGAGCAGCACCGCATGGTACCAGACGCCCGTCGCTACGATGGGTCCTGTGATCGTGGATGAAGTAAAGGTACCATTTTTTCCTATCGATGCGAAGAGATTGCCCGTATCGTTTTGTATACCCAACGAATACCCGAACTCACCCAGCGTAGAGCCACTTTTGTTGACAATAATGAAACTGCCGCTGCCGACGGGAAGCGAATCGGCCTTAAACCAGATGCTTACCGAAAAAGAATCGGTATAATTAAATTGCCCGGCGGATATCGGGGCTTCAATACTGTTCGTCGAGGCGAAGCCATAGGCGGAGTTCGAATTGTTTTTTCTGCCGAGCGTCAAGTACGCCCCGGAAACTGTGGCGCCATTCCCGCTGCCGCTCGTATCGTTGGCATTCGTATTGAATAGCCACTCGCCTACAAGCCCCGCGACCGGTGCGTTACTCCCGCCGGCGTTTCTTGCCAGCCGGAATCCCAGATTTGCTCCTTGTCCGGTTTGATCGGCTGACCTTCTGTATGAAAGCGCCAACTCGGCGACCGCAGACGTGAACGCCCCTCCGCGATCAATGCGATACGCTTCTACTTCATTATGGTAGTTGACGAGCGATCCGCTTGGATACGGCAAAGGAGGATAATTCCCTCGATCCCAGCACCATTCGAACACGTTGCCGCTCATGTCGTAAAGCCCTAATTCATTGGGCAGCAGCTGCCCGACAGGCTCCATGCCGGTATTGAACCAAGCATAATCTGCTACATTAACCTGAGCCCCGCCAAGTTCGCTGCTGCCGGCATAGCCTTTGGAATAGCCGCTGGTATTGATGCCGGTTCCCGCATAGCCGTTGGACCGATCGTAGGTGGCTCCCATGGCCGCCCACATCCATTCCATTTCCGTTGGCAGGCGGTAACCGTTTTTAGACCAATCCGCGTTGACGTGGGTTATGCCGGTAACGGGAAAATTACCCGCCCACGGAACGGTGGAGTTCATGATCTCATAGACTGGTTCAAGGCCTTCCAGCTGGCTGAGCTTGTTGCAGAAGCCCACCATGTCGTACCAGGTAACCGTCCCCGCCATGGGAAGTTGGCTGTCAGTCGTGCCGGCCGGATAAATGGTCGAGGCGACCGCGCGCCATTGCGTTTGCGTTACCTCGTACTTGCCCATTATAAAAGCGCTGACGTACGAAGTATTGGCCGGGGTGATGTCGCGCTGGAAGGTGCCGGCGGGAACCTGAATCATATCGATACCGGTTGTGGTTTTGTAGACAGGGTTCCAGGTCATGGTTACGGAGTAATTTTTGGATACTTTGCCGCCGGCCGAAAGTACGGTGACCACCAAGGTGTTCGTCCCGCCCACAAGTGAAAGCGGCACGGAGGCTTGCCCGCTCAGCGCCGTTCGAGCGGCTCCGCCGTTCCAGGTATACGACAGTTTTTGCGCTGAAACGCCGACGCTTAAAACCGATTCCGTCGCGGTAAACGTTATGGTAGTTACGTTGAACACATTGCCGATGTCGTAGGCGGGCGTACCGGAGGCAAACGCCAGGGAGCCAGCCTGCGCGCCGGCGATGGTGAGATTCGACAGCGATGCATTGAGGAGAAGGTCGGTCTCCGTATAGTCGCGGAAGTCGGCAAGATTGCCGCTTGAATCGATCCATTTATCGCTCGTAAGCCCACCCCAAATATTGACGGATTCCCTGAAAGTGGCCACGGTGGCGGCGCTGCCGCCGGTTCTGAACGTTACCACGAGACCGTAAACCCCGGCGATTAGATTGGCCTGCGTAAACGTGGCCGTCTGGAATCCGCCGGACGCGTTCGACAACGTTGCCTCAATGGCGGCATCCGGGGTATCGGAATCGTTGGCATCCAGCGCGAAACCGACATAATTGATGCCCAGGTTGTCGGGCACGCGAACGGTAAACGATAGATTGCCGCTTCCCCCCGGAGCCACAGCCGTCAGAGGCACGGAAACGGTCAGCGCCGCTCCGACGACTTGATCGGCAAGGGTTCCCGTCGCTACCGTTACCGTGCCCGCTTTCGCCAGAACGACGATATCCCAGGTGCCTGAATAAACGGCAGCGATAATACAGGTAGGATCCGCTTTCGTGGCGAGGCTTTTTCTGTCCGCATAGCCGTTCTTGCTCTTCAGCGTAACTTCATACGAATCTACGCTGGCCTGCAGATCCGGCAGTACGGTTCTGCTGCCCGCCTTGCTTGTTCCGAACGTCACAGAAACAGTTCCGGTTCCGGCCGGGGATCTGTCCCCCGCCGGATTCGAGCAGGATAAAATAATCAACGCGCTAATGGCGGTAATAAAAAGTTTTTTCACGGCACACCTCTTTAAACTTTGCATTTCAGTTGCGTACGACGCGGAATCCGAAATGAGGATCCTGGAAATAAGAAAGGTTACTTGCACGAGTCGCAGGCGGAAGTTGCGAGACGTCACTATTAAAGCCTCCGCCTCTAAGTACTGGATTGCCGGCTGCCGCACCTCTGCCGGAGCCATCGGCGGCGTCGGAAGTAAGCACACCGCTCGGATACGCGTCATACTTGTCCCAGCACCACTCCCAGACATTGCCGCTCATGTCGTAGAGTCCAAGCTCATTGGGTAATTTACTGCCAGCCGGGTTGGTCAAGAGAGAACCGTAGACCGCATAATTGTCGATTGAATTCGATCCCGTGCTTCCCGCGAAAGGCTTGGCATAGCCGGTCAAATAAACAGGGGCGGCATAACCGGAACCGGACGATGCGCCCATGGCCGCCCACATCCATTCCATCTCTGTGGGCAGGCGGTAGCCGTTGTTGGTCCAGGTGGCTACTGCCGCATTCCAATCGACATCGTCTACCTGTGGGACAGTCTCATAATTCTGATTGGAAAAATCGACGCCTGCAACGCTGTATACCGGGGTGAGCCCTTCGGCAAGGCTCAATTTATTGCAAAAGGTTATGGCGTGGTACCAGTTGAGATTCTGGACCGGATGGCTGTCATCCGGAGAATATGCCGGATCGCTGAAATCGCCGCCCATTACCTTGTAAAACTGGGCCCTGGTTATCTCGTAGGCACTCATATGGAACGATGCGGACACCCTGCTGATATTCGCGGGATTCGCGTCGCGCTGGAACAAGCCGGCAGGCACATATTTTAGAACGCCGACAGTGGGAGAAACCACGTCTACATACCACTTCGGATAAAATACAATATCGGAGCTTATCGTATAGCTTACGGTTTTACCCGGCCCGTACACGGTTCCCGTGCCGGCCGCATTATCCGTCCAACCCACGAACGTGGAATTGGCCCGCCTAAGCGGAATAGCCGCGCTGTTACCCAATACCGTTACGCTGCTGCCTGATGCGTATTGACCGGCATCGATGGGAACGTCGCCGCCGTCTGCAAATTGGCTGCTGTAGGTTACGGAATAGGTGGTAGCCGCCGCGGCTAAAATGCTCACCGAGAGCGAACCGGAATACAGAATGCCGCTTTCCGATACCGACGCGCTGATTATGTGCGTGGTCCCGGCGGTATATAGATTGCCGTCGAAACTAAAAGCTGAAGTAGTCGCACCGGCTGTTTGAGTACCGTCCACATACCATTTCCAGCCGCTCAGCGAAGCTAATTGGGCATTGCCCGTACTTATGGAAAGTGTGGTTCCGGCTGCCATGGAAACGACGGAAGGCGTAAAGACGAGGGTCTTGTTGGCTGCATTGCTGAAAACGGGACTTATCGTCACGGAGTATTCGGGAGGAGTAATTGTGCTCACCGTTACCGTTACCGTATAAACCTGCGTAGAACCGTCGGCGGCCGTAACCGTATAATCGACAGGAGCGCTAAAATCCCGGGCAACTCCCGAGGCAGGGCTTAGGCCTACACCCGAATGGGTAATAGTCGGTATTAAAGCGCTAACGTCGCTGGTGCCAAACGGCAGAGTTACGGCGATATTCGTGCCGGTAATTACGCCGACAGAGACGGGAGCGGAAAAACCGAAGGCCGTTATCTCGCGAGCGTTGCTTACCAGGGAAATCGTAATCGTGGAACTGTCGGTAAAAGCGGCGGGTATGGTTACTACCGCATAATACACTCCGGCCGCAGCGGCTTTGCAAACGACGACGCCGGAGCCGGTACTCGTACCCTCAATATTGGTGCCGCCGGCGTTGTATAGAGTCGGCACTATGGATGCTTCGCTCAGGGCGACGCTGAATGTGCGGTCAACGGGAACCTCCGCATAATATACGAAGGTCTTACCGCCGGAGCCTGCGGGAAGAGTGGCTGCGACTTCCAGGGTTAGCGCGACGGCGTTCTTGGGCACGGCGGTAACCGAGACGCTGTTTACCGCGTCGGCCAGCACTTTCATCGTGGTGGTGCCCTCGGCGAGAAGTATTTTGCCTTCGCCAGGCGCATCATATAATGACACGGTAATGGTACGATTGTCTCCTGGCGGAACGTCGAGCACCTTTATCGTATACCTATCGGCCCAGACGGCTACCGTTGCGTCTTCGCTGACCGTTTCCATGCCTTCGCCGGAAAGCGAGACGACAAGGTATTTAGTGTCCGGATGTATGAAACGCCCGCCGGCATTCTGATTGATTATTCTATCGACCGCAGGAATACGTATGCTGACCTGCACCGAGCTGTTTCTACCGCTTCCATTGAAGGGAGATGAGCATGCGTACATGCCTGCAAAAACAAAAACGACGGCACCGAATAAAAACAGCTGCGTCGTTTTGGAATTCTTCGAAATAGTTTTGGTTTTCACTTACTATCCTTTGTGTTCGTCAGTACCCTAGGGATTATAAGATAACACTGAAATATAAAAATACCAATTTTTTGAGGTTATTAAAAAATAGTTATTTAAGACGGAAGTGTTCTAAAAAACACTCGCCTGAAGACGAGAATCAATTGAAAAGCTACCTCGCGTTGGACGCCGAACCCAACAGTGCGCTCAAGTCCCGTCCCGCTTCCTTTACGGCCGCGGTAAATGCGTCGAACTGGCTTTCCATGCGCTCGCGTGGACCGGAGATCCCTACGGAAGCCTCAATTTTATTCTCGAAGTTGTATACGGGGGCGGCGATGCAGACGACGCCGCTCTCGTACTCGCCGTCGTCTACCGCGTAGCCCCTGTCGGCGACCAAGGCGATTTCACGCGAAAGCGCGCCGATTTCAACGATGGTTTTATTTGTATAACGCGTCAGTTCAGCGCCGCCGAAAAGCAGGGACAATTCTGCGGGATTCATGCCGCATACGAGACATTTGCCTACCGCGGTGCAGTAGAGTTCCTCGGTGTCGCCGATATCGGTATTGGCCGCGATGGTCTTGGTGGCGCGTTCCCGGTCGATGAATACCGCGCGAAGACCCGAGCGCACCGCCAGATGAGCGTTTTCCTTGGTGGCCAACACCAATGCCTTCAGCGCGGGGGAACATATCTCGGTAAGCTTGAGCTGCTCGTGGAGGGCGCCGGCAAGCGAATAAATGCCGTAGCCGAGCTGGTAGGTTTTGCGGTTTTCTTCCTGGCGAACCAGGTTGAATTTCTGCAATGTGGTAAGAAGGCGAAAAACCGAGCTCTTGTCCAGCTCCATGAACTCCGTAAGTTCGGTGAGGCTGTATTTGGCTTCCGGGTGGTCCGCGATGCGCGCAAGGAGACTGAGCGCACGCTCCACTGACTGTATCATCGCGCCTTCTTTTTTTGCCATGAGCCGACTATAAACCTGGATATGTAAAAAATCAAGCTGTCCGCTAGTATTTGTTGACAAATACGCAATTGCTTTGTACAATACGCAATATTGGAGATCGTTAATGAGCGCGAGTCAACTTTCCTTGAACGAGCTAAAGCAAAAAGCGCAAACCATACGGCGCCTTATCCTCGATACGACCCACCGGGCCGGGATGGGGCACACGGGAGGCTCGCTTTCCGAAGCCGACATCCTCACCGCGCTTTATTTTGGCGTGATGCAGGGCATAGACCCGCAGCATCCCCACAAGCCGGACCGCGACCGTTTTATTCTATCCAAGGGCCACGCGACACCGGGTTATTATTCGGCATTGGCCTTGCGCTCGTATTTTCCCATTGAAACCCTTACAACCTTCGATGAACTGGGAACGATCCTGCAGGCGCATCCGGATATGCATAAAACCCCGGGCGTGGATATGTCCTCAGGTTCACTGGGCCAGGGGCTTTCCTGTGGAATCGGCATGGCCCTCGCCGCAGCCAGGAAGCCTGAGCTTAAGTCCTTCAGGACATTCGTGCTCATGGGAGACGGGGAACTGGAGGAAGGCCAAGTATGGGAAGCCGCGCTCTACGCGGGCGACCGGGCTGTGCCTTTCATCATATCGATAATCGACTGCAACGGGGTGCAGCTCGCCTCCCCGACGACTGCCGCGGTACAGGCGGATTCGCTGGCGGAAAAATGGAAGTCGTTCGGCTGGGAGTGTTTAACCGTGGACGGCCACGATATGGCCGCTCTTACCAGGACGCTCGCAGAGGCGCGGGAAACCTCAGCCCGGGGCCCGGTCGCGGTAATAGCCAAAACAGTCAAGGGAAAAGGCGTGTCTTTCATGGAGGGGCGCTGCGAGTGGCACGGCAAGGCGCCAAACGACCTTGAATACGCGCTGGCGATAGAAGAGATCGGAGCGGCGACATGAGCCAAGCACTAGCCCCGCGCACGGCCTTCGGCAAGGCTCTCGTGGAACTGGCGGAAAAGTATCCCGACATGGTCGTTCTGGATCCGGATGTCTGCACGTCCACGCAGACGTCCTTGTTCCGGGCTGCCTTCCCCGACCGTTTCCACGCCATGGGAATCGCCGAGGCCAACGCGGTCGGCGTGGCGGCGGGAATGGCCGGCTGCGGACTCGTTCCCTGGGTGTCTGCTTTCGCCGTATTCCTGGCTACGCGCGCCTGCGACCAGATACGCGTATCGGTTGCCCACGCCAGGCTCAACGTAAAACTCAACGGTTCCTACGGCGGCTTGCCTTCGGGCAGGGGCGGCGCCACGCATTCTTCCATAGAAGACCTGGCCATCATGCGCACGATGCCCAACATGGTCGTGATGACGCCGGCCGATGCCGCCGAGACCCGGGCCATGACCTTTCTGGCCATGCGCACGGAAGGGCCCGTATACCTGCGCACCATGCGCTGCGAGCTTCCATCCCTGTTCGGTGCGGATTATAATCCCGTCATCGGCAAGGCGGTGGAACTGGCGGCCGGAAACGACGTCGCAATTCTATCGGAAGGGATGATGAGCCACCGCGCCCTCGAGGCAGCGCGGATCCTGGCCGCGGACGGAATACAAGCGCGCGTCCTGCACTTCGGAACGGTAAAGCCGCTGGATGCGGAAGCCATTATAAAAGCATCACGCGAATGCGGACGCGTCGTAACGGTGGAGAACCACTCGAGGGTGGCCGGTTTCGGCTCCGCCGTCTGCGAAGCGCTGGCCGAGGAGGCGCCGTGCCCCGTGACGCGCCTCGGTTTCCCCGATATCTTCCTCGAGTCCGGCGACGACGACCGGATATTTTCGAAGCACGGCCTGGACCCCGAGGGAATCGCGGGAGCCGCGATGAGGCTGCTGGGCGAAAAAAACCGTCAGGAAAGGATACGCGCATGAAAATAGCGATCATCAGTGAAACGAGCGCGGCGGACCGCAACGCCGACATGGTGCGCGCGCTGGAAGGCCGGGGCCATGAACTCATAAACTGCGGCATGAAAAAATCGGGCGAAGCGCCTGAGTTATCGTATATTCACACGGGGTTCATCGGGGCTCTGCTCCTGGAACTGGGGCGCGCGGACTTCGTGGTGGGAGGCTGCGGCACCGGCCAAGGGTTCCTCAACTCCGCGCTGCAGTACCCGGGGGTCTGCTGCGGCCATATCCTGACGCCCCTGGACGCCTGGCTGTTCGCGCGCATCAACGGCGGCAACTGCGTAAGCCTGGCCTTGAACCAGGGCTACGGCTGGGCCGGCGACGTGAACCTTCGCCTTATCTTCGACAATCTCTTTACGCCCGAGCGCTCGGAAGGATACCCTGCGCACCGCAAGGAACCTCAGCGCGTCGCCCGCGAGCTCCTTGCCGGAATCTCGCGGCTTGCCCACCGCGGCATGGCCGAGATCGTGGCAGCCCTCCCCGACCAGGCGGCGATTCCCGCCCTCTCGTACCCCGGAATTCGCGATATTATTTTTTCTTCACACATCGACGACGCCCCGCTTCTGGCCGCCCTCGAGTCCCGGATGCGGCCATGACGGCGGAAAACCAGAAAATATCAAGCGATCGCGAGGTTTCGCGTCGCGCGCGCGCGTCGGCGATACACTTAGCGGGCGGAATCGAAAAAGCCCTTGCCTCGGGAAGCCTGCCGGCCGCGCAGGATCTCAGCGTGAGCGAAGCGCTCGTACTCGGACTTCTCCGCCAGGGAGTAAGCACCTACATCGGTATTTTCGGGCACGGCATGACGGACGTGGGAGACGCACTCCGGGTTTACGAAGAAGCAGGCCTCGTGCGCATATTCAACGTACGCAGCGAAATCGAGGCGTCCCATGCCGCCACTGCCCTTAAGTGGCAGTACGGCGAGACTGCGGCCGTGTTTACGTCGATAGGCCCGGGCGCCCTGCAGGCCCTGTCGGCGTCGCTTACGCCATCGTCCAACGGCATCGGTCTCTATTACCTCTTCGGCGACGAGACCACGCACGACGAAGGCTTCAACATGCAGCAGATACCGGGCCGGGGGCAATCCGCATTCCTGAAGCTCGCGAGCGCGATGGGCGGCGCCTACAGCCTGCATACGGGTCAGGCGCTCGGCGCGGCCCTCAAGAAAGCTGCCGCTACCGTGTTCAGCCCCATTCGGGCCCAACCTTTTTTCCTGCTGCTGCCCATGAACGAGCAAGCGCATATGATGCAAAATTTCAATATAAATGAATTACCGGTTCGGCCGGATTTTTTCAGGGCCGCGCCCGCCGACGATGCGCCTTTCCTGGAAGCCGTTAGGCTTTTAAGCGCCGCGCGCAAAGTAACGGTAAAAACCGGCAACGGCGCCCGCTCGCTCGATGCGGCCCTGCTCGGAGAATTCCTGGATCGGGTAGACGGGGCATACGTGCACGGCCCGTCCGCCGTAGGCATATTGCCCGGCTCGCATCCGCGCAACATGACAGTAGGCGGATCCAAAGGATCGCCCTGCGGCAATGCCGCAATGGCCGAGGCGGATCTCGTCGTAACCATAGGGGCGCGGTCGGTCTGCCAATGGGATTCCTCGGGCACCGCCTGGAAAAACGCCAAGCGCTTCATCGGCATCAATACCAGCCACGACGACGCCGCCCACTACAACGGCAGCCTCGCGCTGGTGGGAGACTCAGGCGCCGTGCTCGAAAAACTCGTCGCGGCGCTGCGCAAGGCCGGCGTGTACAATGGAAACCCGAATAGTGGTAGTCACAGCCCCTGGTACGTGGAATGCCGCGCGCTGCGGACGCAATGGGATAATTTCCTTACTTTACGCCGAGGCACAGAATCGCTGCCGGACCAGAAATTCGGAATCCGCGTAATGACGGAACCCGTGGCCATCGGGGCTGCCGCGGATTTCGCCCGCTCGGTGGACGCAATAAAGTATTTCGACGCGGGAGACGTGCAGGCAAACGGTTTCCAGCTCGTGGAGGACGAAAAGCCCGGCCGGACGTTCACCGACACGGGGGCGTCCTACATGGGCTTCGCCTGCAGCGCCATATTGGCATCGGCCTTCGCCAAAAATCCCGCCTACCCGATGGCCTTCACCGGAGACGGCAGCTTCCTCATGAACCCGCAGATACTAGTGGACGCCGTCCAGCACGGGCTCAGGGGAATGATCGTGCTGTTCGACAATCGGCGGATGGCGGCGATAAGCTCCCTGCAAAAAGCGCAGTACGGCAGGGATTTCAAGACCGACGACACGGTTGAAGTGGATTACGCTTGCCTTGCCCCGGCGATA
>CAZAJF010000023.1:0-69846 GCA_964485395.1 uncultured Treponemataceae bacterium | reverse complement strand
CTCAGTCGATATATTCCACGGGAATGTTCATCCTATCGCGCGATAATACCGTGTCGGGAAATATACCCTGAGCCTCGGCCAAAAGTTTCTTGAGATCGTAGTCCGTATAGCGCGGGCTGTAGTGGATGAGGGCCAGCTTGCGCACGCCGCCTGCGTCGCGCGCTATCAGGGCCGCCTGTTCCGCGGTCATGTGCTTTTTTTCGAGCGCGCTTTCCAGCAGTTCCTTCTCGAACATGCCCTCGCACACGAGCAGATCCGAATCCTTGACCTCCGGCGCAATGGCCGGAAAATACAGCGAGTCCGTAACGAAGCTTACCTTGCGCCCCGAACGCGCCGGTCCCAGGACTTCCGCGGAGCTTACGCTAGTTCCGTCGGCCGCCTGCACCGTTTCGCCCGCCTGCAGACGCGACCACAAAGGACCGCGCGGAACGCCCAGAGCCGTGGCTTTGTCCGGGTTGAACTCGCCGGGTCGAGGTTCCTCCTCCAGCGCGTAGCCGTAGCAGGTCTTGGTATGCTTGAGCGGAAAGGCGCGAATGGCGAAACCGTCGCCCTGGTGGCAGATTCCCGCTTCGCTGATCTCCCGCACGATAATCTCGTAATTGATGTACATGTCCAGGACGCGGCGGCTGGTATCCACATACTCGGCGATGCGCGGCGGGCCGTAGATATACAGCGGCTCGTCCCGGTCCACCTGGCTCGAGAGCATGAGGAGCCCCGGAAGCCCGGTTACGTGATCCGCGTGCGTATGCGATATGAATATCGCGTTAATCTTCTTCCAGCGAAGATTGAGCCTCCGGAGCGATACTTGGGTGCCTTCCCCCGCGTCGAAAAGGAACAAGTCGCCTTCGCGCCTGAGGAGCATGCTGGTGAGATGCCTGTTTGGCAGGGGCATCATGCCGCCGCAGCCAAGTATAAATGCTTCTAAATTCATCGACAGCATAATACGGAAAAAAAGCGGTGCGAGGCAAGGCCGGAAAGAATTCTCCCGCAGGCTGGAAATAGGCTCCGTTGCGGTTTATAATCGAACCATGATAAGCAACGAAACGCTCCGAAAAATTCCCAAAGTGGAATTGCACGATCACCTCGACGGCGGGCTCAGGCCCGAAACAATGCTGGAATTGGGCAAGGAATTCTCCCTGGACATGCCCGCCTCCACGCCGCAATCGCTGGGCGACTGGCTGCACCGAGGCGCGGATCGCAAAAACCTGGGTTTGTACCTGGAAGGATTCGCGTTTACCTGCGGCGTCATGCGCACCAAGGAATCCATCGAGCGCGTCGCCCGCGAGGCCATCGAGGACTTGGCGGCCGAATGTGTCGTGTACGCGGAACTCCGATTCGCGCCGATTCTATTGGTTCGGGAAAACCTGGATCTGGAATCCATCGTGGAAGCGGCTCTCCGGGGCATGGAAGCGGGTAAAAAATCCACAGGCACCTGCTTCGGCCTCATTCTGTGCGCCATGAGGAACATGGCTCCGTCGTTTTCGCTGGAAACGGCGGAACTTGCGGTTGCCTACCGCGACCGGGGCGTCGTTGGCTTTGATATCGCCGGCGACGAATCGGGCCACCCGCCCAAGCGGCACCAGGAAGCGTTCCAATACATCCGCAACAAAAACTTCAATATAACCATACACGCCGGGGAGGCTTTCGGGCCAGAATCCATCTGGCAAGCGCTGCAAACTTGCGGAGCCCATAGAATCGGCCATGGCACGCGCCTACTCGAAGACATGGTCGTGCACGGCACGAGCATAGAAAAATTCGGCTCCCTCGCCTCGTACGTGCGCGACCGGCGGATTCCGCTGGAATGCTGCCTGTCATCCAACATACAGACCGGAGCGGCCGCGAATTTGGACGAACACCCGTTCAATACCTATTACCGTAACGATTTCCGGGTTTGCCTCTGCACGGACAACCGCCTCATGAGCGATACGAGCTTAAGCCAGGAACTCCGGATAGCGGTGGTTCACTTCGGCTTTACTCTGCGCGACATAGAGAAAGTAACGATTAACGCCATGAAAAGCGCTTTTGCACCGTATAATGAGCGCGTACGGATCATCTACGATATCATCAAACCGGGCTATGCGGAGGCTCGTCAAGTTCTCGGCCTTGTATAAGCGAGCTTTTTCATGCGATTATAAGAGAATGCACGAATTTTCCACTATTGGCCTCCGCGAAGAAATTGCGCTGGCCCTCATATCCTTCGGTTTCGAAAAGCCGACAGAGATACAACGCCTTGCCGCCCCCGTCGTATTGGCTTCCGGTTCCGCCTACCTGAGCGCCGCCACGGGAACAGGCAAGACTTTTGCCTATCTGGCGCCCATTTTATCCAAGATCGACCCTGAAAGTACCGACTTATCCGCCGTCATCGTAGCTCCGACACACGACCTCGCCGCGCAGATATACCGGGAAACGGAAAAATTGATACAGGCAAGCGGCCTGCCCTTCCGCGTGGCGCAAGCGCTCGGTTCCATTCCTTTGGCCAGGCAGCTGGAGCGGCTCCGCGATAAGCCGCATATTCTCATCGGTTCGGCAGGGCGCATCCGCGACTTGATAAGCTCGCGCTATATCCATGCAACTGCCTGCAAATGGGCCGTCCTGGACGAAGGCGACCGCCTGTTCGAAAAGGAAGTCATCGAGATTACCAAGGACCTGCTCGAGGCCGTGCCCGCTGACTGCGCGCGCATCATGGTTTCCGCCACGATACCGGATAAAATCGTGGACAAGACCGCGGAGTGGTTCAAGGACGCGGCCAGGGTATCCCTCGATTCCACCGAAGCGCTCCGAACCTCCATAGAACACTGGTGCTTCCATGCATCGTCCCGGTCCAAGACCGAGTTTCTGCGCAAGTTCGAGGCGGCCGTAAAACCGTCGCGCTGCCTCGTATTCATTTCTACCAACTCGTGCCTGTTTACCGTATCCGAGAAACTCGAGTTCCTGGGTATCAAAGCCGCGGTGCTTAAATCCGACAAGGACGGTACCGAGCGAAAATCGGCCGTCATGGCGTTTTCCGCCGGCGAGGTTCGTTGGCTGCTCACCACGGACCTAGGCGCACGCGGCCTCGACATCCCCGACGTAAGCCACGTAATCAGCTACGACCTGCCCGAAGAACCTTCAATCTACGTACACCGGGCCGGCCGAACGGGACGCGCGGGAAAACAGGGCATTTCCATCTCAATCGCCGACATGGTGGAGCTTAAGCGGGCATCCAAGATTGCCGTACGCTATAACTTCCCCTTCATGTGCAAAATACTGGATTCCGGAAACGTTCACGACATTGATCCGGAAAACTTTTTTGCCCTTGCGGAAGAAGACGAAACGAACCGTAAGCGCGTGAGCCTATCCAAGCAGGAATCCGGCGGCTCCCCCTCACGAAGTGGCGCTCCCGGACGCCGCACACAAGGTTCGGCCGAAAGGCCGCGAAGCACGACGGACCGCCCGCGCAGCACCGGCTATTCCGAACGTCCACGCAGCCCTTCTAACAGGTCGACGGGCTCAGCCGAGCGGTCGTCAGGCGGCGCATATCGCCCGCGCTCTCCCGATTCCGGATACCAAGCCCCCCGCGACGGGGCAGTTCGACGTAACCCAAGCTTAGCCGGAAGCCCCCGCCCCGAACGTATTCCGTTCGCCGATCGCTCCCCGTCCGCAGAACGTGCTCCGGGATCCGCTCGCCCGGCAAGCCCCGAAAGGCATATCAGGCGCAGTCCCAGCATTCCCCGAAGCGGCGCCAATACTGGCGGCGCCAACATCGGCGGCGCCAGGGCAGATGGTTCAGGCGACTCCGCACAGCGAAGCCCGCGCGCTCGATCCGAAGGTCAGCGTCCGTCAGGCGCCGCTCAGCGCAATAACCGTCGCAAGAAACCCGGCGGAGACGAAGGTCAAAAAACCGAACCCCCAGCGACTTAATCCGGCTCGTATCGCGCTACGCTGGTGGGAGTCTCGAAAACCTCCACCGCGCAAAGCGGCAATCCGGGCGTATCGAGCAGCATAGAGCTATAAATATGCTTGGCGATGCGCTCCGCGCTGGGTGAGTTGGCGAACGCTGCATTCTCATTCAGGTTGGAATGGTCCAACACGTCGATGACGCGCTTCATGCACGCTTTGAGAACGCCGAAATCCACCAGCATGCCGGCCGCATCCAAGGTATCGCCGCGCGCATAAACGCGCACGAGGTAGTTGTGGCCGTGGAAATTCTCGCACTTGCCGTGATATTGCGTTAGAAAATGCGCCGCCGCGAAAGACGCCTCGACCCTGACCGTAAACATGTCGCCTCCATTTTGGGGACAGCCCCCGGAAATACCTATCACAATACAGTACACAATGCAAGGCTTTCAAGATTGCGCGATGAATTTCCACGTTTGCATTTTTTAACGATCTCCCGCTTATCGGCTTGAAGATGGCTTTTTCAGTGTATCTATAAAAAAATAACATACTTTTCCGGTTTCCTTAAAGTAAATTTAATATAAATAATTCCGAATTTTGTGTTACGAAGAAGGTTGACAAATACCGTTATCGACCAGATTAGTTTTTCGTAAAAATTACCGGTTTAAATAATACTGGAATCAGCCGGACATTATAAAGTACATTGACAAAGCAGGAAACCGGGCCTGGCAGGTCGACGTTGCGGCTCCTCCGGGCGGCGACGGATCGGAGGCGTCACCCTATAACAGTTTTGAAACGTGCGTGGACGGCTACGTTGGGCTCTATTACGAGGCGGGGCTTTTACGTGGCGGCGACCACGTCTATATGACCGGTGAATTCCTGTTCAACGGCAAGCTCTCCATGCGGATCGAGCCGGCACGGGCCTCGCAAATGGGTTCGGCCGGGAACTCCACGCTGCTCACGGCTTGACCATGAAAATCCCGGCCGATATTCAACGCCGAAGATGCGGGATTGTTCGGTATCTTGAAACGCATCGGAACAGGCATCCGGATAGAAAGCATCGAAATACGGCGATGCGCCAACAATGGCAAACGGGTGATGGATCCGGTGGGCGCAGCGTCCATAGAAACAATAAATACCGAAGTTCACCATACGACCACGGCGGGCGGTTCGGGCGTCAATGGCGGAATCGCGCTCGAGGCCATAAGCGCCTGCGATTATACCATAAAAAATTGTGCTCTCTACAACAACCACGATTCGTCCGGGGCTTTCGGCGGAATAATAATCCTGTCGGAACGCAGCGTCGCCGACGGCGCCATCGTCAAAATATCCGATTGCATACTGGCCGACGAGATGCAGGCCATAGCGCATAAACATTCAGGCGGCGTTAACGATAGCGCGCCACAACCTTATCCGCAATTTGGACCAGGCTCCAGGAGCGCGTACTGGGGCTGTGTCTCAGGCTAAAACCATGGGCGAACTCGGCGGGGCGATAGGCGCCTTGGCCACCGACTCGACCTGCTTGCTTAATCTGAGTACTTGGGTACGATCGGCTTCTCCCTGATGCAAAGCGCAGGAAGTCTCTTGCGCAAGGGAGCCGTTGCTGTATAGGATTACCTTATGGAACGCAATATATCGCAACTTATAGCATCTCTGGAAATACTAGCAGTGCGCGGAGACGCCGGGACGAGGATTCTGGGTCTTGCCTACGATTCACGAAACGTCAAACAGGGTTACGCGTTTTTCGCCCTGCCCGGCCTCCACGTAAACGGCCACGGGTTTATCGGCAAGGCCCTGGAAAACGGCGCCTGCGCGATTATCCACAGCGAGGAACTTCCCGAGTACAGGCCCGACGTCTGCTACGTACAGGTGGCGGATCCGCGCTTCGCTATGTCGCCCATGGCAAGCGCCTTTTGGGGAAACCCGTCGGAAAAAATCGCCGTCATCGGGGTTACGGGAACCGAAGGCAAAAGCACCACCGTCTGGCTCATATCGCAACTGTTGACCTTGGCCGGCTTCAAGGCCGGTTTCGTCTCTACTGTCGAATATAAAGTGGCCGATACCGTAGAGCGCAATCCAGACCACCAGACGACGCCGGAGGCAACGACGATCCACGAAAAACTCGCCCGGATGGTGGATAACGGAATGGAATACGCCGTTATCGAATCATCCAGCCATGGCCTCTCCCCGCGCACGAACCGCCTCGGAGACGTGCGCTTCGACGTGGGCGTCATGACCAATGTGCGGCACGAGCACCTGGAATTCCACGGCACCTGGGAATGCTACCGCGACGACAAGGCGCGGCTGTTCCAGGCGCTCGACTCGAGCCTCGAAGAAAAAACCATCGGCGGCAAGCGGCTTTCCGTGCCCGCTTTCGGCGTCGTCTGCGCTGACGATCCCAGCGCCGCATTTTTTGCCGACATTACCGAATAACCGGTATACACCTACTCGGTGCGCTCGGGGGGAGCTACGCTTTCGGCTACGGAAATCGACGAAACCGAAACAGGATCCACATTCATGCTCTGCTTCGAGGATTGCTACCAGGCGGCGAACATCAAGCTGCCGGGTGCGTTCAATGTCGAGAATACCCTCGCGGCCGTCCTGGTGGTGCATAAGCTTACGGGCATGCCGGTGGACGAACTCGTAGACCTGCTGCCCGAACTTACCCCCGTACGGGGCCGCATGACGCGCATCAAAGCCGGCCAGGATTTTGAAGTATTGGTGGATTACGCCCACACGCCTTCCAGTTTCGAGGCGATACTGCCGAGCATACGCAGCAGGGCGAAAGGCAGCGTAATCTGCGTCTTCGGCTCGGCCGGCGAACGCGATACGCAGAAACGACCGGCGCAGGGAGCCATCGCCTCAAAATATTGCGACATGGTCATTCTCGCGGACGAAGACCCCAGAGGCGAAGATTCCATGGCGCTCCTCGAGGATATAGCGGCCGGCTGCAAGGAAAAAATTCGGGGAGAATCTTTGTTCCTCATTCCCGACAGGGCCCAAGCCATCCGCATGGCTTTTTCGCTCGCAAAACGCGATTCCATAGTGTTGCTCCTTGGCAAAGGCCATGAAAACACTATAATCAAGGCAGCGGGAACGATTCCCTGGGACGAAATCGCGGAAGCCCAAAAAGCGCTCGCGGAAATGGGATTCCCAGGCACGAAGGAAGTTTGATGAAAGTAGCAATACTCTATGGCGGAAAATCAGGCGAGCACGAAGTATCGCTTATGTCCGCGGCAAGCATCGTACGGCATATAAAGCCCGAACATAAGATATACCTCATCGGCATCTCGCGCGAAGGATCATGGCACCTGCAACCCGACGCGGTTTTAGCCAATTGCCGCGAATCCGAAAAACCGCTGCAACTGCGAACCGAAACCCCGCTCGTGGTAATAGCCCCCGGAAAGGGACTCCGTGTATACGGGGCTTACGGGTCCTCGGACATCCAGCTGGATCTTGTCTTCCCCGTGCTGCACGGCACCTTCGGAGAAGATGGCACCGTGCAGGGGTTGCTCGAGTGCGCGGATCTCGCCTACGTCGGCGCGGACGTTCAGGGGAGCGCCATAGGCATGGACAAGGCTCTCGCAAAGATCTTGTGGCGCGAAGCCGGCTTGCCCATCGTTCCTTTTATTTCCATCCAGTCGCACGAGCTTCAGGAACCGGGACTCGAGTCATTCATGGAGCAATCGGAAAAAACCTTCGGCTGGCCCGTTTTCGTCAAGCCCGCGCGCGCCGGATCCAGCGTTGGAACCGGAAAGGCTAGCGACCGCGCCGGCTTCGAGGCCGCAGTCAGGGAAGGGTTGCGTTTCGACACCAAAGTTCTCGTAGAGCCGTTCATGGCGGCGCGCGAGATCGAGTGCTCGGTCATCGGCAACGAGAAAGTAACAAGCTTCGCTCCCGGCGAAGTTATTCCAACTCATGAATATTATGATTACGACGCAAAATATACCGATCCCAACGGCGCGAGCTTCGTCATTCCCGCAGAAATGGAATCGGCGCAGCGCGAGAAAATCGTGCAAATCGCCGCCAAGGCGTATACCGTCGCCGGTTTCCAGGGAATGGCTCGAATAGATTTTTTCGTGGACAAAAAAACTGGGGAAATATTCCTGAACGAGGCCAATACGATTCCGGGATTCACATCTATTTCCATGTTTCCCAAGATGTGCGAGGCTGGCGGCCTTCCTTATGCAGAACTTATCGAAGAACTTTTCTCGCTGGCTATCTCGAGAAGGAATATACGCAAGGAATTATGCTACGGCGCCGCGGGGAAATAAATTCGTTGCGCCAAGAAATTTCAATTCGCCGGGCGAATAGAAATTAGACTTTTGCCCAGAGCTTACTGCCTGTTTCTCCGGAGGTCATCATGAAAAGCCCGAAAGAATCCGCGCTGGACAAAAAAATCCTCGCCATGACCAGCGGGCTCGCCCACCGCATGGCCAGCATGCTTTTGGAGGACGAGGAAATCCAGGAATTGCAGGAATACGCCAACGTCGTCTCCATACGCAGGCTGAATTTCAACGATCACGGGCCGGTTCACATGCGCAGCGTCGTTATAAACGCGCTTACGATGCTCGAGATATTGCATGAATCAACCATAAAAACTAGTTTGGAAGAAGACGAGGCCGGCACGATAGACGACAGCCGCATCGCCGTTTTGCTCGCGGCGTTCCTGCACGATATAGGCATGTCCGTGGGCCGGCAAAACCACGAGGTCAACAGCGCCCTTTTTGCCTATCCGCTCATTACACGCCTGCTTACCGCCCTGTACCCCAACGAGATAAAAAGGCGAATCGCGGTCCGGTGCATGGCCATCGAAGGCATCGAGGGGCATATGGCCACCCAAAAAATCCATTCGCTCGAGGCGGGGCTCATCCTCATCGCCGACGGCTGCGACATGGAAAAAGGCCGCGCCCGAATTCCCATGATGCTGTCCACCGAGCCCAAATCGGGAGACATCCACCAGTACTCGGCAGCCGCCATAAAAAAAGTTAACATAGGCAAAGGCGTCAACAGGCCCGTGCGCATAGACGTGCTCATGGAAGAGTCGGTCGGATTCTTCCAAATCGAGGAAGTGCTCATGCGCAAGCTCGACATGAGCCCCGCGAAGCGCTACATCGAGCTGTACGCCGCGGTGGAGGGCCAGGAACCGAAACGCTATCTGGGATAGGTTCGACCCGTGCGGGCCCCCATCCTTGTGGATCGCGGGTCTTGGTGCTAAAATGACGCCATGAGCCAAGTCAACCATCGTCTATTGTTCCAGCAGGCTTTGGCTGCGGGAGCCCAGCGCAATTACGAACTCGCAGCCGCCATCTGCACCCGGGTCGCGGCGGAACGTGACGACATGCCGGAGGCGCTGCTGTTCCTGGGCCGCTCGCGCCACGCCATGCGGGAATACGGTCCCGCGGTGGCGGCCTTCGGCGCCTACATCGAAAAAAAACCGTCCGAGCAAGCCGGCTGGTTTTTTCTGGGCAGGACTTTTCTTTCCGCAAATCGCTTTTCGGAAGCCTTGCGCTGCATCAAAAAATCCATCGCCCTCGGAAAAACCGATCCGCACACCCTCGCCCTCGCCGGATTCGCCGAGCTCAAGCTCAAGCATATCGGGCGCGCGGTATCGGCCCTCGAGCAGGCGCATACCATGGCGCCTCAAGACGAGCGAATATTTCGGGCTTACGTGAACGCCCTGGCGATCCATGGAGTGCAGGAGCTTAAGCGCGGCAAATACGACTCTGCGCGCCAATTGATGGATTTTGTGATTAAAAACGGCACGGATTCCACCGCCACGCGATTATACCGCGCATCCGCGTGCCGCGAACTCGGCAGGATCGGCGAAGCCCTGTCCGACCTGACGGTCGCATCGGAATACAGCCCCGAAGATACATCCATCACCCTTCAGCGAGCCGTACTTCTTTTTACCATCGGAAAGGCCGATCAGGGTTTTCAGCTGCTCAATCAACTGGGTATGGAACTGCCGGGACCCCAGGATGCTCCCTGGACCCCCGAGGCTCTCGAGCAATGGCGCGCCCTAGCTTCCCTTAAAGCCGGAGCGCCTAAAGAGGCGTTGGGAATCGCTCTGGCCCTGATAAGAAAAGGCATTAAGGACGCCGGCATTCGCACGATCGCGGCGCAGGCAAATTTCGAGCTACGCCGCTTTTCACATGCGATTTCGCATTTCGAGCGCGCCGCCGAAGCCGATCCCACGTCGGCCGTCATACGAATGGGCTTGGCTATGGCCCTCTGGGAGGAAAAACGGTACCCGGAGGCACGGAGAGTGCTCAAAGCAGCCATTTCCCGGGGTATCGATAAATTCGACGCCGCCTACCTGGATGCGCTCTGCATGGCCGGAGAAAAATCGTCGCCGGATGAACTGCTCCCCCTGGTCCAGAATCTTCTACGGTCCAAACCCGGGGATCAGCGCCTCATGTTCATCCTTGCCGAATGCCTCTATAAAACCGGCAGACCGGATTTAGCGGCTGCCTGGTTCGAAGATATCCTGAAGGTAAATCCGGGGAACGAACTGGCGTCGCTCTATCTCATATCCATTGCCGAATCCCTCAACGCACCCGAAATGGAGCTCAGGCGCTATAAAGAATATATAGAGTCCTACCCGGACAACGTGAAGATCAGGAAAGAATACGTCCAGAAGCTTGCTGGAGCGGCCGATTGGAACACCGCCCTCGGCGTGGTGGAAGAAGGCTATACCTACGACGCCGCCAGAAAATCCAGTGATCCGTTTTTGGCCCTCTGCTATAAAAACGCGGGGCGATTCCGCGAAGCGGCCGTTCACTACCGCTCATTGCTCGCCGGAAACCCCAAGCGCGTCGAATACCTCCTTGGTTTGGCGTTTTGCCTGGATAAATCGGGTTCCACAAAACTCGCCAGGGAACTGATGGAACGCGGCGCGGCATTTATACGCACGGAGGCGAAACCCTACCTGGCCCTCGGCGTATTGCTCGCCCGCCTCAACGAAACGGAAAAAGCCGCTGCGGCGTTTTCAAAGGCAAACGAACTGGCTCCCGCCGATGTCCGCCCGCTTATCAATCTTGCCCGCCTTTATGAAAAAAGCGGCTCAAGCGAGTTAGCAGCGCGTTTTCGCCAACGGGCCGAGAAATTAACGGTAAAAACAAAACCAATTTCAGAAAAGTCTTGAGTCTGTTGAAAAAATAGCTTATGCTCAAAGTGTACCAAAGGAGGATACTGTGGCTGTAAAGGCAATGGAATTATTCGACGCATACAAGAAAAGCATGCTGCCAAACGAGTATGGTTTTATCGTGTCATCTTTTTTCGCCGAAAACTCTGCGTATTCACGTTACGAAATCGTGTCCTACAGCAACGTAAAATCGATTTATCCAGCCGATAACGGCCTGACGTTTCAGACAGACGGGAAAAAGCTCCACATCCTCGTGGAGCCCGCAAATTACTCCCAAAAAAGCGAAGAACCGTACGTGAGAAAAAGCCACGAGCAGATTCCGCTGCGATTCAGCGAGCTGGATCTGCACACCTGCAAAAACCAGACAAAAATTTATTACAGCAAGAAATCCATGATCTCGTATACCTCGTTTACCGTCATGAAACCGCAGGGCGTAAACTTTGCCTTCGTGTTCCTGAACCTTCCCGACGTCAATGAGAGCATAACCATGTTCTTCGAGAAAACGTTCAACAAGGAAGCCGGTGTCCCGTTGTCCGACGCCAAAAAAGTCGCAAAAGCGCTGGGCGCCAAAATCGATTCAACCATGAAATGGGATTACACCAGCGGCTAGACCTACGGTTCCAGCTCATAAAAAAGAGGTCAACCTTGAAGGTTGGCCTCTTTTTTATTCCCAACGGTTTGGAAAACCCAAGTCTTCCAAACCGTAATGAGCTTATTTTGCCTTGGCTGCGGCGGCTTCCTGCTCCAGTTCAATCTGCACGATGGCCAGACAGGCTATCGGTACCGAATACGGGGAGCAGGATACGTAATCCAAGCCGGACTGCATGCAGAAACGCACGTTGTCGGGATTGGCGCCATGCTCGCCGCACAGACCGGCTATCAGCGTGGGGCGCGTCATCCTGCCTCTGCGTACGGCCATGTCGACGAGCTCCTTTACCGGGGCGACGAGCGAGGAGAATGGATTTCCCTCCACCAAGTCAAAGAGCGAATAGTCGGGCATGAAGGAGTTAAAGTCGTCGCGGCTGATACCCAAGGTGGTCTGGGTAAGGTCGTTCGTGCCAAAACTGAAGAACTCGCTGTATCGGGCAATCTCGCCCGCGGAAAGCGCGGCCGCAGGAAGCTCGATCATGGGTCCGGTCTTGTATACTAACGGTTTTGCCTTGAGCTCCTTTCAGATTTGTTCCTCGCTTTCGATGAGCCCTTTGTAGGTCGTTCCCTCGATTTTCTTGCCGTAGACTATAAGCTTGAGCTCGGAAGAATTCATGACGATCGGAATCATGATTTCGGGGCGCACATCGACTTTTTCGGATTGAAGCTGATATACGGCCTCAAAGATGGCGCGAACCTGCATCGCGTAGATTTCCGGGTAGCTGACCGCGATGCGGCATCCGCGATGGCCCAGCATCGGATTGAACTCCGAGAGCGAATCCATGCGTGCCCGAATCTCATTTTTGTTGACGGAGGCCTTGCCGCTGGACTTTTTACCGGAGGAACCGCCGAGATGCGTCATGAAGGCTTCGAACTCGTGTTCGTTATGCGGAAGGAATTCATGTAAGGGCGCGTCAAGAAGGCGAATCGTTACTTCTTTTCCGGCCATGGTCTTGAAAAGGCCGTAAAAATCTTCCTTCTGCATTACCTTGAGTTTTGCCAGGGCTTTTTCACGGGCTTTGCCGTCATCGGCTAAAATCATTTCGCGGAAAACGTTGATGCGCTTCTCGTTGAAGAACATATGTTCCGTTCGGCACAGGCCGATACCGTCGGCGCCGAAAGAAAGCGCAAGCGCGGCGTCGCGCGGGCTGTCCGCGTTCGCGCGAACATGGAAATGCTTCATGTGTTTTTTCGTAAGCGCTATAAACTCGAACAAGCCGGATTCAGCGGGATTGGGCTCGATCAACTCGGCTTTGCCAAGCCAAATACTCGGCTCGCCGTAATAAGGAACGTTGATGGTTATGAAGTCGCCTTCGCTGAATTGAATATCGCCGATCGTGGCTTTCTTTCCGCGAATTTTCATCTCAGGCTTTACCAAGGAGATTTTTCCGTACTGGCGAGCCACTACGGATGCGTGGGCGGAGTACCCGCCTTCGCACGACAATACGCCGGTGGCAACCTCGATGGCTTTGACGTCTTCGGCGAATGACGAGGATAAGCACAGGATGAGACGCTTGTCCTCGCCTTTCTGCTGTGCGATCCTGAATGCCTCGATCAAGCCTTCGGTCGAAAAATATACGCGGCCGATCGCGGCTCCCGGAGCGCCGGTAATGCCTCCATGAACGCCTTTCAACTTCTTTACGGAAGCCATATTGACGATAGGATGCAAAATCTCGTTCAGGCGAACAGGCTGTACGGAATTGATCACGAAAGCGTCGTCGACGACTTTTCTCGAGTTCAAGTCCAGCATCAACTTTATATCCGCCTGAGTGCTCTTAGCCATAACCTGGCGCTGTTCGATAAGCCAAAGCTTGTTTTTCTCGATGGTAAACCGGATCTGCCTGATTTCCTTGTGGTGATCCTCGAGCGACTGCGCGATTTTCTCGAGCCCCTTCAGGTGCTGCGGGGCGATCTTGTTGATGTCATTGCCCGGAGCCCCGATCTCGTCGAAGCGCTCGATGAAATACTCGCCCTGCAGCTTCTTCTCGCCGTTTACGACGTTCCTAGTGTAAAAAGCGCCGGATGCGGAATTTTTGTCGTAGTTTCCGTATACCATCGGCTGAACCAGCAACGCGGTATCGCTGTCGTCCTGTTCGTCGATCAGGAGCATTTTCGAGATTCGCTTCAGCGCGATTTCAAGCTGCTTGGAAGCTGAGTCGAAAAAACCCTTGGGAAGGAGTTCGGCATATGAATCCATGAGGGCTTCGGCCTTGGACGATGATTTCTCAGTATCCAAAACCTTGCTGGCGCTGAGGATTTTTTCCTTGATCGCCAATACATCCTTGGTTCGCCCTTCGGACTCCGCGATTCGCTCTTCGATTTTAAGCATACCGCGGGACATGAATACAACTTCGTGGGCGCTGAAATTCTCGCCTACGTAATTATTGAAGCCCTCGACCGTTTCCTTGGTAAGGCCGAAATTATGCAAAGCCGGATAATTGGAAATAGCCAGATTCGGGGAAATTACGATCTTGAAAAGGAGTGGATTCTGCTTATCGGCGAATTTTTTTTCGACGATATCCTCGATTTTCTTTATGTAAGGTTTTATTGCACCGGAAACATCCTCGTCGGCAAGGTTGCTGGCGACATTGGAATCGATGATAAAGCCGGGAAGGATGGGAAACTGCAGCTCGGCGAATTCGTTCGCCTGGCGTCCGCGCTGCCCGAGCGTGTCTTTATCGACATTGGCCTTGATGGTATCGTTCTGACTAAAAAAATGTATGTTCGCTTTCATAAAAATCTCCTCTTGGGCTTTTTAGAACAAAGCAAGAACGCCATTGACGGGTCCGCGTAGGAATGCTTCGTACATCAAGCTTGCGCCCTGAGCCAAATATCTCTGCAGTTTAGCGACATCACAGATATTTTCGCCGGTAACGGCAAATTGGATAACGCTCCCGTGTTTTACTTTTCCCCATTTAAAAAGGGCATTCAAGTTGGATATGCGTTCTCCGTCATAATACACGAGCACATCAAGGCCGACATGCTTGGCCTTGTAACTTTCGATTATGCGCTTCCATGCCTCGACGTTTCCATTATGGAATAATTCGTTGGTAACGGGTACGGCGTACATGGGGGTCATGCGCGCACCCGGCTTGATGGCGGGCGCCGCGGGCTTTGCCGTCGGGGCGGGCTCGGCGGCGGCGGGGGCTTCCTGTCCAACCGTGTTGCTGCCGATCTGGATGGATTTTTTTGCCGAGGATCCTTTGGCGACCGCGGGAGCGGCTTTGCCCTTCTGCTTTTTTTCGGTTACGGGAACTTCACTGGGATCGGCCTTGACTGCCTTGCGCTTGTAGGAGCAACTGCCCTTGAGCAAGGCTGGATCTATCTTGAGCTTGGCGCCTTCAAAGCAGGCGATAAGGGTATCAACTGCTTTTTGGCCGATGCTCGGGTCTACGGGTTTTCCAAAACAACCGGCATAGGCTGCTATATGTTCATATTTATTGAGGCGGTCAAGCCTGGCGAGATGCGAAGGATTTTTAGGATTCAGCACCATTACCCCGATATCGGGATGCTGGTATACGACGATCAGGTCCACTGCGTTCCAGGTTTTGGTAACGGCTTCTATTCCGGGTAAATCGGTTTGTACGGAAGAAAGATTTTTTGTAGCGCACACGTAGGCGAATTTATCCACGATGAGCATGGAAATAAGGGCAAGCAGCTCATCCGTACTAATGGACTTATCATCCAGTAACTCATTGAGCACATCTGCGATATTCTCGCCATCCTGAATGCGTTCCGCTATGGCGATGGTCGATTTGACATGCCGTACCGAACCATTGAATGCCGGGCGGTTGGACAACATTTCATACTTGAAGTTGGATGTTATCATGGTTTACCTTCCTCGTAAAAAAGCGCCCCCCGCCATTGCGGGGGGCACAGTAAGCTATTGGCATTAAAGCTCGCGAATGCCACCCTCAGAACGATTCTTTGGTTTCGCCCCTGATTTTGGCGAAGTTTTCTTTGCGCCTTTGGATGCCGTGTTGTCGACGATTCCAGCCTTGGGGCGGCCTCGCCTGCCGGCTGAATTCGCCGAAGGAACCGGTGCCGCCGTCGACTCGGGCAACGAGGGCGAAGGTTCGGCATTGAGCATCGCCAGGTATCCTGCGCCGGCATCGGATTCGCCGCCTTCGTCCATGGAAGGAGGAGCGAAGGTCTGGGCGATATCTTCGCGCACGGTGGAACGGCGGCGGCTGAAGGAAGCGAAAGCCGCGTCCTGGAAACCTTTGGATACGCCGTGGAGGAACTCGTTGAGCACGTTGGCCATGCCGTCGAGCGTAGCCTTCTTGCGCTTGATGGAGCAAATATCAACGTCAAGCAACAGACCGGGCTGGATATGGTAGGGGTTGATCATGTAATCGAAGCGGTTGAAGTCTTTTTCGAGGAAAGTCAGGCGTTCCTCGACAACGCGCCTCTGGATGGGATACTGATAGGCATACATGCTCTTGAGCTTGTCGCGCATGAGGATGAGGCGGTTCTTGACTTTGTCCTTCTCGTAAAGATAGGTGCGGTTGAGCGACTCGACGTCGGTCTCGGCAGGCTTTACGAAAGAAATCTCGTCCCATACCTTTGCGATGTTTTCGTACACCGGATCGCCGCTCTTCTGCTTGATCCTCTTGTTGATCTTGTTCTTCATGATCTTGGCGAGGTCGTCGAAATCGGTGATGCGCTTCAAGAACTTGGAATCCTCGTACATCATCTGCAGAACGTCCCACAGGTGCTGAACTTCGGTCTCGAAGCTCTTGATCTGCACGTCGTAGGCTTTGCGCTCTTCGATGAGCTGCGCGTTATCGTAGTACTGGAGACGTACCTGATAGCGTTCGTCGGGAAGAAGCGCACGGTCCATGTCCTCATATTCGCGGATGATGAGCAAGCGGGCGTTCTTGAGGTTTTCGATGTACTGATAACCCATCTTGGAAACGTCCAGGATGCTGGTGAGCGAATTGACGGCGGTGTTGTAGCCGCGGTTCCTGATATTCTCGATATCGATGATCTTTTTAATGTTCTCGCGGACATTAAGCTGATCGAAGGTGGAAGGATCGATTTCCGCGCGGAGGTTGTTGATGCGCTCCATCAAGTCTTTTGCTATGATCGTATAGCGCTTGGACTTGGGATTCTCGGCATCGTCATCGGTGAAGTCTTTTACTTTCTTCATTTTCTCGAAGATGACTTCGCTGTCGTTGAGCTCTTCGCGGCCTTCGTCGACGAGTTTGTCTTTATATGCTTCGATATCCTTGTCGATCGTATCGATGATGTGCTTGGAAATCAGGTCTTTGATCAAGTATTCGACAGTGACCTGGTAGTGGAAAATGGGGCTGATAAGCTCCGCGTCCAGGATGTTTACGGAAAGCTTGACGTCGCATACCGTCTTGGGTTTGTAGATATTGTCCTTGAAGGAACATTTAACTACGGAATAGGCATTCTCACCGCGAATGAACGCGCCGACGTCGGTTTTCTGGCGAAGCAGCGAGTTCGTGAGGTTTTCAAGCTCGTTCACGCCGCGCTGGATATGGCCCTGGAGGTGTCCGAACATGTTGACCATCGATTTCTCGATTTCACCGGTGTTGAACTTGTCCGCGCCGCCGACCTGGTCGAGCAGTTCCGCGATTTCTTTCGGGGTATAGCGCGCAAGGGACTTCATTTCTTCTTTATCTATGAAGTTCCTGACCTTCTTTACCATTTCGTCTTCTGTCGTGACGATAAAGCGGTTGAACATATTCTGATAGTTCTGGTTAAAGTAGTTGTATACTTTTTCCTTGAGGCCGCCCATCACGTCGAGGCGTTCCAGCACTTCCTTGGGAAGACGGGAATTGATGTGGTGCAGTACCTTGTTGCTTTCCTCATGGAGGAGCTGGTCTACTTCTTTTTGCTGGTCGCGGTTTTCCTGCGCGAGCGAGTTGCGGGAACCGACTGCGCTTGGCTTTTCAGGATGGTATACGTTAGGGCTCTTGGGAAGATCTATGGCACCCATGGTTCACTCCTTACACTTCTGTGTATATCTTGGACATATTTTAACCTGAACTGAGGAAAAGTAAAGTACCTTTAAAAAAAAGTAGTTGCAATAAAAATGCTATAATAGAAGAATACGTTCACTTTATGGAATCTATTCCAAAACAAGCGTGATTTTCGCGTCTCGCGTCCCGCGCACTAAGGTTATGCAGAAGCCATGCCATAATTTTTACTTGCAATGCAGAAAGAAATACTGCATTATTATAGAGAAATACATGGCCTGAATGCTTTTGCGGGAATCTCGTGGAAACTACTTTATATTCTTGTTAGTGCTTGATGGAGTAACCATGCGAAAAAGGCTTCCTATATTACTGATATTACCAATACTCATTTCAAGCTTATACATCGCCGCCGACGAAAGAAAAGTAAATGTAGATTTTTTCATCCTCTTCGATACATCGCTGTCCATGGAACCATTTATCCAAGATGCCAGGATCTTTACCGCAGAATCGGTATTGGGTCCTCTAGTGGAGATCGGCGACTGGGTTTCCCTCGTCGAATTCTACGGCGAAAGCAAGGTAGTTTTCGAAAATGAAATTTCCGGGGAATCGGTAAAAGCCGAATGCCTGAGAACGCTGCAATCCCTGAAGGCGGACGGCGTCTATACGGACATCGGAAGCGCGCTGGACAGCCTGGACGGCCTCATACGCAAGCGGGGATATCCGGAAAGAGCTAAATACATCCTGCTGATCACCGACGAACGGCAGGAAGCCCCGAAAGACACGAAGTACTATTCGCCAACCTATACGATTTCCCACCCCCTCTTAAAATACGTGAAAAAGGTTGCCAGAAAAGGTTATTTCATAATCACGGTAGGCTACGGAATCGCCGATCAGGTGGACGCATTCGCGCAGACCATATTCAAAACGCTGACCGATCCTCCTCCGCGCCTGCCGGAACTACTTCCTGGCGCTTCGGCGGAAGGGAAGCAATCCTCGGGTACGCAGGCCTCGGATCCCCAAGCCTCGAACGTACAGGCCGGCAATCCGCAGTCCTCCGGTACGCCGGACGCGGAGCAGGGACGGGAAACGGCCGGAGCCGGCGAAGCGGGGAATCGGGCGGGGAACGCTGTTTCCGCGCCCGATCCGCTCTTGTTGATTACCGTCGCATCCGCCGCGGTATTTTTAGCGCTTGCGGTTCTGCTGGCCATTCGGCGCGGGACGAAAAAGAAAGAAGAAAAAAAACCAAGATGAACCTTGACGAAGCAGCCGCGTTCTTTAAAGAGAATAATGATTTTTTATTAACATCACATGTCTCGCCGGACGCGGACGGCCTGGGTGCCGAATATGCCCTGCTCTCGGGACTCCTGGCGTGCGGCAAGCGCGCGCGCGCGGTCAACGCGGATTCCTACAGCCAGAAATACTCATTCATCGACGAAAAGGGCATCATAGAAAGCCTGGCCGCGAGCAACCTGGCCGGCATGGATATCTCCGAGCAGACGGTAATACTGATAGACACGAACGACATACAGTTCGCCGGGGAAATGGCCGATATCGTCATCGGCAAAGCCAAGCGCATACTGATACTCGATCACCACGAATCTGGCGGCTCCCCGGATAAATTGGCCTGCTCGCTTTCCGACATGTCGTCGACCTGCGAGATGGTCTACGGCATACTCGTGCGGCTCGGGGTTCCCCTGAGCCTGGACATAGCCGTGGCGCTTTTCTCGGGGATAGTTTTCG
Source organism: uncultured Treponemataceae bacterium (assembly GCA_964485395.1). Lineage (GTDB taxonomy): Bacteria > Spirochaetota > Spirochaetia > Treponematales > UBA12059 > JANNSO01. Next base: position 50,487 of record CAZAJF010000023.1, on the reverse strand, counting down.
ATACCGGGTCCTTCGCCTACGCAAAAACGACCGCAGGGACGTTTACCGCAGCCCTCGAATTGACCAAAGCGGGCGTCAAGCCTTCCTACATACACTCGGCGCTCTACGAATCCTCTGCTATCAGCATGCTGCTGCTGAGAAAGAACGTCTTATCCACGCTGGAACTGTTTGACGACCAGCGTATCGCCGTGCAGGTAATGACGAAGGCGATTCTCGAGGAGTCGCACGCGACCTACGAAGAGTCGGAGGACCTCATCAACCTTCCTTTGCAGAGCAAAAGCATCCAGGTCTCCATCTTCCTGAAGGAAGAGACGACCGGCAGCGGCGCCATACGCTGTTCGATGCGTTCGAAAGGCAAGGTAAACGTCGCCCAGATAGCGCAGACATTCGGCGGCGGCGGGCATAAAACCGCGGCCGGTTTCAAGTCGACGCTCGCGCTTGATGCGATAAAAGAAAAAATGATAGCATTGTGCACAGCGTCCTTGAATCAAACCAAGACTTGAAGGCATCGTAATAAAATCGTATCTTACGATGCGCTATTCGTCACAACGGAGTTAAGCTTAATCCATGAAACGGTATACATATCGACTTTATCTTGCGGCAATCGTGATAGTACTGGGCCTTTTGACCTATTTTCTCCTGGTTTCAAGGACTGAAAGCATCAAAAAAAAGCCCGAGCCCGTCCGCTACCGCAGCATTACGCCAAACTCCGGCCAAACCCGGGAACAACCGAACCGCGAAACGACCACGAAGCTGACGAGCGCGATCGCGTTGAATCCCGATGAGACCCTGCTGGATCTGTACGCGTATAATATAGATTTCGAGGATGAGGAAGACGAGCAGATACTCGTCGTGCGCCGCACGAACGACAGCGCGGGAAAGCTGCGCGTGGTGCTCGCCGATTATTCCCCGCTTACGCGCCGCTGGACCAGGGCCTGGGAAGGCGAAACTTTAGCCACCAAAATAAAAACCTTCCAGCTTTCCATCCAGGATCTGATCGGGGATCACAACCTCAATATCATCTGCCAGGGTATCAACGAGAGCAACGAGCAGACCATGACCGTCTTCTGGAAATCCAATGACGCAAAGTCCGCTCAGGGGTTATATTTCAGCACGGTCTTTGCCGCCGCGGGCAATAACGTGGAACTACAAACCACGGAACGGCCGGAGAGCTACAAACTCGGCCAGTCCAACGCAGAGAGCTTTCCGATCCTGCTCTGGCGAGCGGACGGCGCCGGCGTAACTGCGCCTGCCGGCGCACTGAGCCTGGACAAGATCAAGGAAACATGGAACTGGGATTTCTCCCTGAAATCCTACAAAAAAACAAGTGAAGAAAAAATCACAGGCAGCAGCACGAACCAGCTTCTCGTGGACTCCATCCTGGACGGCAACATAGATACCTTCACGGGATTCCTCGACGGAATCTGGTACAAGGAATCCATCGATCCCCTCACCAGCCAGGCTCTTTTCATAACGTTCCAGATACGCGACAAGACGCTCTTCTTCTCTGGCGAGGGAAGCCTCGAGCTGTTTCAGTGGGAAACCTCGGACCTGAACAGGTACGGCATCTACATCTCATGCAGGAATCAATCCGTGCAAAACCTGCGGAGGCTTATAAACATCGAACTGAGCTCTCCAAACAGCATCGCCGTGAACGTATTCCAGGACTTGCGCATCAAGGCGGAAATCGCCAAAAAATGGGACGGAACCTACCGGCGCCTGTCGGACGAAATTGCCAAGTCGTCCAGGAAGCCCCCTTCCACGGCAGTGGAATCCAAGGACAGGATGACCGGCGCGTATTCAGCCTCCGACGGATCGATACTCAACCTCGATTATCCCAATTATTCCTTAAACGCCTCTTCCCAGAAGGAAGAAGGCATCTATACCGTATTCTCCATTTCCGGAACGACCGTACTGGACATGCGAAGCATCAAGGTCAACGATAAGGACTCGGTCACCCGTCATTCATATTCCGTGGAGAGCGTAATGCGCACGACCAAGGACGGGCGAGTCATGCAGACCTTGACCCTTGCGCCCGTAACCGTCGGAATCATGGGATTGAAGGCGACGAACGATGAGCCGACGGTATACGAGCGGAGCGTTTCCGGCCCCAAGTAGCGGCTGGAGGAAGATTCTACGGGGCTGAAACCAGCGGCCAGGCTTCAAGGCCGGCGTCCTTCAGGCGGAGGACGATGGCCGAAGGATCGGGCGCGCCGTCCACGTAGACGATGTACAGGGTTTCCGAGTTATTTTTTTTTGTCGCGAGGATTCCGCTTATACCGGCGGATTTAAGCCGCTCGACCATTTCCTTGGCGTTTTCCAGTTTGCCGAAAGCCCCGACCTGATAGAATTTCGGGGGGGACGAATCCTCGGGATCAGCAGGTTTTTCGGCTTGTTTTTCCTGTTTTGCCGGTTCGGGATCGGCCGCGACCAGAGAAAAGGCGGCGCTGCTGCCAAGCATGTACGGCGCGAATGCATCGGCGAGTTCCGGCTGTTTTTTCATGAGCTCGGAAAGTTGGTTGGAAAATGCCGTTCTTTCAGAGCCCGTACTGGCGTTTTTCATCAGAAGCAACGCCTGGAACCGTAAAAAAACATTATCGGAGGCAAGCGCCGAATTTGCCAAAACCGATGCCTTGAGGTTGTTTCCCCGCATATACTCGGCCCAAGCGGACACGAGCATGAATTGGCTTGCCTTGGACCTGTCCAGCTTGGAGTAATCCACGGAGGCAGTCAGCGCCAAAGTGGCGGAAACGTCACCGGTGTTGAGAAGGCAGACGGCGGCGGACAGCAGGGCATCGGTGTCGGCCGGGGTACCTGGAGAGCCCGCTTGAACCAGGGACCAGGCTTCGGCAGCCAGCTTCCACGAGCCGAGGATCTCGAGGAGCGCGGCCTTTTCGCGCAGCAAGGCGATTGTGTCCCGGGGGGACAGCGGCAAGGCTATCATGTCGTCCAGCACGGCCAGGGCGGCGGGCGTATCCTTGAGCGTCGCGACGTACGCAAGCACCTTCTCCGAGAATCCGGGGAGCGCCGATGCCGCGACGAATTCCTTGCGTTTATCTGCGGACATCCCGGGAGACGCAGCCTGCGGAAACGCGAACCCGGCGCAGCACGAAAAAGCCAACACGAAAAGCAAGAATCTCATATGCAATCCATTCATGAAATTTTTACGAAAAAGGCATCTGGCCACGCGCGTATTCAAAGCTTGTCCGGGCTTTTTGCCCGCCCCTTAGGCTTTGCCTTACCCGGCGGGGAAACGGGCACATCCGGCTTGAAAGGCTCGGAAGCGTCCGCGCTTGGCTGGGAAATCTGACCGGCGGAGCTTGGGGCAGGAGCCGAAAGCCGCTGCTTGGAATCCCGGCGTCCTTTGCCCGCAAGCCTGCCTACGGTAAAGAAGAACGCCACGAGCAGGCCGAAGAGGAACGAGGCCAGGATGGTAATGACGACAGGCACGTCGCCAAACGTGTGGAACACAAGGGAAATATCGCTCGAGTTCCCGAGATTGAACCCGATGAAGGTCAGCGCGAGCGCGGTGACGAGAATAAAAAAAAGTAACTTCCAGGGCATGTACGGCCTCCCGACTCAAAGACTCGAAATTCCAGGCGCTTAAGGCAGCAGAATGCCTTTGAACGTGTTCCCTTTCAGCGACAGCAACTTTACCGTCGCGAATTTTCCGATGAGCGAAGGGCTTCCCGGACATACCACCATCATGTCCTGGTCGGTTCGGGCCAGCACTTCCGCCTCGTTCTTGCGCGAAATGGACTCGACCAGCACCGGCATCTCCCTGCCCAGGAACGAGCGCATCACCTGTGCCCCGATCTCTTTCTGAAGCGCGATGACCCGCGCCAGCCTGGAAAGCTTCACCGGCGAAGGAATCTGGCCGGGCATGCCCGCCGCCGGGGTGCCTTCCCGCGGATTGAAATGATACATGAACGCGTAGGCGAAGCGCACTGTTTTCATGAGCTCGAGGGTCGCCTCGACATCAGCCTCGGTCTCACCGGGGAATCCGATTAGAATATCGGTAGAAAGCGAGACGTCCGGCAGATATTTTCTGATGAGCTCCACGAGCGCGACATAGGACTCGACGGTGTATTTTCGATTCATGGCTTGCAGGACGGCGTTGGACCCGTGCTGGACGCACAGATGGATATGCCGTGCAAAGATGGGATTGGCGGCTAAAACGCGCAAGGTTTCCTCGGAAAGATCCTTGGGGTGGCTCGTTACGAAGCGGATTCGCTCGATGCCGTCCGGCCTTGCGGCGGCGGCGATCCGGGCTAGAAGCGCCGGAAACGACAGGCGATCGTCGCCTGAGCCATATGAATACGAGTTTACGTTCTGGCCGAGGAGCGTTACTTCCTTGACGCCCCGGTCGGCCAGGGCGCGGAGCTCTTCCATGATTGCGTCGGGTGCGCGGGAGACCTCGCGTCCGCGAACGTAGGGTACGATGCAGTACGAGCAGAAATTATCGCATCCGTGCATGATGGGTACGAACGCCTTGAAGCTGCCCGATTCCATGTGCGTGCGCGCGAATTGAAAAACCGGTGATTCTTCTATAACCACAGGCCGCCTCCCGGCCTCGGTGGCGTCCAATATCAGGCCAAAAGCCTGTTTCTGGAAATTTCCAAGGACGTAATCAATGGCGGGCTGTTTTTCCTGCATGGCTTTCTTGAGGCGCTCCGCCATGCAGCCCGTGACCACGAAGGTGAAGGACCGCAGTTTCTTCTGCGCCGCGAAATAGGATATGCGGCCCCAGGCGCGGTTTTCGGCCGTGATCCTGACGGAACAGGTATTGATGAGGATGAGGTTTGCCGATTCGGGCCCCTCGGCTGCCTGCCAACCGCGTTCGGCGCAGATTGTTTCGAGGGCTGAACTTTCCGCCTTGTTCATCTGGCACCCGTAGGTTTCTATAAAATATCGCATAATCGGTCTTCAGAATACCAAAGAACCAAAAAAAAAGCGACCCTCCGGGGAGAGTCGCGCATACCAAAACCAAGGCACATCAAGCGCGGGACTTGATACCTTTAAAAAACTTGAACAGGTTCACGCCGCCGTAGATCAGCAGGCCCAAGGCTCCGAGGCCGATAAGGGTGGGAACGGGACTGTGCGGGATCAAGATGGCCACGCCCAAGCCTGCGATGACCGAAAGGACGGTCGTAGTGATTTTATCCTTATTTTTGCTGAACAGACCGCCGATGCCAAGTACGATCATGGCGCCGCCGACTATGAAACCGACGGGGCCGAAGCCGATGAGCGCTTTGACGATCAGTAAGCCAACGCCGCCCGCGGTGGAAAAGATACCGCGCACGCCGTTTTTTCGAACGACTTCGGCAGCTACCGGATAATTGTCAGACATAAAATCCTCCTTCTATTGCCATCGCTCAACCGGCACCCGACGGCGAACCGGAACACGCTACGCGCTTAAAGCGATACTTCAAGTAAATATAACCAAAAAAACCGTAAGCGTAAAGCGTTTGGCGCAGATCAGTGCCTGAAACAGCGCTGACCGGTAAATTTCATGGCCACGCCGGATTCATTGCAGGCAGTGATGATATCGAAATCGCGCATTGCCCCTCCAGGCTGAACGACCGCCGTGACGCCCTGCTCCACCCCAACGGCGATGCCGTCGCGGAACGGGAAAAAGGCATCCGAGACCATGACCGAACCGGGAAGAAGCGCCTTGGTTTCGCGCACTTCCGCCTCTATGGCGGCTTTTTTCGCGCTGTCTGCGCATTCGTTCCATGCTATGCCGTGACGTTCCCAGCACAGCCTGTCCTGGCGCTTGCCATAGGCCTTGTACCGGGCAATCTCGGCGACGCCCACGCGGTCCTGCTCGCCCGTGCCGATGCCTATGGTTTTGCCATCCTTGACGAAAATGACCGAATTGCTGGTAACGCCGCACTCTACGGCCCAGCCGAACAGCATATCCGAAAGCTCGGATTCCGTGGGTTCGCGCCGTACCGCGTAATGCGTGCCTTTGTAATCGCATTCGGCGGGCAGAAAGTCTTCTGCGCTCCGGATGCGCGAGGCGAAGGAAAGCTGCACGACGCAGCCGCCGTCCAGCAGGGTTCGGAAGTCAAGATTGCGGACGGGGGCGTAGCGCGCTAGGTCCGCGATTTTTGGCAGGCGCATGATGCGAAGATTTTTTTTTGCGGCGAGCACATCGAGGGCGCCGGGGCCGAAGTCGGGAGCCGCTACCACCTCGCAGTAGGATTCCGCGATTGCCTGCGCCGTTTCCAGATCGATGACGCGGTTGGTTACGACTGCTCCGCCGAACGCGGCGATCCTGTCGGCGAAATACGCGTGGTGATACGCCTCGGCGACCGTCGAGCCGATGGCGACGCCGGAAGGATTATTATGCTTCATGATGGCGCAGGCGGGTTTATCCATCAGGTAGCGGAGAATCGCCAAGGCGCTGTCCACGTCGGTAAGATTTGTCTTGCCTGGATGCTTGCCGAATTGAAGCAATTCCGCCGAGCTTACGAGCTTTCCTTCGGGCACGGCCAACTCGCCGCCCGCGAGGCTTATGTTGCAGGCTAGCGGCTTGTAGAGCGCCGCCGACTGGTCCGGATTCTCGCCGTAGCGCAGTCCGCGCTTTTGGCCATCCACGGTCCACTCCACTTTTTCATAGTTGAGCGTGGTGGGATTGCCCGCTGCGTCGCGGAAGATTATTTCCATGGAGGCAGGAAATACGTCGTCGGCGAAGTCCTTGTAGAGGGAAGAAAGCTTCTTGGTTTCCATGGGGGGAGTATAATGAGGGAGACGAAAACTGGCAAGATAGAGGATTTGGGAATATTTATGAAGAGTAGCACGGAGACACGGAGGACACGGAGTTAGGAAAGAGAATGAAGAGGAATTGAGAAGTTTTTACCACAGAGGCACAGAGTAGATGGGAGAGGTAGAAGGAAATACGAAAGAGGGGTCAGTCGGATTTGGGGTTTAGGATTTCGTTCAGGTGGATGAGGTATTCGGGGACATTGGGTGCGAGGCTTACGGCGGTGCGGAGAAGGCGCTCGGCGCCTGCGCGGTCGCCGATTTTAAGGCGAAGGAGAGCGAGGGCGTTCATGACGACCGGGTCTTCGGGCCTTCGCTTGCGGAGCGTTTCCAGCAAGGCGGCCGCATCCTTGACGAAGCCTTCCCGGTCCAGGCGGCAGGCTTCGTCGAGTACTTCGCCCGCAGGGCCCGAGAAGCAGCAGGCGTCGTCCTGTCCGGCGGTATTGTAGCCTATGACGAGCAGGGCCCTGTCGTCGGATTGCAACATTCCGGAGCTGAAGCGCGTTACGTCGTCGAGGAGTTCCCCGGCGAAAGCCTTGGGTACCTCCGCGCCGCGGCGCATGAGAAATTCCACGAGGCGTCCGGACTCGTAAAAAACGCCGGCGGCCGAGCGGGCTTCGATAAGCCCGTCAGTATACAGGACGAGCCTGTCGTCCTTTTGCATTATCGAGGTGCCGAAGGAGCAGGAAAAGTTTTCGGCTATGCCGATGAGCTGGCCATCGGGGATATCCAGCTCTTCCACCCGGGAGTCGGAATGGCGCAGCAGCGCGGGATGATGGCCGGCGTTGGAATAGCGGATTACCCCGTCGTGGATGTCGAGAATCGCCAGGAAAGCGGACAGAAAATACGTATCGTCGCCGATGAGCAGGCACATTTCCTCGTTGACGTCCGCCAGGATTTCGTTGGGGTTGCGCTCGTAGCGCGAATGCGAGCGGAAGCTCACCTTGGCCATGGCGGCGATCAGGGCCGCGGGAACGCCATGACCCGAAACATCGCCGATGACGAAGGCGAAGCGCCCGCGCCCGAGGTCGATGACGTCGTACAGGTCGCCGCCCACGTTGGCCATCGCCTGGTAGCGGGCGCCGAAACTGAGCGCGGGAGTCGCCGGAAGTTCGGCCTCGGTAGGTATGATCTTGCGCTGGACGGCCGCCGCCATCTGCACTTCTTCTTCCATCTGGTCGTTGCGCATGCGAAGCCGCGTATTGGCTTCGTTGAGTTCGAGCGTGCGCTCGGCAACCTTTTTTTCGAGGGTCTGCGAGTAGCGCTCGATTTGGGCTCGTTGCTCCTCGATATGCTCCATGTCGTTATGCAGGTTTTGCGCGACATTGTTGAAAAATGCGGCCAGTTCGCCGAACTCGTCGTTTCTATCGATGTCCACGCGGAAGGACAGGTCGCCGGCGGCCAATGCGATAGCGCCTTTTTTTAGGGCCTTGATGGGCTTGACGATGGATCGCGCCTCGAAGAGCGCGAGAATGAGCCCAAAAAGCAGAACCAATCCGCAGATGAGAAACAGGGCGTTGTAGAAATCGTAGACCAGCGAGGCGACATCGTCGATAGGCCCCATGCTCACGATGAACCATGAGGTTTTAGGGATTCTCGCCGCCGCGTAATAGAGTCGCTTTGCGGGCAGCAACCCGCTGGCGTGATCGGATCTCGTCATGGTCCGGTAAAGCCCTTCCGCCGGGGAACCTTGCTCGAACAGCGAAGCGCCTGCCGTATAGGTTCCGACGCTGTTGATACCGTCTTTCGTTATGAACGTGCCGTCCTTATTAATAATATACGTCTGCGAATTGGGCGTAAAACGCCGCAATGACACGATATCGGTAAGGCGGGAGAGATAGACATCCGCGGCAAGGACTCCCACAAGGTTGCCTTCGGGGCTTCGGCAGGCCAGGGAAATGGAAACGACGATGGCGCCGGTTCCTTCATCCATATACGGGGCGCCGATAACGGGGTTGTCATTGTACAGAGATTGCTGGTACCAGGGCCGGTCGATCCAATCGAAACCGGAATCGGGAGTCCAGCCTGATCCATCGATATAAAAACCGGCGCCGCTTTGAATATGGCCTTCGCCGACGATTTCGTAACGACGAGGATCGCGCCCGGCTGTCCCGTAATAGATCCAGGGGATGTCGTCGTCGACTTCGGTGCCGTCGCGCAGCAGGAGCCGCAGGGTTGCGGGATCGTCCTTGAAGCGGAGTATCACATGGCGAAAACTCTGGAGCATGCTGGTCTTGGCGGATAGCCAGTTGTCGAAATCGCGACCGGCGAGCGCCATGTCCTTGGTGACGTTGTCGAGAACCGATGTTTCCACGGGCCGCGCCACGACGAAGAACATGGCAAGCGCCATGACGCCGACCATGAGGAGGAAAAAAAGAAACAAGGCGATAAAAATGCGGCGTGTAACGGAAAAACGCTTGGGCACTGAATCCTCTTCGATCGCAGCCCAGTATATACAGGATCGTTCCGCGTGGCGAGAGGGAAAAACCCGATTGTGCAAAAGTCGGAAAAACCTTAGACTGCACGTTGCTTTTCCAAGGAGTCACCGTGTTCTCATCCCGAATCGGCTCAGCGCACGCGCAAAACGCTATAGCGGAAAAAGTAGCCTTGCTCAAGGCTGCCGGCAGTAATCCAATAAACCTGGCAGACAGCAATCCGACGCGCTGCGGACTTCTTTTCCCCGACCTGCTCGATTGCCTGCCCAATCCCGGTTGCGCGAACCATGACCCCGACCCCAGGGGAATGCTTCGGGCTCGAACCGTTATCTCGGAGCGGACAGGCACGAGGCCCGACGATATCTTCCTGTCGGCGAGCACCTCGGAAGCCTACGCTTGGCTGTTCAAACTGCTGTGCGATCCGGGCGACTCTGTTTTGGTACCTAAACCCGGCTACCCGCTTTTCGACTATCTTGCCTCTCTGGAAGGAATAATCGCGCAGCCCTACCGCATGGAATACACGCATCCCGATGGCTGGCGGATCGATCTTGACGGTCTTGAGGATTCCTTGCGCACGGGCACGGTAAAGGCCGTGGTGCTTATCCACCCCAACAATCCCAGCGGCTCGTACGTTCGGGAAACCGAACGTAAAGCCATCGTCCGGCTCTGCAAAAAATTCGATGCAGCCATCATAGCCGATGAAGTATTTCTTCCATATAATATCGATGCACAAACGCCGGCGCCATCCTTTGCTTCCGAAACGGGCTGCCTTACCTTTACGCTGGACGGTTTATCCAAGCTCATGTGCCTGCCTCAGCTCAAGCTGGGCTGGATGCTGGTTTCCGGGCCGGCGGAATTGAAAAAAAGCGCGCTGGAGCGCTTGGAAATCATCGCCGATACGTATTTATCGGTAGGAACCGTACCCATGCACGCCGTTACTCAGCTTATGCCCAAGGCCGATGCCTTCGTACGGGAGGTACAGGCACGGCTACGGATAAATCTTGACTCTTTAAGGAAATGCTTCGAATACTCCAACAGCCCGTATCGGGTTTACCGCTGCGAAGCCGGCTGGACCGCCCTTCTTGAAATTCCGAGAATCTTAAGCGAGGAAGCCATCGTACTGGATCTTCTGGAAACCTGCGGAATCTTAGTGCACCCCGGGTACTTTTTTGACTGCGAGCGCGAGGGAATACTGGCCATAAGCCTCATTGTGCCGCCGGAAATCTTTACGACCGGGATTGCGGCCATGCAATCGAGGCTCAACGATTTGGTCGCGCTCTAAATACTTGCTCCTGTTCCAGTTTTCCGGTTACTATGGGGAAGAAATTCAAACTGCACGGCAGATTGAATTTCGTGTGCCTGAGTAGATTGAATTTTTTGAGCATGAGCGGATTGAATTTTCTTAATCAGGAGTATGAGATGCCCGCAAAAATTATAGACGGCAAGAAAATAGCCCTGGAAGTACGGGAAGAACTCAAGATTCGCGTGCAACGCTTGAGCGAAAAAGGAATCATCCCCGGGCTTGCCGTACTTTTGGTCGGCGATGACCCGGCGAGCATTTCCTACGTAAGCGCCAAGGAAAAAGCCTGCGAGGAACTGGGCATGCACAGCATCGAGTGCAGGCTGCCCGCGGACGCGAGCGAAGAATCCGTCCTTAAGGAAGTCAGGAAATTCAACGGAGACCCCAAGGTTCACGGAATACTCGTACAGCTGCCGCTGCCGAAGCACGTTTCGGAAATGCGCGTCATTGAAACCATAAAACCGGAAAAGGACGTCGACGGATTTACGCCGGAAAACATAGGCCGGCTGCTTATCGGCGACCGTTGTTTTATTCCCTGCACGCCTCACGGCGTGATAAAAATCCTGCAGCACGAGGGAATCGTGACCAAAGGCGCCCATGCCGTCGTGGTGGGCAGGTCCAATATCGTGGGCAAGCCCTTGGCGAACCTGTTCGTGCGCAAAGACGTAAACTCCACCGTTACCGTGTGCCATACCGGTACCAGGGACATGGGCTCGTTTACGCGCCAGGCCGATATCCTGGTCGCCTGCGCCGGCGTCCCCGAACTGATAAAAGCGGACATGGTAAAACCTGGCGCATGCGTCATCGACGTGGGCGTAAACCGCGTGGACGATCCTTCCAGCAAAAAAGGCTGGCGCCTCGTAGGCGACGTGGATTACGACGCGGTAAGCCTCGTGGCGGGCTCCATAACGCCGGTTCCCGGCGGCGTGGGCCCCATGACCATAACGATGCTGTTCTACAATACGGTGGAAGCCGCCGAGCGGGCTTCGGAAGCATTATGAACGACGGGTTGGAACCTGAGATGATCGACGTGCAGAACATGCGCGACGACCGGCGCATCCCCATAAAGAAGGTGGGCGTCAAGGGCCTCCGATACCCCATTACCGTATTGGACAAAGCCAATTCGGTACAGCATGCCACGGCGCTCGTGAACCTGTACGCGGACCTGCCCCACGATTTCAAGGGCACGCACATGAGCCGGTTCATCGAAGTATTCAACGCGCACCGCAAGGACCTTTCGATGCCCCGCTTCCTGTGCATGCTCGACGAGGTACGCCTGTCGCTGGATGCGCAAACCTCCTATTCCGACGTGCACTTCACGTACTTCATAGAAAAGACCGCGCCGGTATCGGGGCAGAAAAGCATCATGAGCTATGAATGCTCCTACGAAGGCAAGGTATCCGCCAGCGAGCGCGAATTCATGGTTACGGTGCAGGTTCCCGTGCAAACCGTATGCCCCTGCTCCAAGGCCATCAGCAAGTACGGCGCTCACAACCAGCGCGGCGTGGTGAAAGCCTGCGTGAAGCTGGGCCCGTTCTTCTGGATAGAAGACCTCGTGGCCGTGGTGGAGAAAGCAGCCTCCAGCGACGTCTATACGCTGCTCAAGCGCGATGACGAAAAATACGTGACCGAACGAGCTTTCGAGAATCCTCGTTTCGTGGAGGACGTGGTACGCGAAGTCCACAAAGGAATCCTTACCCTCGGGGATTTCCCCCGCTTCCAAGTGGAGGCGGAAAACTTCGAGAGCATCCACAACCACTCGGCTTATGCCCTTGCGGAATACGTGAATTCCGCCGTTTCCGACAGACCCGGCCCTTTTATCCCCCTACGCAAGGAACCATGATGAGCTTCAACTCGGTATCCAAAATCGACGACCGCATCCACCTGCACAACGTTATCATCTCGGTGTACGACAAAACCGGGCTGGCCGAACTGGTGGTAGCCCTCCTCCGCCATTGTCCGGGAGTGCGCTTCTATTCCACGGGCGGCACGTACGACATGCTCGCCAAAATGTTGGGAGACCGGACCGGCGCGCACCTCGTGCGCATAACCGACTATACCGGGCAGCCGGAGATGAAGGGCGGCCTCGTAAAGACGCTGGACTGGAAAATCTACCTGGGATTGCTCGCCGAACCCTACGATACCGAACACGCCGCCGACATCACGCGCACGCGCGCCGTGGTGTTCGACATGGTGGTAGGAAACCTGTACCCGTTTTCGGAGGCCGCCGCCAAGGCAAAGCGCTTTGAGGACGCCCGCCAGAACATCGACATAGGCGGGCCCTGCATGCTCCGCGCCGCCGCCAAGAATTTTTTGCGCGTGGCATCGGTATCCAGCCCGGAGCTCTATCCGTCGCTCATAAAATCCCTGGCAAGCGGCAACGGTTCCTTGACCCTGGCAGAGCGAGCTTCGCTGGCCGGAGAGACCTACCGCCGCCAGTCGGCCTATGATTTCTCGGTAGCCCAATATTTTGCCTGCAACTCAGGCGACTTTCTCCAGTCATCCTACGATTTATAGCCTCGGCGCCTGTTGATGCTTGCCTACCGCCACGCGTTCCACGCAGGCAACCATGCGGACGTGCTCAAGCACATCGTACTCCGGGAAACGCTCGCCTACCTCATTAAAAAGGACAAGCCGCTCACCTACATCGATACGCATTCCGGAGCGGGCTCGTACGTGCTGGACGAGGGTTTTTCCGCGCAGAACAAGGAATGGCAGGGCGGAATAGATAAGCTGCGCGCGCATGCCGCCGCGGCTGCGCCACCAAAAGCCGTCGCCGATTACCTGGCCGCCATGGACTCGTATAAAACAAGCCATCCGGGCGAATCGTATCCGGGCTCGCCCCTTATCGCGGCGCAAATGCTGCGGCGGACGGACAACGGCATATTCTGCGAATTGCACCCGCGAGACTGCGAATCGCTCTCGGTGGCAAGCGCGCCTTTTAAAAACGTGCGCGTATACGGCGAGGACGGCTTTTCACGTCTCAAGGCCAGCCTGCCCCCGCCATCGCGCCGGGCCTTGATCTTCATGGATCCGTCGTACGAGCTCGAGGGCGATTACGACCGGCTGGTCCTGGCCGTGGCGGATTCCCTGATGCGCTTCGCGACCGGGGTGTATGTCGTCTGGTACCCGCTGGTGGAAAAACCGGGAGCCGCAAACCTGCCCGGTCGACTCATGGACTTGCTGCCTGAATCCAGCCTTCACGCGATGCTCCGCACCCAAAAATCCGTTCCGGGTAAATTCGGCATGACGGGAAGCGGAATCGTGGTGCTGAATCCACCCTGGGGGCTTGAATCGACATTGGAGGAAATTCTTCCGTTTCTTGCAAAAGCGCTGGGGATCGATGCCTGCGCACTGGGTACTTTAGTAAAAAAAAGCTAGAACACGCATCGAAAACATGCTAGTATAAAAATAAAATCATGGGAGCCAAGAGATGAGAGTACGGAACGCGCTCAAGACAGCCGCCACGAAAGCGCTTTACGAATCGCTGGATGTACGGATGCTGCTCTACGTCGGTTCAGTCATCATTCCCGACTACGATATCTATAAACGGACAGGATACCCCGAAAACATTCCCCTTACCGCGCAACACGCCGCCAACCAGATCATGAACGACTGCGTGCAGGAAGATCTCTTCATAAACCTGGTGGAATTGCTCGTCTCGCTCGAAAAAAACGGCTATATGGGACGATATTTCACCATCAACGGAATCCGCGACCTCATCAAGCAAATCATGGCGGAGGGCTACGTCTTCGAGCCGGCAAGCGGAAAATTCATCGAGGACACGAGGGTCATCCGAACCATGAACTGGGGTCGCTTCCGCGAAAACCAGAGCTATCCGGTAACCTTCGTAAAAATAGACATGGTAGGCAATTCTAAGCACGTCAACGCGAACAACAAGGCGCTGATCGATACGGTTTACGGGGATTTCAAGAAAATCATCCAGGCAGCCACCATCAAGCGAAACGGCCGCGAATGGTTCTGGGAAGGCGACGGCGGCCTGCTGGCCTTTTATTACAGCGACGCCCACGCCAGCGCGGTCTTGGCGGGCATGGACATCCTGCAGCGTTGGTTCCAATACAACCTGCTCGAAAATCCGCTCAAGTCGCCGGTGCTCCTCCGAATGGCGGTGCACGCAGGCAACATCGTGTACTCGTCCGACGAAAGCAACCTGAAACGCAACGACTGCCTCAAGGAAATAAACGAAGTGGAAAGCCACTGCACGCCCGAAAACGCGCTGACCATAACGCAAAACATACTGCCGCACCTGGACAGGGTATTGGCAGACATGTTCGTGCCGCTGGACTCTCAAAAAAGCTGGAAACTGCTCTGCTACCAGCTGAGCTTGGAGCAAGCATGAAACCCATTCTCGTCGGCAAGTCCAAGAAGGCGCTCTGTTATTTTTCCGACCCGGGAATATCGTACATGAGCTTGGACGAGTTCGAGGGCAAGCTTGAAAAACCCGCAAGCGACTCGATGTACTATATTGACGCGGACTCCTGCCCCAAGAAAAAATTCCGGGACCTTTTCGCGATCCTCTCGAAAACGGATGCCTGCGCGTGGGCGGTGCTGGACCATGGCGCCACGATAGCGGATCCCGGCGAGCTGTTCCTCGGCGGGGCGGCGGATTACCTGAGCGCGGCCGTCCTCGATTCCGGCATCGGCGGCGAAAGGATCGCGAAGGCTGCAAGGTTTTTCCTGGGCGAAAAGCCGGAGGAAAAACAGAAGGCCGACGCATTTCCCGGCTGGGATAACCTGGTCAAGGGAAACGAATACCCGTTCGTTTTCCTTTACGTGGACCTGCCCGACGCGGAAAGCATCAAGAAGACCCTGGGCGAACAGCGCTTCACGAGGCTCAAGGAAGATTTCGTGAAAGGCATCGGCTATGAGCTTCAGGCGGCGGACGGCAGGGTATGGATGAGCGACGGACAATCGCTGCTCGCCCTCTTTCCGGTGGAAAAAACCTCGCTTGCCGTGGGCATCAGCCTGCAGCTCATCCTGGGCAACGCGCTGTTCTCCTACGAAAAGCTGGGTCTCCGGATTCCCGGGCGGCTCCGCTTCGCGATGCATACCGGCACGACCATCTGGCAAAAGCCCGGACAGACAGGAAACGTCATTTCAAGCGACGTTAATTTTATTTATCATCTCGGCAGGAAATTCGCCGAGTCCGGGGCCCTGTACGTCTCGGAAAAAACCGTCGCGGCCGTATCGGACGCAATCCGCCCGCTCTTGAAGGAACAGGGCTCGTTCGAAGGCATCGCCGTCTCGCGCTCGAGATATTTCCTGACAGGTAAAAAGCAAACCCATGCAAGCGCTTGAAACCGCAAAGACGGCTTACCCGGACTCGGATCAAAAGTACACCATCAGCCGCAAGGTGAATTTTCTCGTCATGCTTTTCTTTACGTCCTTGGTACTCGCCCTACGCGCCGCGCTGTGGAGAAACCCAGAGATAGGCGAACGGCTCTACCTGGCGAGAATAGCCATACCCGGCGGCATCGTGCTCCTTACGCTGTTACTTAGCTTGGACATGCTCCTGCACAGGCAAAAACCCACGTTAAGCAGGTTTACATCCTCCAATAAAATCATAGCCGTATTTGCGGTAATCTTGGTTCTCTCGATCTGCTCCCTGGATATCCTCGCGAGAATGGTTCCCGTACTGCTTTTTCCGGGTATGCTGATCCTCGGATTTACCTATTGGAATATGCCGAAATTTTTATTGGCGACGGTAACGGCAAGCGTCCTGTCGATGGCGGCGTTGAAATTCTACCTGACAAAAAACATAGATTTCGAAGATTTTACGATTTTTTTCTTTTCGCTGTCCCTTACGCTGATGTGCACGGACATCATTCGAAAAAACGTGCTTCCGGGAATGGAACGCCTCAGATCGCTCGAGCTGGAGAACAAGGAGCTATGGAATCTTTCCAATCGGGACACGCTGACGGGATTATATAACCGGCGATACATGCAGCAGACCGCGACGCACCTCTTTACCAGGGCGGTGCGGTATCGGGAGCAGCTGCACATCCTCATGATCGATATCGACCACTTCAAGAAAGTCAACGACAAGCTCGGCCATGCCGTGGGCGACGAGGTCCTGAAGGGCGTCGCGAATACCATACAGACATTCGTGCGCACGAGCGACACGGTAGCCCGGTACGGCGGCGAAGAATTCATCGTCTATATCGTCCAGTCCAATTCCGAGCTCACCCAGTTCATCGCGAACCGCATACGCGACGGCGTGGCCGCCGCCCATTTCGAACAGGTTCCCTGGCAGATAACCATCAGCATCGGGATAGCCGGCCTCAAGGACGGAGATACCATGGACAGCCTCATTGCGCGTTCCGACCAATACCTGTACCTGTCCAAGAACACCGGCAGGAACCGCGTTTCCGGATACTGAAGAATCAGAGCGCGTCCTTCGTGTCCAAGATGATGGTGACGGGCCCATTGTTCGTGTAGCGCACGTCCATGCTCGCCCCGAATTCACCGCTTGACACCGTAGGCGCATGCTTGAGGATTTCCTTCTTGAAATCCTCGTACAGGGCATTCGCCGCAGCAGGCTCCGCGGCGCCGGAATACGAGGGTCTCCGCCCTTTTTTGGCGTCCGCGTACAGCGTGAACTGCGAAACGACCAGGACCCCTCCGGAAACATCCCGTACCGAAAGGTTCATTTTTCCTTCGGCATCCTCGAAAATTCGCAGAAAGGAGATTTTTTCGGCAAGCCAGGCGATGTCCGCCGGGCCGTCATCCCTGCCTACTCCAAGATACACGAGCAGCCCTTTGCCGACGGCTCCGCATACCCTTCCGCCAACCGTAACGGTGGCATCGCTTACGCGCTGAACAACTGCCTTCATCTTAGTACTCCACGTATAAAATCCGGAAATCACGGCAAGCAACCATGGGTTTCGGCACGGAAGGATACTCCAAACAAGGCGAGTGGGCAAGGAAGCTTGCAGTCCCCGCGATAATTGCCTTTCCCTTGAGAGCATCGTATACTCAAATACTAATAAGGAGAATCACGCATGCGCGACAAGCTTGAACTCATCGATGCGACTCTGCAGCAATACGCGGACGGCGCGGATGCTTCCGTAATAAACGTCGATATCATCCTTACGCAACTCGAGCGGTTTTTCCGAACCGCATTCTCATCGACGAGCACGGAGAAAAAGGGCAAGGAATTCACGGAACCGCTCGATGCGGCGTTGAAAATTTCCATAACGCTTCTGGAAACGATCGACAAGGGAAGCTCGGGCCTGGACGACGCGCTCGTTACGCAGCTTCGGGAGACCTACGAAAAATACCTCGGATCCTACCGCGCATGAATTTTTCGGCATTAAAAAAAAGGCTCGGCGCGCCGACGGGGAGATTTTCGGATCACCTGGTCAAATCCGCCGTCTCGAGCGCGCTGGGTTTCGCGGTGGATTTCTCCTGCCTGTTCCTCCTCGTGGACAAATTGAAGCTATTCTATCCGGTCGCCGCGACGCTCGGTTTCATACTGGGTTCCAGCGTCGTCTTCGTGCTGAGCCGGTCTTGGGTTTTTCCCCGCCGGCGAGCAAGCGCCGGAATAGCGCAATATTCGGCATTCCTGATCCTTGCCGCAGTCGGGGCGGGATTGAACCTGGTCCTGATCTGGTTCATTACGGAGACGTTTTCCGTCCACTACCTTATCTCCAAGATAATCTGCGGCCTGGTCGTATTCTCGTTTAATTTCGCGACTCGAAAATATATAATATTCTCGCCCAAGAAAGCCACGGCGGAATCATGAGCGCCGCTTTTAAGCGCAGCTTCTAAGCGCAGCTTCTAAGCGCAGCTTCTAAGCGCAGCTTCTAAGCCCTGTTCCGCATGCACTTCGCCACGGTCAGGGAAAGCTCGACCCGCCTAAACGGCTTGTTAAGAAAACCGCTGACGCCCTGCTCGCGCGCCGATTCCAGGTCCTCTTCCTTGGAAAAACCCGACGCGATTATTACCGGTATCAGCGGGTCTATCGCCCTGATCCGCTTGAACGCGTCGCGCCCGCCCATGATGGGCATGACCATGTCCAAAAGCACCAGGTCTACGTTCGGTCGGTTCTCCTGGAACCGCGCGACGCACTGCACGCCGTTCTCCGCGATTATAACCTTATAACCCAAGCCCTCCAAAAGCGCCTTCGTCGTGACGCGGATAAGCTCCTCGTCGTCCGCGAGCAGAATGGTACCCGTACCGTGGGTGGCGGCATCCTCCCGCGAAACAACCGACGCCTGGCCGGCGGCCAGCGGAAAATAGAGGCGAAACACGGTGCCGACGCCGACTTCGGAATCCACGTCGAGGGCGCCATGGTGGTCCACGACGGTTCCGTAGACGCCGGCCAAGCCCAGTCCGGTGCCCCTTCCCTGTTCTTTCGTGGTAAAAAACGGCTCGAATATCCGGGAAACTATTTCAGGGGACATTCCGTGACCGGTATCGCGCACGGACACCTCGAGGTATTCGCCGGGCGCTATCTTGAAGGAAGAACCCGAGCAGAATTCCCTGTCCAAGACGCGATTGACAAGGGTGAACGTCAGGGAGCCTTCTTTCAGAATCGCGTGGCTCGCGTTGATGCCCAGGTTCATGAAACAGTTTTGCAGGAGCGAATCATCGCCTACGACCATCGTCCGGTCCGCCTCGTTGACCACCATCACTTCGATGCCTTTATCGATGGTCCTGCGCAAAAGCGCGACAGTGTCCTCGACGATGCCGGCCAGGTCCACGACCGTGCTCGCCCTATGGGCCTTATGCGAGAACAAAAGTAATTTTTTAGTAAGGTCCCCCGCCCTGTTTGCCGCGGTAAGGATCATCTGAAGGTACTCCTCGCGCTCCGATAGCGAGGCGGTTCCCAGTTTCAGGAGCTCCGCCGCGCCGATTATGCCCATGAGGCTGTTGTTGAAGTCATGGGCAACCCCTCCGGCAAGCTGGCCGACCACGTTCATTTTCTGGGTTTGCCGCAGCTGCTCCTCCAGCTTTATCTTGTTGCTCACATCGTCAAGCCATAAAACCGCGCCTTCCACGCCGTTTTCGGTAATGAGCGGATACGATTTTATGTCAACGAAAACTTCTCGCCTGTCCGGGCCGGGAACGGGAAGCGCGAGTCTCTCAAAGACGGTTTTCGCCGAAAGCGTACGCAGCAATTCCTCCATAAGCGGCTTGAGGAAAGGGTACGCCCCCGCAACGTTCCGGCCGATGACGTCTTCCGCTGAAAGCCCCAAGGCTGCCAGCGCTGAGATATTGCAGTTGACGATCGTACCGACCGTGTCGATGCTGACAAGCTGGGACGAGATCGAGTTGATTACGTTATCGAGATAAGTCTTGATGCTGATGACGCTTTTTTCGGCAAGTTTGCGTTTTTGAATGTCGCGCACCAGCAGGGAAGCCAAGACGGCCAGTATGGCGACTTCAAGAAGCAGGAAAAGCACGAGAGTTATGAATCTACGGGAATTGATCGCATTCGTCTCCATAAGCATTTTTTCCTGGAGCTTGTATGCCTTATATTCCGTAATTTCCGCTATGGACCGGAATGAGACATACAGGTCTACGGATTTTTCCTGTCTCGCGACGGGAGTATCGCGGAGGCTCTCCAGCGCCGCCAGCATCTTCCGCGCGCTGGCGACGAGTTCGGCATTCGCCTCGCGCCTGGCCATTTCCGGTGCCTCGATGATGGCAAGGATCTCGCCCGTAAATTTCGTGAGGTTCCTCCGGGCAAGATAGCGTTCCGGGGAATCCATGGACGACTGCATCACGGATTGCCATTGGGAAACATTGGCGATCAAGGCGCGGAGCTCCTGTATGGCATGGAGATTACGCATCCCCTGCGTAAAATCGACCCCGCTGGAGTGGATCGCGAAAAACGCCAGGGATATTGAAACAACGAGGAACAGTACGCCCAGAATATAAAAGACCAGGGCAGGAAGCCGTTTTCTCTGTCGAATGCCGGGTTGTCTCATCGTAATGCTTCAGTCGCCTTTCGGCAGGTCCTCAAAATTTTCAGGCAATGGCGCGTGATACATTCGTTTCCACGCGGCCCCCAGGTTTTCCTTCGTGACTTTCTCGGCGGGAACCACGAAATACGGAGGAATCTCCACCTGCGCCAAAATGGCTACCGCGATCAGCGCCTCGATGACACCTTGATCGTAGGGATGATCCACCGTCGTGCCGATCATGACATCGTTTTTCGCGATAGCTCTCGCTACGTCCGCGCTCATATCCGAGGCGGTAACGACCGTTCGGGCGGATTTCGCCTTTATAGCGCCGATCGCCTCGAATGCGGGCGTATCCCACACCGCCCACAAGCCGCCGAGATCGGGATGCCGCTCGAGAAGGGAGCTCACCAGTCCGTTTATCTCGGAAAAATCCTTGAAATACAGTTGTTCCACGAGAGTTATCCCCGGACGTCCGCCCACGACGTCCAGGGCCGCCTCGGAGCGCTTGTCCACGGTAAACATCTTGTTTTTCCAGTGCAGGAGCGCGATGGATCCTTTGTTGCCCAAGTAGTCGCACAGCAATTCCGCGCTGCCTTTTCCCATCACGTACGCGTCGCCGACGGCCCAGGCAATATACTCTTTTTTCGCGGTAAAGCCGGTGGGTACTGCGTCGATGAACGCCAGCTGGATTCCTGTTTCCACGGCTTTTCTTAAAACGGGAACCACCGCGTCCACGTCCAAGGGCAAGACGATCATGACGCGCGGCTTCAGCGAAATTACGTTATCGATATCCTTGAGCTGTTTGTTAATATTAAACTCGCCATCGGTGACGACGGAAAGCTGCAGGCCATACAGATCCAGCGTAGCGGTGATTCCACGAACGATGGCTTGCGACCAGTCATTGTATAAATCGTGCATGCAGAGGGCTATCTCGGAATTTTCCCGGTTAAAACTTCCGGGTTTTACATTTTTAAGAATTCGGCGCAAATCGGCGATCGTTGAAGGGGTTTCATTATGGGGACCGATGCCCACGATGGGCAAGAGAAGATCGTCTGCCACCGGAACCGCTGCCGCGCCTCCGCGGTTTTCGCGATGGCAGCCCTGCATCAGAACGAAGCTTGCCCAAACAAGGATGATTCCCGCGGTACGATATAAGAGCCCGCCGATCTTGCGTATCATCGTTCAAATATAATTCATGCGCCGCAGGCTGTCAAAAAGACCGCCTTTTGAAAAAAGGCCGCCTGCTTACGCAGGCAGCCAAAATCGCCCGATCCCCGGAAAGCGCGCAGGGAAAAAACCTCAAGCCCGGCGTTTTTTATTGAGAATATCGAACAGAACGGCAAAGATGATGATGAAGCCCTTGATCATGAGCTGATAAAACATGTTTACGCCCAAAAGACTCATCCCGTTGTTCAATACTCCTATGATGAACGTACCCACGATAGTGCCGGCTATCGTGCCGATTCCTCCCGAAAGCGACGTACCGCCGATGACTACCGAGGCGATCGCGTCCAACTCGAACATGTTGCCGAGGTTCGGAGATGCGCCGTCGAGTCGCGACGCGAGCATGATGCCGGAAATGGACGCCAGGAACGCGGCCGCCGTGTATACCACGGTGACGGTCTTGAACACATTGATGCCCGAGAGCCTGGCTGCCTCCTCGTTTCCGCCTATGGCGTAGATGCGCCGGCCGAATCTCGTGCTGGAAAGTATGAAGCCGCCTATCAAGGCCGCCGTGGCGAAAATTATAACGGGAAGCGGTATGCCCTGGTAGCTCGTGAACACGTAGAACATCAAGCCGAAGGTAAGCGTCACGGATACGAAGCGCACAATCTCTTCAATTTTGACGATGCGCAGCTTGTATTTCTTCTTCTGCAGAATATTGCTGTACTGCGCGAAGAGGAACACGAAATACCCCGCTGCCAGCAAAAGTCCGCTGGCGACGATGGGCAGGTACTCCCCGCCGATCCGCGCAAAGGAGGAATCGGTAACCGGAACCGAGGTTCCGTCAGACAGCGTCAACGCAAGGCCGCGCGCTATGGTCATCATGCCCAGCGTGATGATGAACGGCGGCATCTTGAATTTCGCGACCCAGAAACCGTTCCAGGCGCCGATGAGCACGCCGGTTGTCAGCACGGTTATGCCGATGGAAAGCCAGACGTTGACGCCCGCCTTCATGAGGAGCGTAACCACGATGGCGGCGAGCCCTGCTACCGATCCTACGGAAAGGTCGATGCCGCCCAAGAGGATCACCCAGGTCATGCCCACGCTGATTATGCCGATGATGGTTACCTGTCGCACGAGATTGCTTAGGTTGCGCGGCGTAAAAAATGAAGAGTCGAGTACGCTCATGCCGACGATCAACGCGACGAGCGCTATCAGTGTCGCGTTATCCCTGAGGAACTTTTTCATCGTAGGCGCCCTTCCCTTGTCTTTATGCAGCTTTTCATAATCGCTTCCCTTGAGATTTCTTCTTTGGTCAGGCAGGCCTTCAGCTCGCCTTCCGCCATCACGAGTACCCGGTCGCTCATGCCCACGACTTCCTGAAGTTCCGAGGAAATCATGATTACCACGACGCCCTGCTTGACGAGCGAATTCATGATGCGGTAGATCTCTACCTTGGCGCCTACGTCGATGCCCCTGGTAGGCTCGTCCAGTATTAAAATCCTTGGCTTGGTGTTGAGCCATTTGCTCACGATTACTTTTTGCTGGTTGCCCCCGGAGAGCTTGTCCACCGATACTTCCAGCGACGGCACCTTGATGGAGAGCCTGTTCACGTAATCTTCCGCCACGGTGCGTTCCTTGCCGCGGTCTATTATTCCCATCGCGTTGGAGACGGACTCCAGCGAGCACAGCATCATGTTGGACGATACGCTTTGCCCGGGTATTATGCCGAAGGTTTTGCGGTCTTCGGTGATGAGGGCAATGCCCAATTCGATGGCGTCGCGCGGCGACTTGATATGCACGCTCTTGCCGTCGATCAGCACCTCGCCCGAGGTTTCCGAGGCGAAGGCTCCGAATATGCCCGTTACCAGCTCGCTACGGCCCGAGCCCATGAGGCCGGCGATACCCAGTATCTCGCCTTCGTACGCCTCGAAGGAAACGCCTTTCACGATGTTCTCGCCGGGTATGAAGGGATGCGATACGCGGAAATCGCGGACTTCCAGGACTTTCCTGCCGCGGGTAAAGTTTTCTTTCGGGTACATGTCGTTGAGCTTCCGGCCCACCATCCGGTTGATGATCTCATCCAGCGATATTTCATCGACGGCGCAGGATTCCCCGATGGTCTCGCCGTCGCGAAGTATGGCGATCCTGTCGGCGATCTGCGCGATCTCGTCCATTTTATGGGAAATATAGATGCCGCACACGCCGCTGTCGCGAAGCCTGCGAATGGTCTTGAAAAGGGTCGATGCCTCAGCCTCGGAGAGGGCCGATGTGGGCTCGTCGAAAATAATGATCTTGGCATTCGTGGAAAGCGCCTTGGCGATTTCCACGAGCTGCTGCTTTCCCACGGTCAGGTCGCATATTTTATCCGTAGGCTTTACGTCGTCGACCTCGAGCATGTCGAGGTATTTCTGGGCTTCCGAATACACTGAGCTCCAGTTTATCTGGCCGAAAACCCCGGTATTCTGCCTATCCATGAGGATATTTTCCGCCACGGTCAGGTCGCCGATAAGATTGAGTTCTTGGTAAATTATGGCGATACCGCTGGATTCGGCGTCTTTGGTGCCGGAAAACCTTTTTTCCTCGCCGTTCACGTAAATAGAGCCTTGGTACTCCGGGTACGGCCACACGCCGCTTAGGACTTTCATGAGAGTCGATTTTCCCGCTCCGTTCTCGCCCACCAATGCGAGGACTTCGTTATAGCGCGCCTCGAAATTTACGCTATTGAGCGCGCGGACGCCGGGAAAATCCTTGACGATATTTTCCATTCTCAGGGCAATGTTACCCATACCTGCTCCTTGCTTGCACAAGCGGACGGGATTCGCGCCGTCCGCTTTTTGGTTCCGCCGATCAAGATCAGTCGGCCGAATAGACCTGCGCTTCGGTGAGGTATTCGAGCTTGATTACGGTGTCGCGAATGGTATCTTTCGTTACTAGGTAGATATTCGCGTTGATGACCATGACGTCCTGGAAACCGTTGTTCACCATCGTGTACGAGAATTTATCCTTAAGCACGTCGACGGCCGGAGTCTTCTTGTCGCTTGCGAGCATGAACGCGGCCTCAGCGGCAATCTCGGCGAGCGGCTTGATGGCGGCGTATACTTCCACGCCCTGGATTCCCTGGGCTACGAAGCGCACGTTGATAAGGTCGGCATCGGCGCCGGCGACGAAAACCTTGTCTACCGAGGCCAGGTTCTGGGCTTTGAGCGCAGCGAGCACGCCACGGGCCAAACCTGAGTTATTGCACAGGAACGCGTCGATTTTATTATTGTACTTGGAAAGCACGTTTTCCGCGGTGGCCATGGCTTTGTCCGTGGACCAGCCTTCATGGGACTGCTCATCGAGGATCTTCACCTCGGCGTGGGTGGACAGGATGGACTTGACGCCGCGGGTAAGGTCGTTGGCGTAGGAATCTCCGGCCTGTCCCTTGATGATGACGACGCTGGCTTCCTTGAGGCCTTTGGCAACCATCCATTCCACGAAAGCTTTTGCCTCGAGAACGCCTACCTCGAACGCGTTATGCATAATGTGCACATCCAGAGGTCCGTTTTCAAGGAGGGAGTCGTAGCCCACGACGATTACTTTTTCTTTCTTGGCCATCTTTACCATGTTGCCCGCGGTTCCGGTATTGACCGGCTGCAGTACGATGACGTCGACGCCTTTGGACAGCATGTTCTCGAATTTAGCCAACTGGATCTGCTCGTCGTTGTTGCAGGAATCGAAGATGACCTCGGCGCCCAGCGATTCGGCCTTGGCGGTAAAGTACGCCTTGTCTTTCTGGTATCGCTCTTCCTGCATCGTCTTCAATATGAAGCCTATCTTGATTTTGCCGCCGGCCTTCTGGACTTTGTCGCATGATACGACCAACATAAGAGCCATCAGCGCGACCGCGATGCCTATCGCGAACCTTGTTCCTCGTGCCATAAAAATTCCTCCTGGGTTTTTCTTGCGTGATGCGACAGATTCAAGCCGAACCGCGGATTCGTCAATGTGACTAAAGTACTGTTTTAACTTGGCACGCGGTTTTACGGCGATCTGGTACTTTAGTTATAGGAAATAATTTAAGTGCCTGTTATTTAACCCACGGCTATCGTCGCGATCATTGGCGAGTTAATGGTCACTGGAGAAAACGCTCCCGGATTTTGGCGATTATTGAAGCTTGATGAGGTTGCACAGCTCCACGCGATTCTTCACGCCCGTCTTTTGGAACAGGTTATACACGTGGTTTTTTACCGTACCCACCGAAATGCACAGGCGCTCGGCGATGTCCTCGTTGGAAAGTCCCTTGGCGGCGTACATGACCACTTCCATCTCGCGCTCCGTTGCGCTGAACCGGGAAATGAACCTGCCCGCGACGGCGCTGTCGTCCTGTTCCCTGCCCATCATCACATTGATGATATGCTCATAGCTCACGCTCGCGAAATTCAGGATGGGCCCGTTGATCTCGCCGCGATGGAGGATGGCTACCGTGTCGGTGAAACAAGCCAGCTCCTCGATGCGATACGGTATGAAAATTACGCTGGCGCCCAAGGATTTTAGCGAGGCGATGGCCCCTAGCAAGGCTGCGGACTCCGTCACGGAGATGTACTTGGTTATCTCGTCGATAATGTAAAGCCTGGTGTTCCTGGCGAATAGCTGGCACAGAAGCACTTCGATCTTTTGATGCAGCGACAAGCCCGCCGCCTGGGAATCGGGCAAAAGATCCTTTATGCCCAGCTTCGCGAAAATATTAGCGGTCTCAGAGAAGAGCTGGCTCCAGTTGATGCGTCCGAGCGAATCGGTGCATTGACGGTCCAGGAATATATTTTCCGCGACGCTGAGGCCGGGAATGAGCCGCCCCGCCCCGTCTATGTCCACGAGGACGGGGGTTCCGTTATTTTTTCCGCGGACTTTGTCTGACAGCTGCATGCCGTTCAGGAATACTGCCCGGCGGAAATCTTTTTCGACCGGCAGCGACGCAAGCAAGCGGCACAGCGTCGTCTTGCCGCTGGCCTTGGCCCCGATTACGGCGAGGGCCTTGCCCGCCTCAATCTCTATATGGATAGCCTGCACGCGTACTCCTCAAAAAAGGAATGAATCTAGAGAACGAGCGTTTCGCGTTCCACGTTCCGGTTTCGAAGCGAAAGGTCGTCGACGGCAAAGGCATGATCCTCGCCGTGGAATCCCGCCTGCGGCAAGATTACCTCGGGAACGCCCGTCGCCTTGCCTGCGGCGATGCGGCCGATGGCGTCAGCCTTCATGATGCCGGAGCCCGAGGATCCGCCTACCCAGACAAGATTGGCGACGCGTTCCACGACCGGGTTGCGATCGGGCCAGTAGTAGTCGTAGTGCCCGGCCCAGGAATTGGCCAGAGGCAGCGCGTCGGGAAACTCGCGCGCCAGGGCGGGAAAATGTCTGCGCAGTTCCGGCGCTATCATCGTTTCAAAATATTCAGGTTCGGGTTTGGCTGCGGAGACAGGCCCGTAGGGATGCTCGAACGCGCGCCCCAGGTCGTCGGCGCGCCCCGCCACGAAACAGTTCCTCTCGGGTATGGGTTTCAGGTACACGCCGCTCGCAGGCAGAATGATATTGGGTGGAAGAGTACCGTCCGACAGTTCTGCGTAGAGTAATTCCGATTTTTCGAGATTCACCGTAAACAGTTGGCGTTTCTTGGAATATACGCCCGAGGCGATTCCAACCGGTCCCAGAAGATCCTGAAGCCAGCAGCCGGTAGCCGCGATGAAGGTATCGGCCTCCAGGGATTCGCCGGCCTCGTCCACCGCCGCGATAAAATTTTTCGCAGCCCCGGAACTGAGCCGAAAGCCGGCGATGGGCCGCCCCCGATGGATGATGCCGCCCGCGGCCAAAAAAAGTTTTTCGTAGTGCGCCGCCAGCAATTGCGCAGAAAGCGATCCGCAGCGCTTGCCCATGAGGGCTGAGCCCACGCGATCGTCGCCGTCGTCGTGCGCGCCAAAGCGGTAGAGCTGAAGGATTTCCGCTCGGCTCAGGATGCGTGCGTCGCGGGCGCTCGAAGCCAGGAGCCTCGCGTCGCTTTCGTAATTGCGCCACTGGGCTTCGGAAAACGTCCATAGATAGCCGCTGGGCTTGAGGGCGATCTGGTCGGCGATTTGCAGGTAATACGAAATGGAGCTCTCGGACAGCATGCGCGCCGTACGGGAGCTGTATAAATTCCTGTAGAGCGCTGCGCTCTTCGCGCTGTTGCCCGAGCAGGTACGGGCTTTTGCCTCGACGAGCGCCACGGAGGAATCGGGATTTTCACGCTGCAGATGCCAGGCGGTAGAGAGACCGATGATGCCGCCGCCGATAACCAGAAAAGACGTGCGCATGGTATTTTCGATCAGGACTACGCTCTCCTGAGGTCCTCTACCTCAGCCACGGACAACGGATATCCGGGAGCCCCGAGGAGGCGGGAACCGGTTTCCGTTACGAGGTAATCTTCCTCCAGCCTGCAGCCGCCCTGGGTGCGCAGTGTCTTCAGCTTGTCGTAGTTTACGAATTCCTTGAAGGCGCCTTCAGCCTCGCGCAGGTCGATGAGCTCGGGAATAAAATAGATGCCCGGTTCAACGGTTACGACGAAACCCGGCTTTACCGGCTTGCCCAGGCGCAGCGACTTGAAGCCGAAGCGCGCGTCGCGGGGCTTGCCCGCGTAGCCCACGTATATCTCGCCGAGGTTTTCCATGTCGTGCACGTCCAAGCCCATCATGTGGCCGGTTCCGCAGGGAAAGAACAAGGTATGCGCGCCGGCTGCGAGCGCGTCGCGCGCGGAACCTTTCATGATGCCCATGGTTTTAAGGCCTTCGATTACCTCGAGGCAGGACGCGAGATGCACGTTCATGAACGGGTCGCCGGGCTTGATGGCCTCGACGCCCTTGAAATGCGCGCTGCGCGTGATTTCGTACATGTCTTTCTGGAACGCGGTGAATTTCTTGCTAACGGGAAAGGTGGTCGTCAGGTCGGAGGCGTAATGCATCGCGGTCTCGGCGCCGGAATCCAGGAGGAACAGCTGGCCTTCCTCGAGTACGTTGCCGTGAAAATGGTTGTGCAGCGTTTCGCCATGGATAGTGCCGATAGCCGGAAACGACAGGTCTCCGCCGGCGGCTTGGGCTATTTCGGTTATCTTGCCGATTATCCGGGCCTCGGTCATGCCTACCTTGGCAAAGCGCGCCGCGCTCAGGTGCATCTCGTGCGCGGTCGCCACCGCCAATTCGATCTCCGCTATTTCCTCGGCAGACTTGATCTCGCGCAGTTGTACGATCGCGTTGATGAACGGCACGGATGCCTCGAAGGAATCACCGAAAATCCGCCTGTTCCGAAGCTCGTGTTCGGCGCGATACTCAGGCAGGCAGTGAATTTTTCGTCCCGCCTTTTTTGCCGCCATGAGGCGTTCCTCGAAGGCGGCGAGGCGTTCGGTCTTTGCGACTCCAGCCTGGCCCGCCAAGTCCTGCGCCGTGGGCAGAGGGCCTGTCCACACGATCATGTCGATGCTCGCGTCATCGGCGAATAAAACGCACTCTCCCGAATCGAGATCGAGGGTCGCGCCTAAATCCGGTTGATCCAAACCGAAGAAATAAAGAAAGCTGCTGTCCTGCCTGAATTTATACGTATTGTCGCGATAGCTCATGCCGCATTCCGCGTTGCCCGCGAAAGACAGAAGGCCTGTAGAGCCTGAAGCCCGCATCAATGATACGAGAGCTTGTCTTCTATTTAAGTAGGTTGACGTTGCAAACATGCGATTCTCCAGCGAAAAAAAATTGGCACAGGGTCAGACTCTGTGCCACCAGTCTATCCTTGGAAACCGAAAATCGCAAGATGCTAAACACGCTGGGCGCTCGCTACTCCACTTCGCCGTCCAGCACGTTGAAGGTCTCGGAATGTTTCTCATGCCGGCGGGGAATCAGCGCAAAGGCAGGCAGCCATCGCGATACCATGGGGAAAACTCCTTTATCGAATTTCATGGTTACTATAATATACTTACCCCCTATTCAAAATCTGGCACTTTAAAGTAAGCTACACAAACTATGGAAACCAACGATCTCGCTCCCAACGTCTATAAAAAAAACTGCCCAACGCGCATGGTGCTGGACAGGATCGGGGACAAGTGGACTACTTTGATCATGGGCCTCTTGGAGGTTCGCATGCGGCGATTTTCCGAACTGCAACGCGAGATTGAAGGCATATCCCAGAAAATGCTGACGCAGACCTTGCGGGAACTGGAACGCGACGGCCTCATTACGCGCACCGTATACGCAGAGGTGCCGCTGCGGGTGGAATATGAACTGACAAACTTGGGGCAGACCTTGCGGCAGCCGATCGCAGCGTTGCGCAGTTGGGCGGAAGCCAACATCGGTGAAATAGTAAAGGCGCAGGTACACTATGACTCCCGCTAGGCGAGACAAGGCAATCATCGGTTTATGCTATGCCATGGTGTACGTCGTGTGGGGTTCCACGTATTTCTTCATTAAGGCGGCTGTGGAAACGATTCCGGCCCCCCTCGTGGTAAGCATCCGCTTCTTGAGCGGCGCGGTGATCATCGCAGCCCTGGCATTGCGCGCGAAAGCCTTTAAAAACCTGCCGTCGTTCAAGGAGATACTGGGTTCGGCCGCGCTGGGCGTATTGCTCCTGCTCCTGGGCAACGGCCTCATCACGATCGCCGAAAAAATAATCCCCAGCTATGCCGCCAGCCTCATCGTGGCATGCATGCCCATCTACGTGGCTTTGTTCAACCTGCTTTTATACCGCGCCAAGATTTCCGCCGTGCGCTTCGGCGGCGTCGTCGTAGGGGTGGCCGGCATCGCCGTGCTCCTGTACAACGGCACCTCCATCGCCGGCAGCCTGGGACCGGCGGTACTCATCGCCGTGCTGGGCGTCCTGTCCTGGGGTTTCGGCACGAGCGCGGCCAAGGCGCTTCCCAAGGCCAAGGACGTGTTCATCTCCACGATGATACAGATGCTGGTGGCGGGAATCGCAAGTTTCTCCATAGGAATAATCAACGACCCTTCGATGCTGACGCTGCTTTCGAGCGCTTCCGCCTGGTCTTTTTTCAGCGTGGGCTACCTCGCGGTATTCGGCTCCCTTACCCTGGTTGCCTACAACCACCTCCTGGCCAATGAACCGAGCTTCCGCATTTCCAGCTACTCGCTCGTCAATCCGCTTATCGCCGTACTGCTGGGATTGGCGAGCGGAGAGCGCGCGACGCCTTACCTGTTTTTCGGATTTCCCCTGGTACTCGCAGGATTATCGCTCATGCTGTATGGCGATGAGCTGAAAAGAAAACTAAAGGAAAGAAGGAACGCATGAAACAATCACTCCTCATGTACGCGCGCCACGCGCAAAAAGCCAACAACACCGTAATGGGCTTGATCGATGCCCTGAGCCCGGCCGTGCGCGAAGAAGCCCGTAAAGGTTATTTCGGCAACCTGGGAACCTTGTTCCGCCATATCGTGGGCGGCAACGCCTACATGCACGGGCTCATCCGGGCATCCGTTCCCGCCTCGGAAAAGCAGCTTCCGGTACTTGCAGGCTTCAAGGAGCTGGACAAGACCTATACCGACGCCCAGTGGACCGCCGTAAAAAAATTCTGCGCAGAGGCCGACCAGGCCACCGTGGATCTCGTATCTTCGCTGGGCGAAAATGATTTTTCGCTTCCGGTAAAGCTGGACTGGTACGACGGCAAACCCGAGTCCGTCCCGCTGCATTTTATCCTGAGCCAGATGACGATGCACGGCACCCACCATCGCGGCCAGGTTTCCCAGATTCTGGACGAACTGGGAGTGGAGCATGATTTCTCCGGCATCGACCTGGAATTCCTGGGAAAATAATTTTATCACCGGCCCTTGAATTACGCGATTCGGGGGCCTATCCTTGAGCGCAGGGGGGGGAATCAATGGAAAAAAAATTGATTATCCTGTTCTGCGTCCTGGCCGTCGCCGCTCAGGCTCATGGTCAGGGCAAGACCGTTGCCGTACAACCCAAGGAAGTAATCGTGGCCACGGTCGGCAACGAAAGCTTCGACCTTGACTCGAGCGAGGAAGTCATTCCCGCAGGCAGCGACTCAAAGCGCCTCGTCGGGATCGCGTGGGAATACGTGAGGGAAATTTTACACAGGCAGGGATATACCATCAGGCTGAGGCTTTACCCCTGGGCCAGGGCCTTGAGCATGTGCAAATCCGGAGTCGTGGACATTATCTATCCGGCCAGCGTCAACGCCGAACGCAAACTGGATTTTACCTTCTCCAAAAAACCGGTGTACACGATAAAATACCTGCCGTACGTCAACGCCAACTCCAGCCTGGAATGGAAAAACCTCGATTCGCTCAAAGGAAAAAACGTCGGCCTCATGAGCTCATGGAGCTATGGCGATGATTTTATGAACAGCGGCCAATTTTCAAAATTACCGGTAAATACCATCGAGGAAGGTTTCCTGATGCTTGAGGCCAGGCGGATCGACGCGTTCATCGGCTACGAGGCCAATCACGACCGCTACCTGAACCGGAATGGAATCGCCGGAAAATTCAGGAAGCTGCCCGCATTCGGCTCGGCTTTCGAATACTGCATGGGCGCGAGCGGCAATCCCCGGGTCCAAGCCATACTCGATGATTTCGACAAAGGATTCCAGGCGCTGGAAAGCGACGGCAGGCTCAAAAAACTGGATGCCCTGTGGACCGGAAAATAAACCCGGACCGCTTCCAAAGGCCACGATGCGCGTGACCTTTGGAAGATCGGATTAATTCATCTAGAAGGCGAAATTACCGTTGGCGAATACCGCCGTTTCGCTTCCGTCCGCCTTGACGCCAACGATGGACAGGTCCGCGCTGCCTATCATGAAGTCCACGTGGGTAAGCGAGTCGTTGGCGCCGGCCGCGACCAGTTGGGCGACGTCCATCTCGGTGCCGCCGGCGATGCACGTCGGGTATGCCTTGCCGAGCGCGAAATGGCACGACGCGTTCTCGTCGAACAGGGTGTTATAAAATAATATCCCCGAGTTGGATATAGGCGAATCGTGGGGCACGAGGGCCACTTCCCCGAGGCGCCTGGCGCCCTCGTCCGTGTCCAGAAGCTCCTTGAGCGTGGCCAGGCCCTTGCCTGCGCCGTAGTCCACCACCAGGCCGTCCTTGAACAGAAACCAGAAATCCTCGACGAGGTTGCCGTTGTGGTTCAGGGGCATCGAGCTGACGATCTTGCCGTTTGCGCCGGTGCGGTGGGGCATGGTAAAGATTTCTTCGGTGGGCATGTTGGCCACGAACACGTAACCCTCGGGACATTCGTCGCCGCCGCCGAACCATTGGTGCCCGGTCGGCAAATCTACCGTGAAGTCCGTGCCCAGCGAGTTTTTGTAGCGGAGGCCGGCAAAATTGCTCTTGCGCAGGAAATCGAGCCGGACATTCAGGGCCGCCTGGTGCGCGCGCCAGGACTTGACGGGATCAGGCTGATCTACACGAACCGCCTTGTAGATGGCGGCCCAGAGGGCTTCCACGGCCAGGCTTTCGGTCTTGCCCGGAAACACTTTCAGCGCCCACGCGACGGTAGGAACGGAAGCCACGCACCAGACGTTTTTATTGCTCATCTGGCGTTCACGGAAATACGCCAGAGCGGTGCTGCGCGCCTTGTTCTGGCGGCTTATGCGCTTGGGGTCCACGTCTTTCATGAGCTCGGGATCCGAGGCCATGATCGAAAGGAAGGCGGCGCCTTTTTCCGCGTAGCCGTTGAAGAAAGTCTTGCCCCATTCGGGAAACTCGTCAAATATCACGTCAGGCGCCATATCCAAGGTTATCCGCGCGGATTTTTCGTCCATCCAGCGCATGATTACCTCGCGGGCTCCCGCGCTATAGGCTTCAACCTGGGCCAAACGCGCGAACTCGGCGCATTCCGTCGGGGAGCTGATGATGAGTGTCTGGTTTTTCTGTAAGTTGATGCCGACCTGTATGAGTAGTTTGGCATACTGTTGCATGTGGTTCACGTGCGCCTCCTTGCGGTGCTCGCTACCCACAATATCACAGCATCGCTTTTTGTACAGGGCCTTTTTCCAAGCGTTCAGCCCGAAAGCTTTTGGGCCCAGGCCTCGATGGCCTGCCAATCGCGGCGATCCAGCACGGGATTCTTGGGCGTGCCGAACATGAAGGTCATTCCTCCCGTCGGCTTGGACGCCAGGCGGCCGCCGAATATTTCCATGATCTGGGTGCCTACGGAGGCGGCGGTTCTGGACGTTTCGCGTTCTATCAGCTTCGTCCACATTTTTCTTCCGTACGCATGAATGTAGGAAACGGCGAACAGGGCTACCCTTTTTTTAGCCAGCTCCGAGGCGTTCATTCCTATGAACGAATGAAACTCGGGTAAAAACCTCATGCCGTTTATGGGAGAACCGAGCACGATCAGGTCGAAACCGGAAAAATCGCCTGCATCGCCCAAGGTGGAGACTTGGACTTGATGCCCGTTCTTACCGAGAACAAGGCCTATTCTCTCCGCGATTTCCTTCGTCGTTCCGGTCTTGCTTATAAATGCCACCAAAATTTTCATGCTGTTCCTCCCGCGTGATTCAGAGTATATCGCAATTAAAAGAAATAAGAGTTAATTTAGTATCATATTTCTTGATTAAAATAGCAACGTTCGGGGAATCGAATTTAATTCCGCGCGGACAGGCCGTCGAGACAGGTTTTCGTTACCCTGACGCGGGCCTTCTTGAGCGCGGGGACACAACGCAAGGAGGATTTCATCGAAGGATTCCCCGAAATCCCGCTGGTCGATGGAATCGGCTGGGTCAAATATTCTCGATTTTTTTTTGCGGCAAGGCTTCATTGCGCTTGAGCAGCTCGTGGAAATCGGAGAAGGTGCAGGGCTTGCTGAAATAATATCCCTGCATGTAGCGCACGCCCAGGTCGCGCAGGAGGGTGTATTGGGTGTGGTCGGAAATGCCTTCCACGAGCACGTTTTTCTTCTTGCTTTCTATCATGGTTATGACGCCGCGGATAAAGGCGAGATCCTCGGGGTTTTCCGCGATCCTGTCCACGAATGACTTGTCTATCTTGATGGTACGGGCCGGCAGGCGCTTGATATACGCCAGCGAAGAATACCCCGTGCCAAAATCGTCGATGAAGACTTCCGTGCCCTGGGCCGCCAGGTGGGTTATCTTTCCGATTACCGCTTCTATGTCCTGCATGCTCTGGCTCTCGGTTATCTCGAGTTTCAACGAGCCGCGCGCGATGCCTTCGGACTTGACGAGCTCGCTTATATCCTGGACGAGCGTGGGGCTGCCGAATTCCTTGCTGGATAGATTTACCGAGATATAGCGGTCGCCGAGATCCGCCCCCAGGCTCTTTATGTCCCGGCAAACCTGAAAGAGTATCCATTTGCCTATCATCATGATATTTCCCGATTCCTCGGCGATGGGTATGAAGATATCCGGCGGTATGTTCCCGAACTCGGGGTGTTGCCATCGTATCAAGGCCTCGGCGCCCATGATCCTGCCGGCCGAGTCAACGATGGGCTGGAAATACGCGGAGAACTGCTTCTCCACGAAGGCGATGCGAATATCCGCCCGCAGCCGCGATACGTACTGCCCGCGCTCGTACAATGCCTTATTGAACATGACCAGCGGCTCGTTTTTCTCGCGGGCCTCGTTCATGGCGCTCATCGCGTGCGAGACGAGGGTCTCGCGGCAGTCGCCGTCGTCCGGATACACCGCCACGCCGATGTTGCACGCTATATTGATGACGGTACCCTTGTGGCTGTAAGGGAAATCCGTCTTGCTCCTGATGTTTTCGGCTACGATGGGAATATCCGCGCCGCGTTTGATGGTAGTAAGGATGACGGCGAATTCCTTGCCGTCGAATCGGAATACGTAATCGCTCGCCCTGAGCGCTTCCTTGATCCTCAAGGCGGTGGCTTCCAGCAGCAGATTACCGATTTCATACCCGAACGAGTTGTTGACATGCGATATGCTCCGCAGATTGATGAAAAGTACGGCGCGAATCTTATCCGTGAAGGCCCGCCTGGCTTTCTCGAGCTCCATGTCCAGCACGATGTCGAAGGATCGCCTGTTGAAAAGCCCTGTGGTGGGGTCCTTGAACTCGAAGTCCAGCAGCTTGGATTCCAGCTTCTTGATGATGCTGACGTCGTTGGAGAAGACCATGACATGGGTCACTTCATCGTTTTCTATATAGGGATAGTAGGAGACATGGATATATTTAGTCGTCTTGCCGAATTTGAACTGGTCGATGTCGTGGGACTCCCGGCCTTCAAAACATTGGTCTATCCTGGTCTTGATGCGGTCGCTGAATTTTTTTTCGCCCCATACTTCCCCGATGGTCTTTCCGACGAGGTCTCCCGGCAGGATTCCAAGCTCGCGGGCATAGGAATCGTTGACGAATTCATAGCGGTAGTCTTTATCGATGAGCGTTATGAAATCGTGGGAAGCCTGTATGATCTTCTCGTAATTCTTGACTGCCATTTTTTTTCTCCATAACGACGGTAGCAGTTTAATACGATGTAGGACAGCTGTCAAATGCCCCATTCCGCTGTTCAGGATTTAAATTGCATGGTATTTTATGTACAACGAGGCCAAGATGAAGACGACAAGACTCGCCGTGGTAATGTTCATCGAAATTTCAGATTTCGCCCGAATGACCTCCGAAAACGAATCCCGCGCAATCGAGCTGCTGGATGAACACAGAGGCATCGCGACTCCGTTGATTCACGACCACGATGGCACGATCGTAGACCAGGATTCCGGGGGAATGCTGGTATTGTTCGAGAGCGCCCTTTCCGCAGCGCAATGCGCCTTGCTCATCCAGTTTTCCTTGCGCGCCCGCAATACCCACGCGGCTGGGCTCTTCAAGATTCTGCCGCGAATAGGCCTGCATCTGGGCGACATCTGGCAGGAAGGCGACCGGGTTTACGGAAACGGCGTCAATATAGCCTCCAGAGTCATGAATAAGGCCAGGCCCGGCGGAATATGCGTATCCGATGACGTGTACAGGCAACTGGTAAACAAGATGGAAGTCGAATTCTGCGAAGTTTACGACTCCGATCTAAAGAACATTTCGCGGTCTCTGGCATTATACGAGTTGGCTACCGGTTGCGAGACCGGAAAATCACCCGAACAAGCTCCGAAAACCCTGGTTGAGACGGAAATTCCTCCGGTACCGGAAACCTCGCCGCCGCCAACGCCTCAGGAGGCGAGATCGGCCCACCCCGCCGACGGTTTAGGCGCCCAGCTGGAAAAGCTGACGCAACGGCTTGTGGAAAGCACGCTTCAGAAGGCGTCAATCGAATTGAGTCAGGATACGGACCAGATTCAGGTAAACATACACAGCCATCCGGCAAGCAACATCCAGGCCGCGCATAGACGCAAGGACAAAAACCACCCCGCGCGCAGGATGGAAGAACTGATCAAGAAAAACAAATCGAGTTCGGGCGCTTTGACTACGGGAATCATCCTCGGCGGCGCCTTTGGAGCTGGGCTGTACTTCCTGCCCTCCGGCTGGTGGTGGGTGGGAATCTGCATCGGAGGCTTAAGCGCTTTCGTGGGCCTGGTGGAAACGATCGGCTCGCTCAGGGAACTGCGCAGGCTCAGAAAGCAGATGCCCAAGCTTATTCAGGAAGCGCTCTTGAGCTACGCCAGAAAAGCCGACGGCAATCTGAGCGTGGCCGACGCGGCCGCCGCCACGCGATTTTCGCTGGACGAAGTCAGGAGGGAACTGGAAACGATGGCCGACAAAGGCTATGTTGCCAGGGAAACCGACGAAGACGGGCTGATCCTGTACCGTTTCTCCGGCAAGAAAAAATCAGCCCGCTGATCCGGGGCTTTCCGCGATCGGGAATTGCGCTATTCGAAGGTTGGTGCATCCGTAGGGAACCAGGCTGATCGTCCGCTCCTCCGAGAAATCCGGATTCGCAGGACACGGTCCCGCGCTGTTCAGACGCTTTTTCCAGTTATGTATCTTCACGCCCGTCACGCGCAGCTCAAGCGGAGGATCCTTGACGTCGAACGGCATGAGAGGAATCTCCCGGCGGACGGTTTCCAGTATCGCCGCTTTTCCGTGCTTGAGGAGCGGCGCGAGGTTCCATTCGGAAACGGGTACGAATTCACGGTCGTCGAACGGTTCCAGCCCGCGGAAGGAGCGGCATTCCTCCTCGATCTTCAGGGCGAGAAGGAGGGAGCCTTTGCGGAAGGCAATGCTGCCGTCCGCCTGCGGAACGACGGTGAGGGGCGCGTCCAACTCGATATCGACGGAATCCCCCGGATAGAATCCCCGGGTCAGCGCCGCCATGCCGGCCTCAAAGACGCCTTCGCTCGTTCCGTTATAAAATAGTTCCATCTTTGTCAACGCAGGCACCCTGAAGGACAGGGTCAACGAGGGCTCGTCGACCGCCAGGATCCGGAAGGAAATCCGGGAGCCGAACGGATAGTCGGTCTCTTCGCTTATGACCAGGGGATTTCCGCTTGCGGATTTTGTGGAAACGGTGCAGGGCATGTAGACGAGAAACGCGAGCCCCGATTCGGCGCGGTGGCAGGCGTTGGCGGCGAATTTAGGGAATCCCTGGTGCATGTTGGCGGCGCAGCAGCCGTAATTCGGTTCGAGCCCGAAGGTGTTGGCCTCCCGGTCGGTATCGAAAAACTGCCGCCGTTTCCTGTCCGCGGCGATCTGATTGGCTTGCTGGACATACTGATGCGCGCACATGTCCGGGGTAAAGGTGGCGGGCAGCGCGTTGTACGCGAGCAGCTCGGCGATGTCCGCGTAGAACGGATCGCCCGTTATGGACAACGCTTCCTCAAGGGAATACAACGCCTCCACGACCGTGCAGAGCTCCGTGCCGTTGGATGGGTCGGGCCCGCCCAGGTGCTCGTCCGAAGTCCACAGGCCGATGGCCGTTCCGTGACATTCCATTAACTGCGAATATCCTCTTCTCGGCAGCCCGCCGGGTTCGGTATCGCCTGAGAGCAAGCCGAAGCTCGCTGGATACTTCAAAGCCATGGCGATGTTGACGCCATGCGTAAGGCTGATCGTCCTTATGATGGAATTTTCGTTGAACGCCTTGGCTTTAACGGCCGGCTTGGGCCTCTTGATCCTTATATCCTTCTTGGCAAGCGCGTCCAGCGGCGTCACCGCCATCTTTATCAGATTGAATATCGTTTTATTCAAGTAAGCCGCGGTCGGTTTCTTGTACGGCAGATCCGCGAAAAAGCCGAACCAATCGAACATGCCATTCCGCAATTTTACGGCAAGCTCCGTAAGGTACTGCTTCCCGGTTTCCCTATAGACCAGCTCAATGGCCTCCGCAGCCTCCAGAGCCCGGGCCGCCGCCCAAAAAACCAGCGGCTGCGCGTCGATGGTTCTGTACTGGTACTCGAAATATCTGTCCATGAACGGGATAATCCGGCTGTCGCCTGTGGCTCCATGCCAGCTGACAAGCGCCTTGAGCGCAACCGTTCTGGGCCACCAGTCGGTATTCCACGCAGGGCCGAAAAAACCGGATGGGTCCTGGCTTGCCACGATGCAGTCGACCCAATGGCGCGCCTCGTTCTCAAGCACCGGATCGCCAAGCAGGGCAACGAGCGGAATGAGCCCATCCAGATAATAGGGCCCCCGTTCCCAGGCCTCCCCGGTGCCGCCCAGCCAGGCGGACTTGCCGGAAAGGTCCTCCCAGAGAAATCTTATATTTCCGGTAAGCCCGCGCGCCTGCAATTCCAGCACCCGGCGCATGAATCCATCGGGCCGTATCTCGCGAAGCTGAAGCTTCGTAAAAATCCTGTTATTCATTCCTTACCTGCGTTCATGGCAGCAGCACGAGGTTTTCGGGCTTCCGGAATCGATTCAAGAACGCGTTTACCACCATCATGACGGCAACCGGTTTCATTCCTTTTTTGGTGTATTCAAGGAGCTCGTCGTTCGTGGAAAAACGGTGAATCGATTTTCCCTGGTTCCTTTTCGTCTGCGCCGTCATCCTCCGGGCATATTTCGAATACTCCTCGAGCGCGTTCTTTTTTTCCCTGACGGCCGCTATGATGGCCTTGGCCGCGAGCCTTCCGCTCAACGCTGCCGAGTCCATGCCAACGCCGCGCGCGAGATCGACGAGCCCCGCCGCGTCGCCTATCATGAGAATGCGCCCCTGGCCGAGCCATACGCGTTCCGTGGAATCGAATTCGATATTTGAAGCATAGCCCTCCGTCTTTACGATCTTGCCGCGCAAGTCGTATTTGTTCCTGATGTAATTAAGGAAGGCTTCGCAATGCTCCTTAGGCTCCTTGTCGTAACCGCTTCCGACCACCCACAGATTGCGCCCGTCCAGGGTCTTGTTATAGACCCAAGCGAACATCTGGTTGTTCCACTCGAGATTCCAGAATTGATACAGGTATTCAGGATTGAGATTCCCCTCGCCCTCGATGTAATAATTGATCGTCCCAGCCGAGGATGATTTTCGGAAATCGCCGGGTCTCAAGGCGCGGCGGATCACGGGTCGAAGGCCGCTGGCGTCGACGAGATAAGAACAGGAAATTTTTTCAGTCGTGCCAGCCCGCGTCAAATCCACGATATGGCCTTCGGCAGTCTCCTCAAAACCGGTATATTCGCAGGCATCCCGGAATTCCGCGCCGTAGCCCTTGGCCGTCTGGTTCAGGTAATCGTCGAAAACATCGCGCATGAAATTGAACATGGGGAAAGGAACCTTGATCGACGATCCGTCGGGATACTGGATGTAGACTTTCCTGAGTTGGTGGTCGCAGAGTTTATCGGCGGGGAATTTCTCGCCGATTATCTTGGAAAAATAGCCCAGCTGGATGCCGCTGCAAGCCTTATGCCTTGGAGTCCTGTATTTTTCGGCGAGCAGCGTGCTCACGCCGGCCTGCGCGAGGAATTTAGCGCATACGGAACCCGCGACGCCTCCACCGATTATCACGACATCGAAATGTTCCATATGGACTCCCTTTTCTTTTCTGCACTCACCATTTCGGGAAGCGGCACGTCAACCGAAGTTTGAACTCGTCGGGCGACGGGAAAATTTTCGGAATCGCGCGGATCATATTCTCAGCCGGCGAAATCACCGTGTTTGAGCTCCATGAAAAATCTTTCTATTTTTAACGCACCGAAGAAAATATTCCCGCCCTCGGGAAGAATCGTGTCGATGGTCGGCCAGGGTTGAAATAAATTATTCGGACATTCTCCCATGAGCAATGTTTTATCCAGTATTAATGCGATTTTATTGCCTGTCAAGAATATTTCTACCATTCAATCAATAAAATTCAGGCGAACGACCTCAATATCTTATGGAAAGCAACTCCAATGCCAGGCAGCTGTTTCCGAACGCATGAGGGAAGCGAAACAGGACAGGCGGCCTATCGCAAATTTTCCATAACATTTCCTAAGATTCCAAAGAGCTGGACAAAGTCGCAATCGCCTTCCTGAGCGTAGGTGGCCAGAGACCTGCACACGAAACTCAAGGCAAAGCCATAATCCTTATCGGATGCGGGGCTCCATATTTTCTTGACCCTCTGCGCAAGCTCATCCATGAAAATCGCCTTGTCGTGATGCCGCACCAAGGGGGATTTTTCTTCGGGAGGAGCCGCCGCCAGGATAATCCACACCCCTTTGTAGGTATGGATAAAATCCTTGAGGAAGCTAAAAATAATTTCAAGGCATCCCGCCCGCTCCTTTGCGGACGGAGGCGGCCCCGAAGCGAGCTTTTCCGCAAGGGCGGAATCCATGGAATCCAGCGCGCGGTTCCAGTCCTCGTTCATCAGGGCAAAGACGATCTCGTCCTTTGCCCTGAAATAATTGTATACCGTACCGGTGGCGATTCCGCTTGCCCCGGCGATCGTCCGCATATTCAGGGATTCGTAGCCCTCCTGCGCGAGAAGGGTCCGGGCGGTGGATAAAATAGAACCCCGCGCGTTGTCGATCGCCTTGGGCACGGTTATTCCGCTTCCTTTGGCTTGGGGACATTCCCGCGGTAGAAAAGAAGCACAAGCCCCGCAAGCAAGCTCATAGCGGCGACGACGATATACATCTGCGTAAAACCGGAATTCAACGTCTTCTGGAACGTCGAGTCGATTTCCGGGCGAAGCGTCTCTATCTTTGCGATATACGCGAGCTTCGCCCTCGCAAACGCCGCGGGAACATCCTCTTCCAGCGCATCCATGGTCTGCACTATCGCGGCCAGTTGAACGCGCGCTCCTTGCATTCCGGCAAGGCCGCCGCCCGCGCCGACAGGCATTCCCGACGGGATTACGGCGGGCATTCCCGAAGGCCGTGCCGCCGCGTCCATGCCGTTCAAGGCTTCCCGGAGCTTCAGCTTTCCCGAGCCGATCCCCTCCTGTATTTTTTTTATAACTTCAGGCGTTTTTTCGTCGTACATGAATTCCGCGAGTTCCTTGATGCGGTCGGTGATCGTCGTAACGTCGGCCGATCTCAGCTTCGTCGCCATTTCCGGAGGCAGAGCCCCCGCTTCGGCGCCGCCTTGGGATCCCATGCTAAAATCCATGCCCGCAGGGGCTCCGAAGGAAGGTATTTCCATACCGGCCATCATGCCGGCAAGCGCAGGATTTGCTTTTACGGCGGTGAGCTGGCTCTCGAGCGTGTCGGACAGCTCAAGCCGCGGCGCATCCACCGGAGGCAGCAAAGCCATGAGCTTGGGCTGGGCCGAAGCGCCTGCGTGGGCGATGAAGCCTATCATGATGGCGGGAGCGATAGCCGTGCCTATGGAGCGCACCAAGGATAGCGTGGCCAGGGCAGAACCCGCCTCGTCCTTGGGGCAATCCTGCAGCATCATGTAATTAAGCGGCGTACCCATGGTAAAGCCCAGGCCAAAGCCCATGATCGCCAGGCTCGCCAAAACGGCGATGGTTGAGGGAAACGGAATCGTGATAAAGATGAGCATGAGAGCCCCGAAAAGGCTGATGGCGAACCCCGTGAGCAAGATGCGCTTGGGGCCGAAACGGTCTATCATGGCGCCGCTGAAAG
This sequence comes from uncultured Treponemataceae bacterium, assembly GCA_964485395.1. GTDB lineage: Bacteria > Spirochaetota > Spirochaetia > Treponematales > UBA12059 > JANNSO01. Next base: position 7,937 of record CAZAJF010000023.1, on the reverse strand, counting down.
GAGCGGAAAGCCCCGCGAAAACCCCCAGTACGGCCACGAAATACCCACCCGAACCCGAGGAAATCCGCAGGACGTTTTCTGCCAACTGCGGCACGAATACCATGCCCATCATGAGCACGCCCACGAAGAAGGAGAGTATCAGGGTTATGAGCGTTGCGCGATTCGTAAAGTAGCCGAAGGCCAGGATCGGGTCCTTGGCGCGCCGCTCCACGAAAAGGAGCGCGGGCAGCAAGGCCAGGAAGGCGAGGAGGAACGGGAATGCGTCGAGCCTGAGGAGCGACGTCCCGAAATCGAAGAAGTCGATGTTCTTCAGGCCGTACATGAGCGATAAAATCATAACCGTAAGGATGGGAATGCCGGCCCAGTCGATCCTCTGCGTTTTCTTGCCGAAGTTATTGGGAAGCAGGAACAGGCCGAAGACGATGATGGCCAAGGCTATGGGAACGTTTACGAGAAAAATGAGGTCCCAGCGCGACGTGCCGAAAATATCCATGATGGCGCTGCCCGCGGAGGCGCCGAGGATATTGGCGATTCCATAGACGCCGCCGACGAGCCCAAGAGCCATGCCGCGTTTCTTTTCGGGGAAGCTGGTTCCGAATTCGGCAGTGGCTATGGGCATGATTCCGCCGCCGCCGAGCGCCTGAACGACCCGCCCTATCAGCATGACCCAAAACAATCCCGTGGACGCGGACAAGGCGCATATCGCCGATCCGAGCCCAAAAAGCCCGATGCTGGCGAGATAGACTATTTTCCGGCCATAGCGATCGGCCAGCTTGCCTGAAATAGGTATGATCGCCGCGTAGGCTAAAGTATATATGGTGATCATCCAGATACCGGTGCGTTCATCTACGCCCAAGGCTCCTTGGATAATGGTGCGCGCAGGGCTGACGATTCCGGTATCGATGGCTCCCATGAAAATTCCCAAAAGATATAGAATCAACAAGACCGGAAGGTTTTTAGCAGGGGCAAGCGGTTCTTGAACCTGCAAACCGGGCTGTATCGTTTTTGTAGACATGCAATCAACTCCTTGAAGCCATAATTCGATCGATTATCTGAACAAGGTTCACACTATATGAACATCGTTCAGATAATACTGAAGGCGCACCTAAGCGTCAAGGAGATTTCACTGATTTTAACAGTTGCCCTGTACTTATTTCCAACCGCCAGCCAGCCTCTTGGCAAGCAGGGCCGGAATCTTGCCGATGCTCCAACGGGCAAAATCGGCGAAGGAAATCTCTCCTCGCAAAACATCGCAATACCGCAGCAGTATTTTTTCGCTCCGGATCATGGTGCCAAGCACCAGGTCGGGAAAGCGGAAGATGAACCTCGACAGGCGCAGCGACGAAAGAAGATCCGCTTTATGGCGCTCGCAGAAAGCCTCATCGTAGTGCGCGAGAAATTCCGCGGAAAAATCGTTTTCCCTGCTCGCGGCCAAAGCCGTCTGTGCGGCCATCGTGCCGCTCGCCATGGCGTATCGAATTCCCTCGCCGGAGAAACAATCGACGAAACCGGCGGCGTCGCCGGCGAGCATGACGGAGGCGGCATGGCACGGATGGCGGAAGGAGCTTACGGGAATCCAGCATCCTTCCAGGCGGACGGCAGTGTCGAGGCCGAATGAGGAAATAAAGTCCCTGAAGCGCGCTACCGTACCGGAACCGTCGGACAGCGAGCCGCCGATACCCAGCGAGAGACTGTCCCTTTTCGGGAATACCCAGGCGTAGCCCAGGCGCACCCATCCATAATTCAGCTGCACGAAATTCGCAAAACGGTCTTTTATTTCTTTTTCCGGCAGCGATATTTCGGCTATTACGCAAAAGCGCTTCTCACCGCTGCGCCAAGGACCGCGAACCAAGGGAGCCACCTTGCTGAAGAATCCGTCCGCCCCGATCGCGAGCGGAGCGGCGTACGAGCCCTTGTCCGTGGTTACGAGGATTCCGCCGCCTACCCTTTCAGCCTTGACGCAGGCTTCTTCCTCCCGGAGAACCGCGCCGGCCCCAGAGGCCGCCTGCGCAAGGTAGTGGTCGAATTTCGCCCTGTCCACCATTGCGGCCATGGGAGAACCCGCCTCCACGCTTCCTCGATGCCTGCCCTGCGCGATGCACACGCCCGAGCAGCGCCGCTCTATCAATCGCTCGGGCAAGGGTATCCCCATCTCGCCGACCGCCGCCATCGAGAGCCCTCCGCCGCACGGCTTCTGCCTCGGGTGCCTGGATTTTTCAAGAAGCAGCGTGCGCAGTCCGCCCTCGGCAGCAACGCGCGCGGCGCTCGATCCGGCCGGTCCTGAACCTACGACGATAAGGTCCCAGTCACTCATAGGTAAAATTCCGCTCGTCGACAGGAATCTCGGCGATATCGGGCAAGCCTTGAGACGATAAGAGGGAGGAATCCCGCCTGATCTCGAACAAGCCTTCAGGTAAGCCCCGGTTTACGATATAGCCCGTCCAGCGCGCTTGCTGTATCTGCGTTTTTCCGCGCCAGCTCTCGCTATACACGGGCAGCCAGCTCACGGTGTCCAGGACGATGATTTCCCTGGTGATTCCCCACTTCGGCGCCGGTTCGTCGAGGTCGAAAAAAAGCCAGCAGCTTCCGCCGCGGAACTCCACGGCAGTACGTGAATTTTTCTTTAGTTTGTTTATTTTCTCCAGGATTCCCGCCAGGTCGCTTTCGTCGAAGCGCACGCCCAAGGCCGTCGTCGCGGCCGCGTCGCCCATGCCCACGGTAAGCACGACGCCGGACAGCAACCCGCCTTTCCGGCCGTCGACCGTTTGCCCCCCTGTGTAGATGCCAACGCTGCCGCCGTCGAAAGGCCTATTGCCCGAAACGATGTCCATCCTGATTTTCCTGGGCCTGGAAAAATAATAATTGATTATTCGCTTTTCGTACTTGAGGCCGGTTCCGCACCACTCGTACAGCCTGCACTGGTAGTCGTTCACCGTTCGCACGGTCTCCCCGAAGCGCGCAATCGCGGTTTCCGCGTCCAGGGCTTTTTGGGGGAAAGCCGGAAGTGTCGCGGCAATCGCAAAAAGCAGCGCATAAGCCGCCTTCATGGTTTCTCCCCGAGCACCTGAAAGACCTCGATCGGCTCAGGCTTGCCTTTCAGCTGTATCTCTCCGAGGCTTACGCACTCGAACGCGCCTCCCAGAGCATCCCGAGTCGAGCGGCTTATCACGATAGTGTTGATTTCGGCGATGGACTGAAGGCGCGAGGCGGTGTTTACCGCGTCGCCTATCGCGGTGTAATCCATTCGCACCGACGAGCCGATGTTGCCAAGGATGGCGTCACCCGAATTAACCCCGATCCGAGCGTTGAAAACGAAGGTGGAAGCCGCCTTCCATTTTTCCTGAAGCTCGCCGAGTCGTTTCTGCATGGCGATGGCGCAATGGACCGCCTTGTCCGGGTCTTCCTCGCAACTGGAAATACCGCCGAAAATTCCGATGATGGCATCTCCGACGAATTTATCCACCATGCCGTCGTAACGGAAGATAATGTCGGTCATCTCGCCTAGGTACTCGTTGAGGATAAGAATGAAGGCTTCGGGGTCGGCATTGGCGAGAAGCGAGGTAAAACCCTGGATATCGGAAAACAATACCGTGATGTGCCGGCGAATGCCTCCGACGCAGAGGCTTTCGGGATGGGAAAGCAATTCCTCCACGACGTTATAACTGACATAGCGCCTGAGCACTCCTCGCATTTCCTCGCGCTTCTGCTCGGCTAGAATCGTTTCTTTCTGGCTGGCGAGGATGCTGAGGAATCGCCTTTTTTCCTCCCGCGCGAGATAGCCGCTCACAAGCCCCGTCGTGGAGAGGAATGTTACCCGCAGCGCAAGGTCGATGAAAGGAACGTCGATGCCGTGCAGCCGAAGCCCAAGGACGTACAATCCCGAAAAAACGAGGGGCGACACGATGGCGCCGACGAAGCTGAATCGCGCCGCGTGCGATACGAGAAGCACGAAATACCACAGATACAGATCATTGCCGCCGCCGAAATATATGAGAATAAGCGAAACGACTATGTCCCCTACCGCGGTCAGCATCGACAGCCGCCTGATGAACGACGGTTTTCTCGACACGAGCCAGTGCACGGCACCGTTATAGACTACGGCTACGGGCAGGGCTATCCAGAATATCAGCAGGGGGATTATGGGTGTTACGAAAAGTTCTATCATCGAGCAGACGCAGATGAGCACCCAGCGAAGGATGACGCCGGTCCGTTCGATGAAGAGCGCGCGTTCCGCAGGATCGTACAGATGCAAGCTGACGCCTGCCGCTTGTTTCTCCATGCCTAGATTGTAGCGCAGGGATTACCGGAATTCAAACCGCGGCCGCGAGACTGCGGTTTTTGCACTCGGTCCCTGCAGATGGATGAATCTTTATTTTTGCCGAAATTTTGCATATCTTTAAGGTATGGGTTTGTTGTTTGCCTGCATTACCGCCGGAAAGGAGCGTTAAGGCAGGCAAGAAGGCATTATGAACGTCCACTGGATATTCAAGGGAATAGTAACCGCCGTGATCGCGGCGTGCATTGGCGCCATATCCGGAGATGCTTTTGTCCCCTCCGTGACAGTACCCGGGATCCAGCGGGAAAAACCGCTTCCCATCAATCCGTCGACAGTCATTTACGCCGCGAAAAAACCTGCCGGGGACATATTGGGTTCGGCGGTCGTCAGAAGAAGGCGCGGCACGGAAAAAATTATCGAGGATGGCATCGACACGGCGTTCAGGGAATGCTTCAAACAAGTATTCGTAAGAGGGCAATCGCTTTTATTGCGGATACCTTTTGGCATGAACGGAGAACGTCACGACGCTTCAAGCACAGCCCCGGATTTTTTCGGTGACGGCAAGGCGCTTCCCGATCGGCTTTGGCCTGCCATAGAGGCAGCCCTTGACTCCGAGGATGCAAGAAGCTACGTAGCCTGTTTACTGGCTCCGGGAGAAAAAACCGTTCGCTTCGACCTGGCTTCCAGAAGCTGGATCGACGTCACGCCCAAAGCAGATGACCCTGATGCCGATTCCGGGGATGCCGTGGTTGAATCGCCGAGCGAAGCGGAGGCACCCTCCGAAACCGGCAATCCAATGTTCGTCTTTCTTCACAAAAAAGACGGTTGGATCGATGCCTCCGATATTTACGACTATCTCTATTGCCTCGCGGTCATCGGCCTGGACTGCTCGGGCTTTTCCTACTACATGCAAAAATCGATAGCGGCGGAACTAGGCGCGGACCTGGATGCCGTCCTCGGTTCCCGGCTCGGCATCAGGCCGGACGCCGTTCCCGGGCTGGCCGGTATAGAATTATTCACGCCCGTGAACGGCCTTGCCGAAGAGGTGCCTGATTACATCGCGTTCTTGAGACCGGGAGACATCATCCTGTTTCGCGGCCAGCTGGGCCGGTTCAAGCATTCGGCGGTAATCCAGTCAATAGACCGTACTCGGGGAATCTTGCGTTACGTGCAATGCACCGACTGGGCGCCAAGGGCGGTTCGCGGCGTCCACGACTCGTACCTGGAGTTTAACCCTTCGCGCTGGGACGAAAGACTCGGAACCGAGGACGTCCGATGGATGCAAGAGATAGAGCCTGCTTTTCCCGGGGAACTTGAGCCGACGGGCTGGCTAAACGACGGTGACCGATACCGAAATCCCTGGTCAAATTATGGGGAGGGAATAGTCGTTCGGCTCAAGGCCCTTAAGGCGCTCATCGAAGCCAATAATCCCTTTTTCTATGCGGAAAGCATGGAGTTCGTCTCGCCGCCTAGGCGCGGAGACAGCTTGACTTTCAGGAAATAATCATCGAAATTTCCTGATAATCCCTGCGGACCATTACGGTTTCTGCTACTTTCCGCTTTCTTACGGAGGTGTGAAATGAAGGACGCAATGTCGATCGGCATGCCAAAGGCCAAGTTACTGATTCTCGTCTTAAGCAGATTCATACCCGGTTTGGCCAGTATCGGCCTCATGCTGTTTCTTTCGGCCGGGACACTGGAGTGGTGGAACGGTTGGCTTTATCTGGCCATACTCGTCATGCTCATGACATCCGCCTTGATTTTCTTTTTCATCAAGGATCCCCAGCTCCTGGAAAAGCGCATGCAGCTCAAGGAAAAGGAAAAACCGCAGAGAATCTTCATAGCGGCGGCGGTTCCCCTGTATTTGCTAACCTTCATAATACCGGGGCTTGATTTTCGCTTTGGAATCTCCCGCGTTCCTGTGTGGCTTATAATAATTGCCGCAACGATCGTAAGCTTGTCCTACCTCATGTTCATGGCTGTCCTTGCGCAAAACAGCTTCGCGTCAAGGGTCGTCGAGATACAGGAAGGTCAACGGGTAATACAGACGGGTCTCTATTCCGTCGTACGGCATCCCATGTATCTCTCGGCGATCCTACTTTATTCGGCTACGTCGCTGACGCTCGGCTCCTATCCGGCGCTGATTCCGACTGCGTTCATCGCGGCAATTCTGGTAATGCGCATTAAAAACGAAGAAAAAATACTCCGCGAAGGTTTACCCGGCTATATCGAATATACCCAAAAAACAAGATTCAGGTTGGTTCCATTCGTCTGGTGACCCCACGGGATTATTCGCGCTGACGGCCCATGGTTGCCACGTTCAGCTGCTCAGGCAGGCATCCGCCCGTATGCGCACAGGAGTCTACACGCTGAATTCAATCACATAGCAGGTACCGTTTGCGGGTACCTGCCGCAGGCTTCCGCCGATCTGCTCGGCTAAGGCGCTGATAAGCTGAAGGCCCTGGCCGGATGAGTACGCCGCGCTTTTCGCATCGCGCCGTAAATCGGCCTCACACCCGGGGGTTGCCATTCCGGGACCGTCATCCTCGATGCGTATGGTAACTTTATTCTCGGCTTTAGATGCGAAAAAGCTGATGGAGCCGGTTTTTCTTCCTGCAAATGCGTATTTCATGCTGTTGGTAACGATCTCGCTTATTATGAGGCCAAGCGGGAAAAGCAGCGGAGCCTTCAGCGTAAAATCATCGAACTCTGCGTTAAGTTTAATTCTTTTCATGGGATACATGGCGAGGATATTTTCCGCCAATTCAAGGAAATAGTGCAGAAGGGAAATATCGGCGTCATTATCGGTCCTGCCCAATGCGTCGTAAAGCGATTCCATGGCAAAAAGTGAACTTTTAGTTTCCATCAATACGGATGCTTCCGATGGATTGCCGTGTTCCATTAAACGAAGGTCTACGAGGCTGATGATGCAATTCAGTTGGTTCTTTATCCGGTGCCGGAGCTCCTTGATGAGCAAATCCTCAAGCTTCAGCCGCTTGAGCCCTTTTTCATCCTGAGGAGCCTTATCCCGCAATGCTCGGATTATCAGGATAATCGTACCGTCGCGGGCTTTGAAAATATCGAGACGCGCCTTAAACGGAATGCCGTCTTGCCTGACCATCCGCAGCTCGCAGCTTTGCAGAAGGCTTTCGTTGACCAGTGTTTTTTTGCATGCCTCCAACAGAGGCAGGTCTTCCGGCAATATGAAGCTCGACAAATAACGGGAATCGAGGCCTTCGCGGGGAATCCCGAGCAAGCTGGCCGCGGCTGCGTTGATCTCCAGCAGGCGGCCTGATTCATGCATGGTGGCGCAACTGACCGGCGCCTTGTCGTAAAAATCCGAGTAGCGGTAATAGAGACTCAGCAGTTCCTTTTGCTTGGACATCAGCTCATCGTTCTGTATTTCGAGCTCGATTTGACGGGTGTGCATATCGCTGATCATCGATCGGATAAGCATGGGACTGAGATTTTTCGGCTCGGTTTTTTCTATCCACTCAAGGCTTTTTTCAAGTCTTTTCTTGACTCGAGCCTTGGCTCGGCCGGATTCGCCCTTGGTACCGATACTGCCGTTTTCTGCCATGGCGATCTCCAATCTTTGCGTACTTGCGATACGAAAAACCAAGTCGGAGCAGAGCAATTACTGGTTCCATCATCTGAGCTG
>CAZAJF010000022.1:0-69852 GCA_964485395.1 uncultured Treponemataceae bacterium | reverse complement strand
GCTTTCTGATCGCAACGAAGGCGTTCGAGTATTTTAAGTCGAACAATGGGGATTTGTCGGAGAACTTGACGCAGGCGCGAAGGGTACCGAATTTCTTTGTTATAATAAATTGAGCTTGATCCGCAGAGGCCGAAGCCTCGCCGATATCCTTGTGCATGAACGAAAAAACCACCGCGTAAGCCTGCCTGTCTTGCGCCATTAGAGCGGCAGGAAACAGCGCCAGTAGATTAATTGCCGTTCCTGCGAGAATTCCGTGCATAATCCTTATCTTGCTCACGGTCTTCATCCTCCGCTCTTTCTTACATTCAGCTTTATTATGGTTTCCCGGCTTCTACCCGGAGATTCCTCGTAGATTATCTTAAGCCACAACGGGCCTTCCACTTGGGGTACCGTCCACAGAGCGCCCCAACGCAGTTCCGCTTCGGACCAGGTTTTCCCGTCGCGGCTCATGCACAGCCGCTGTACAGAAACCTGGTTTCCGTCGGAACCGCGGGCTTCGTAAGAAAGAAACTCGCTGCCGCCTGCGTCGACGCTTAGGCCGTCTTTTGGGAAGAACAGGGAAAACAAGGTTTTATTGGTAACGATTATCGTTTCATAGCCTTCTGCGACGCGATAGCCGTCCGCAGCGAAAAGCTGCAGTCGAACATCCAGGCGAATGCTTTCCGCGGTCCAAGGCAGCAGATACTCCTCGTTCGTCTGCGCTTGCCATGCGCTTTCGTCATCGACTCCGTTATCCGGCCCATGGTTTCTCACGGACCATTCCCTGCGCAGATCCTTCAGGCTCTCGGGATTATCGGCCCGGATTTCCGCCTGCAGCTTGAGTATAGCCCCAGCTCCGAAACCTTCATGCCCCGCGCTTAATAAAATATTCACGTCAACGATAGGTATAGGTACCGCGATAATAAGCGGCGCGGAATTGAGCGCGAAGATTCCGGGTATGCATGCTTGTTCCCCTGCCTTGAAGCGCCTGCTGTATAAAGCGGCTCCGTCAGGGAAAAAGTCGTGATTCACGTCAATGCGGGTTCCAGCGAGCGTCCAGCCCGCGTCTTCGCCGCCGGGAGCCGCAAAAACATACACGATCGAATCGCGCTTAACATAGAAAACGGCATACGGGGTATTTGGGTTTCCTCTATCGCCGCTTTTGGAGAGTATGGCGTCCCCGCCGATCATGTAGCGCGGCAGGTTTTTAACCTTCCGCGAAATACCGCCGAACCCGTCGCCGTATAGTCGCATACCCGGCTTTACGGGCCTCTGCGCAGCGGAGTCGCGGCCGTTAAGCGAGACGAAAGCAGCATAGCCGGCATGGTAGCCCCATTCCCTCACGAATACCTGCGCCTGCTGCCATTCGCAGGCGTTGCCGGCCTTGTCTATGGCCCTATATCGAAGCTCATGCATTCCGGGCTGAATAAATATTAACGGCTTATCGTATGCCAGGACCATGCCCCCGCCGACTTGATACTCGATGCGGTCGATATCGCTGTGCGCGTCGGCTGCGTCGATTCTTACCAGCGCTATGCCGTGCTCAGTCCTGATCTGCGTGCCGGCCACGGGCAGTTGGCCGTCTACGAGTATCGTTATGGCATGCCAATTCTCCTCGTTTCCAGCGTTGTCAACCGCGCGGTACCTGAGGGTGTGCGAGCCGTCTCCCAAAAGCATCTGGACGGAGTAGTCCGCTCGCCCTTCAATTTGGATATGGGATAGTCCAGACAGTTCATCGTTGCCTTTCAGAGTCAAGACCACGGGACCGCCATACCAGCCGGTTTCTCGTATGGTTCCTTCTATGGAACACTGGGTTTCGGGAAGCGTCACGTCCACCTTGTAGGCTTTCATCGCGGTTTCTCCGCGCCAGCCATTCTGGTCGATGCCGTATGCCTGTATCGTGCAGCAGCCCTCACCCAGTGGGCGAGGACTTGCATAAGGGCCCCAGTCGCCCTCCCCGCTTTGCTCCATGATTGTCTGTACGTATCCGTCTATGTCCCTGCTTTCTACGCTGAACGCGGGAATCGTCTTGAACCATCCCGATAATCCGTCTGGCGCTGGAGGCACCGTATTCAGGCGCGTATTCGGCGGCGCCACATTGTCCGGTGCGTCGTAGCAGCGCAGCGTGAATTTATTATCCGTGGCATAGAGTCGGTCTCCCGCCAGGGCGATGTCGGTGAACGATCCTACATCGTTCCAGATTGCGGCACCTGAGTAACGATTGATCGCCCTTACTCCCAAATCCCCAGCCACGAAGGCTTTTTCTCGCGCCGTCGCAAGCAATCCCCGCACGGGTGCGAACCAGGATTCTTTCAGCGTAAGCCTGGAAAATTCCCTTGTTCCGGTTTCATCGCTGACCAGCACCGAGCTCTCGGTAAGCGAAAGGCTCGGTTCTGTTATCAAATATTCTTCCGAGTAGGCTCTGAGCCTTTTTTGCGGGACTAGATTGGAGTCCAGCAACACCAGCTCGCCCCGCGCATCCATAAGTGCAAAACCATAGGCATCCGCGCAAACCGCGATTATTTCGGATCGCGAAGCATAGCGATCGGGCCCCTGCGTGGCGCTTATTATTTTCTTGGACCATGAATAGCAGCGGCCCTCCCGCCACAGTGTTTTGCCGAGGTCTTCGGGCACGGGAATATTTTCCTCAACCAGGCTCCCATCGCTTGCGTTCAGGGCGATGCCGCCTTTGTCGCTTCTGGCAAGGATTACGGAGCCGTCGCAAGCTGCGGACGAAACGGCCTCGCGCGACCAGATTACGTTACCGGTATCCGGGTCAAGCGCCCGAAGTCCATAACCATCCTGTATCGTATAGAGCTTTCCGCCTGCATATGCGCACCAGAATACCTTGCCTGGAATTATATAGGCGAGAGCTCCCTGCCTTGAATAGGCCGCTATTCCGGAAGCTGCATCGCCCGTCGAACTCTCGTAGCTTACCCAGGCCTTTCCAGATCCGGTAATAAGCGCCGTTGCCTTGCCCGGTACTTTGGCGGTCCAGGCAGACCTGGCATCAGCGGGGGACGCCGAGTCCGCGTAGCGGGACCTGCCGCCGTCCCGGCCAAGCTGCGCCCACGCGCTTTCTTCTATTAAAATCGAATACTCGCGCTCACTTTCGCGCCTGCGTCCGTCCCGCGCCTTAATAGTGAATATTTTATTCCCTACTTCGGAAGGCTTTCCGTCTATGATTCCCTCGGGAAGCAGGCGCAAGCCGTCGGGCAAAGCCCCCTGTGAGATTTCATACGAGATCCTGCCGATTCCGTTTACTGCGCCTAGGCGCTCTCTGTAGATACTGTCAAGCATTCCCTTGGCGAGCGCTGCGCTTTCCAGGGCAAAGGCATTTATAACGGTAACGGTGATAATGGCGCTTGAGGAAAATCCCCGGCTGATACCGCTTATCGTCAACGGGTAGCTGCCCATTGCTGCAAGCGAAGACGCGGTAATTTCGCAGCTCAGCGTCGCGTTTGGCGTAATGCTCGCGCAAGACAATACCCCGGAAATCCCCATGCTATCTCCGGATGTGGCTTTTAGGCTTACCGCATCGGAATAGCCGGCAAGCGCCAGGCTTACGAGGCGCCTCTCGCCAGGCTGCAGTTCTATGTTCGATATTTCCGGGTGTATAGAAAATCCGCGGGTCCTCAGCATGAACGAGGCGGAATTCGAGGCGATGCCGCTTCGAGTTATAAGTATATCTCCTGATACCGCGGCATCCGGGATAATAAACGTTATTTCCGAGTCATCTTGCGTAACTCGTTCGCATTCCAGGGCCGCAAGCGTAACGACGGAGTCTTGGCCAAACCCGTACCCATACGCGGTAACCGTGCTCCCCGGGAATCCTGCCGATTGGGACAGGCTTGAAATACTGGGTGTCGGCGCCTCTTTAACCACCTTCGTACGAAGCGTAAAACGCTTCTTTCCGCTGCCTTCCACTATGGTCTCGTACATGCCTAAGCTCGCGCCCGAGGGTATGGCCAAGCTAAGGACTCCCGTGTGGCCGGCCGCTATCGAATCAAACTCGCACGACCAGCCTTCCGGCAGCGAAACCGGAACGAAGCGTGCCAAATCTTCGAATCCTTCTATCCCATCCACCCGGATGTGATAGCGCGCGCTCGTTCCGGCCTGCGCCTCCACGAGTGCGGTCTTGAGCATTCCCATCCAGTCGGGCGAAGATACCCTCACCGACAGCTTCGCCTCCGATCCCCCGGGGCCACGCACCGTAAGGGTTCTGGCCCCCGACTTAGCGCCTGCGGGAACAATTGCCGTTATAGTCGTATAACTCAAGCCTTTTTCTTCCAGCGCAAGCTCGTCGTCGCCTAGGAAAACGCGGGTTCCCGGTAAAAAACCCCTCCCGAACACAGAGAGCCTTTGCTCTGCCTTACTGTTCCACTCCCTTGGCAGCGCGGTATCGAGGGTAACGACCGGATACACTGCGTCCACCACGAAGGTAATGTCGCACGACAGCGCCCCGTTGGCCATGTTCCGTATGGTACCGGGCAGTTCGTAGCGGCCGGGAGCCACGGTATCGGACAAGGCTATTTTCCATTCAAGGGAGATTCCCTTCGCCTCCGCCCTCGTCTGGAACGGGAACTGCGCGGTAATGTCTCCAAGCGCGCCTTTCTCAGAAGGCCATGCAGCGCTGGCGGTAATGATCCTCGAAGCGTCTTCCGTTGGCGAAAAGTCGTCGATGCCGACGGCGAGAATGCCCGTCGTCAGCCCGTTTATCTCGGCGATCACGGGAATTTCACGCATGAAGACTCGCGGTGAATTCACACCGGGCTTGGGTCCGCCCATAACAATTCGAACTTGGCCTGATGGATGGCTTTGCCGATTCAGGGAATCGACGGCCACGATGCTGAACGTTACGTCGTCCCCCGGCGCAAAGTTGGGAAAGACGACCGAGCGAATGTTTCCAAGGTAGAGAGATTCGACGGTTCCCCTCGCGGCGTTTGCATAGAGCAGCCTGAAGCCTCGCGCGGCCAAACCGTTTTCGTCGATCCAGGACAGCGTTACGGTTCCGGGCTGGGTTTCGGCAGCTAAGAGCGACTCGGGCGCCGTAAGGGCGATCGAGGACCTGTCTAACATGATTGAACCGGGAGCATATCTGCGGGATTCCGCCAAGGCGTCCGGCTGATCGAAAGATGTATATATTTTATAACGGCCGTCGGGAAGGCTTCCCGCCGGGATTCTTCCGGAGAAAGCGCCGTTCGCGCCTACCGCGAGCCTGCCTATCTCCATGCCGGACAGCTTATCCTCCGCCGATGCGTATACCTTGACGATTCCTCTATCGCGGTCAACGCTGCCCATGACGAAAATATCATCGCTGGCGCGCATATCGTCGTAGGCGGGCTCTTCCAGCGTAAGGGAAGGCACCGTAGCCTTGACCAGCGCGCTTATTTCGTAGCTGTCTTCCGCAACTCCGTCGACCAGGACTTCCCATGCACCAACTTCCATGGACGAAACGGCGAACATAATCGCGTTTTCCGCATATTGGCTTTCCAAGCCGGGATCTCCAGGCCGATAAACCAGGCCCGAAGGGGATACGACGCAAACAGCCGGGTCGCCTTCCGTAAAGGCCACGATAAAAATGATTCGCTCGTACGCGGAAACGTTACCGTACTCCGGGGTTTCATCGATCGGGGAAAAAGCCCCGCGGTTTTTCTTGGAGTTCGTGGATTTTTGCTTGGATACTCCTTGGCCGGGCACTGAAAAACCGTACGCGGCCGTCGTCATTGGCGTTATAAAACGTTTATCGTCGATCCGTATGCCGGGTTCGGAGAATTTTGCGCCTCGGCCGATATCTCGCGAGACCGTCGAACTCGACGATGCCGCGGACGGTTTCATCAAGGTTAAGCCCTGGATGTCCAAACTCAATCCGCTATTCGATGCAAATACGCCGACGGAGTTAAAAAACGGGACGTTTATGAAGGCTTTGAAGCCTTGCCTTCCATCGGTAAAATCTCCGAATTCCGCATGTATACCTGGCAATAAGCAATATTCCGCCGGAATATTAATTTGCTTTCCGAGAATTTTTGTCTTGTATATCGCGCCGGGAACCAAGCCGAATTGGAGTAAGCCGGATCCCGCGAATTTCGTTTCGCTTCCATCTGGACAGAATACCCACAGTTCCAAATTGCCTTCTACGAAGACGAGCTTTACGCCCATGTTGGCGTAGAAACCCTGCTTCGTAAGCGCCGCTATCACGTTTGCGCTTAAATTGAACGTACCTTTCAATACGGTCATTTTTGCGCTGAAAGCCCAATCCCAATCCATTACGTCGATCCAAACATCGGCATCGGCCAAAAGCACGTTTCCGATTGTGGCCGTATCCAGAAATCGCAAGCCCAGCTGAAGTCGCGTTCCCTTATCAAAAAAGCTCTCAAGGGCCGGCGGCATCTCTCCTGGCTGCGGCTTGCCGAATGCTATGCCGCCGCGTATCCCGTTCAGCGAAAGACCGGTTCCCGGAAGCGCCAATCCCGCATTGCCGGCATAGTACGAGAAATAAGCCCGTTTCAGGCCGATGGGATACGTTACCGATTTATTGGAGAATGATATTTCCGCGGAAAAAATTCCCGCGCCGGGTATCGTCATGCAACCGCCGCCCAAGATCGAGTATCGTTCCCCGTCGGCATTGGGCGGATTATAGAGGGCAAAGTCTGCCCGCAGGTTGGAAAAACCGAGACCGCCTTCTATCTTGAAATCCGGAATGGTGAACGCGCCTCCCGATACGGCAAATCCCGAGGGCGACAGACTTACGCCGTTCAGGGCTATTTTTGCTCCGCCGGTGAAATCCGGCATCTTCAAGCTGGCGCTGACGAATGATATTTTCTTATTGGGGATATCCAGGGAAGGTTGGTCGAGCACGACCGTAAACCCCATGAAATCGGCGGTAAGCGCGGGGATTACGAACTCGGCGGAAAACTCGCCGCTTGTCTTTTCAAAAACTGCGTTTTTCATTCCGACGGTTTTTCCGCCCATGCTGCCGAAATTGGCGGGTAAGGTGATGATGCACGATTCCAATCCTGCGCCTTCGGGGTTGATGTAAAGTTTTGATATCGAGGCGTCAAAGCCCAAAAGGCTGATTTTAGCGGCCCCGATACCGCCGCTTAAAGCCTTGATTTTTCCATTCCAGTCCATCGTCAGGGTTTCAAGGACAAGCTGCATGCCGCCCAGCGGGGTCGGATAGCTTTCAGGGAGAGTGATATATGCCGAGACTGAGACATCCGACTTGGATAGCCTCAACGTAGTGATGCCTGCGATAATGCCGCTGACCAGCGGGAATTCAATCGGCTTGCCCGCCTGTATTCCGGCGGAGAAATCGAGTAGGCCCCGCGTCGTTGAAACGACCAGCGGATCGATGACGAAAGTCGCGTCCCGCACGCTTTGCGGAAGCCCGGCTGAAACCAGCTGGATTCCGCCGGAAACCGTAAACACGAGTTCGTCCTGACCGGGACCTTTCGCCGTACCCAAAGAACCGTTGGTTATCTTTGCGCAGCCTTCAAAAACGTCGAGATTTATTCCGCTTGTCTTGATATCCAAGGCGGAAATTACGCCGTTCGTGTCGAATACGATTGAACCGCCCACAGGCAGGCCGGCCAAGCCCTGGGGAAACGACGATGGAAGTACCAGGGTTCCCGCGGCCGTGATGACGACGGTAGGTCCGGCTCCTTTGGCGAATCCGATTTTTCCGGAACGAAGCGCCAGAGTATCGAATAACACAATCTCAGGGGCCAGTTCGATGATGGCCGAAACCGTCTCGATTCCATTTGCCGCGCTGAAGGTCATGGCCGCGGTACCGCTCGTTCCGCCGATGCCTTTCGGGAAATCGCCTTCGGGCAGCAGTATTTTCGTTCCCGCCGAAAAGAGCATTCGGGGATTCCGCTCCGATAGATTGTCGGAGGAGACGGAGAGCTTCACGTCGCAGAGCTGTATTTTTCCTATCGCCTTGAATGCCGCGCCGGTCGGACTTGCATAGCTCGCCTGGAACGACTTGATCGTACCGTCCGTCTGGATACTAAAATCATCGATACCAGCCAAGCTTCCCGCCAAGCCCTCGGGCAAGGTGGCGGGAAGTCGTAGATAACCCTTGATGCCCATGGTTCCTGCTTGTGTCGAAGGATTCCATGAAACGGAAAATCCCAATTTCTCAAGGCTGACATTGCCCATCTCCATGGTAATATCCGAAGCTCCGGCACTCAGCGCGAGTATTTTTTTTCGCTCAAAATCAAAGACGAATCCCTGTACCGCAGGCAAGTTTCCCTTGGCGGGGTTGCCCAGGCTCAGGTATTTTCCGGGCAAGGTGCCCGGCGCGTTTTCGGTGAATACGAGCGACCCTCCGATGGCTATGACCACCGATTCTCCTTCTTTATTGAATTGGAGCGATCCGTCTTTCAGTTCAAAAAGATCTATCTCATTGGATAGTTTTCCATGCAAACCGGTGAGCGACACGTTGATTTCGCCGAGTTTTCCATTAAAGCCTATCTCGAATTTATTGATGGACAGATTTTTACCGGACAGGAATTCGGGAATATTTTCCGTGTCCGCAGGAAATTTAACGTTACCCGTAAATCCACATTTCGTTATTTTAGATCTATCGCTCGCCTCTGTCATAAAATCGATGCGGGAGAGCGAAAAGGTCATGCCCCATTTTTCCAGACCGCAATTTTCCAGCTTGGCCCCTAGATCCTCGAAATTAAATTTCCGGGTCTCGAGATTATAGGCAACTTCGCTGATATACGCTTCTGATACGGGAAATTCCGGAGGAAAGACGATTGCTCCATTCTTGAGCATAAGCCAGGGAGAACCATCCTCATACTTGAACCCGAAGGTATCGGCTTTCAATGCCCAGGCATCCGCTAGGGGAATCGTATACTCCCCGGCAAGCGCCGCATCGAATGTCTTGACGGTACCCGACGTGCTTATCTCGAATTTATCGATCGCGACTTTACGTCCCGCGAGCGGCCCCAGCGATTCCGTGTCCGGTAACCCTATAAAGCCCTCGAGGGATACCACGTCACCCGCTATGGACAGGTTATCTATTCCAAACCACATATCCCAAAGCTTTATCGGGTCCACGCTCGACCCTGCAAGCTGGAATTGACCGGTAGACGTTACGGTAAGGCCGTACAGCCGTATCTGCTTTGATTCGAGCGTTTCAGGAAGCGTTATCGCGGCTGAGCCTAATTTCAAGCCGCCGCCCGAAAGCCAGACATCTTCGAATTCAAAGGTAAAACCCCCAAGGTCGAAAGAGAAACGCGGAATGCTCGATGCCACGGAAAAAGAACCATCCTGGAAAAGCCTGACTTCATCGAAAACAAGGCTATAACCTCCGAGCCGGCTGTCCAGCGAGACGAACGCCTTTACGGCAAGGCCATTTTCGTCGAATCGTGATTCGATGAAAATGAACTGACCTCCGTATAAGTCAAGGCTTTGCGTGTCCTGGCGCCGCGCGTCGCCAAGAAGGATTCCATCCGTCGAGAAAATCAATTCACCCAGCTCCACGGTCTTGTTCAAGTATCTGACGCTGTTTGCCCCCAGGGTGATTCTGTCATGGCAAAACGATACCGTGCTTCCCGATATTTTCCAGCCTGAGAATTCGTACGCGGCTTGATCCGCAGTCGAGCAGCTCACGACCGAACCGTCGGACAGCAGCCGAAGCCCTCCGGAACCGTAGCGGATGCCGGAATTCATCGGCCACCAGTAAGGGAGTATGGTTCCGCCGAGCTCGATGAATCCAGAGCCGATATTATAGTCACCTGTATTTATTTTATAACCATTCGTTGACGTAAAAGCGATGGGAGCCGATCCGGCTTCGCAGGACACGACGGTTCCATCGGCGGCCAGCTTCAGGTCCTTGAAGACGAGCGAGCCAGGATTCATCGGAGCAAGCGAAACCACGGCAACCGGGCTCCAAAGAAGGTAAGCCCCACCGACGTCGGTCAACTCCGACCGTTCGATACCGACGTCCCAGCCGTGTACGCGTGCCGTCGCGTCGACGGTCGCCTTTCCGCTCAGTACGACCCCCGCGCTTGTTACTCGGAACGACGGATAGCCCACCGCGTAAGAGCCCAATGATTCAGGCAGCATGAGCATGCCCGATCCGCCCAGGCCGCTTGAATCCAACGTTATTCTTTCCAGCGCCACGAGCCACGAGTCGAACGCGTAGGAGGCGCTTATTGGCGCTTCGGGCGGTATCATGATCCCGGAAGCCTTGAACTCGGCGCCGTACAAGTCGAAGGTCGCCGGCGTAAAACCCGAAGGGGCGTTGATGCTCATCGCTTCGACCATTATGGCCGCAGCGTCAAAAACGAGGTTTCTTGCCCGGGTTATGTAGCCCCCCAGGGCTATCCTTGTTTCCGCCATGGCGCCCCTGACGCTGTTATCCGAAAAAAGCCTGGTATGCGTAAATTTAAGTTTACCTTCCGTGGAAACGTCAAGAAAGGTATCCCTCGTTGCGGGAACCAGGGCGGAAGAGAAGAAACCCGCTACTTCCACTGAAAAATCCGTAAGGAAATACTCGCCATAGCCGCCGACAACCGAAATGGTTTCGGTTCCGCTTCCTGTTTGCCACACATTGTAGTCATCTGCCCCGCCGGTGACGGAAGCTTTTTCGGTCCTGAGTCCCAGGTTGGCGATGGAAAGAGTTTTGCCCCTATACGTAAGCGCGGCGCTTGTAAGCAAAAGCCCTTTTTGCATAAACTTTGCATCACTGCTTTCTATCTGAAACCCGTGAACGAAGCCGAGGAAATCAGTAATTGTTCCGCCAAGCAACCAATCCGCTCCGTTACTGTTTATCAAGACGCCGTAAACCGAAAGTTCGGTGGTGCCAATAGGTTTTACGGTTCCCGATGCCATGAGTTGCCCGACCTCGTTTAGCCTGATGGAGGCGAAGGAAACTATTTCCCCGCCTGGACCGGTCGTCTTGATGGGAGAACATGAGAAAAATCGTCCTTCGCTTACGATTCCGCTGGCGCCATCCAACGTAAAATTTCGAACAGTCGCCGTCGAAGGCTCGTAGCCTGCGGGAAGCGCGAAGGTGGCTTCGTTGACGATCAAATTCTTTCCGCGCAACTCGGCGTTTACCAGGAGATATTTCGTGCTTTGCATCGTCAACGAAACGGGATTATGCGGCGTCGACTCGATCCTGCCTTCCGCCTCCGAGCCTCCGGGAAGGACCGCGACGGATTCAAGGCGTATAGCATGCCGTTCGCTCTCGTCGCTGCCGATGGCGGCGCGGATCTTAAAGCCATTACGGTCGAAATATGAGGAATCGAAAGCAAGAGGTTTTTCCGGAGTTCCGTACAGCTGCTCACGCTTGGCGGCCAACTCCATCGCGCTTGCCCCTGAAACGCTATACGCATTGGTAAAATCGAAGGGCGGGGGCAAGGCCGTTTTTATAGCAGCTAAAAAAGATTCAATACTCGCGACGGAAGCCGCGCGAATGCCTAACTGATGGGGGAAACCGATTCTTGCGGTGCCCATGGATACGGCTTGCGCGGCACCCTCTCCGTCATTTCGGCGGTAATACCTGTGATACAGGGCGTTTTCACAAGAAAGTCCCAAGGTAGCCGTAAAAGATATCTGCCGCGCGCGAATCACGAATCCGTCCGCTTTTATCTCGTATATTTCGCCTGCAGCCGCCGAGGTCCTGAAGGATACGATCCCGGCTTCGTCCCAGGCTATATCCCCAGGATCTCCTCCTGCCGCGAGAGACCGGACCGGAGTTCGCGTTTCCAGACCTTCTGAGTCCATCGCCACCAGGATCACCGGGTACCCTTCCTGAAAATTTAATGTAATATTTTCATAACTTATTTCATCGCCGAGGGCCACTCGGTCGCCGGCCACCGAGATCCCGCCGAAACTCGCGGAGTATGGATAGCTTATCTTGTCGGGAGGCGCGGTACCGTCCATGCTGAAGGCATGGTAATAGTCGCTCGTATTTCCCGCGCGATCCGAAATCCGTACCATAAGAGTATAGGTGGAATCGTCAACGAGATTTTCGAACAGGTAATTCCGTGGAATCTCGCCGTTTTCGCACGCCAGGACAATAGTGCGCTCGGGAACGCCGGCCCGCAGGCTGGAAAGCCGCAATGCGAGGTATGCAATGCCGCTATCCGCGTCGCTCGGCATCCCCCACTCAACCAGCCGGGCTTTGTCTTCGGGTTTGCTTATCCGTATGCTTTTCTTGCTATCTTGCCCGTCCGGCAATTCTTCGAGAAGCGGCTTTATGAAATCGCATTGCATGGTTTTTTTGGCGAACATCCTGTTGCCCGACCAATCTTCGGCTAAAACTCCGACGATGACGCTTCCGCTCAACGCGGGAGCCATTGATTGCTTAAGGTTTAATTCCACCTCTTTTGCCGTCAGGGGCGTCCACGTTGCGTCGATCGGCTCGCCGTCAAGCCAATCAACCCACGACTCGGCTTTCATGGCTTTATAATAATAGGTTTTGACGCCCGTCATATCGGCCGGCTGCATCCAATATACCTTCGTAGTAGGTTCATTGTATTGGGCGGTGCTATCTGCCTGCGGGGTGGAATACAAACGAAGTCCCGTAGGCGGCCTGGAATCGATCCGGAACGTATAATCCCGGGGTACGCTTTCCTTTCCATTGTTTCCCAGTGCCGTTACCGAAAGCGAGTAGAAACAATCACGTTCGTTGTCGGGCAATCCTCGTAATAATAATTCAGACTCGGGTCCGCCATCGGCGTTGCCGCTGGACACTTTCGTTGCAATCGAGTTCAGCACGGTGCTCAGCACCCACGGATATGAGGCGATCCCTGCCGCGCTCATGCTGGTCGACTTGATCGCGAACGAGGCGTCTCCATGGATACTCGCGTCTTCTATGACAATTGCCGGCTTATGCGTCGGGCTCGAGACCGTCGGAATGCCGGGTTTGGAATCATCTACCATGACGACGCGTTGCGTATAAGTTTCATTGCCTGCCGCATCTTGCACCCATATATGCAAGTAATTAATGCCGCTGCCCTTACTCACCACGTCAAAGATGGGACTTGTGCCCGGTAGTGCAGCAGCCTTGAGGATTTCCGTCGGTTCTTTGGATTTATCGCAAGCCCCGCGATACGCGACGATTTTACCCGGCGATTCCGGACTATTCATAAGATTTAAATCCGTTGCCTCTATGCTTGCCGTAAAATTGGCGGCGGACGCGAAGTCTTGCTCGCCTAAGGTTTTTCCGGTTTGGGTTATCTTTATGCTTTCTATTTTAGGAGCCTCATTATCCATGAAAAATTCCAGTTTTTCCTCGGGCCCGGTATTTTCAAGCGAGTCCAGCCCCCGCAAGCTAACATAATGCTTTCCTTCCGAAAGATTGAAATGCGCAAGGTCTATCATGGCTTCACCCGGTTGGTTGGATGCATTGAAACCGGACAGTACTGAATACGCCGAACCGTCAATGGAATAATCGACACGCCCGGATGCCATTCCTACTCCCGCATCGGCAAGGTCGGTAATGCTGAGCTTCAGGATCTTTTTCTTTTTTATCGAAGTAAACGGATCAATATCATATTTTATTACGGGACCGGTTCCATCAAGGGATATGAAAAATAATTTTCTGCCCTGATTTCCGGCCATATCGCGTACTTCAAATTCAACTTGCATGTCTTTACCCTGCAAAGTCGCGCTCGAGATAGTCGCGCCGCCCGTCCATGCCGCGGAATCCTTAAAACGCCATCGACAGGAATTCCAATCAATTGGACTATGGCCCTCCAACGCATCCTCGAATTCTGGGCTTGTTGCGGTGATCGAGACGGCAAAGCCCTCGGGTACCAAAATACCGGGAGGCGTCCTGTCAATATTTATATAACCAATACGCGTGCCTGTGTTTCCCGCTTTATCGCTTGCCTTGATTGTTATTTTAAATTTTCCATTGTTATTGACATTTGCCGAGGATGGCAATTTCAATGGTTGAAAAGGAAATGTGCCTTCAGGCACCGTTGAAAACGAGTCAGAATATCCATCGACTGTTTTTTTGGTGATGCTATACTCGACTGTTTTAAGGTTGGAGTCGGTGACGGCATATCCTAGTTCAATGACATTTTTCCAGGAATCGAAACTTTCCGCAGCGCTTAAGAGCTGCGGCTCACTGAACTTGATTTCAGGCGGCATTTTATCCACCATAAACTTTATGGAAACCAAGGCGGATTCGTTACCGACGGTATCCTTGCATTTTACGGATAGAGTATGCTCCCCGGCTATAATAGTTTCCGGCAATGAATAGCTGTACGTAAACGAAGCATCTGAATA
Organism: uncultured Treponemataceae bacterium; assembly: GCA_964485395.1. Classification (GTDB taxonomy): domain Bacteria; phylum Spirochaetota; class Spirochaetia; order Treponematales; family UBA12059; genus JANNSO01. The sequence goes on along the minus strand of CAZAJF010000022.1, from coordinate 55,614 downwards.
TTCGACAGAGTCCTGGGTAAAGGCATCGGCGCCATCAAGTTTAAAAAACCAACCGGTCACAAAGGAGACGCCTGATTGTTTGGTATCAGCCCCCACCAGCTCACTTATTTTTTCAATTAAAATGGAGAGCTGGTACTGGGTCGCGCTTAGCGCGGGGTTTCTTAAAGTCGCGAACTTGCTCCCAGCCAAGGTAAACGAGGGAGGGGTCAGGTCGATCGCGATTGAAGGAGACGAAGTTGATTCCTCATTGCCCGCCTGGTCCTTGACATGGAGCGTAACTATATACACGTCGGATTTCAGAAACAATATATTAAAATTACTTAACTTATCGTATTTAGGATAAGCGCCGTTTTTAAAACCGGCCTCTGAAGGCAAGCCTGATTTACCGACATTATTCTTGCCGGATTCCGATGCTATCGAATACATGATGGATTCTTTTGCGAAGCCAGATCTGGCAGATCCCGGATCACGAAGCTCAAAAGAATCGAAGTTGACGGTTGCGATCCTCGAGTCAGTGTCTGAAAACACAATTGAATAACTGGAAAACACTGGAATTTCCGGTTTCGTCGTATCGATTTTTACGGGGACTGCGACAATATTAGACTTGTTGCCGGCTTTATCAAAAACCCATACTTCGACGTTTCGTTCTCCTTCTGCTGAGACTCTATTTCGTATTACCGGTTCGGAATATTGATAGGACGATGAATTGTCCAATTCCAAACCGTCATCCTCTCCCTTCGGATACAATGTTACGAAATTATTGCTCCAGCCTATGGGCTCGGCGCAGCAAGAGATTATGGGATTGGTCCTGTCTATCCGTACCGCAAGCTCTTTTTCCGCCGATACGTTACCGGCAAGGTCGGATGCCCGAAATGTCACGACGGTAGAGCCGGCAACCTGAATTTCGGTCGACTTTCCCGCTATCCAGTTTCCCGTTGGCGATTTGTATTCATAGATCAAAAGATTGGCAGCGCAAAAAGCATCCGTCGCGTCTGCGCTGACCGTTACATTGACGTTGGACCAACCTGGATTCGTGGAACTGAGGGTTACTACCGGTTTTGTACGATCGATCGTCAATGTTTTTGACGCGTATGCTTCCCGACCTACGTTATCCATCGCCCGTGCCTCGATGACATAGCGGCCTTCATCGCTTACGACGAAGCTTGATCCTGAAACCCATGCCGTTGCGGGGGCTCCGTTCAGGGAATAGCGGTATTGAGGAAACCCGGATTTTAATTTACTTAGGGAATCCTCGGCTTTTATGGTAAGGGTGACTGCATCTGCATTCGAGATTTCCGGTCCGGCCAGAGATACCGTGGGCGGAGTCTTATCTATATTCGCATAGCCGGTTTGAGTGCTTTTGTTTCCTACGTGATCGATCGCGGTGACGGTAAAGCTATGATTGCCTTCCTCGGAAAAACTTGCGATTGTCGGGCTTAGGCTCGCAATGCCGGACAAGCCATCGCTTGCGGCCACGCTGATCGCGCAATCGTCGATTGCCCAGGAATCCGACCCGGTCCCGCCGCTTATCGTTATGGTTTCAGGACCCGCAGTATCTACCGTAACGCTCAGATTTTCTGTTTTTGCATCTTTTATCATCTTCTTAGGAGCCCAATCATTAGGATCACGCCATAATTCAAAACGAAAATCCAAGGGAGAATATGAAACCCCGGTTAAGGGAAGATTGTAAATATTTGGATTTTCAATAGATTTTTTTGTACCGTTAAACTCTACCGTAAGCTTGCCGAAATACCCGTTTTCAGAGACATTATTTAGTAACATTATCATCGCGTCCGCAGAGTCTACATAAATTCTACCGCCCTGATATGACCATCTTCTTTCTTCAGTACTACCGATGCGTAAGCTGAGCGTATAGCTTACTCCGCCACTAGCGCAAACGAAGCTGTCGATATCGGGCGAGACCCAAGCTTGGCCCGTTAGGGGAACGGAAATAAAAAGACTTGAAACAATCGCCACCAGCACCCTAAGTTTCAATGATGGTTTCATTCAAGGCTTCCCTGTTCTGCATATTTAATAAACAGGATTCCTTGCCCTTCCGCCGGAAGAAGTATTCTACGATAAGTTCCTTCCTCGGCTGTCGCGTCCCCAACTACTTGAATGACGTATTCCTCGAATATTCCGGGATTGACCACCTTCAAGTCATGCGATCGAACGGGGTGGAGCACAGTCTTGATTCCGATGGCTTTTTGAAGCCGGAGTACGCATTGCCCGCTTAAAGAGAGCAAGTATTTATTATTGCCTATATCGCTGAACGAAAGGCGTTCGCGACTTTCGCAAAGTTGAAGACCCGAGACGATTTCGCTTAATTCACCATTCCTTTCATTTTGGCTAATAATTTTAATCTGCAAGTTTTTTCTTGAGATGAAACACATGGATTCCGTATAAAGAGCGGCTCTGTCCACCAGCGCACCGGCATACAGCCACTCGTCGCCCGCCAGTTTCATTTCAGAGCCGTCCACGCCGTCCACGGAAAACGACTGAATGGAAAAGGTGCCGTCATCCAGCAGGAAAGCGGCGCAGCACCAGTAGCCGCTCCGGGCCCCTATCCATTCGCAAACGCCGGGAAATCGCGCGATACGCGCAATATCCTGCTTCTCGTCGATTCTGTATATTTCCGTGCTTGTTTCTGCTGAACCCGCGTTTAGCCCTAAAAGCAGCAACGAGGAAGTGCCCGATTCGCGCACGGTAAAAACCGAAACCTGCCGCTTAAGTTCTATTGATCCAATGGTATCGATTGACTCGCTGTTTGCCTTCGCGACATAGCAGGCGCCGTCTCCCGAATTTTCGCGTACCGTATAAAAAATATGCATGCCTTCGTCATACAGCTGCGCGGCATCGCTCCAGATTAATTCCTGGTCCGTCGCGCATCTGAAAACATCGCGGATTATTATTTTTCTTTTTAGTACGTAGGCTAGGCTTGCGCCTTCCTTTTTATGGACGAGAACATACGTTTCGTCGAACTGCCCCAGGATAACTTTATAGCTTTGAATGGATCCTGCCATCGCGGGCTCGTCGATTCGGGACCAGAGAGGCGGTTCATCCGGATTTCCGGAAAACCAGACGCAGTACAGCGCATCGTCGGTCGTGCTTAACGCCGCATGCACAAGGAGATACCATCGCTGTGCAAAATCATTGACGCTCTCAAGCCCCAGCACTGCTGAGATTTCCGACGGAAGAATTAACGATTGTTCCAAGAGCGCTTTTTCCTGCTCGTATGCGAAAGAAATAATACGGTCGCCTACTATGCTGAAAAGCCGTATTTCCCCTGCATCGTTTTTGAGTGCCGCATAGTTGGCGGCATTCTTAAGATCCGGGCAATCAATATAGAACGGATCAAAAAAAAACGTGTCCTTATTTTGGGTAAAACCTATGGCATGGGCGAATAATTGAATAATGAACAGGACGAATATATTCCTGATGCCTCGTGCTGCACAATTATTGTTTCTTTCTGAAAGCATGCTGACACTCCTTGAATAGCCGTAGTACCGACATACCGCCTACGTGAAATATTTACGGATTGCTTGCGTTCTTTAAAAAAAAAGCGTATCTTTTTTGAAATGCGGATATGAATCCGTAGAAAATCATGCAAGGAGGATCGTATGGCGGGAAAATTCGAATGGTATAAAGACAAGGCGGGAAAATTCCGTTTCAGGCTGAAAGCCGGCAATGGCGAGATTATCGCGGTATCGGAAGCTTATGAATCCAAGGATGCGTGCTTTAACGGCATAGAAAGCGTCAAGAAGAACGCCGCGGCCGCCGAAGTCAACGAATCAAAAGATTAACGCACATAGAATAATTCATGGATACGGCCGGCTGCCTTTCGGAGCCGGCTGCCGGCGTCGCGGGGATAGTCATGGTCGTTCGTAAACCTCCCAGAAAAAATAAGACCCCCATCCGCCTTGAGCAGATCGCCGAGGGTGTGCTCGTCTCGTATTCCGACCCCTTGAGCGACCGTCCCGCGCTGGGAGCCATAATCGGCGACAGCGAAACGCTCATGATTGATGCCGGCGCATCGCCTGCGCATGCGAATTCCTTTGTCGCCGAACTGCACAGGCAAACGGGTAAAAAACCTACTGTCGTCTGCCTTACCCACTGGCATTGGGATCACAGCTTTGGCCTGCCAGAACTCGATATTCCCTCGTATGCGCACCAACGCTGCATCGGGCATTTAGCCGCCCTCGGGCGCATGGAATGGACGGCTGACGCCTTAAACAACCGCGTGCTCGCGGGGCAGGAGCTTGCCTTTACGCGGGACATGATGCTCGCGGAATACAGGGAAGGCGAAGCGATCCGCATCGGTATACCCGCTTTCGCCATAGGCGACGGGCAAAGCGTCGATCTGGGCAACCGCAGCGTGGAGATCGCGCACATGGATTCAGACCACAGCGACGACTGCCTTGCGATCCTCGACTCAACAACCGGAACCTTGTTCCTGGGAGATGTTTGCCATCCCGATTATTACGCGAAACCGCCGCGATACACGCCCCGGAAGGTAATCGCTCTGTTCAATAAAATTAACTCGATGGCGGCCCATATCGTCGTGGAGGGCCACGAAGAGCCGCAAAGCCGCATGCAATTCCTCGCGGGGTACGCGTCGCTCCTGACGGTCGCGTCCGCGTGCATGGCGGGGGAACGCGACCGATCGGCGCTGTTCGCGCTGGCCAGCGAGCGCTCCCCTTCCGCCGACCCGCACGAGACCCGCACCATGATCCACGCCATGCTCGCCGGTTGCTCAACTTAGCCGACGGGCCGTCCCGCGTGCTTCTTGGATTGTTCGACGAGGCCGTTTATGTACGCGGCGCCCAAGGCCCTGTCATAGAGACCGTAGCCGGGCTTGCCTTTCTCGTTCCAAATCATGCGGCCGTGGTCCGGCCTTACGGGTCCGTTGTAGCCCACCCGCACGAGGGCGTCCACGATGGCTCCCATGTCCAGGCTCCCGGCGTCCGAAAGGTGGGCGCATTCCTCGAAGCTCCTCTCCCCTGTTATTTTTATATTACGCAAGTGGGCGAAGGCAACCCTGTCGCCGAACTCGCCCGCCATGGCCGGAACGTCGTTTTCCGGGAGGGCGCCGAAGCTGCCCGAGCAGAGGCACAGGCCGTTCGCCTTCGAGGAAACGTCGGCGAAGAGCCTTCGGAGCGATTCCGGGCAGGTCATGACGCGCGGGATGCCGAAAATCGGCCAGGGCGGGTCGTCCGGATGCAGAGCCAGCCTCACGCCCAGGGATTCTGCCTCGGGCGCTGCCGCCCGCAGAAAATAGAGCAGGTTCTGGTATACGCTCTCTGCGGGCATTTCGCGGTAGGCCGAGAGCAATTTGTACATTTCCTCTTTTGAGTAGCGGGCAAGCCAGCCGGGCAGCGAAAGTTCGCCGTCCAGCGGATCCATCCTGGCCACCGTGGCCGCGTCGTAGGCCAAAACGGTGGAACCGTCGGGCAGCGGTCGGGCCAAGTCGCTCCGGGTCCAGTCGAACACCGGCATGAAGTTATAGGTAACGACGACAGGTTCCTCGGAACCCGTCGTCGCGGAAGCCGGATTAAGCGCGGCTGCCACCGATCTAAGGCTCTGAATCCAGGCGTCTATGTCGCGGTCGCGGTCGGGGTTTCCGAGCTTGATTGACTCCGCGACGGGAATGGATTCCACGACGCGGAATTCGAGGCCGGCGTCCTCTACCTGTTTTCTTTGGGCGAGCAGCCTGGCGGTTGGCCAGACCGCGCCGGGAGCTAGGTCGTACAGCGCGGAAACGATGCCGCGCATGCCGGGAATCTGCCGAATGTGCCTGAGCGGAATCGAGTCGGTATCCGCGTACCATCTGAAGGTAAGGTGCATGCCCCGTTCGTGCTTCATAATTTTAGTTTTCTCCTTTTTTTATACGCTCTATCTCGTCACGCAGCAGCGCTGCCGCCTCGAATTCCAGGTTCTTCGCTTTTTCCAGCATCTCGCGCTCCAGCCGCTTGACCAACGCTTTTTTCTGCTCGGGCACCATGAGGTTGTAGGCGCCCTTGATGGTCTCAAGCTCTGTCTCGGCGGTGAACAGTTCTTCTTCCTTGTGGCGCTGAAGTATGTCCTGCACCGCTTTTTTTATAGTGGTGGGCGTTATCCCGTGAGCCTGGTTATAGGCGATCTGCCTGGCCCTCCGCCGCTCGGTTTCCCCGATGGCCGTGACCATGGCGTCGGACATGCGGTCGGCGTACATCACCACGCTGCCCGCGGCGTTTCGGGCGGCCCGCCCGATGATCTGGATGAGGCTCGTCGCCGAACGCAGGAAGCCGATCTTGTCCGCGTCCAGGATGGCTATGAACGACACCTCGGGCAAATCGATTCCCTCGCGCAGCAGGTTGATTCCCACGAGCACGTCGTAATCGCCCTGGCGCAGCTGCTTGAGAATCTCCACGCGCTCGATGGTCTCCACCTCGCTGTGTATGTAGCGCACCTTGAGGGACAGCGAGGAAAGGTACTCGGTGAGCTCCTCGGCCATGCGCTTGGTAAGCGTAAGGATGAGGCAGCGCTCGTCCAACGCGATGCGCTTGCGTATCTCGGCGTAGATGTCCTCCATCTGGCCTTCGCTGGGCCGGATGATGATCTCGGGGTCCACGAGGCCGGTGGGGCGAATGAGCTGATCCACCACGCGCACGGATTTACCGAGCTCCAGCTCGCGCGGCGTGGCCGAGACGTAGAGCACCTGCTTGGTGAGCGTCTCGAATTCCTCGAACTTGAGCGGCCGATTGTCCATGGCCGACGGCAGTCGAAAGCCGTAATCCACGAGGTTCTGCTTGCGCGAGCGGTCGCCCGCGTACATGGCCCCGATCTGAGGCAGGCTTACATGCGACTCGTCGATTATGGTCAGGAAATCATCCGGAAAATAGTCGAGCAGCACCGACGGGCGCTGGCCCCGCTGCCTGCCCGAGAGCGGCCCCGAGTAATTCTCTATGCCCGGGCAGTGTCCCATTTCCTCCAGCAGCTCGAGGTCGTACTCCACGCGCGTCTTCAGGCGCTGCGCCTCGACTATCTTTCCGGCCTTGGATAATTCCTCGTAGCGTTCAGCAAGCTCTTCCTTGATGCCCACGAGCGCGCTCTGCACCATGCTCTCGGGCATGACGAACTGCTTGGCCGGGTAGATCACGGCCGCGTCCAGCTCCTCGAGCACCTGGCCCGACACCGGATCGAAGCGCCGGATGCGCTCCACCGTCTCGAAGTCGAACTCTATGCGGTACGCTTCCTTGGCGTACGCCGGGTACACTTCCAGCACGTCGCCCCGCACGCGGAATCGGCTGCGCTCCAGCACGGCGTCGTTGCGCTCGTACTGCAGCGAGATGAGCTCGCGCTTCATCTTCTCGGGATCCAGGCTCTGGCCCACCCGCGCCTCGGTTTTCATCTCGCGGTAGATTTCAGGCGTGGCAAGGCCGTATATACATGACACCGTGGCTATGATGATGACGTCGCTGCGCTCCATGAGGCTGCGCGTGGCGGACAGCCGCAGCCGCTCGATCTCCACGTTGATGTCCGCGTCCTTCTCTATGTACAGGTCGCGCGTGGGCACGTAGGCTTCGGGCTGGTAATAATCGTAGTAAGACACGAAGTATTCCACGGCGTTGTCCGGGAAGAAATCCTTGAACTCGCGGAACAGCTGCGCCGACAGCGTCTTGTTGTGACTTATTATTAACGTAGGCTTCTGGACCGACTCTATGATCTTGGCCATTGTGAAAGTCTTGCCCGAGCCCGTCACGCCCCGCAGCACCTGGAACCGGTCGCCGCCCTTTATGCCGTTCGCCAACGCCTCGATGGCCTCGGGCTGGTCACCCGAAGGCTGGAACGGGGCCACTACCTTGAACGCCTTCATATTGACTCCTTGATGCACGAACCGATTATTTCCATGCCGCGCGCTATTTCCGCGGCGGGTACCGAGCCGAAACTGATTCGCAGGTGCGAATCCTCCTTGGGGTGGGCTTCCTGCCTGAAGAAAATCTCCGGCATCAGCGAAAGCGCTTTTTGCCGCGCAAGCTTCGCGATCCGCGTACCCGAAAGTTGGGCTGGCAGCCTCAGCCACAAATTAATGCCGCCTTTGGGTTCTACCCAATCTATCCCGCAGGCGCGGTACGCCTCTAGGCTTCGGGTACACCGAAGCATGGCGCTGTGGTAATACCCGCGCAGTTTTGCCGCATGCTCGTCGTAGCGGGATGTCGCGATAAAGCGCTCAAGCACGCGCTGCATGAGGCCGTTGGACGACAGATCCACCGCCCGCTTCGCGGACTCGAGCCTGTCGCGAAAAACCGGAGGCGCCTCAAGGCACGCGATGCGGAGCCCCGGCATCAGCGACTTGGAAAAGCTCTTGACGTAAAAAATCCTGTCCGCCCGGTCCAGCGACTTTACCGGAAGCAACGGCTTGCCGTCGTACGCAAGATCGGAGCACAGGTCGTCCTCGATGACGAAAAAGCCGTAATGCGCCGCCATAGTCGCCAGTCGCTGTTTTTTTTCCTGCGACCAGCACATACCCGTAGGGTTTTGAAACGACGGATTCACGTACACAAGGCGCAGCGGCTTGGTTTTGGCAACCGCTTCCAGGGCGTCCAGGTCCATCCCGTCCTCAAGCACGGGCAGCGCCTCCACTTTGGCTCCGATAGCCAGGAAAACGTCGCGCACGCCACGGTAGCCCGGCGACTCCACCACGGCGCAATCGCCGTTCCGCAAGAGCACGCGCGCCACCAGGTCCAAACCCTGTTGCGCTCCCGACACGATATGCACGTCGTCCGCGTCCAGCCCGACTCGTCGCTGCGTTGACAAACGGTCGGCCAAGGCCAAGCGCAGCGGCTGATAGCCAGTCGCGTCCTGGTACTCGAAAGCCCGGCCGCCGTCTATGTCCACGGCTTCTATAAGGAATCGTTTTACGTCTTCAAGGGGAAACAGCTCCCTGTTGGGGGCATTGGCCGCGAAATCCAGCAAGGCGGAGGAAAATTCAGGAACGGGGGCATCGCTTCCATTATGGGTCGAGGTTACTGAATTCAAGGCGCAATCTTCCGAAACATACACGCCGGAACCTTGACGGCTTTGCGCGACGCCTTCCTTTACGAGGATGCGATACGCGGACACCACGGTTGCCGGATTCAAGTCCAGGTCATCCGCAAGCTTGCGCACGGAAGGCAGTTTATCGCCTGGACGATACTCGCCCTCGCTTATGGCGGAACGAACATTGTCGGCAAGTTGGACATACAGGGGGCTGTCATCATCTTGAAAAAGCCGAATCACAAGCGACACAGTTGCTCCTTGACTTTATAATACAGTTAGCGATACAGTTATAAGAACAGGATGCGGTACACAACAGGCATCCAAAATTGAAGATTCACTCACCAAGCGAGCAAATCTTCTTCAGTGTACACAATTCAGATTCAATTCGCAACGCAAATTGAATCTTCTTATTAAGGAGGAAAGCATGAACGAACGAGAAAAAATCAACCGCGACTTGGCAAAAATGCTGAAGGGCGGAGTAATCATGGATGTGGTCAATGTCGAACAGGCCCGTATCGCAGAAGCCGCCGGCGCGGTAGCCGTCATGGCGCTGGAGCGCGTTCCAGCGGATATCCGCAAGCAAGGCGGCATCGCCCGCATGTCCGACCCCAAGATGATCAAGGAAATTCAGGCGGCGGTCAGCATTCCGGTAATGGCCAAAGCCCGAATCGGGCATATCGTCGAAGCGCGAATCCTCGAGGCGCTGGAGATCGACTTTATCGACGAAAGCGAAGTATTGACGCCCGCCGACGACCGCTACCATATCGATAAGTCGGCATTCATGGCGCCTTTCGTCTGCGGAGCCAGAAACCTCGGAGAAGCGTTGCGACGCATCGGCGAAGGCGCCGCGATGATCCGCACCAAAGGCGAGGCCGGTACCGGCGACATCGTCGAGGCCGTCAGGCATCTCCGTACCATCCACGAGCAGATTCGCATGGTGGTAACCGCCCCCGCCGAGGAACTCATGACCATCGCCAAGGAAATGGGTGCGCCCTACGAGCTCGTGCGCGAGGTGCATGAGACCGGCAAGCTTCCCGTCGTCAATTTTTCCGCCGGCGGCGTGGCTACTCCCGCGGATGCGGCCCTCATGATGACGCTGGGAGCCGAAGGCGTTTTCGTAGGTTCGGGAATCTTCAAATCGTCCGACCCCGAGCTTCGCGCGCGCGCAATCGTCAAGGCGGTCACGTTCTGGCAGGATCCGCTCATCGTCGCGCAAGCCTCGGAAGGCCTGGGCGAACCAATGACGGGAATCGACACGCGCACCATGGACGAATCTATGCGTTACGCGGGAAGAGGCGTCTAGGATGCACGGAACGGACAATCCTGTCCAAGAGAAAACGGTAAGGATCGGAGTCTTGGGAATCCAGGGCGGCGTGGTTGAACATGTGGCCATGCTGTCGCAGCTTGACGGCGTTCGCGCAAGCTCGTTCCTCCGCGCGGCCGATCTTGCCGCCATGGACGGAATAATCCTGCCCGGCGGAGAAAGCACCGCGATGGGCAAGCTTTTAAACGATTTCGGCCTGACCGACCTGCTTCGATCGCGCATCCTGGACGGCTTGCCCGTCTGGGGAACCTGCGCCGGCATGATACTCCTGGCCAAGGAACTCGTAAACGACGACCGCCGCCACCTCGCCCTCATGGACATAAGCGTGGATCGCAACGCGTACGGAAGCCAGCTGCACTCGTTCATTTACGAAGGCGGGCTGGCGGGCGTGGAAGGAAAAGCGTTTCCCATGGTGTTCATACGCGCGCCGAGGATTTGCCGCGTCGGCGAGGGCGTACAGGTTCTTTCCGAGGTTTACGGCGAGGCCGTGGCCTGCAGGCAGGGCAACATGGTCGCGACGGCCTTTCATCCGGAGCTTACGGAGGATAACCGTGTCCATGCCTGGTTCGCGTCCATCGTCCGCTCCGCCAAGCATGGAGGCTGAGGCTCTTACTTGGTCTTCATGTATTCCGCGCGGTCGGATAGCGCAACGTCGGTAATTATCTTCTTGTTACCTCGGTAGTATTCCACTTTTATCGTTTCCCCTGGCTTGTTGTCCTCGAGGGCGGAGTACAGGTCGGCGATGGACGACACGGCCATTCCGTCCACGGAAACGATGACGTCGCCGCCTATGTTGAAGATGCTCTGGCCGTAGCGCACGGAATTGGCGCCGCCCCGAATGCCTCCGCGGTCGGCGTTTCCGCCCTTGCGCGCAATCGAAACCAGCATGCCTTTTTCGACCGGGAGCGGGCTGCCCTTCTCCTTCATATATTCAAGCAGCGAGGGAAACAGCTGCACGAGCTCGGCCTCTATCCAACCGCGCTTGACCATGCCGTACTTGATGAGCTCGGGCACCACGCGCTTGGCCGTATTCACGGGCACGGCGAACCCGACGCCCACCGAGCCGCCCGAGGGCGAGTAGATCATGGTATTGATGCCGATGAGCTCGCCGTGCGAATTGAGGAGCGGCCCGCCCGAGTTGCCGGGATTGATGGATGCGTCGGTCTGTATCATGTCTCGAATAATCGTGCGCGCGTCCTGCTGCACGGGACGCCCGAGACCGGAAACGATTCCTATGGTGAGCGTCGCCTGGAGGCCGAACGGATTGCCGATAGCCATCACCTTCTGGCCCACTTTCAGGTTTGCGCTGTCGCCGTACGGTACGACGGTGAGCTTCATTCCCTTGGGCGGGTCGAATTTCACTATGGAGAGGTCGTTCTCGGAATCCGAGCCTATGACTTTGCCGTCAAAACGCGTACCGTCCGCCATGTTTATGAATATTTTGTAGGCATCCTTGACGACATGGTAGTTGGTCAGAACGTAGCCGCGCTCATCGATGATGGACCCCGAGCCCGAGCCGCCGTCCTTGGGAACCGGCTCCAGGAACCAGTTGATGGCCACGATTTCCGTGGTAATATTGACGACTCCACCGTTCAGGCGCTCGTATACGCCGATGTTTTCTTTTTCATCCTGATTGAACTCGATAAAGGAGTCGGCAAGCACGAGCGGCGCGTTACCTTGGGATTGGCTGGCGGAAGGGTTCGCTTTTGCATCCTGGACGGCTGCCGCATTTTTGGCCGGAGCGCCGGTCAATGGAATAAAGCCGACGCCGATGGCCACCAGCAACCCGATGATTATGGAAGCCAGGGAAACTACCAAAAGCTGCGAACGCGAATACAGGCGCATATAAACCTCCAAAGTTTCAGTAAATTATCAAGACTGCAAATTCTTACTGTAATAGCAATAAAGTACAGCTATCGCGCGTTGAAATTCAATTCGTTTACGAATTGAATTTTCTAATTTTTACACAAAGTGGCAAAAAAAGCATAGTATAGCATTCATGGCATCCCAACTGACCCACCTGCTCGCGGGAATCCAAGCCCTCAAAAGCGCGCTACCCGAAAAACAGGCGTCTATCCTCGCCGACTACGGCGCGTGGTTCGGGCTGGGTTGCCAAGGCCCCGATATATTCTATCACAACCAGCGCACGCGCCCGCTGTCCATTTACTATGGCTCACTGCTGCACAAGCGCTCTTTCGGCGCCTTTATCGCCGCCTTCGCCAAAAACCTGCCCAACGCAGCATCAAACCCGGAATCCGCGGCATTTCTCCTGGGCTTCGCGACGCATGCGGCATTGGACCGTAAAACGCATCCGTATATCGTGTACCGCTCAGGCTGGTTCGACCCTTCCAAACCCCAGACGAAACACCTGAAAGGCGCCCATATTTTCTTGGAACGCATTCTGGACGTCTTGGTATGGGAAAAAACCACGGGCACAACAATCGCGGATTTTCAGCAAGCCAAACTGCTGGTTCCCGAAGAAAACAGCTATACCGCGCTTGTTCAGGCCATCGCATCCGCGCTTCGGGAAACCTATCCGCAGCGTGCGGGCAACGACGACCAGCTTGAGGAGCGAATCAAAAACGGCTTTTTGGACACGACGCATATCTTTGCCCTCACCGATCCCTCGCGCCCGCCTACCATGACCGCCCGCCGATTCGCGTACTTTGACGAAGGAGCGCATAGTATCGCCATGCTGTACCCCAGCGCAATTCCCCAAACCGAAGATTGGGGCAATTCAAGTCGCGAGCCGTGGCGCTTTCCCTGCGAGCCCGAGCGAAACTCCACGGCAAGCTACTTCGATCTCGTGGACGAGGCTGTGGCTGAAATGATTCCCGTGCTTGCCTTGCTGGGCAGGATTCTTTTCGAGCCGGCCGCCTCGCGGACCGCTTCCGACGACAGGCTCGCGGCGCTCTCGCGGCTTGCCGGACAGGAAAGCCTGAACGTCGGCGACGCCCAAGGATTGCAGAAAGCGCCGCAATGGTCCAATCCGCTTCCGATCTATCAACTCATGAAGCAAATCCACGAAAAATTAATCATAGACCTGCGCGCGCAAGATCGTTGAGTTTTCTCGATTGACCGCTGGGCTCTTGGCGTATACTATACGCAGGTATGAACATCAAGGATAAATTGAGCAAGGCATATGGCCTGGCAAATCAGGATGCAGACAAAAACCGCGAAAAACCGGGCAAGGCGGCTCAGAAGGGCGTTACCAAACCGCCACCGGAAGAACCGCAGGCCCACGAGCGGGACACGCGGAGCGCAGGAGACCTTCTTGCCAAGCAAAACAAGGTAAAACCGGGAAAAGCCGGCCTTATCAAGGCTGCGGAAGCGTCCAACAGTTTTATAAAAACCGGTTTGCCCGGCATTGAGAAAGCAGCGAAATTTCTTCTGCTCTTAGGCCAGGACGAGGCCGCAAACGTAATCAGACACCTCAAACCCCAGGAAATCGAAAGTATTTCCCGTGCCATCGCCAAAATTACCCATATCGATACCGCGGAAGCCAATGCCATTCTTTTGGAGTTCGGCTGGCTGGCAAAAACAAACGGAAAATCGTTCAACGGCGGCGCCGATACTGCGGAACGGATGCTCACGGCAGCCTTCGGCGAGGAAAAAGCAAAAGAAGTGCTCCGAAAGGCCGTTCCCGATTCCCACCGGCCGTTTACCTTCCTTAATGAATTCAGCGCAAAACAAGTACTTGCGCTCCTTAAAGACGAATCCACTCAGGTGCTTGCTTTGATACTTCCCTATATCGAGCCCAAGCTTGCCTCGTCGGTCATCGGGGAACTGCCTATGACGCAGCGAACCGAGGTAGTAAAACGCATAGCCAAGCTGGAGCGCATGGACAACGAAGTATTGTTCAAAGTGGAGGAAGTGCTTAAAAACAAGCTGGAGAAGCAGGGCCGACCCGAAACCATGAATAACATCGACGGCGCTTCGGTGCTCGCGGGGATACTCAGGCATGCGGGCACAGAGCTTGAGGGAAACATTCTCGCGGACATCCGGGAAGACAATCCGGAGCTGTCGCAGGACATTCGGGAGCGCCTGTTTACCGCGGAAGACCTGCTCCGCGTTTCCAACAAAGACATACAGAAAGGCATACGCGACCTCGGGGAGCGCGAAGTGGCGCTCATCCTGAAGGGAAAAAGCCAACCCCTGCGCGACAAGCTGCTTTCGAACGTATCCCAGAGCAAGCGCACGATAATCCTGGAAGAGTACGACATCATGGGTACCGTGCGGCGCGACGACGTGGACAAAGCCACGCGCAACTTCATAGATTATTTCAAGAAACGCTGGGAATCAGGTAAGCTTGTGCTCGAAGGCGACGACGACCTCATCGACTGAGGAGTTCTGGCCGTCGGCCGCTCGTCATTTAGCCGCTCATCATTTTGGCCGGGAGTAACGCAGCTTGCCTTCGGCTTTCTCCTCGGCCCTGGCCAGCATGAACAGGAGATCGGACAGCCGGTTCACGTACTGTCGCAAAGGCTCCCCCACGGCAACCTTGTCCGCCAGCGTAACGATTCTCCGCTCTGCCCGCCTGCACACCGTGCGGGCCACGTCCAACTTCGCCGAGGACAGCGTGGAACCGGGAAGCACGAAACCGCTCAGCTTGATGTCTTCCTCGTAGCGCGCCACCGCCTTGGTCAAGGCATCGGCGTCCTCAGGCACTATTCCCGCGCGAGGAGAGTCCCCGAAGGTGGCCAATTCGCCGCAGGCGCGTATCAGATCCAGCTGGATTTTTTCCAGCAGCGCCAGCGAATCGGTCAATTTTACATAATGAAGGCATTCACCCAACAAGGAATTTAGTTCGTCGATGGTGCCATACGCCTCGACCCGCAGGTCGTCCTTCCTGACCCGCTCGCCGGACCACAGGCCGGTCGTTCCGTCATCGCCCCGTTTCGTGGAAATACTCATAGGAAAGCTCCCGTAGAATCTGGAATGGCACGGAAAAGAATGAACTATAGTTTGTCCACCGTTTCCATGGCGGCTTAACAGTAGCCGCTCGGCGTTTTTAGCGCAAGCCGCTTGATTTACCTTGCGTTTCCATTTTTTTTTGATACACTTGACGCTGAAGGCAGAGGTGCAAATATGGAAGAAAAAGGCTTGGCATTGCTGCGACAGTTGATCAGCGACCTGGAAGGAGCCCCGTTTCCAAACGCCATTAACAACGAGCTCTATACGATTTGGTATGAGCACGTGCAGGAAGCCGCCGGAAACGCCCTTGAATACCTCAATTCGCAGGATCCCGACTATCTGGGCAATTTCGGAAGGGACCTTGAATTCTGAACGATACCACGCTGCCCCCCACGACTCGGAGCTGTTTCGGTTCCTGTTCCTATCTGCCGCACGCTAAAGACTGGCTGGTGGAATCCTTCGAAAGCCGGAGTCTCGATCCCGCCCTGTACGAAGAGCTGCTTGCTCTGGGATACAGGCGCAGCGGAAGAATTTTTTACCATACCCGGTGCGAATCCTGTTCCCAATGCATACCGATACGCATCAAAGCGTCCGATTTCGCGCCGAGCCCGACGCAACGGCGAATCATGAAAAAAAACCAGGATATCTACATCCAGGTTGACGAGTTAAAGCTCTACCGCAATTGCTTCGAGCTGTACAACCGCTACGTGGAAAGCCAGCACGGCCAGAAAAATACCGGAGAAGACAATCTGAATTCCTATTACGCCTTCCTGATCAACTCGGGGCTCCCCTCAAGTGCCATAAGCTCGTATTTCCTGGAATCGGGCGAAGATTCCAAACTCGTGGCAAACGGGTATCTCGATATCCTGCCCAATGGCATATCCAGCGTCTACTTCGCATGGGAGCCGTTACAGGCCAAACGCAGTCTCGGAGTTTTTTCCGTTCTTAAAGAAATAGAATTCTGCCTCAGCCTTAAAAAAGACTATTATTATCTCGGGTTTTGGGTTCCCCGTTCTCCTACCATGGATTATAAAGCCCATTATGCGCCGGCCGAAGTGGCCCTTGACGGCGTATGGAAACCGTTGACCGGAGAATTAAAACAGGAACTCGAGGCACGCTTCATTGACACATGACACCTCGCATGCTATCTTTTGACCGCTTTGTTCTGATCCGGGCTAGTTTGTCCCTTTCAGAGTGCGGGACGGCAGGCTGCGTACAGGCACCGCGAACCGCGACTTATCATATCATCATCCCAGGAAGGCTCCTATGGCATCCAATGTAGAGAAACCGAAGACGACACAATCGGATAAACCCGCCGCACCCAGACGTCATGGCAAATTTGTGACCTACGGCAGTATAATCATTTTGGTAATCGTTGTTGTAACGTTCGTTTTTGTTCCTTCCATGACAGGCTCGGGCTCCGGCCAAAACGGACAAGTCCTTACGTTCGGAACCTGGGACGGCAAGCCGATAACTTTTACCGAGGGCGGCTATTTTGCCCAGCAGGTGCAGAGCATCAAGAATTATTACGAGAGCCAAGGATACAAAGACTCGGGCGACCAATTTTTCGCCTATCAGGTTTGGCGCCAGGCCTTCGAGGAAACCGTCAAGCATACTGCCTTCCTTTCGTTCGCCAACGAAAACGGCATCAGCGTAACCAGTAAATTCCTTGATGTGGCGATGACGAAAGACCCCAATTTCGTCGCCGACGGCGAATTCTCCCGCCGCAAGTTCCGCGAGACCACCAACGCGGCCAAGATGACCATACGCAAAACCATCGAAGAAACCACCCTGAAAAACGAATTCTTGAGCAGCGCCACCAAATCGGTACCCAGCAGCGCCGAGAAAGCCTTCATCAAGGCGATAGCGTCCGCAGAGCGCTCCATCCAATACGTCGCATTCCCGCTCAGTTCCTACCCGGACGCCGAGCGCCTCGCCTTCGCGGCTAAAAACGCAGCCTCCTTCCGCCGAATCAAACTGGCCCGCATCACCGTTACCACGACGGAAAAAGACGCCACCGAGCTCAGGAACAAAGTCGTGGCAGGAACTCTCGCCTTTGACGCGGCCGCCAAAGAAAGCTCCAAGGACGCGTATGCCGCGACCGGCGGCGACATGGGCTGGAAATACGTTTGGGAACTCAAAGGCGACTTCGAGAAACCCGAGAATATCGACGGGCTCCTGGGCATCCCCAAGGGTGAATACTCACCGGTATACAAAACCGTCACCGGCTCGTGGATCTTTTTCCGCGTAGACGAAGCGGTGGCCGACGCCGCCCTTCTGGACCCCACGTACCTGACTACCATTACCGATTACATGAATCGATATGAAAAAGGAACCATAGAAGACTGGGTATCCTTGAAAGCCAAAACCTTCGCCGACGCCGCATCCGCCGATTTTGAAAAAACGGCGACCGCGCAGAGCCTCGTCGTAAAAAAACTGGAATCCTTCCCGCTGAACTACGGCAATGCCTTCAACTTGGGATATTTCTCGCTGTTAGGCTCGATGGACACGCAGAATGCGCCCGAGCTTGCCGCCGGCACCACCAACGAGAGTTTCCTGCAGACAGTATTCTCGCTTCAGGCAGGGCAAGTATCCAAACCCATCGTGCTTGGCGAAAATATTATCGTCGTGCGCGTCTCGGAAGTATCCACCGCTGACGAAAGCAAGCTTTCCCTTATCGAATCCTATTATCCGGCGGTGCTTCAGGAATCCCTGAAAACCGAAATTTCCAAGACGGTCATGAAAAACCCCCGTTTAAAGGACGATTTCATGACCACCTTCTTTAAAGTATTCTCTCCCGCCCAGTAAGCACGTATGACTGAACCGAAACCCCTGCTTGTCGATACAGGCAGGGGTTTTTCGCTTTATTGGCGGGAGCGATGGCTCTACTCCCGCTACGACCCCGCGCGGAATCCCCAGGCGGCCGCGCAAACCTGCGTCATGCAGGAACAGACCTTATATTTAATTCCATCCCCGTGCCTGTGCTTCGGCATAGCGGAACTGTCGGAAGCCCTCCCGGCCTCCAGCCGCGTACTGTGCGTGGAAAGCTCCGAAGAGCTCATGGCCGTCGCCATTTCCAGCAGCGCAGAGCTTCGCGCGCGATTTCCCGCCCTCAAGATGATCCGTACCGATTCCCCCGCCCAGGTCGTCCGCTATGCGCGCGCGCTCGGAAGATTCCGCCGCGTGGTAACGGTGCAATTGTCCCAAGGCTGGACCCTGGACCAGGAGCTTTACGCCGAGACGGAGCGATTGCTCCGCGATGATATTGCCACGCATTACCGCAACCGCTTGACGCTCGTGCGCATGGGCAGGCTGTGGGTAAAAAACCTCATCGGAAACGTCGCGGGCCTTCCATGGAATGACGTGACAGTTTTTCCCGCGCTGGTACGCAAGCCTATCGTCGTGTGCGGAGCCGGCCCGTCCCTGGACGACGCCTTCCCGTTTCTGCGGCTTATGGCCGGCCGCTGCCATATCATGGCCTGCGATACAGCCTGCGGCGCGCTTGCGCAGGCGGGAATCATTCCGGATTCAGTCGTATGCCTTGAGGGGCAAATACACAACATTCCCGATTTTCTGCCGCTCAACCGTAAAAAAACCCTGCTTTTTGCGGATATCGCCGCCCATCCATCCAGCTTCCGCTGCGTCGCGGGAAAGAAGGTCCTGGTATCCAGCCAATGGCTTACGGGCTTCCCCATCGATGACTCCGGTACGCAGGACGATTCCGCGGCGTCCGAAGCCTCCGTGTTGGGACGCCTCGCGGAAACGGGCATTCCCGTGCTGCCGGTTCCGCCGCTGGGCTCCGTGGGGGTATTGGCCCTGCACCTGGCGGGAAGGCTCGCAGGAAGTGATATTTACGTTACCGGCCTTGATTTCTCGTTCTTCCCCGGAAAGACGCATTGCTCGGGAAGCCCGGCCGCCATCGCGGAATACAGAAAGCAGAACAGGCTGTACAACAGCGGCGTCCGCTGGGCGGTTTCCCACCGCGAAGGCGTCTGCAAGCTCGAGCCGGATTCGGGGAACACAGCCCTGTGCGATCCGGCCCTCGCCATGTACGCGGGCCTTGCGCGCAATGAAATTATAACATTAAGCCGCGAAAAGCCCGGGCTCCGCGTGTTTGACCTGCGCCAGGGAAAAGGCTTCAGCCTGCCCCTGGAGGCAATTTCCTTCGAGGCGGCGATGCTGGCCGTGAAAAAATCCGGGTCTGATGAAAATGGAATCGCCGATGAAGCATCGGATTTTACGGAAGGCGCAAGCGATGCCGGTACCGGCTATGTTCGGAACGCGAAGGATTTTCTGAGTACGGAACGCGGTAGCGTGGAGCGGCTGCGGCAAGACTTGAAAAACGGCGCGGACAAGGAAAGCCTTAAGGCGCAGCTTGCGCGCCTGGAATACCTGTATGCGCATTTCCCCGATTCGGAGCGCGTCCTGTGCCTGGAACAGGACGCGCTAAACCGCGTGGCTGCCGAAGCTGCGTATTGGCAGCACAGGATCCAAACGGCGCTTGAAATCCTGGAAGAACGGCAGCAGCGGCGATAAGCCCGAGATTTAGAGTTAAATTTTCCGCCTCAGCGCCGGTCGCCCTCGTCTTCGTTCTCGCGCAGCACAGCCATGAAGGATTCCTGGGTAAGCTCAACGTCGCCTACCATCTTCATGCGCTTCTTGCCTTCTTTTTGCTTCTCGAGCAGCTTTTTCTTTCGGGAAATATCGCCGCCGTAGCACTTGGCCAGAACGTCCTTGCGCAGGGCGTTGACGGTTTCGCGCGCCACGATGGTGCCGCCTATGGCCGCCTGGATGGCTATCTTGAACTGCTGCCTGGTCATGGAGCCTTCAAGCCTGGAACATACCTTGCGGCCGCGTTCCATCGCGTTGGGCTTGTACACCAGCTGAGCAAGCGCGTCAACGGGCTTGCTGTTGATCAATATATCGAGCTTGGCCAAGTCGGTGGGCTTATAGGCGATAATCTCGTAATCGAAGCTGGCGTAGCCCCTGCTCGTGCTCTTGAGCTTGTCGTAAAAATCGAAAAGTACCTCGGCAAGAGGCATCTCGAATACCAACTCAACGCGCTTTTCGTCCAGGTGCGTAAAGCCCGTCTGGCTGCCGCGCTTGTTGACGCAGAGCGTAATCAAGTTGCCGATGTACGCCACCGGCGTAATGATCTGCGCCTTGATGTACGGCTCTTCCACGTGCTCGATGAAGGAAGGATCGGGATAATCGGCGGGATTGTCCACCACCACGGTCTGGCCTTTGTTAAGCGTGATATGGTAGCTGACGCTGGGAGCGGTCATGATGATGGCCTGGTCGTATTCGCGCTCCAGGCGCTCCTGCACCACCTCAAGGTGGAGCATCCCTAAAAACCCGCAGCGGAACCCGAAGCCCAGCGCTGCCGAGCTGTCCTTGTCGTAGATGAGCGAGGCGTCGTTCAGCTTGAGCTTTTCCATGGCCACCTTGAGCTCGGCGTAATCGGCGGTATCCATGGGATAGATGGAGCTGTAGACCACCGGCTTGACCTCGCGGAAACCTGGCAGCGGCTCGGGAGCGGGATTGTCCGCGCGCGTGACGGTATCGCCGACGCGTACGTCGGAGACCGTCTTGATGCCCGCGATGATGTAGCCGACTTCGCCAGCGGACAGCTCGGGCGTCTTTACGAGGCCCAGCTTGAAATAGCCGGTCTCCTCCACTTCGTACTCGGAATCGTTGTACATGAAGCGGATTTTCATTCCAGGCTTTATGTTGCCGTCGAAAAGGCGCATGTGCACCACGACGCCGCGGTACGGGTCGTAGTGGCTGTCGAAGGTAAGCGCGCGAAGGTATCCGTCGGGGTTGCACTTGGGCGCGGGAACGCGTTCCACGATGGCCTCGAACAATTCCTCGATGCCGATGCCCATCTTGCCCGATACGCAGAGCGCGGTGTCGCCGTCCAGGCCCAGGTCGTGGCTGATCTGGTGGCGGGCGTCCTCGATGTTGGCGGCGGGCATGTCTATCTTGTTGATTACGGGAAGTATCTCCAGGTCGTGCTCGAGGGCCATGTACATGTTGGAGAGGGTCTGGGCCTCGACGCCCTGGGAGGCGTCCACCACCAGGATCGCCCCCTCGCAGGAACTGATGGCGCGCGATACTTCGTAGGAAAAGTCCACGTGGCCGGGCGTGTCCACGAGGTTAAGAATATATTCGTTACCGTCCCGCGCGGTGTAGTTGAGGGCCACGGCCTGGCTTTTTATGGTTATGCCGCGTTCGCGCTCTATGTCCATGTTGTCGAGAATCTGGTTCTGCATCTTGCGTTCGTCGATGAGGCGAGCCTTCTCGATGAAGCGGTCGGCCAGAGTCGACTTGCCGTGGTCGATGTGGGCAATGATGCAGAAATTGCGTATCCGGGTGATGTCGTGCATGCGGTCACTGTACTCCGAACGCCGCCTTTATTCAATATGGATGAAAGAATTTGCCTTGGCACGCTTTTACCGTTACAATTATCATGTATATAAAAAACGTTCGGCTTGATGCATACCGGAAGCCGTTTGAGCGGCATCGGAGAAAGCGGGAGTTACCATGATCGAGTCTTTGCACTACATATCCGTTGCCGGCCAGAAGACGCAACCGGAGATTACCGTATACGCCCTGTCAACCTGCGGCTTTTGCAAACGTTCGCTCTCTTTTCTGGAGGCTAACGGTTTCGCCTACCGCTATGTGTACGTGGACAATGTCTCCCTTGACGTAAAAACCGAAGTCAAGCGCGAACTGAAGGAAAAATACAAGGCCGATATCGCGTTTCCCTTCGCCACCATCGGCACGGACGGCTATCTGGTAGGTTTCATCGAGGTGGACTGGCGAAAGACTCTCGGTATCTAGCATGAATCCGAAAACCGGCGAGGATACGCGGCGATTCGCGGCTATGGTAGCCGAAAAGCAAGGTTGGCGACTCAATGCCGACGCGGAATTTACGGACAGCCTCATCGATGGATTGACCATAAACTGGAACCGCTACGGTTATTTCCTGTGTCCCTGCAGGGATTCAGAAGGATCGCGCGAGCTCGACGCCGCGGTAATCTGCCCCTGCAGGTTCGCCCCGGCGGACATCGCCGAGCACGGTCACTGCTACTGCGCGCTGTACCTGAAACCTGCGTTTGCCGACCAGGGAAAGAGTCCCGCGGGGATTCCAGACCGACGATTCACCTGAGGACCGCGCAAAAGACGCTTGTCCACCCGCGCCCCGTTGGGATAGGATGCAGCAATGATTCGAACCTATCTTGACTGGGCCGCATCCAGCCAGCCTTCCAAGGCCATACTCGACGCCGCCGCCAACTGCGCCGCGTCGGCCTACGCCAACCCTTCCAGCCGCCATGAGGACGGAAAAACCGCATCCGCCTCGCTGGAAGCCTCGCGCGCCGGCTTTGCGCGCATTCTATCCTGCGACGCCAAGCAAGTAGTCTTTACGTCGGGAGGCTCCGAGTCCGATTCCATTCCCCTCCTGTCGCTTCTATTATACCCCAAGCCCGGTTCCGTCGTGATTTCCGCAACGGAACATGACGCCGTCTACGAACAGGCGCAGATTCTGGAAAAATTCGGTTGGCGGGCACGCTTCGTCAAACCCGACGCGAACGGCATAATCCTGCCGGAATCCGTCGCCGCCGCCGTGGAGGAAGACACCGCGCTGGTCGCCGTAATGGCGGTAAACAACGAGACGGGCGCCATCAATCCCGTCAAGGAAATCCTCGACGCCATAAAGGGCTCCGGCATAAAAAAAATACCTCAGCTCCATTGCGACGCGGTGCAGGCTTTCGGCAAGATTGCGGTAACCCCCGGAAGCTTGGGAGCCAACACCATGGCGCTTACCGCCCACAAGCTCGGAGGACCGCGAGGAATCGGCGTCCTGTACCTGCAGCGCCCCATCAAAAACATCATGCAAGGCGGCGGGCAGGAGTTCGGCAACAGGGCGGGTACCCAGAATGTGGCCGGCGCTTTTGCCTTCGCGCAGGCTGCCGCGGAAGCGACCAACTCCCTCGCAGAACGTCAACGCCATGCCCACGCGCTCATGACTCGCCTCCTGGATGGCCTCGGGGCGATACCCGGAGCCCTCCCGGTACCGCTATCGCGAACGCCCCTGGACGGCCGCTATAGTCCGTACATCGTGAGCATGGCCTTCCCCGGCCTTGCCGGTGAAACCATGGTTCGCATCCTGGATGACGGCGGAATTTCCGTCTCCACGGGATCAGCCTGCTCCAGCGCCAAGAAAGAACGCCGCGTGATGGACGCCATGGGCCTTCCCGGAGACATCTCGCTCGCTGTAGTCCGCGTTTCCACCGGCCCCTCCACCACGGCCGCGGACATCGATCTTTTCCTGGAACGGGCCCAAGCCGCCTACAAGCGCTATAAAACCTGAGGAGCCGCCATGGAAGCCCTGTACCTGATCAAGCTCGGTGAAATTCACCTCAAGGAAGGAAATCGTAAAGATTTTATTGCAGCCTTGAAATTCGACCTGAAAAGGCGGCTCTCGGGAGTCCCCAACACCCTTACGACCCGCGACGGCAGATATTACCTGACCATAGGCGAAGAACATGCCGCCCAAGCGGAGTTCATCCTGAGCAGGACGCCCGGTATCAACGGCTGGGCGCGCGCCCTGAAGGCCGAGAAAAACATCGAGGCGATGGCGATTACGGCGCTTGAAGCCATGCGGCCCAGGGTTGAGGCGGGAATCAAAAGCTTCAAGGTTGAGTCGCGGCGCGCGGACAAAGGATTCCCGTTGGACTCGTACGCCGTTTCCCGCGAGATCGGCGGCCGCATTCTGGCGGCTTTTCCCCAGCTCAAGGTGGATGTGCATACTCCCGAGACCGTGCTCAACGTCGAGGTCCGCGAAAAAACCTATATATATACGGATGGGGAAAAAGGCGTCCGGGGGCTTCCCGTCGGCTCCGCGGGAAAAGGCCTTCTCCTGCTCTCGGGAGGAATCGATTCGCCGGTAGCCGGCTTCATGATGGCCTCGCGCGGGCTTGCGCTCGAGGCCGTCCATTTTACATCTTACCCGTATACCTCCAAGGAGGCCTGGCAGAAAGTCCGCGACCTCGCAGGCATACTTTCGGATTTTACGGGAACCATAACGCTCCATACCGTAAGCTTCACCGAAGTCCAGCTGGCCATAAAAAAAGACGCTCCCGCGGATTGCGCCACGCTTTACCTTCGGGCTGCCATGATGATAGCCGCGCACGCCCTCGCGGAAAAACGAGGGTTGTCCTGCCTCGTTAGCGGGGAAAGCCTGAGCCAGGTGGCCAGCCAAACCGCGGAAAACATGCGCTTTACGCAGTCATACACCAACTACCCGGTATTCAGGCCGCTCGTGGGCACAGATAAAGAAGACACCGTAAAAACGGCCCGCATGATGGGCAGCTACGAAATCTCGATACTGCCATTCGAGGATTGCTGCGTGCTGTTCAGCGCGAAACATCCCATCCTAAAGGCGGATTTCGTCAAGGAAAGAAAAGCCTTCGATTCGCTCGGACTCGTCGGGCTCATACAAACTGCCCTTGAATCCGTTGAATCCCTGGAAATACCGTTTATATTCCCCAAGTCGCCATAGCGTGATCTTTTATTTCTTTACGCCCAGTACGTCCGCGATGAGTTTCTCGAGCTCTTTTTCGGGTAAGGCTCC
Organism: uncultured Treponemataceae bacterium; assembly: GCA_964485395.1. GTDB lineage: Bacteria > Spirochaetota > Spirochaetia > Treponematales > UBA12059 > JANNSO01. The sequence continues at coordinate 30,721 of CAZAJF010000022.1, read as the reverse complement.
CATTGAAACTCGCGGTTGACCGTCCACCGGGATAAACACGAGGGTCGGGATGCTCTGAACCCCGAACATGGCGGACAGTTCCTGTTCTTCTTCGGTATTGACCTTATACACGACCATGGAACCATCGTATTTTTTACCAAGGGTTTCCAATACCGGAGCCACCATCTTGCATGGCCCGCACCAATCCGCGTAAAAATCGATGATTGCCGGAACTTTTCCCGAATACTTCCATTCCTTGTTGGCCTCGTAATCGAAAACATCCTTTTTAAATCCCGTTAACGTCAGTTTTGTCGTCATATGTATCTCCCATAGCTTTGATCAGTAGAATATATGATTTTTACTATATAAAGACAAGTCTTGTTTATTTCTTTTTTTAAACGAGATGACATTTTTTACCGGAGGTTTTATACTGCAAAAGTTCATCGAGCCAAGGAGCGTATCATGAGTGAGGAAAATAATTTTTTTGATAAATCCATCAAGGAGTGGCAGAAAGAACGGGAACAACTCAACGAGCTTGTCCTGGGAAAAGCCAATCTGGAACTCAAGCGCTTTTTCAGCCTTGATTCCCAGACCTACCGGGCAGGGGCGCTCGACGGCAAGACAAAAGAGATGCTTGGCCTGGTAGCAAGCCTCGTGCTGCGTTGCGACGATTGCATCCTGTATCATACGATCCGCTGCCATGAAGAGGGCATAAGCGGAGAGGAATACCGGGAAATCTGCAACGTGGGACTAGTCGTCGGAGGTTCTATCGTCATACCTCATCTTCGCAGGGCCATGGCCCGTTGGGAAGAATTGGAAACCGATAAAACCAAATAAAAACCCGCAAGCGCAACCTGCGGGTTCATGTAAGGATTAACCAGGCAATCGAAAAAGTTGTTTACTTTTTCGACAGCCTATCAATCATATCAGGATCAGAACCAGAATCTAAGACCGAAAGCGCTCTGAAATCCGAAAATAGGAAATCTAACGGGATCGCTGAACTGTACTGCAAGCGTCGGTGCAATTTCAACGAATAATTCAAGGTTTTTAATGGGATAAACATTCAAACCCACCGGGAAGCGACCGCCAACCAGCAGGTTTTGCGAGTATCCGAGATAAAACCCAGGCCCCAGATAATAATTCACGAACGAAAAAAGATTGCTGTTCAGAATCCACCAGTCACCTGTCAAGCCAAACGAAGAGTTGGTTGAGCCGATGCTGAAACCGAGCCCCATTAAAAACGGAATCGAGTCAACCTTGACCGAAAGCATGACATTCGATCCAGGTAAGCCGCTTCCCAAGGGCAAGCCCGCCGCAACGCCGATTCCCGTCGCAAAAACAGCAGGAACAGCCACCAAAACTATCAATGCCAATATCAGTACTAATTTCTTTCCATGCATAGCGCCTCCCTAAAATATATGTTATCAATATATCGCATGAAATATAATTTTTCAATCCTGCCAGCGACATAACACCGCTTGACACAAGCATGCTATTTTTGCTACTGTACTCTTCGTCAACCACATGTCCCCTTCGTCTAGTGGTTAGGACACCGGGTTTTCATCCCGGCAACAGGGGTTCGACTCTCCTAGGGGATATAAGAAAAGACCCGACCTACTTGGTCGGGTCTTTTCTTATATATACCCCACAAGGAGAGTCGAACCAGAGTCGCGTCCCGCAAGGGCGAGGCGCACGGATGCGCCTCGAGCGACGCAGGCGGCCATGAATACACACACACGAAGTGGGTGTATTCATGGCGACTCTCCTAGGGGATATAAAGAAACAGCTTGACCTACTTGGTCAGGCTGTTTCTTTATATATACCCCACAAGGAGAGTCGAACCGGAGTCGCGTCCCGTCAGGGCGAGGCGCACGGACGCGCCTCGAGCGACGCAGGCGGCCTTGGATATGCACACACACGAAGCGGGTGCATTCATGGCGACTCGAACAGGATTCGCGTGGGAGTCCTTACCTATTTTGTGAAGCAACCTGCATCCGGCACCAGGCATAGAGTGAATCGTACAATTCAAATTGTTTCTCGAGATTGACGCGATCGTCGGGGTATCGCAGTGAATAGCCGACGGCGAGCGCCTCGAGACCGGCGGCTACCGGATGGTCGGACAACCTGTCAGTGTCCGCGCATCCGACGATCGCGGCAAGCAGCGCTAGCGCTTTATCCTGCAATCCGTAAGTCTCCACGATCGTCTCGAATGAGCATTTGCCGTTTTTATGCCCCAACGCGGCATCGGGAGTATCGAACGGCGTGGCACCGGTTTCTTGCACGCAACGGGCAATCGAACTCGCGGCTACGAATAAAAACTCAGCCTCGCTGTCAATGAAGCGCTTGATGAGCCAGGGGCAAGCTACCCTGTCTACGTGCACGTGCGAACGAGTAATCCAAAGCATTATCCGCCTCCGGTCCGATTTATTCGGTAATTAAAAATTGTCTACATGGCAAGTTTCTGCAGGCCCATGGATCGAAGGCGTAGAAGCATGTCATTGTCCGGCTGCAGTTCAAGGGCAGTATCGCAATCAGCCAGCGATTTAGGATAATCACCCAAGTGATAATACGCTTGGCTTCTTCTATACAAAGCATAGAAATGATACGGATGCAATTCAAGCGCATGATTGAAGTCCTCGATAGCCGCGGAGTAATTCTGCAGGACGCTCTGCACCACGCCTCGATAATACGCGGCTTTGTAACAGCGTTTATCCAGCGTCAGGGTTATCGAAAAATCCTCCTGCGCCTCTTTATAGCGGCTCTCCGCAAAATAGGCCATGCCTCGGTGTTTATGTATGAGCGCCCGGATTTCATTATTGGGGCTCATCGCGAGAATATGCGAATAAATATCGATGGCGTGCAGGTAATCCGCTTTGTTGTGGGCGTTCAAGGCATCCAAAAGCAAATCGTCGATTGATTTGTACGGGCCGATCCATGCGGGGGAAATTCCTGGATTATAGTCGCTGCCGCGCTTGCTCGTTGCCTGCTCTATATAAAAATCGCTGTCGATCGCGTCCTCGATTTTATTAAAAAAGGCGACCCGGCGTTTATCCAATTCGTGGCTGAGTTTATGCTGGTAATCGCGCAGTTCCTGAAAAAGCATATCCGATAGGGTAAGATTGGCGTTCAATGCCGCAAGTTTACGTTTCATCGGCTCGTCATGCGGAGTAAATTCCGCTTTATACACAAGCTCATGCTCGACTTCCGCCCAGGCATCCTGCAAAATACTGCGTACCTGTACTTCTACGACGGACTTTTCAATATTCGGCACATAGATTTTTAATTTCTTTGGAATCTCGATCAGGATATGAGTCGACTCATATCCGAATTCCTTGAAGGACCGTCCCGAGCCTTTTCTTTCCACTTCGACAATGGAAAAAGATTCACCCAAAATTTGTTCTACAATCGGAAGGTCCCCGATAAAAGGACATATTATCCGAATGCCTAAAATATCCGTTATCGGCAGGATTTTTTTTCCATTGATTTTTGATTGACGATAGAATTTTACTTTTTTAGCGAAGTAGCTGGAAAAGGATTTAACCCGGTATTTGTAGGTAAGCGATAATCCGGCGTGTTCAAGACTGGTTTTTACTTGGGAAAGTATATCGACGAGTATGCGCTCATATTCGAAATAAGCGTCTCCGTACTCGATTTCAAGGACTTTCCTGCTGGGTATCGGTTCTGATGCATCCGTTGTTTCCATAGTATTGTATGGTTACCTCGTAGGCTTTCTGGATGATTTTTGGACAAATAAAAAAGGGCTGCGAACAGCCCTTTTATATATAGTCGCGCTAATGAATCAGCAAACGGCTTAGTTACCGGAGAATTCGGATTTGGTTTCCTGCTTCATGCGCTCGATATAGCGCAGGACCTGGCTGGTACCAAAACGGCGGCTCTCAAGTTTCTTGCGGTCTGCTTCACGTTTACCAACGATGCCCCATACGGCTTCGTCATCGATATCGCGGACAGGCTCAAGAACGGCTTTGTCGAAGAGGATCTTGACATCCTTGAAGTATCCGACAAAGTCTCCACCCTGGTTCGCGGCGTCGCGGGAGATGATGAATCCACCGAACTTTACGAAGGGAGTCGACTTGGGATACATCGGGAAAATCCGAAGCTCGCGGTTGCGAACGTCGCTTATGTACTGGGGATTGTCCCAGCGGAGCGTGCGCCAGCCGTCGAAGTTCAGGTAACCCATGAAAGTGATTCTTTCGTTACCGTCGCTGTCGATGAGGACGATTGAAAGTCCATGGGGGAAATTGAGGCCTTTTACGTTGACCGCAACAGCCTTGATGACGCCGACGTTCTTTACTACGCCGAGAGCGGTCGTCATTTTGGTGTCGGCATTGTAGGAACCTTCAAAGCGGGTCAGCCTGGCGTTGATAGGATCGGTGCCCTGCTGGTTGGTCTTGGGAGTGATGACTCCGGCGTCGGTGATGTCAGCTTTCGGCTCGAAAGCGGGAATCGCGAACGGGGGAAGTACTTTAGCCCATGAGTTGAAGGCTTCGAGAGGGAAACGAACCCGAACGCCAAAGACAGTCGCGCCGGGAAAGCGGGCCGCATTCTGGTCGATTTTGGTTTCGCGGGTATAGGACAGGCTCTGGTTCTCGTTGGTGCGCGAAGAAGACGCAAGAACGATGTCCCAGCTGGAAATTGCCAGGGAAACAGCCATCTGCTTCTTCTGCTCTTCAGTATAAGCAGCTCCTGCGGTGGAAGAAAAATCCATCATCGTAGCCCGATTCTGGGTCTTCAATCCGGGCTGAAGCGGATCTTCGATTATGTCCGCCGACAGCAGAGAGAAATCGATAAGGACAGCCTCATCGGCGAAAACTGCCACAGCGCTCAACATCATGAGTGCTACAGCGATCAAAAACAAGTGCCTTCTCATTCAAGTGCTCCTTTCATAGTGCGCGTTCATTATTCGTAATTTGATATTTATTATAGCCATCGTTGTGCCTTTGTCAATTAAATTATTGATTTTTGTTGCAGGAACTGCATTTTCATCAATTTGCATTCCGTTTATCGTAACGATAAAAGACGAAGAAGGATAGTTTTTATGCAAAACCTTTTGGAGAATTTCGAGTAATTCGCCAAATGGAAGAATCGGCTCGCCGTAAATCTCTTCTCCGAGCTTCTTCCCGAACAAAACGTCGGCGGAAATATCGACGTAAAATGTTTTGCCCGAGCGGATTACGGTATTGACTCCCGCTTGCGGTACGCTCAGCGGCAGAAGCCAGGCATCGGTGGGACCTAAAAAAAGTTCTTCGAGGATCGACTCTATTTCGGCTTCCTGATTTTTTTGTCTGGCGATAAACCTGAGCGTCGGCACGAGCTTGTGGGTCTTCGCTTCCTTAAAAAACAAAGTACAGGCACGAACGGGCGGCGAAAAAGCCCAGAACAGCGAAGAAATGACGAAACACAAGGCTAACAGCAGAAGCCAGAAGCGCTTGGGATGGAGATTTTTTTCCACAAAGTTGCGGATAGAATGGAATATCTTGGCAAAATCTGGTTTCACGGTGAGACAGGACCCCTTCGATGCTCGAAATAATCTACGAAATTTACTATCCCATTATAGATGCCTTCACCCAGTTTCCGCAAGTGACCCGGATCGGCAAGCAGGCGGGCCTCGGCTTCGTTCGTCACGAATCCGGTCTCTATGAGTACCGAAGGCATCCGGGCGTTCCGTACCACGAACCACTCCTCGGGACGCAAGCCCCGGTTCGTGCTTACGTTTCCGATCGCGGCGGTGAGGCCATCGAGTATTTTCGTAGCCAGGAAAATGCTTTCGGTCGTGTATTCCTCCTCCAGCATGGAATTGATGACGGGCAATATATCCTTGTCGACTCCTTCAGCCCTTTTGCCGTTTACGACGGTTCTGCGATAAGTTGGGTTCAAGTACCACACTTCGTAGCCTTCCGCGGCTTTATTGAAGGATGCGTTGGCGTGGATGGAAACGAAAATCACCGCTTCGTTCATCGTCAGATCGTTTTCGTGGGCCATCGTTACCCGATCCTCGAGGCTTGGATAGGTATCGCCGGAGCGGGTGATAAGGATTTTTTTATCAGGCCATCGCTCTGAAAGCTGCCTGTAGACATCTTGGGCGATACTGAGCGCGACTTCTTTTTCAACGACCCGGATGCGGTTTTTCGTTGCTCCGTGCTCGCCGATCGCGCCGGGATCCTTGCCTCCGTGACCGGGGTCGATGATGATCATGGCCACGGCGAACTTGGACTGCCGTTCCGCCTCTCGCCCGCCGAGCCAGGATTCCATGGCCCTGGCCGTGGAGCCGGGGATGACGAGCTTGCCCGAAGAATAATGTATCGGAGCAGAATGAAGAAGTTCGGAGCTGCCCAGGACGAAGCCGTCGTAGCCTACTTTAAAGCGAATAAGATCCGGGCCGCGGATAATCCTGCCGGTACCGCCCAGCGCGTCGAACGACAGTACGGCCTTCCAGCCGAGAACGGTGGAGGCCAAAGCCTGCGTAGCCTCCGCCGATGCCGAGACAGCGGAAACGGTCGTCTGCGCCGCTTGCGCCGCGAGGGTCGCCGCGCATGCAGAGAAAAGACAGAGACAAAAAACTGCCGTACGAAGACCTTTCAGGGACATGCATGCTCCGCGAACAGGGTATCGACGATGTAGGCCGCGCCTTGGTATCCGCCGCGGAACAGAGCTTGCCAGAACACTCTTCCCAATACCAGGTCTCCTTCCAAACCTACGCGCGCCTTGGTAAGCAGGCACACTGCATCCACTGATTCCCGCAGGGTGCGGCCCTGCCAGTCGGTATCCGTCAGCGAAAAGATTCCCTGTACCGGTGCGATGGAAACCGTGCGCACGGGTTTTTCCTGGCGCATGATGTCCGGCATCGCGTTGACGATACCGACGAGCAACGCGGGAATTTCTGGGTATGCGTCCGGCGGCCAGGTTTCGCCGTTCTGGCTGGAGGCGTCTCCCGAGCGCGCAAGAAAGGCGGCAGTCTCGGAAGTATCGGGCTGAAGCCTGATGAGCAAGGTGCGTGCGGACGATTCCGCCGCGCGTTCGGCGCTGAGCCTGTCTTGATGTACGGCGATGAAGTTGCCGCATTTCTCCACGTTGTTCGAGGGGAATTTTACGCTGTCGCCGGGTTGCGCGCGGAGGAAAACATCGCGGACCCCGGGTATCGCCTTGGCAAGGTCCAGGCAGGCAAGCTCGCGGACGACGCCGGGGATGGAAATGCAGGCGCGCTCGGCGCAAATATGATTTCTGGAATTTTCTCCGAAAACGGGAATCTCCCCGCAGGCCAGGTCGATGGCTTCCGCCGTTACTTCGACGCCGCTGGAATACGGGTAGGTCCAGCCGGACATGTAGCCGCCGGAAAGCCGTGCCGCTATCTCGCCGACCAGCGCGCCTTCGCGGCTGTATTTCATGTCGCCTTTCGCCGCGCCCAAGGTAATTCCTAGCGCGCGCGCGCCTGCCTCGAATACGGACAGTACCTCGGCGAGCACCTCGTCGTTGTACGCGCTGGGCATGGTGTGTCCCATCTCCACGAAAAACGGCTCGAAAAACACATGCCGGTCGGCGACGCCGCGCACGACCATCTTGCCGTCGTGCATCAGGGAATCGATGCTGAATTCGGGGCCGTCGATATAGTCTTCTATTATCGCGCGGCCGCTTCTGGAAAAGGATACGGCTTCCTTCCAGGCGAGCGCGAGCTCGGAAGAATTTCGCGCCATGCGGCAGCCGCGCGCACCCATGTTGTCCACCGGCTTTACGACCAGCGGATAAAGAGGCCTGGATTTATCACGGCGCTGCGGAACTATGGTAGCTGAGAGCTCGGCTGGATCGTCGCTTTTATCGCCGTAGGCAAAAGCCGGTACCGGGACGCCCGCTTCGCGGAGCACAGTGCGCATGCGGGCTTTGTCCGAGGCGTTGAGGGCTGATTCGTAGGGAATGCCGGGCAGATTGAGCTGCGAAGCGACCCAGGCGACGGATGCTGAGAAATCCGTGCCCGCCGTAAACACTCCGCGAAGCCCGGGAATAGTTTTGGCAACTCTCGTCAAGCCTTCAAGATCCTTGAGGTCCACGTGATAAAATTGATCGGCCCTTGGAATCTCGACGGCGTCGGGGTTTCCGTCCGCGAGAAAGACTCGATAGCCTTTTTGCCTGGCGATGCGTATGGCGGGTCCCTGCATGACGCTGCCGCCCAGAATAAAAATAGATTTCATGGTGTTCTCCATCGTGGCGTTGGATGAAAAGGCTTATCCAATGCAGTTCCCTGTTTTTACCGCATAACACTCGAACGTGTCACCCAGTCCAAACGCGTTGCTGGCGAGTTTCGCCATCATGAAGACCGGCGACCGCGGATTGTCCTTGACGCGGCTGAAACGCTCCGGGTGATGCCCGGTGACGACGATTTTCTTTACGGTAAAGCCGAAGCGAGCGAGGGTCGCCCCGACGGTCTTGGGGTCCCATACGGTAAAATGGTCGTCCGGCGATTGTTCCCAAAAATTTTCCGGCCGCTGCCTGGCAGAAATGCCTGAGCACGAGGGCGTGGAAAAGGCGAAGACGCCACCGGTCTTGAGGAGCGCGAACACCCGTCTCAAGACGCGCGCGAGCTCGTCGAAATGCTCTATGACATACCACATGGTAAGGCAGTCCAATTCCCGCGGGTAGAGGCCGTCAGCGGCGGGAGCCGAAAAATCCGACACGATGGCGGGGACGTTGAAGGTGCCCTTCACGTACTCGACGGCGGCTTCCGAAAGATCCGAGCCTACCGCGTGCCAGAGCCGCTGCTGAGCCTCCGCGACGAATGCCCCGTAGGCGCAGCCGACGTCCAGTACGGTGGCGTCCTCCGCCGGCCGGCCCAGCACGCTCTCTATGCGCACAAGCCGTTTTTTTGCCATGAGCCGGATGCTCGGCAAATCCTCAAGGTAGGTGCGGCCGTACTGCGCTTTATACTCTTCGAAAAAATACGAGGTGTTCGTATACGGGTTGTCCCGCTTTACGAAAAAGGCCATGCGCACGAGGCCGCAGCTTGGGCAGCGCAAATAGGTTTTCCTGCGGTTGCGATACAGCGCGCGGCCGTCGGCACGTCCGCATGCGGGGCACGGTCCGGCGTGTCGCGGCGAGATGGAAGACAGAAATTCCCCTGCGTCCAGCCGGGCGGCGGGGGCCGCGGCGGCGGATTGCCTGGCGAGCTCCGCGGGATTTTCAAGGGCGGACCGCAGCTTGCGGGGATCGGGGCGCCCGACTCCAAGGCTGCGAAGCCCTGCTGCCGCGGAAAGCTTTTCGTGCACCGGCGATGGATTCAAGAGCAGCACGGCGCAACCCGCCCACGCGGCCTCAAAAGCCGTAAGGCCGAAATGTGTAACGACGAGGTCGTAGTTATGCAGGTTTTCCTTGAGATTTTGTACCGGACCGAGCCTGGTGATTCCCGGCCATTCGCCCGAAAAGGAAGGAGCCAGCGGACCGGAAACGACGGTTATGGCGCTTGCGGGAAGCAGACCCGTCGGGATCGTGGCTTCAAGGAAGCGGGGCGCGAGCTTGCCGGGATCCTCGCCGCCGAAGGTGACGAGGACTCGCTTGAAGGAATCGGGAGATTGGCGCCGGTTTTGAGGAAGCGCCAGGAGCCCCAAGGCATTGAAATTGGGCAAGCCTGAGCTTCTGCCTTTGCGCGGGGGGGAAAGCGCGGGCCTCGGGAGTATGTCCACGAGATACGGGGCCATGGACCGCGGAGCGCCTTCTTCGTCGATGGCGACGACCGTTCCGTACGCAGACCAGCGGAGGAATTCGCCCTGGCTTGATGCTCGGCGATCCAGCACGATAAGGTCGAAGCGCTCGCCCGGATTCAAGGTGGATACGAGCCCCACGGTTTCGCACTCGTGGGTGTAGGCCAGCCTTATCTCGTCGGCGCTCCAAGCATGCGCCGTAGCCTCCGCGTCGATGTAAAGCTTGCATGAAGGAGCATCGCCCTTGAAAACGACCGTAGCGCCGATTTTCGCCTGCCTGGAGTATTTATTCAAGGCGGAGGCCATCGCGAAGCAGCGGGCTATATGCCCTGAGCCGTTGCCTTTTTTATTTGAGGGTACGAACAGCACTGAGTTCATCTATGATTCCCTTGAAGGTGATTCTTTTAAAAGCCATTGGATGACGGCCATGTCGGCGGGATCTTGCCCCAGCGAGGCGATCATCGAAAGGAGGCGATCGTAATCCGCGCGGGTATCGATGGTTACCCTGCCGTGGGGCATGCGCCAAGGCGCGGGACATTCGGGACGCTCGACCTTGAATTTATCGGTATTTTCGTAGAGGTACGGGCAGACGTGCTCCCGGTGGCGCGGCTCGGCCGTTTCGCGGGCGGCGCGGAGCAGCGCAGAGGCGCGGGCCACTTCCACGCCCATGCCGCTCGGCATGCCGATGTAGCCTGAGTAATCGGCGCCCGTGGAGTCCGCGTGCGCCATGAGGAGGACCGCAAGATCGGCCGACACGAACGGATTGTCCCCTGTCGCGCGCACCACCCTGTCCAGATGATATTTTTCTATAACCTGAATATAGCGCTCGAGGACGTCTTCCTTGGGGCCTGCGTGGATATCGAAGCCGGAGGCGGCGGCCAATGGGGAAAACGAAGAGAGGCTGGCTTCGTCGCAGGCCAGGACGTAGAGGTCGGCGGGTATGCGCCTGAGCCTGCGGAGCACGAGCGAGGCGAGGCAGCCGTCCCCGGCTGGCAGGAGGGCCTTGCGCGGAAGCCTCGAGGAATCGAGGCGCATCTGCACGACGACGGCGCTTTTCATTGCATGGGATCCCAGAGGTCGGCAAGCATGCCCGCGTCTCCCTTGAAGCGGAAAGAGTTGAGCTTCACCCAGTTGCGGGCGGCCTTGAACTCGTCCCACGCCAGGACGGGGTTCCGCCTTGCCTGGAGCCAGTAGCGCCAGAAGACCGAAGGCGCGAGCGCCGCATTGTCGCCCGAGTGGACGGGCGCGAGGTTCTTGAGCCAAAAGCGGAGGTAGGCCGAATCGGCCGTCATGTCGTCGGAAGGCAGGATGCCCGTATAGTTGAGCTTCAGGGCCTGGGCGTAGTGGATCTTCTCGCCCCAGAGCCAGGCGCGCATGCCGAAATCCAGTTTCTGCCAGTAGGGGTTGGCTATGGTGTAGTCGAAGCCGCCCAGGAGCATGAATTTCTCGCGGTTATAAATTCCGCACCAATCGAAGGGGAACAGGCTTTTTTCGCCGTCCGCCCGCGGCTCGAGCTGGACGGCCTTGAGGTTTCGCCTGGATACCGCGGGATGGCTGCTGGAAGGGACGACGTTCCCCGCGCTGTCGTGCAGCGACGGCACGAGGACGGCGAGGTTGAGCTCGGCCACCTTCTCGAAAAAACGGCTGGAAAGCGTCGTGGTGGCGAGGCGCATGTCGTTCCATAAAACGAATACGTAAGGCGTGCAGGATTCCCGCACGCCGACGTTGATGCAGTCTCCCGTGCTTACCTTCTCCTTGAAAGTGATGAACCGGACCTGCGGGAATTTGGAGACGAGACCTTCAAGCTCCACGGAATCCTGGCCGCTCTCGAGGGAGAGGATCGAGTCGAAGCCGATATGGGCAAGCTCGGAAAGGAAGGCCGCCCGGTAAATCTGCGGACCGCGGTTGAGAACCAGTACCGAGACGGGAAAAGAGTCGGCGCAGGACTTGCTTTTAGCCCCGCCTACGACCGTGTACGTGGGTTTTCTCGCGTCAAGCGTTGAAGGTATGATATTCATCACAACGTCCGCAGGGTACAGGATAATCGCCCGAGCAATGAAGCTGGAAATACCGGTTCATGGATTGCCAGGTTTTTTCGAGGCCGTCCGCAAAGGCATTCCCGACGATCGTGCCGTAGCACAGGCGTCCGGGCTTGGAAGTTTCAAGTGAATGCTTGCACAAAGGCACGGAACCGTCAAGCAGTACGGCCATGTCCCGCGCCAGATGGCGGCACGGCAGGCGTTCGAGCGGCGACAGGTCGGCAATGTGCCTGTCCGGGAGGCTTCCGGCGAAATCGTCATATTTCTGGATGATGACTTTCTCGGTTATCTTTTTCCAGCCGCGGTAGAGAGTCTCGAGATTCTCCTCGTTTTCCTTCATGCGTACGGCCTGCACATGGGCGTTTGAAGGCAGGCTGCGCGCCAGCCGTTCCGCGAAGGATATGGACTCGTCCATACCGGCGCCGCGCAAGGCTTCGTAGGTGGCCGAATCCGGAGCGTCCAGGGCGACGATCCAGTGCACGCGCTCCCCGCCCCGCGCCACCAAGGCGTCGACGACTGCGTTATCCCAGCCGATGCCCGAGGTCTCGATGAGCAGCGTCGTGCCCGGATGCCTGAGCACGGCCTCGGCGATCCCTGGAAAATCGGGGTGCATCGAGGGCTCGCCCCATAGGGACACATCCACGACCAGGTCGTCGCATAAGGCAACTGCATCCTCGATGAGGGCGGCGAAACGCTCCGTGGGCATGAAGCCCTTGAGGCCTCGCGGATCGCCCACCATAAGAGGATACGGGCAATACGAACAGGATTGCGGGCAGCCTTCGGTTATCTGTACCCACAGGAACGCAGGGACCGTGCGCATGAGCTCGGGATGCTTTGGCAGCAGTTTTACCGTGTCCGCGGCGCTACGCGCACCGAGAGTCCACAGGGCTTCGGCTGCCGTCTTATTCCGGCGCGTATCGCATAAGGGCGAAAACCTGTAGGTTCTGAGGTCTACGGGCGATAGCTCGGTTTCTATGTCGTAGGAATTAATGTCTTTCTGAATAACGGCGAACAGCCCTTCGCGGTCTGCGGGAGCGTCGTTCTTTACGGCCAGCTCCGCAAGATTCGGCAGCACGCGCGGCCTGAGAATCTCGAGGGCGAAGCCCGGCGGATAGCCGTCGGCGAAAGTATATTCGGCGCGGTAATTCCGATGCAGCTTAAGTAACGTGGCGGCGAGTTCGGCGTCCAGGTATGGAGAGTCCGCATGCACATAGAGAAGAGCGTCCGCCTGGGGCCTGTCAGCCGCGAAGATCGCCGCCGTCTTAAGGACGGAACTCATGCTCCAAGCGTCTTTTTGCTCCACCTTGACGGGTACCGGAGGTAAAACTTGTGAGCCGGCCAGGATCAGCACATCGACGTCGTCTACAAGGCTGTGGACGAGCTTGAGCACTCGGGTAAACGCGCTGTCTCCGCCCGCAAAGGGCTCGAGAGCATAGGAATTGATGCGCGTCGCGTTGATTATGGCTATAGTTTTCATGGTCTTTTAGAGTATCGGAGGGTGCGTGCGGAAGCGTTAGGAATATAGAAAAGAGGGTTTTGGGGATAAGCCGGGGAAATTCAACCACAGAGGCACAGAGACACAGAGAAGAGAATAAGGAAATATGAGGAAATAATTGAGTAGAAGATAAGCACGGAGGCGCTCGTGTCGAAGATACCGGGCTTCAACTAAAAATCATATGATTATCTTTGTCTTTCGCACCGAGATGATTGAAGAAGAATTCCATGATTTTCTTTTTTTTGAATCGGATTTCCCGGGCACCCTCGCCGCATTTTCGCACGCAAGCGCAGCATCTTATGCATTTTCCGTCATCGATGGACAGATCCTCCGAAATCGCGCCTGCCGGGCACGAGGCAACGCAAGCGGAACAATGGCTGCAAGATTCATTTATTACAGGCGCGAAAGTTATTCTTTTTGCCCCGTCCTTGGGCAGCATCGAAAAAATCGAAGGAATTCTACCCCGGATTTTTGACCGACTCAAGCATCCGCCCTTAGCCCAATCGTCGGCCCTCTCGATTATGTTTCGTCCGAATTCAAGCGCTTGCTGGATATCCCTTCCGTTCGGCCTCCCGCAGGCAAGCTTGATGGATTTTCCCGAAAATGAATGCTCGGCGACGAACGCCCCCGCGGCGATTACCCTTAGTTTCGACAATCTGCAAATATCATATAATTCCAGCAAACTTTTCCCGTAGCCCACATTGCCGTACACGGCACAGATAATAGCCGGAACTCCATTTCCGCGGATGGTTCGGAGTATCCGCGCAATCTCTTCCGGAATACGCTCGACATAGACCGGGACGGCGATGAGCACGATGTCTTGCCCGATATCGGCATTGAAGGCTTCCCTATCGCGGGGCAAAGTCAAGTCCGAGAATTTTACGGCACCGATGTCCATACCGGACAGCAGCCCTTTCACGATTTTTCCGGTTGATCCGGTTGGCGAGAAAAAAATCGCCCGTACTGTGTCGACTCTCATTGCTTCTGCTCCTCGATATCGATTTGCGGCATCCGGATCCTCCACCGGACTCAAGCGTCGTGTCCAGGCCGTTTTTTTGCCTGGAAAGCCAGTCGCCGAGTTCCAGCTTTTCCAGGGCATCGACTATGCGCGCGTCCGATATGCCGGAATCGAAAAACGTCAGGTTCTCGCGTATCGTCGCCTGGAACAATTATACGTCTTGCGAAACCACGGTTACGCGGGATCGCAGCTCGGGAATTCTCGCATCCCTGAGATCGGTGCCGTTGAATTGTATGACGCCCTCGACGGGATCGTAAAGCCTGGCAACGAGGCGGCCAAGCGTCGTTTTTCCGCTGCCTGTGCGGCCAAGGAGCCCGAGCACCCTGCCGTGCGGGAGCGCAAAGGAAATATCGCGCAATATGGCGTCTTTGCTATTGTAAGAAAAATTTACATTTTCCAAGGTAAGTTCCAGGGCATGAGGATGCGGCGCATCCAAATGCGAAGCTATAGGCTGGTTTCCTCCCCTGATTCCGGGAACCGCGGCGCGAAACTCGGTGAGCCGTTCCACGCAGGCGCCTATCGTCCGGAACGATTCAATCTGCCGGGCAAGCGCATAGATAGGCTCCTGGAGCAGTTCAAGGTAGTGTACGAAAAGGTATACGGTTCCTACGGTAACGATCCCCGCCGCATTCAGCTTATAGCCAAGCGCGAAAGTCATGATAAGGCCCGCTGAAACGGCTGCGTCGGTTATAAGGTTGAGGAGTCACATGCGAAAATTCGTTTTCCGTGTAAATCCAAAGCCGGCGGCGCTATAATGAACGAGCTTTCTTACGGAATAGCCGATGGCGCCGCTCGAGCGGATGTCCCTGAACAGCATGAGCAGGATGCCGAACAGCATCAGTACGTTGGTCGCCACCTGGATGGCGAAGAACGAGAAGAAGTTGGCCATTTCGGTAATGTCGCCGTGGATGCGCTCGATGAACCGGCCGGGCGTCGTGTCGTTATGGAAGCGCATGTCCAGCCCCAGAGCGTGGGCGGCCGTCTCGCCGCTAAGGTCATTGGTGGAAGACCAGGCGACGCTATCGCCCAGGTAGTTCGTCAGAATCGAAAGACCCTGCTGCAGGAATGCCACGGCGATAAAAGCCGAGGCGGCAGCCACAAGCACGGCGAGCGGCCTGCCGGCAAGCGCCGAATCGATGAACGAGCGCATTATCTACGGCGTGAATACCCGAAGGCCAACCGTCCCCAGCAGCAGGATTACGAGCATTACGAACCTGCCCATCGGCGGTTGAACATGGGTTGACAGCAGCTTCCAACAAGCCTTGAGCGGAATTTTCATACGCATCCTTTTTTAAAACAACGTAAGGGGCCGGGTAAGACAGGCCGGCACCGGAACTACCGTCGCTTCCGATGCCGGCATCGTTTTTTTAATCTTCGCCTCCGCGCTCTATGAATATGCGTCCTTCTTCTTCGAGCGCCTTGACTGCCTCCACTACCCTTTGGCCGGCGGATTCCACCTCTGCCAGGCGAATGCGCCCCGAAGCGGCCAGGTCATTCCGTATCTGGCTTTGCCCCAATCCGTCGAATCGATCCAGAAGCTGCTTGGTCGCCTCGGGGGAACAGCCTTTCAGGGCGAGCACGATGTCGTTTTTTGGTACTTTTTTAATCACTTCGCGGAGCGATGCGTCGTCCAGAAGCACGATGTCCTCGAACACGAACATGTTGCGCTTGATATTCTCCGCGAAGTCGTGGTCGCTGGCCGACAGGGCCACGATGACGCTGCGCTCGGTAGCCCGCGAGGCTTTATTCAGAATACCCACGACCTTGTCCACGCCGCCCGCCCTCGGGGCGCGCTCGTCGAGGCATTGCATCTTTTCCATCAAGACGGCCTCCACCGTTTCCACGATATCGCTGTTAACGTATTCCATCGCGCCGACGCGCTTCATTATGTCCGGCTGCTCCCCGGAGGCAAGTCCCTCGAGCACCCGCGCGGCGGTACCGTCCTCCAAGAGCGACAATACGAGCGCGGATAGCTGGTTGCGTTCCTTGCAAAGCAAGAGAGAAAGCATCTCGGTCTGGTTTCCCAAAATGCCGTTCAAGCCCAGGCTTTCCACCGGTTTGGCGCGAAGGGCGCTTTCGTCGTTTTGCGAGAACATCAGGCGATCGCCCAAGTCTTCCTGCCTGTGTTCAATTTTTTTTACTTCGCCCGTCAGCGCGGCTATCGCTCCGCCCAGGGTGGCGTTCAGGTTATTCACGCTGGATTCAAGGTTTTCCACCGCCTTTCGTACAATATCCTCGCCCGTGGTGCCTACTGGCGGCGAGGCCATCTTCTTTTGCGAGGTTCCTTGCGCCGACGCGAGATAGACGCCTTTTTTTGATTCCGGGGACAATTTCACCTTGGCCACGACGGTGTCCTGCGTACGGAGCGCGCCGCGCATTTCATCCCATCCGGGCACGCTTACGAGACTTCCGGTTTTTAATGAGCGGATTTTTTCCACGGTGAGGGTTTCCGCCTCGCACGTCAGCGCGACCGGGACGGGTATCGTGTAGACAGTCTTTTTCTGTTCTTCGCTGATTACGCTTTTCGGGTACGAAGAATACCAGTAAACCGTACTCAGGCGATTAACCACGGGCTCGATCGTAAGATAAGGATACACAATATTTATATAGCCTTTTGTGTTCCCGGAGGAAAACTCCATGGAAGCCAGGACGATCATCTCAATGGGGGGAACTATCTGGCAATTTCTCGGGCGGCTTTCCGCCGAGTCGAATCCAACGGTAAAATCAAGCCCGATGAGGTCCCAGCATTTCTTCAGCGCCGCGGCGACCGGCCTCATGACCAATAACCAAGCGCCCTGCTCGATCTCGGTTACGTCTTCGGGGCTGTTTCCGCACTCGGGACCGAAGCCTGTACCCGTGCCGCCGAAGGTGCGTTCCAGCACAAGTTCACCGATCGGAGCATCAAGCTGCATAAGGATATTCCCCTTGAGGGGGGTCATTTTTCCGATGAGGCTCGTGCAGGGGTCGGGAATGCTCGCTATGAATTCTTCATAGGTAAGCTGGTCGATGGAATGAAGCTTGATGGAGCACGGCTTTCTGCAGATTGCGGAAAAAGCCGTCTCCGCGGAGCGCGTGAAGGTTTCGTGCATGGTATGAAGAACCTGGATCTGATCCGCGCTGAATTTGTCCGGCCTTCTGAAATCATAGATTTTCACCTTGCAGTCCGGTTTCGGCGGGCAGTTCCAGCCTAGAACCTCGGAGCTGTCGTGCAGGTATTTTGATTCGTCGCTCATGATGGTTTTCCCACGGTAAGCAGCTTCGTGACGCGCATGCCGAAATTCTCGTCGATGACGACGACTTCGCCCTCGGCTATCACTTCCCCGCCGGCCAGCAGCTGCACGGGCTCGCCCGCAAAAGTCTCCACCTGGATAATGGAACCTTCCCGAAGGCTTGAAAGCCGTTCCACGCTGAGCTGTTTCTCGCCCAATACTATCTGTACCTTGATCTTTGCGTCGTTGATGGTTCCGGTTTTCATTGCACTGCCTCCTGGCTTGATTTTAGGTTTATTTTGCGTACGCGGAAAAACGATTGTCCCCGCCGCCTGACGATCGTGCCTTCGGCGATTACGACGCCGCCCGCCTCCAGAAACACGCGCTTTTTGGGAAACGCGCGAAGTTCCAGGCTTGCCGATTCGAGGCCTTCCTCCATTTCGGCGGGACTTATTTTACCTTCCGCCAGAATCACGTTCAGGGAAACGGGTATCCGGCCCTCTACGGCCGGATTACGTTTTTTGTCACCGTCGTCGATCATCGGTTCCTCCTTCAAGATATAAAAATGATACTCCGGCGGATGAGGCTGATTCTTATACTATTTTGCGGAAGGATCGATGCAAACCGATACTTTCTTAAGAAAAATCAATTCGCTCGCGAGTTGATTTTCAGGAGCGGCGGGCTTTCGTCCGCCAGGAACGTGGGCTGTCGTCCATGATGCGGAGGAAGTAGCGGTTGAAGAATGACAGGTTGGTAAAGCCCGTGCTCAGGGCTATGTCGATAACGGGAAGGTCGGAGTTTTTCAAGAGCTGGCAGGCGCGGTCTATGCGACGCCGGTTGATGAATTCGAAGAGGGGGCATCCCGCGGATTCCTTGAACCTCCGGGAAAAATCACTGGTGTTCATGGCGCATTTCTTTACGAACCATTCCAGGCTGAATGCTTCTGCGTAGTTGCTTTCTATATAATCCATGACCTGTTGGATGGACCAAATGCCATCCGCGCCGTCTTTTTCCCGGATCCCGGAATTACCGGAAGTACAGGAAAAAGCATGCGCCGTTTCTACGAAAACTTCCAGGATACCGGCCAAGGCAAGTGCATTGCGACCGGGTTTGCCTTCCGCCATATGCCTGCAGATATCCCGGAGCTTGCCGTTGCCCGACGAGGCTGCGGCTTCGTTGAAAGAAACGGAAAAAGGCTCCTCGCGCAATGCTGACAGCGCGTCAAAAACGGCGCTGTCAGCGTCTAGCGAAGACAAGGTTTCCAAGGTTGACGGCAGAAAACCCAAAATCATGCCTTGCGTCGCCGCCGTAATCTCAAGGAATGAATCGCCGATTGATGCCTGCGAGACAAGTAAAATAACGGGAGCCTCGAAAGTTTCACGCCTGCGCCTGGCATCCTGGGCAAGGATGCTGCCCGTTTGCAGAAAGACGAGATGATGAGCCTCCCCCGCCAGGCGCAATCGCCTCGGCGCAGAGGAGGACAGTTCGTCAACCGTCAAGGCAAGCGCGGCTTTTTTTGCTGGCAGGACTATTTGAATTTCCATGATCGCCAAAAAACGGCTTCAGTCCTCCAGGCTCATTATCAAGAACGGCGCTTCCCTGCCGCAGGGCTTCCGGAAAGATTCGCTTGTAAACGCGGCGTTCGCCTTCTCTATGGCCTCGCGCGAGCCAACGACGGCCTTGGGAGCCGATGCGTAGGCTTCCTCGAGCATGGGCAGGGCATTTTTCCTGATGTCGCCGATGGTTACGGTAAATAATCCTTCACGGAAGGCATTACGCCGTTCCACGCTTATTCCCCGCACATGGTCGCTCAGCGCACGCTCCCCCGCGCTCCACGGCGCGAAGATATAGTCGTTTGCGCCTATAACCCCGATGCGCGCCTTCTCTACGGCGGCGGCGCTGAACTCCGCCGACCTGAGATAGTCGATGAATCCGTTGAAGTCCGATACGGTATCCGCGAGGCGAGGATCTCGATAGCTGACCAATTTGAATAATCCGCCTCCGCTCGCGTTATATTCGGCGTAACCGCCGTACGCTCCGCCCTGGACGCGGAGCTTTTTGTGCAGATAGTCGTTGCCGACGATAAAGCTTAGGATTTTAAGCGCAGGCGCCGCCGCGTGATCCATCCCCACGGTCTTGAAAACGCGCGCGACATGGTTGATCTGCGACTGTATGGCGACGCCTACCGACATTTTCGGTAATTCTTTTATAACAGGCAGCGCTTCGATCTTCTCCTCGGGGAGGCTCGCGACGAACCTTGACGCCCGGTTTTCGCCTTCTTCCAGCAAGTGGGCTTCGCCGGTCAGGTTTACCGTGAGGCGGCCGCTCGAGAACAGCCTGTCGGCGAGGGCGCGGAGCTGGCCTCCCATACCCGCGGCGTCGGAATCGCATCGGGCCGCCAAATCCCGCATTTTTTTTATCTGGGTAAATCCAAGGAGCATTTCGTTCCTGTGACAGGCGGGGCTTAAGCCGGCTGCGGCGGCAAGGGCGGCGTAGGCGGACCCTTTGCGCGACAGGCGGCTTTTATATCCATTATAAAAACTGTGGGCAAGATCCTTGATGCGTTTGGCGTCCGAATAATCGGCGCTCAGGATAAGGTCGCGGAATATGGTAAACAGCTCGGGGATATTCCGCTCCAGCGCGCTGCCCTGAAGAATCAGCATGGTAATTGGCGGCAAGGATCCTGCCCCCGGACGTTCGTGCGCGCCGACGCGAAAGCCGAGCCCCCCTGAGGAACGCGCTATTCGGGTAGCCATGGCGGCATAGTCGAAGCCCGTCGCGCCGCAATTCAGGGTGGCTTTTGCCAAGAACGGAAGCAGGAGGATTTCCTCGTCGGACAGGTCGCTAGCGTTAAAGGCAAGGTCTACGGCGAGGATTCCGTTGGAGAAAACCGGATGGGTCAGCAGCGTCGTATGCCCCGACGTCACGAGACTCGGGAACGGCGTAATCGAGCGAGGCACGTCGGTAATCGCAATATGCGGCACGCAGTTCAGTGCTTCAGGCGCCTCCGTTTTACCCTGCGCCGTCTTGAGCGTCGACGCTTCGTCGCGTATCCGTTCAAGCTGCGCCTTGTCCATCGTAGCCTTGAACGCGGCCATCCGAGCCTTAAAGGCAGTTTCCTTCTCCTTAGCCATAGTCTGGCTTGGCGAAACCACGGAAAGCACGCGATGAGGATTATCAAGCAGCCAGCGCTGGATCAAACCCTGGAAAAGATCCGGTTCGCGAAGCCAGCGCTCTCGTGCCGCCGCGAGAAGGGAACCGTACAGGAGACCGTTTTTTGGATCGATGCCGTAATTTGAAAATTCGGCCATGCGTACAAGGAGCTGATTAGGCGCGCACGAGTTCCGTATCTCGCGGCCGGAAAATTCCATTTTGTGGAATGCCGCCTCCATCAAATCCGCGTCGAGCCCCCTATCCGTAATATCCCGCAAGGTTACAAAGGCCAAGTCCTGGACCCGTTCCGCCCGATCGGGTTCGGAACCACGCAGAAAAAAGGCAAAAGCGCCTTGAAGCTTGTGTCCTATATAGCCGCCAAAGAGTAAATCCTGCCCCAAACCGGAATCGACGAGAGCCTTTCGCAAAGGGCCTGCCGCGCTACCCAATAAAGCCTCGCCGAGAACTTGCAACAGCAGGGTTTCTTGGACATCATGCAGAGGGGCCGCGAGCCAGCCCAAGCTTATAAAAGTTTTGCCTTCGATGGATTCATCCGACGCCACGGGATACGAAACCGCATGCTGCCTGGGGGCCGTCCAGCGAGGCTGTTCCTTGATCGATGCATCCGCTTCCACCCTGCTGAATCCCTGCAATCTGGAATCGACAAAGGCCAGATGCTCACGCAAAGGTATATCGCCGTACAGAAACCAGGTGGCGTTCGAGGGGCTGTAATGCCTGCGGTGAAACTCGACCAACGCCTCGTAGCTCAGGTCGGGTATGGCGTCGGGGTCGCCGCCTGAATTGAACGCGTAGGCGGTATCGGGATACAAGGCGCATTCCAGCTCCTGATACACGATGTTTTCCGCGGAAGACATGGCGCCTTTCATCTCGTTGTAGACCACGCCGGAAATTGTAAGCGCGGAATCGATGTCGCCTTCCTTCTCGAACTCGAAATGATGGCCTTCCTGCATGAAGGTCTGCCTGGCGATGAGCGGGTGCAGCGTCACGTCCGTGTAGACATCGGCCAGGTTCCAAAAATCCGCACGCACCGCGGAGCTCACCGGGTAGAGGGTTTTATCTTCAAAGGTACTGGCGTTGAGGTAGGTGGCCATGGATGTTTTTTTAAGCTCTTCGAATACGCCGCGCAAGGGATACTTCTTGGATCCTGCGAGCACGGAATGCTCGAGGATATGCGCCTCGCCCGCGGAATCCGTCGGCGGCGTGCGAAAACTGACGGCGTACATGTTGTCGCGGTCGCCGCAGTGCAGGTGGACGAGGGCGGCGCCCGTTGCCTGATGGGTGCATTCGTAGCACAGAGCCTTGACGTCGTTCACCGGGGTTACGGTATCGATATGGAAGCCTGAAACAACATCGCCGGACTTATGCGAGGGCTCGGGAATGACGTGTCGATCCATGAAATGGCCTCTTTTATTTTTGAAGATATGGAGCGGCCAGTATACTTCACCGGCCGGATATGTCAAGTTTGGATCTCGCCGTCCACGAAGCGAGCGTCATGCGGGAATTGCTTTTTTTAGGAAAAGGATTGATACTTCATATCCGGCAAGGAGAATACGATCGTGCGTACTCCATTCAGAATCACGGCAATTGCCTGTGCGCTGTTTCTTTTGGCAGCAAGCTTGCCCGCCCAGGTTCTCATTCGCGTCGCGGTTGGCGAGTGGCCTCCATATTTAGACTCAAGCGCCGCTAATAAAGGCCTTGCCGCGCGAATCATGACGGAGGCCTTCGCGCTCCAAGGCGTAAAACCTGAATTCATTTTTGTTCCGTGGGTGCGCGCCCAGGCGATGCTGGAAGCCGGCACGGTGGAAGCCAGCCTATTATGGGTTCGTACACCGGAGCGCGAGCGCGATTTCTACTTCAGCGACGTCGTGATATCGGGAACCGCCGTGTTTTATCATCTCAGGGAAAAACCGTTTCGCTGGACGAGCTTCGCCGATCTCTCGGGGCTGCGAATCGGAGGACTGCGATCCGGTTCCTACCCGTGGTTCGAAGAGGCAAAAAAAACGGGGATTCCCCTGTCCATGGCGCTGGCGAACACCGAATCGGATAATTTCCGGCTGCTCCTGCTCGGCGTCATCGATGTGTTCTCTCTGGACCGAATCGTCGGGGAGGATATGCTCCGTAGACAGTTCAAGCCCGAAGAAGCCGCTCGCATCGCCTTTGACCCCAAACCGATAGAAAATTGGGATTACTGCCTCATGCTGGGCCGAAAGCCTGCTGGAAACCAGACATTCGTCGATACGTTCAATAAAGGCCTGGCAAAATTAAAAGCGTCGGGAGCATGGAATAAAATCGTACGGGAATACCTGCGCGCCGAATAAACCATTCCCGCCGGTTTTGCCGCCAGGGTAACGGTGCACGGCAGCGAAATCAGCTTCGGCATGGGCTGCAGAATTGCCTTTCCGGCGAAGCTTGAACTGGGACGCCAGGCCTGCACGAGCGTGCGTGATACTGAATCGCGCTTACCCGAAACCTGGCGGCCAGTCATCAAGAATTGACCCAATACCGAAAAACAATATCGCACATTTTTTTCAAAGACGGCGGATGATATTCCGATGGAAGGCGGATTGCGAAAATATGGTGCATCAGCTACGATAAACCCCAACTTTGCAGTAACCACAGGAGACGACCATGGCCAAGCCCGATTTTCCGAAAGACTTCCTCTGGGGTGCCGCTACCGCCAGTTTCCAGGTAGAGGGGGCGGCGCGGGAAGACGGCCGGGGCGAAAGCATCTGGGATCGATTCTGCCGCACTCCGGGCACGGTATACGCCGGCGACAACGGCGATGTTTCCTGCGACCAGTACCACCGCTACCCCGAGGACATCGCGCTCATGAAAGCGGCGGGCATTCAGGCGTACCGATTTTCCATCGCCTGGCCGCGCATCGTTCCCGAAGGTACAGGAACCGTAAACTCGGACGGCATCGCCTATTACAAGCGTCTCATCGCGGCTTTGCGTGCGGCGGGAATCGAACCGGCGGCCACGCTCTACCACTGGGATCTTCCCCAAGCGCTCCAGGACAACGGCGGCTGGGCGAACCGCGACACCGCTTTTGCTTTTGCTTCCTATGCGCAAATCTGTTTCCGCGAGTTCGGCGGTACCGTGCTCAAATGGATTACGCTCAACGAACCCTGGTGCTCCGCGTACCTGGGTTACCGGGACGGAATCCACGCACCCGGCCTTACGGATAAAAATACTGCCTACAGGGCAATACACCACCTGAACCTTGCCCACGGCCTGGCCGTTCGGGCGTTCCGCGAAGCCGAGATACCAGGTGGAATCGGCATAGTGCTGAACCTCATGACGCCGCGCCCCGCCACGAAAAGCCCAGAAGATATCAAGGCGGCGGAACGTGCCGCCGACCGGGACTCGCGGATGTTTTCCGGTCCGGTTTTCGGGAAAGGCTACCCCGCGGCATTCATCGACGCTGAAAATATCGAGCTTCCTATTGAAGACGGCGATATGGCCCTCATCGCCGGCGCGATGGACTTCGTGGGACTTAATTACTATTCGGAAAGCACGGTAACCCTGGACGAGAGCGCCCCCGAAAAGATACGGACGGTTCCCTCCTGGGAAGCCGTAACGGCTATGGGTTGGCCCATCGTACCCGACGGCTTCTACAGGCTACTGAAATGGCTTGCCGCGGAATCGGGAGGCATTCCAATCTACGTAACCGAAAACGGCAGCGCCGAAGACGACGTTGCCGTCTTGGAAAACGGCATCCGGCGCGTGCACGATTCCCGCAGGATCGACTACCTGCGCTCCCATCTGGAAGCCTGTTCGCGCGCCCGGGCGGAAGGGGTCAACCTGCGCGGCTACTTCGTCTGGTCCTTTATCGACAATTTCGAGTGGGCCATGGGCTATTCCAAGCGCTTCGGCATCGTCTACTGCGACTACCGAAATCTGGAACGGGTTCCCAAGGACAGCTATTATTACTACCGGGACGTAATCGCCGGTTATTGACGCATAGCCCGCCCCCGAAAAACTCGGGGTGCGGGTTTTAAGGTCTGAAAGACGCTATTCCACCCAATAGGTGACGAAACTGAATTTTTGGTCGCCGAAGGTTTTGGGTACCATCATCAGGCCCCAGTTGAATTTATTCTCTCCCCAAACCTTCGCGTCGGCGATGCAGCCCACGACGCCTTCCACGGTGGTTCCCGTACCTGCGCTGTGCTCGTAGCTGTAGCCGCCGGTCATGCCGCCCTCGATCGAGAAAACGGCATAGGTAAGCGTAAATTGCGCGACGACGCCGATGGACAGGTCAAAGTCGAAACTGTCGAACTTGGTTGCGGTCTTGGACGTGGACAAGCCTGTGGCGGCGCTGCCCTGAGCCACGGGCATCGTGCTGTTTGAGAACATGTACCCGCCCTTGCCGGCGCCTTCCGTTTGCAGGGCGGCTTTCTGGGCCGCCGAGTAATAGGTATACGGATTGCCTAAAGTATGGTTTATCAGCGTGGCGGGTATCCTGTATTTCTCCTCTACGATGGCGTTGTAAGCGCTCAGTTCCATGGAAGCCGCTTCGGGTTTGCGGGGGATGTTGATGGTTACGAACAAACCGTTTTCCGCTATGTACGCAGCCGGGGCGGACAGGATCTTATACACGTAGGTATCGATGGGAAACCCGGAAAAGATCACTTGGTCGGAACCGGCATTTACGGTATAGGTCTTGGAGTCTTCTGTTGCTTCCTCAAAGCCCCATCCCCAGCTGAAGTCGGCCTGCGTGGTAGCCCTGACGTCAAAGCCCCAGGATGCGCCCGTCGCGCCGCCGAGGACGGCGTCCCAGCTGCCGGTAACGCCCAGCGACCCGCCGACGTAAAATCCGAGGCGGCCGGAATTGCTGACGGTGGTGCCGGTGCTCAGCGAATAGGACGTCGAGCTGTTGCTGATGTCCATGGCGGCGTTATAGGGCGGCGATGCCAGCACCGTAAGGATTTTAGGATCTGAATAGCTTTGCGTAAAATGGTCGTATTCCACGACCAGACTGTCGTCGTCTACGTTGGCCAGTGCGAGGCTGGGATATTCGTTGGACGATGTAACGGGAATCGTCTGCAGGGCCTTGTAGGCACCGCCTGAGTCCTTGCCCCATATCACCAGGGAATTGATGCGGTTCATGCCTTTGTCTTCGGGGCCTCCTGCCGTGTAATACGGCATCTGGTCGTAGGTAAAGTAGATCAAGTCGGCCGCGCCGTCGCCGGTGATGTCGCCCGCCACGGCCTGGTCGTAGAGCATGCCGTTGAAGAAGCTGCCCGACGACGAGTAGGGCTGATTGTCCCAGGGCACCAGTTCCTTGCTGTCATTAATTTTATATATCTTGTCTATCACCAGGAACATGTCTTTTTTGCCGCCGTCGAAACGTCCCACCGCGATGCGGGGAACATATAAATTCCTGGGATACAGCGAATTGTACGAATAGGCCCGCAGCTCACCGAGGCTCAAGTCCTTAACGGGATACGTCATGATCCATGCCTTGCTTGTCTCGTTAAAGGGGTCCAGGATGGAAATGCCCCGGGTCAATCGAGCCCATCCAGCATCAAAAGCAGCATAATAATCATAATCAAAACCGCTATCGGCCTTAATTCCGGCAAAAACGAGCTCGTTCAAGCCGTCGCCGTTATAGTCCGCCAGGGCAACTTCACCTGAGCAGTAAGTCGTGCTCTCACCGCTCAAGACCCCGGAAAGCTTGGCATAGTTGGTCAGATTGGCAGCTCCTACGGGTATGCCTAATCCCGCAGGCCCTCCGGCAAAAATAAAATACTTACTGGGCTTCGAATAGTTAGAGTTTACATTATTTATGTCTACTCTAACGCTTCTTCCGTTGACGAGCACGAGATCTGCGTATTCGTCGCCGTTGAGGTCGCCTGCGGCGATGCGGACATATGGGGCTTTGGCTTCGTTGTCCTCCACCTCGAAACTTCCAATTACAGTAAAGGCGGTATCAAGTATCAGTACCTGCTTGAAGCAACTGAGAACGAATTCCGGATTGCCGTCGTTGTTGAAAT
The DNA here is from genome assembly GCA_964485395.1 of uncultured Treponemataceae bacterium. Lineage (GTDB taxonomy): Bacteria > Spirochaetota > Spirochaetia > Treponematales > UBA12059 > JANNSO01. Next base: position 4,107 of record CAZAJF010000022.1, on the reverse strand, counting down.
CCGCGGATTCAAAGTCGCGCATGAAGATTTCATCGGTAAACCAGCTATTGTTGGCCGTTCGCGGGCTAGCACCGAAATCTGTCATGAAGGTCTGGGCTTCCAGTAATTTCGTCTGCATGGCTCCGCTAGCATCGGTATATTTAAATTGTATTGTCTTGGCCGGCCCATTGAAAACCGCGGTAACGATTTCGTCCTTTCCGTCCCGGTTGATATCGGCCGCGACGCTTTTTTTAGGAAGGAGCAGCCACGCCGCCGAATCCGCCTCCGAAAATTTCGCTATTTCAGTAAGAGTGCCGTCTTTATCCGACTCCACTACGGAATATCTGCCTAAGGCAGGAACCGAACCGGAGGCCGCGATGTTGGCACCGGCCAAAAAAAGCTCGTTCTGGATAAAAAATTTAGAGATCTTTTTACCGAGCGGATTTTCATCTCCCGTAACAGGAATACCGTTCGCGTTCGTAGGAGCGGATTCATCTACAGGCAAACCGAGTTTTTTCAATACCTCTTTCCTGCCTGAGACTACCGGATCGACAATAGGGTCCACAACCGGTTTACAGGAAATTCCGGCGAGCAGCACGAGACTCGCCAACGCGAGCTTGCATAAAAAAACAACGAGGCTTTTTTTCATCGATATTCCTCCAGATTGGCATAAGGTACCGCAATTTCTATCGGTACTATCGGAAGAGTATACACCTGCTCCTAAAATGCGCATCATATAAAAAGCTGATTAGCTAAAAAGCGCTCGGGTCACGGCTTGGCTTCGCGCAATAACCGTGAAAGCTCAAGCCGGGAATTCGTATTGGTCTTCTGATAAAGGTGGACGATATGCGACCTTACCGTACTTACCGAAATAAACAGCTTGTCAGCGATTTCTTGATAGCTCAGGCACTCAACGATCAGCGGGGCTATTTCTGCTTCTCTTTTTGAAATACTGTATTTTTTAAGCATGCTCTCGGATACGAAAAAAGGATTCGGTTTTTCACCGGGTTCCAGTATCTCCTTAACCGAGCTTAAAAGCATGCTCAAACTAAAAGAGATCAGAAACGCGGGCATGACGGAAAACCCTTGCGAAGTCAATTTTGCCATAAAGGGAAGAGCCCAGCCAAAAAAATCTATCAACAACAAGGCTGGCAGCATCGCGAGCATTAAAATCTTGCTGATTTTAAGCGCAACATTGAAATACTGAAGTTTATGGGTTTCTGTCGCCTCATTTTTATGGACAAGCGAACTTACCCCAAAATATAAACAGAGCAGGCTCAAGTCCATGGTTTGCGCTATTATGATGGCATCGCCGAATCCGGGGGATCTGAGCGCATAACCGACAAATTTTAAAATTCCCAAAAAAACGGCGCTTATCCTAAAAAATCGTTCGCTTGCGCGGGTGAAACCGGTCATCGTTCCCGGCCTGCACATCTTTGGCGCGCAATACACTATTCCAAGGGTTATAAAATTGATTGATTCCCATAGTATTTGATAAAACCCAGGATCGTAGACCGTAAGCATGCAATACAGGTCAATGGCATACCCCACCGCAGCCAAGCTTAAAAGGAAATTCGTCGTGATAGTGGACGGCAGTTTCGGATGCCGGGTTTTTAGATAGAGAATCAGCATCACCGTGGTTGCGCTTATGCCGATGACTACCGCGATGCTATTGAAAAGAAAAAAAGCTTCAAGCACGTGGTGAATTCCTCTTAATCATGCGAACCGATCGGTAGAGCATCGGCTTTATGAGGCTTTAACCCGTATTCCATGAGCTTTTTGTTGAACGGCACGATGCAGACGAGCAGCAGCATGAGCGCTCCGGTTCCCAGGAGCAGCCACTCGATCTTTATGATTTCCGCAAGCGGACCGAATACGAGCATCCCCAGCGGCATCATGGAGGTAAACAGCATGGTCATGACGCTGAACACGCGGCCGAGGAATTCGGGCTCCACGTGTTCCTGTATCATCACCGACGACGGCGTATTATAGAAGGGCATTGCCACGCCGAACACCGCCATCACCGCGAGGTACAACCAGAAAAAGGGAACGAAACCCAAGGCTATCGTGCATACAGCCATTACGATGCTGGCGACGATCAGGGTTTTCATGCGGTTGCGGAAACCGCCCAGCGACGCGATGAGCACGCCCCCGAGCATCATGCCGCCGGAAAAGCAGATCTCTATGGCGGTAAGGCGCCACACGTCCGGACCGAAGGTGCGCGCGGCCTGAAGCGGCGTAAGAAACGCTGCCGGGGTTATAAGAAACAGGAATACGGCCATGAAAAGAAAAAAAGATACTAAGTACCGATGATCCTTAATATAGCGGATACCAAGCTTCATGTCGGCAAAATATGAAGTAGTCTGAGCCGCGGCGGCTTTTTTATGCGGCGGTACGCGCAGGAATACCAGGATTACGAAAATGGCGATGACGGCGGTTACCACATCGATATAAAAAACCACCTGCAATGGGGCCACGGTCATGAGAACGCCGCTGAGAGCGGGAGACACCAACGTGATGATGGACTGGATGGAGCCGTTGATGCCGCTGACCCGCATGAGCGAGCCTTCGGGCACGAGTTGGGGCAGGAACGCGCCGACTGCCGGCCCCTGGACGGCGCTGCCCACTGCGCGGATGGCCGCAGCGAGAAAAAACAGCCAGAGAGCGGTACCGCCCAAGGTAAAAACAACGGCCAGGGCTAGCGTAACCAAGGCGATCATCGCGTCCGCCAGCACGATAAGCTTGCGCCGGTCATGCCGATCGGCCAGGACGCCGGCGAAGGGCGACACGATAAACGTTGGAAGAAAGCCGCAGATCACGTACAGCGTCATCATGAGGCCGGATTTCGTCTCAAGTGTCACGTGCCACATGAGGGCATACTGTACCAAACAGGAGCCTAAAAGAGAGATCGTCTGGCTTGAAAGAAATATAGCGGTGTTACGTTTCCAATTAGTTTGCATCGGGTGAATATAATGCTTTGGTATCGAGAGCGTAAAGCCCAAAAGCTACAGATAAATCCTGGGTATAAATCCTGGATATAAATCCGGGTGCCTGTCCCTCAGCCCGAAGTGGTTGGGGGACAGGCACCATCATTTCGCCGTCGTTTCAGCGGATGGGGTCTGTCCCTCAGCCCGAAGTGGTTGGGGACAGGCACCATCATTTCGCCATCGTTCCAGCGGATAGGGTCTGTCCCTGGGTAAAAAACCTTACAACTATACTATATGTGCCTAGCCAAACTTAAAACTATGCGATATATTGTACCCTCGGGTAATTTTGGGAGGAAAGCATGAAAATCGAGCGCAGGTTTACTAAAGCGGGAAAAGGGCCTTACGCGGACATCCGATGGGAAAAACGGGTATCGGAGATACGCAAGAGCGACGGCAAGGCAGTATTCCGCATGGACGGCGTCATCGTGCCGGGAACCTGGAGCCAGATAGCTACCGACATCATTGCCCAGAAATATTTCCGCAAGGCGGGCGTCCCCACAGACAAGGCCGATTCCTGGAAAACCTTCGTACCCGAAAGCCAGCACACCCTCGCAGGCACCTCTCCCGTGCCCGGCTGCGAAAGCGATGCGCGCCAGGTGTTTCACCGGCTAGCCTATACCTGGATGCTCTGGGGCAGGAGCGCAGGCTATTTTACCGCAAAGGAAGACGAGTCGGCATTCTACGACGAAATGTGCTACATGCTTGCCCATCAGATGGCCGCGCCCAACAGCCCCCAGTGGTTCAACACCGGCCTTCACGCGGTCTACGGCCTGGAAGGCCCGGCCCAAGGGCACTATTTCGTGGACCCCAAGAGCGGCGAAGTCGTTGCATCCTCAAGCGCGTACGAACGCCCCCAGCCGCACGCCTGTTTCATCCTTAATATAGAAGACGACCTCGTCAACGAGAGCGGCATCATGAGCCTCATCGAACGCGAGGCCAGGCTGTTCAAGTACGGTTCGGGCACCGGTTCCAATTTCTCCAAGATCCGCGGCCTGAACGAGCCGCTTTCCGGAGGAGGAGTTTCCAGCGGACTCCTTTCGTTCCTGAAAATAGCCGACCGGTCCGCCAGCGCCATCAAGTCCGGCGGCACCACGAGGCGCGCCGCCAAAATGGTCATCCTGGACGTAGACCATCCCGATAT
>CAZAJF010000021.1:0-77118 GCA_964485395.1 uncultured Treponemataceae bacterium | reverse complement strand
ACATGCCATCCCATACTTTAAGGGTAAGGTCGATACCTTGGTTTCTCGCTTTTTCCGCAAAGGTCTGTGCGTCCGACAGGAGAATTTCGTCGCTTCCCGCCTGGATTAAAATCGGCGGAAAGCCTGAAAAGTCGGCGAAAATCGGCGAGACCAGCGGATTCCTGTAATTTTCCTCGGTGGAATACAGCGCTGCCCAGGCTTTCAGGGTTTCCGTGGTGAGCATGGGATCTGCCTCGGAGTTTTCCTCATGGCTCCGACCCGAGAGCGTGAGGTCCAACCATGGCGACATGCATATGAGCGCTCGGGGAAGCGCCTGCCCGGAATCGCGGAGCCTCTGCACCAGGGCCAGGGCGAGACCGCCGCCGGCCGAGTCTCCGCTTACCACGATATCTGAGGCTTCGTAGCCGCTCTTCCGCAGCCACTCGAATACTTCCTGCACGTCGTCCAGTGCGGATGGAAAAGGGTGTTCGGGGGCAAGCCGGTATTCAGGCAGCAGAATGTTCATCTTCAGCGTTTCAGCCATCGGAATGCACATCGTAAGATAAGAATCGGCCGAGCCGGTTACGAAACCGCCGCCGTGAAGATGCAGTATGACGGTTCGGCTATCAGCTCCAAGCGGCTTTATCCAAGCTGCCGGAACGTCCGCGTCGATTCGATTCACCCGCATGCCTTTCGGCTTGAGGCCGGGATACACGGTGTTTTTAGCCGATCGCGCGCGCAGCTGTTCCGGAGTCAGTGCGGATTTCTTGAACTTTTTTCGCAGAACGTATTTCCAGAAACGGGCTTGCGGGCTGATGTTCATGTTCCCTCCGTGAGTTACCGCAGTATACTACCATTTACTGCCGCTGTATGCCAAAAAAAGGGGCGCCATGTCGGCGCCCCGTGCTTGGCGAGATGGCGTTCCTATCGCTCGAGGCCGCGGGACGCGGAGCTGGTATTATAGATCATGAAAGCGTCGAAGCGCTCGAAATTATACGTGCTGACCTCGGAATCCACGTTCTGGTCGATGTCGTAGGTTCCGTTCGCGGCAGTGGTTCTTCCTGTTCCGGTCGTCGTACTGACGGCGGGCGCCGTCGGGGCTGCCGAGCCGGTATACTTGATGGTTTCTTTTTTGGTTTGGTTGGCCCTGAAGGTGGCCTTATTTCCATTTTTCCAGATATCGGAAAAACTTTCCTTAACATCGGTGGAACCCTGCCTGTATACGTCGGACACGGCGAAAGTTATGTTGCTAATGGTCGTGGTGGTTTCTGCCGCCGCGGCGCCTTCAGCCAGGACTTCAACCTCGGTTTCGGCAAGATCGATTCCCGTCGCGCTGATCGCATAGCGGGTCGTTTGCGTATCCGTATACGTGTACTCGTTGCCCGGCTCGGTAGAGGTCTCCGAATATTTGTAGGTATATACGAATGGGCCTTCCCCGACGAATACCATGGCGAGGGCGTCCTGGGTAAAAAGGACGTTCTGGGTTACGGAGATGGTATATCCCGATCCGCCGTACGCCGCGGCATAGGTTTTATATGAATACGCATAAGGAACCGCTACGCCGTTCGCGCGGTTGGAGTACACCTCGGTGCGAGTCTGCGTTATCTCGTGCGTACTCAGGTTGTAGGTAAAAGTCCCTTTATTGCCCCCGGTCTGCACCCATGCCTTCGTGGAATACAGGGCGGCGGTCGCCAAGGCCTGGGTTTCCCACATGTAGGTGAACGACTTGTATTCAAAGGTTCCCGCCGTGCCGGTCGCATTGAACGCATAGATTGCCTCGGAGTTGTTTCCGCCTGAATAGGTAATGATTTGATTCTTGAGGTTCTTGGTCATGTCAAAGGGAACTGCGCAAGAAATGGTGATTGCCGCCAGAGTGAGCGCGACTATCAGTAGCGTAAGGATTCTTTTCATGGAGCCTCCATTGTATTTATAAATGCGTTTTTATTTTCAGTAGGTTTACTGTACGCATTTTTTCTTCCCTCAGGTTATAGAACTTTAAAAAAAGAAGCAACCGGATTTCTGATTGAGCAGCGATGAGCGCCGGTTGCCTGGCGTGCCGTCTGTCCCAACTGTAAACTAACCCGAGTGCAAGCAATGAGCGCGCATAATCCTTGAATGCGTAAAATGTAAAGCAGGCTTGACAGATTAAAAATGATTCAATAAACTAGCCCTCGTAAAAGCCGAAATAAACGCGGCCGATGCCGGTTTATCGGTATGAAAGGAGCACGAATGCTTGATGTCGAATCAGTCGTAAAGACCTATGAAAGCGTTACGGCAGTGGACGGAATCTCGTTTGCGGCCAAGCCGGGAGAGATTTTCGGTCTAATCGGACCCAATGGGGCGGGAAAGTCCACTACCATACGCATGATCATGAACATAATCGCTCCCGACGCGGGGCGGATACTGTTCAACGGCAAGCCTGTAGCCTTGGAAGATAAAACCATGATCGGGTACCTGCCTGAAGAACGCGGGCTGTATAAAAAAAGCAAGGTGCTGGAGACGCTCGTTTTCCTGGGCGCGCTGAAGGGCATGACCGATGCCGCCGCCAAGGCGAGCGCTGAAGCCTGGCTTGAGCGCTTCGACCTTTCCGACTGGAAGAGCCGCAAGCTCGAGGAACTCTCCAAGGGCATGGCGCAAAAAGTGCAGTTCATCGGCACCATCGTGCACGACCCGAGCCTTATCCTGTTCGACGAACCATTTTCCGGACTCGACCCCATGTCTCAGGAACTGCTCCTGTCCATAATGGTGGAGCTCAAGGAGCGCGGCAAGACGGTGCTGTTTTCCACGCACATCATGGACCATGCCGAAAAAATTTGCGACAGTCTGCTCCTTATAGACAAGGGCAGGGCGGTCTTATCCGGCCCGGTCGCGGAAGTCAAGTCGAGGCACGGCAGGAATTCGGTACAGATTGAATATGACGGCGAGGCGTCCTTCGTGCGCGATCTGCCGTTCGTGGCCGGTGTGACGGAATATCCCCGCTGGCTGGAAGTGGAGCTGCGCGACAAGGATTCCGTTACGGCGCTGTATGGAGCCTTGGTGGGCATGCTGTCCGTGCGCCGTTTCGAACTCATGGCGCCCAGCCTCCACAAGATATTCATAAGCCTTACCGGCGCAAAGGTAAACGACTCCGGGGAGAAAATCAATGCGTAATACTTTCCGCATAGCGATGCGCGAGTTCAAGCTCGCCGCGGCAAACAAGGCGTTTGTTATAATAACTATACTTGGCCCTTTCCTTATCCTGGCCGTAACCGTACTGCCCACGTTCATCACCCGGAATCCGGGAGTCATGACCTCGGGCAAGCCCGTAGCCGTATCGGGTGCCGTTCCGGCAGTCTATTCGGCGCTATCCGGAGCCTTGGAAACGCAGGGCATGAAGCTCGTCGAGATTTCCGATGCCGAGGCGGCGAAGGACGCCGTGCTCGCCGGGGAATACTCGGGTTATCTTTCGCTGTCGCCCGAATGGATGGACAAAGGCTCCTCCTACTTTACCAAGAGCGGCACGGAGGCGATAACCTTCGGCATGATCGAGGGCACCCTTGCCGCCATAGTCACCGAGACGCGCATCGCCGCCAGCGGCATCGACCCTGTCCTCATGCGAAAACTGAACGCGAAGCCGACCTTCAGCGTAATAAAACTCGGCGCCGACAAGAGCGAGACTGAAAACGGCGACAACGATTTCCTGGGCATCCTCTTCACGGCGCTCGCCTTCGTCATGTTGCTTTACATGACCATATTGCTCTACGGCCAGATGATAGGCCGATCGGTCGTACAGGAAAAAACCTCCAAGACCGTGGAGATAATGCTGTCCTGCGTTTCCAGCAAGGAGCTCATGTTCGGCAAGATCCTGGGCCTTGGCATGGCGGGTATCCTTCAGTACCTCGCCTGGATGGGCATGGGCATCCTGCTCATCCTCGTGGTAGGGCCGGCGCTCCATTTCTCGATGCCGTCGGTGATAACGGTCGGCAGCTTCGTCTGGCTTGTTATATTTTTTATACTGGCCTTCTTCATCTATGCCGCCGGGTACGCGGCTTTAGGCGCGGCGGCGGAGGACGAGCATCACCTGGGGCAATTGGCCTGGCCGCTCATTTTTTGCCTCATGATTCCCATGGTCATGATCAGCCCCATCGTGATGAATCCCAGCGGTCCCCTGACCATAGGGCTTTCGTTTTTCCCGCTTACGAGCCCCATCGTGATGCTGGTGCGCGTTCTTGTATCTCCCGTGGCCGCCTGGGAGCTTGCTCTCTGCGTTGGCATTCTGCTCATCACCATAGCGGGCATGACGCTTTTTGCGGCCAAGATATTCCGCATCGGCATTCTCATGACGGGTAAACGCCCCAAGTTCTCCGAAGTCCTTCAGTGGCTTCGTCATCCGTGACGTCGCCGTCCTTAAAGGACGGTCCTTAAATGAGCGCGCATCTTCGTCATCCGTGACGTTGCCGTCCTTAAAGGACGGTCTTAACATGAGCGCGCATCCTTGCGCGCGGTATGTTTGGGGGCGGGTATAAGGACGCTTTTGTTGTAAAAAGAAGATCTTCATGCGAGCGCCCGCTCGCATGAAGTATTTTTATTATTGTAAAAACCATCCGTTCTTGAATTATCCAAACTTAATGAAATGGCCGTCGCGAGATATTTCAGTGCGCGCAAGACACTGTTAGAACACAAGCTGAAATTTTAGAAATGCAAGAAAGATTAACCGCTATTGCCCGCTGAAAGCAAAATCTGATATATCTCCAAAATAGTAATAAAAATTATTTTTCCTCTTGAAAATAATAAACGGCATCTTAAACTTATTAATACGGCGTTGCCGGAAGTTTGACATCGCGAATGAACAAGAGGTTTTTCGAGGTGCCTTGAGTTTTAGGAGGATATCATGAAAACAAAAAACTTGGCCTTCGTTGTTGCACTGTTGCTCTGCGTTTCCGCAGCGGTTCAGGCGCAAACTTTAACGGTGATGACTGAGGATTGGCCGCCCTTCAATGTCGAAGTCAACGGCAAAGCTTCTGGCCTTTCGTGCGACGTAGTCAACGAAATAATGGTAAGGAACAAGGAAGTGCTTCCGATAGTATTCCTTCCTTGGGCCAGGGCGTTAAATAATATCAACACCCAGAAGATGCAGGTTCTTTTTTCCACCGCCATGAACGATGAGCGAAAACCGCTGTATAAGTGGGTAGGGCCCATTGCGTCGATGAACGAGTCGATTTTCGCCAAGAAGCCCAGTAAATTCAAGGTAAAAGTATTGGCTGACGCAAAAGTCGCAAAATCAGTCGGTGTCGCTATCGGTTCCGCCTCCAACGAGGCGCTTACCAAAGCCGGTTTTACGAATATAAGCGCTCAGCAGACTTCCGATGCGCTTGTGCAGATGCTGATGGCCGATCGCCTTGATTTAGTATTGACTTCCGCTCCGTCGTTCTATGAAGCGGCGCGAAAGAACAAGATCGATACAACCGGCATAGAAGAAGTCCTCATTGTGAATTCGCTGCAGCTCTATATCGCTTTTTCAATCGATGTCCCCGATGCGACCGTCGCCAAATGGAAGGCTTCATTCGATTCGATGGTAAAAGACGGAACCTATGCAAAAATCGTAGTCAAATATTTAGGCGCGATTAAATAAGGTCGGCCGAATACAAGCGCCCCTTGCTGCCCAGCCTGCCGCAGGGGGTGTAATGTTCGTCAAGTGCAATGCCCTGGATGCTTGTATTGTCCGCAAGCCATGGTCTAGTTAGTAAATATAAACACCATAATCGCCTGAGCCGGCGATTCCAGGCTTAAGGACGCAGCCTCCCGGGAATCAAACGCCGACACAATCCTAGTAATCGGCCTGCGCGAGGAACCTGGCGATGTCCGTGTTGATCCACGCAATGTCTTTAAGGACATCGGCGACTGCCTGTTCCATATCCAGGCCAAATCGCAGAGTCTCGGCATTTTGCGCGAGCGCGCTTACTTTTTCGTTTATCTGGCCTACGGAACCGCGGGCGTCCGCGACGAGCGTCGCCAACTCCGCGGATGTCTCCTCGGTAGCTTGGCTTTTTTTATTTATGTTGGCGAGGAGGGGCACGACTTTTTTTAGAACGTCGCCGCTTTGGCCTACTCGCCTGTCGGCGATATTGATGCCCCGTACCATGATATTCAGGAAGTCGAAATGATCGGCGACCGTGTGACCCATTTCTTCCAGTATCTGTTTCGTCGTGTTGGTGTTGTCGGTATTCCGTTTCGCCTGCTCGGAAATGGCTTGGGAAACCTTGACGAGGTCTCCGCCGCGCACGTCGGTCTTTGCGGAGATGATCGCGGCGTTGATGGCTACCGAGGCGATCAAGCCGTTCGACTCGTTGATGTTGTCCACGATGGACAGCATTTTCCTGATGTCTTTCTTGACCTGGTCGAGTGATCGGAACGTAGTTTCGAGCGCGGTAGCCAGATCCAGCAAGCCTGACTGGATAAGGTCCGCCGCTCGGCTGCTCATGCCTACCTCTTCGCTGGTAGCTCGGATTTTTTCAGCTACGCCGATTCTCGTCGCTTGGGCAGCCTCGGCGCTGGCGGCGAACGAACTGAACAGGTCATTGGATGTTCTTATGCTCTCCCGCTGTGCCTCCAGGAGAGTGCTTATGGTTTGTCCCGTCGTTATGAGCTTCTCCGAGGTTATGGCGATTGTTCCCGTCTCCGTATCCAATTTTCGTATGATGTCGCCGTATCGCGCGAGTGTCGCAGCCTCTACGTGAGTCGTCGTGTCCAGTAACGAAGCTGCCGGATTTTTGTCGGCCGCAAGGTATGTCGCGTCCGGGAAAAACGATTCCTCCGAAGAAAGAAAAACCGAGTGCACGTTCTTTCGGATCGCGAGAATCGATTTTACGAAGAAAAGAGGCATGGCAAATACGTCGAGGGTTAATTGTTCCAGGATGCGGATGAAAGCTTCCGTCCTAGCCTTGTTATCCTTGATCGTTAGCGAATCGTTGAGAGCCGAAAAAATCTCTTTATTCTGATACTTGAAATAGTTGTCGCCGCCATCGGGATTTATAAACGGTTCCAAGGCGGAGTAAAGATCCAGCTCGGAGAGGAAGCCCAGGAATACCAAGTCGTATTCCTCTGTAAAGGCGCTGATCGGGGTATTGGCCGGATGAATGCTGAGATTTACCTTGAGGCCGAGCTGAACGAATGTTTTTTCTATCATCGCGGCGATTTTTTCCATGTTGGGAATGGCCAGATATCCGCGAAACGCTAGATTGATGGGTTTGTCCAGGTTCTCGCGGTTTTTATAGGATAAGATAATATTTTTTGCCTTTTCAAGGTCGTAGTCTATAAATCTTCTTCCGCCGATATCCAGGGTTTCCGCGGGAAGCACGGCGTCCGCGCGTACGGCTTTTCCCCCGAGCGCGTTTGCCACGATATCGTCCTTGTTTATGGCCATGACCAAGGCGCGCCTCAATTCGGCGTTTCTGGTCAGGAAATTGTCCTTCCTGAAGTTGACGACGAGGCTGTAGCAATAGCGAGAGGCGTAGTAGCGAAGTTCGCCTTTGAAGCCGTGCTTCCTGAAGATATCCTCGCTGGCCGCGGGTATTCCGTAGGCGAGATCCAGGCTGCCCGTCGCGACGGCCTCCGCGCTGTTGCCCTGGTTCCTCCTTATTTCCATGCTGTCCAGGAAAGGGCGACCGTTAATGAATTTATTATTGCACACGAGCAGGTCGACGTCGGGATCCGCGCTTTCGGCGTAACGGAAGGGGCCGGCCGAGACCAGTTCTTCCTTCCCGAGCTTTCTCGAGAAGGCTGTCCTATCTTCCTTTATGATGGAGGAGAAAGAAAGCGCCAACAGGCTCAGGAAGAAATTGAACGAGCTTTTTAGCGTTATCCGTATCGTTACCCTGTCGACAGGCACGATGCCGCGGACGGAACCAGTTCTCCCCGAAACGAAATCCTCATATCCTTCTATAACGCTGAAAAGGTTTCCGTAGGGCGATTTTAGGGCCGGGTTCATGAGCCGTTCCAGGGAAAACTTTACGTCGTTGCTGGATATCACGGTTCCGTCGCCGAACTCCACGTGTTCCTTCAAGTTGAATTCCCATGTCCTTCCGTCCGGGAGCAGGAACCATGTCTCCGCAAGATAGGGTACCAATTTTTTATCGCTGGAGTATCGAAGCAGCCGAATGCAAGTAAACGTGATGTAATGCATTTCCCGCAGCATTCTTGTATGCGTCGGGTCGTAATTGTCCAGAGCCGATTCGCAGCAGCGCAGTTTTTTTTCAGTCCTGTCGCCGGCCCGGGTTTCAGCGGTGGCGATCGAGTCGCAGACGGCTTGGAGATCGGGAAGAATCCGCAAGATTCCCTGTATGAGCGCAGCTTGCTCGCGCATGCTTTTCTGAACTTCGTCGGTTTGGTATCCAGTGCTTATGATATTGTTTTCGATGACGCTCATGGCTTCGTTGAGTGATCGCATTTTTTTTGCAAGCATATGATTTTCCGCGAGTAGCGTGGCATTGGCTTTCGCGGTATCCGTGATGGTTTCTTCGATTTGATTGAGCAGGCCGAAGGCATCGTCGATTGTTCCCATTGCTTTTTGGGTCGATTGGATGCTTTCTTCCATATAAGAGATGATTTGCTCCATGCGCGCGCTGACCTGGGTGGACAGCTCGACGATCATGCCGACGCGTTCAGACATGCCGGCGGATAGTTTCGTAATTTCGTTGGCGATAACCTTGAAGCCTTTTACCTTGTCGCTGGCTTTGCTGGCGGTGACTGAGGCATTGATGGCGATTACCTTGTTTTCCAAGGCTATTTCGGCGATTTTATTGATACTTTCCGTAACGTGCCGGCTAATGTCGCGAATCTTCTGCATTTCCAGGTTGCGTGCGCGCAATTGCCCGATCGCCGACCTAACTTCGGTTACGGAATCTTGGAGACCTAAGCGGCCGTCCTGCACGTGCTTGCCCGCCTGTCGGGCTATGTCACCGATTTCGCCCGTATTTCGGGTTATCGTCTCGATAAAAGGGCTCACTTCCAGGCAGCGTTCCAGCGCGATCGTGGATAAGGCACCCTGCGTGCCGATCTCCCGCTGGATTACGTCAAGTTCTTTTTGGAACCTGCGGTGTACATTCGCGACCCGCTCTATGGCTACGTGATATTTTTCCGCTGCGATGCCCGGATAATCATTGATTCTTGTGCCCAAAGCGCCGGGCAGAGGCTGGTTTTCCATTCCTGAACTGTAAGCCAATTCCGGCTAAGTAGCAATAGTGAAGGCTTTATCCGGCATAAGGATTCATTCAATACGGCTCCTGTTATGTCCTTGTCATCCATCTTGTAGCGCTTCATGTTCGCCGTTCCTTGGGGAAGTTTTTCCTCTGTGGTTTTTATGCGCGGTGCGGCGGACTATAGCCTCCATGGATTCTAATAAAATATTACATGATTTCTGATGGGGGCTCCTACTTGTCGCCAAGTCTTGCGGCTGCCGACCTGCTGCGGATAGCAGCCGGATTTCAGGGTGAATTTTCCGGTAGAGGCGCATGGTACCGTTTTAATCCGACTGTAATCGACTTGAATATATTTGTTTTATCCCTTTTCCGGGGCTTACATATGGAATATCCTGTACCGATGCCGCGAATACGGCTGGAGGCAATTTTGCAAGAAAAAATAACGGCTGTGCTCGGCGCGATCACCGGATCCTATCGTCTTGAGCTCGTGTCAGTAGAATCCTTAACTGAAGGAAACTCCAATGAGAGTTATTCCGTCTCGACCCCTGGCGGGCACTATATAATCAGGCTTGCGCATTTGGGAGCTGAGCGTTCTTCCCTCGAGGCGGCCATGCTCAACCTCGAGCGGCATTATTCGGCGGGGTCCAACGTCGTAGCTCCCTTGCGTTCGGCATCGGGGGCGCTCGTGGAGTGCGTGCGGGATAGCGACGGCGCGGATCGTTTGGTGACGGTCCTTGCGCGGGCATCCGGTCGCTCCCACGAGCTGATAAAGCCTGGCGATATTCCAGACGCCGGTTTTAGGGCCATGGGAGCGTCCTTGAGCCGTTTTCATGAAAACTCTTTGACTTTCCAGGGCGTTGAATCTACTGTTCCTAACTGGCATCAAACTGAAAATTGCTACGTTACCGCAAAGGCAAAAGATTTCCCCGACGCGCTTATCGCGCGGCGATACCGGGAGCGCATGGATCGATGCCTGGCAATCGCGGAATCCCCCGGAAAAACAGGAATCGTGCATGGCGATATTCATTTCAGCAACGTTATTTACGATCAGGAAAAAGGCACGGTAGCTTTCTGCGATTTCGACAACGCCTGCGTCGGGCCTTTTGCCCTGGATGTCGCCCTGCTCCTTTTCGACTTGAGCGTCATCGTTCAGTGTCCCGGCAAGAACTCTGAAATCCAGCGCTTGGGCGGCTTGATACGTGAGACCTATCGTGCCGAGCTTCGCGGCGTCGTCGTTGAGCCTGCGGATGTCCTGTGTTTCGTGGATTTGCTGGAAGCAAGTATTTATATAGACTGCCTGGAATATTGGAAGGACAGTCCTGGCTCGGAGGGCTGGCTTCAATTGTTTTTTGAAGGGCGGCGTGAACGTCTGGCGCAGGACACCCGTATTTTTACGCAGTAAGCCTTCCTTGGCTGTTCTGCATTGCAAAATGGCATTAATATGGTATATTTATCATAACGAAAATGCGTATCGTGTATGATTATTCCGGAATTGTAGCGCCTCTTTCTGCAAGCGCCCGGATTCAGCGGGGTGCGCCTGCGTCCGGTGGGCGCGAGTCCGTCCTGGTCGTGCATGTCGGGCGGAAAGATCCGGTCGGCGCGTCGGGGAGTTCCATCGCAGATCCCGCGGAGGAGCAGGGGCAATGGAAAACGAGCGGCGAGGCGCTCTCTCGCGACCGGCAGGTGCGCGGCCACGAGAATGCGCACCTGTCCGCCCTCGGCCCCTATGCCGCTTCCAGCATACTCTACGACACGGCGCGCGGTGCGGACGGCGAGTCCATCGCGGTGGGTGGACGCATCGCCGTCAACCTTGCGGAAGTGCCTGGCGACCCCGAAGCGACGTTGCGCAAAGCCAGAACGATACTAAATGCATCCGGAGCGCCCGGCGACCCTTCCGCCGCGGACGCTCGCGTCGCCGCCAAAGCCTATAGCCTCATGCAGCGCGCCCAAGCGGAACTCCGGGTGGATGCGCTGGCGTAAGGATTCCCGCTTACAGTTCCATCATATGCTGCGACCATTCATACAGCTTGCGGTAGCCCAGCGACGCGTAGAGCTCCTGCATGGGAACGTTGCAGGTAGCCGTGCATGACTTCAATTCATCGCAGCCGACCCGCTTCGCGTAGGCTATCGTCTTCAGTTGCATGATTTTGGCAAGCCCCCTGCGCCTGAACTCGGGCAGCACGCCCATGAGGCCGCAGGCGACGCTTCCTTCCTTGTTGCCGCGTCCCACTTCCTTGAGGCCTATCCAGCGTTCTCCCTTGAGCACAATCTGGTAGGCATCGTGGAGAATGGATGGATCGTCTATCTGTTCCTCCTTCCAGTCGCTGAAAGGCGGCGCCTCGTATACGAAGCCGTCTTCCGACGGAACGGTAGGGGAGAGCGCTATGTATAATTGATATAGTTTTTCGTCGCGACCCGGGGTGCCTGCAAGATCGCTTAGTGTTTTAAAAGAAAAACCTTCTGCTTCCAGTGCGCTGGAGTCGCTTTCTAGCGAATCCAGGGATGCCGTGGCCACGTCCAGGATAACCGGGGTCTCGCGCCAGGTTTCGCGGAATCCCATTCGTTCCAGATAGGTATTTCCGCGCGGGTAGATCGTATAGCCGTCGGCGCAGAGGAAGGCGGGGCTCAGACGGTCGGCGGCTTCGCGAAGGGCCGCAAAGAGTTTCGTGCCGATTCCACGGTCCCGGAATCCTTCCCGTACGGCGACTTCGGCCATGAGCGTCTTCTTTCCATTATAAGGCCCTCCTTGAACGCAGGAAGAAAACCCGACGATGCCGCTAGCGTCCTCAGCCACCCAGCGTTTGCAAAAAGACTCAGGGTTTCGGTTGCGGTCAATCTCTCTCAGGGTTTCAACCGTTCTAGCCCTTTCAGGCCACGCTATAGCTTGCGCATTCCGTATTTCTATAATGGCTTGGTAGTGCTGGTCTGAAGCTTCGCGAATTATCATGGATCCTCCCTGGGAGCATGAATGATAAAGTGGATTTACCTGTACGGAAAGGGAAACTTCTATTATAAGCTACTTTCAGCGATTAAATAGTTGCTCTGGTGCAACTTTAGGGGTACTGGCGCAACCATGTGCGCCAGAAGGGGTGCGTCTGGCAGCGTCCGCCGAATCTCTGCCGCATGGCACCCCTTGTCCTTGAACCTCTCTTGACATTTGTTCCCCTTTATTGCATTATCCTCCCACTAGCAACCTGGGTGCCGTGGCGTCCGTTAAGGGTTGTTGGTGCAAACAGCGGGTTCCGCACGTTTGCAATGCGGGGTTCCACGACCTCGAGCGCCAAGATGTTCGTACACGCCCGCCAGGGTACGGTACGGGGATGCCGGCGCAAGCGATCTTTGGAGGACACATGAAAGACAGGATCCGTGTCAGACTCAGGGGTTTTGACGTCCGCCTGATTGACGATAGTGCGAAAGCAATCGTTACTACCGTTCAGAAGGCTGGGGCCAAGGTTGCAGGACCGATACCACTGCCAACCAAAATCAACAAGTACACTGTTCTTCGCTCACCGCACGTGCACAAGAAAGCGCGCGAGCAGTTCGAGATGAGGACTCACAAACGCCTGATCGACATCCTTAGCCCAACGCCGGATGTAATGGACGCTCTTATGAAATTAGAGTTGCCAGCCGGTGTCGATGTCGAAATCAAGCAGTAAACGAGTGGTTTCGTACCACCGCGTTCAACGCTTCGGGAGCAAGAATGATTAGACTTATCGGAAAGAAGATGGGTATGACTCAGGTCTTCGACGAGACGGGCCGGTTAGTTCCGGTTACTGTTATCGCCGTTGCGCCTAACAAGGTCATAGGCCATAAGACTGCCGAAAAAGATGGCTATGACGCCGTCATTTTGGGAGTCAAAGACATGAAGAAAAGCCATGTCAGCAAGCCGCACGGGGGACAGTTCCCCGAAGGCGTCGCACCTACCAAGCTCATCAAAGAGATGCGCGATTTCTCCGAAACCGTAACGGTTGGCCAGGAAATCGGCGTTTCGTTGTTCGAGAAGACTCGCTTCGTCGATGTCTGCGCGAATAGCAAGGGTAAAGGATTCCAGGGCGTCATCAAGCGCTGGGGTTTCGCGGGCGGCCGTAACACGCACGGTTCCAAGTTCCACCGCGAACCGGGTTCCACCGGTATGAGTACCTATCCGCATCACACCTTCAAAAACCGCAAGATGCCTGGTCATATGGGCAATGCGCGTGTGACGCAGCAGAATTGCAAGATCGTAAAGGTCGACGTTGAGAACGGCTTTATGCTCGTCCGCGGTGCCATTCCTGGTCCGCGTAATTGTACGGTTGTCGTAAGTTCGGCCGTCAAGAAAGCTAAGTGAGGATAGACTAATATGCAAGGCAAAGTCTTTTCCATACAGGGCAAAGAAGTCAGGACCATCGAGATGTCCGACGTCGTTTTCGGCTTGCCCGTAAACGAAGACGTCATTTGGTACGCCATCAACAATGAGCTCGCCAATATGCGCGTAGGAACTGCGGATACCAAGACCCGCTCCGACGTACACGGATCAAACCGCAGACCGTATGCCCAAAAGGGTACCGGTCGCGCTCGTCAGGGTGACGTCAAGAGCCCGATTTATGTAGGCGGCGGTATCGTATTCGGTCCGCATCCCCGCGATTACTCGTACTCGATGCCCAAGAAAGCCAAGCGATTGGCGCTCAAGAGCATCCTGAGCATGAAGGCCCAGAACGCCACCATGAAGATAATCGAGGATTTTTCAATAGAGAACGGAAAGACCAAGGATTTGGTTTCCGTGCTCAAGAACTTGTTGCCGCAGGATAAGGCGGAACGCACCGTAGTCATTCTCAAAGATGACGACGACATGGTAAAGCGCGCTGGTCGCAATATCCCATGGCTGCACTTCCTTTCCTATAACCGCCTGCGCGCTCACGACCTTTTCTACGGACGCACCGTGCTTGTCATGGAATCCGCGGTCAAGGAACTGAACGAATTCTACGCGGATAAATAAGGAAGGCCTGTAATGCAGTACGACAGCATACTTATAGAGCCGGTGTTGAGCGAGAAGACAAACATTCTCCGCGAAGACGGTCAATACGTTTTTCGTGTTGACCCGCGCGCTACCAAGATTCAAATCAAGGAAGCGGTTCGCCGACTTTTTTCAGTGCACCCGATCGCGTGCGCTGTAATCAACGTTAAGGGGAAGCCGAAGAGAATTCGCGGCCGATCCGGATACACGTCATCGTGGAAGAAAGCCATAGTGCGCATCGCCAAGGGCGAGAGCATTAAGGTTTTCGAAGGCGCATAAGGATAGGGGACTACTATGGCTATAAGAACATTCAGGCCGATAACCCCCGGACTCAGGCACCGGGTACAGGTGATCAACGATGCGCTCACCACCGGCAACAATCCTGAAAAATCCCTTACCAAGGGAAAGAATCAGAGAGCCGGTCGCGCCGATAACGGTCGCATCTCGGTACGCCGAAAGGGTGGCGGTCACAAGCGCAAGCTTCGTCTTCTCGACTGGAAGCGCGACAAGTTCGGAATCCCGGGCAAGGTCGCAACCGTCGAATACGATCCGAACCGCTCGGCTAACATCGCGCTTATCAATTATGTAGACGGCGAAAAACGCTATATAATCGCCCCTAAAGGACTTATGGTAGGTCAGATGATTCAGAGCGGACCAGAATCTGCTTTGGAAATCGGAAATGCCCTTCCTTTAGAGAAGATTCCGGTTGGATTCACCGTGCACAATGTCGAGCTCACCCTCGGCAAAGGCGCGCAGATGGTCCGCTCGGCCGGCGCCGGTGCCCTCATTGCGGGTGTCGACGGCGACTACATTACGGTTAAGCTTCCGTCCAACGAGCTCCGCCTCGTGTTCAAGAAGTGCATCGCGACCATCGGGTCCGTGGGCAACGAAGATCACATGAACGAGCGCTACGGTAAAGCAGGCCGCGTCCGCTGGTTAGGCAAGCGCCCTCGCGTACGTGGTGTTGCCATGAACCCGGTTGACCATCCGCACGGAGGTGGTGAAGGTCGTGGTAAGGGTTACAAGCAGCCGGTTACCCCGTGGGGCCAGCCTTGTAAGGGTTATAAGACGCGCGATCCTCACAAGCCGTCGAGCCGCTTCATCGTCAAGCGACGTAAATAATGGATAGGAGCTAAACCGTGTCCAGGTCAGTAAAGAAAGGCCCGTTCATCGAGAAGAGCCTCTATAAGAAGGTCGTCGAGATGTCCAAGGCCAGTGGCGATAAACGTATGATCAAGACGTATTCGCGCTGTTCTACAATAATTCCCGAAATGGTAGGAATTACCTTTTCGGTCCACAATGGCAAGAGCTGGGTTCCCGTTTACGTAACCGAGAACCTTGTCGGGCATAAGCTTGGCGAGTTTGCACCTACCCGCGTTTTCCGCGGACATGCAGGCTCGGACAAAAAAGCCGCCAAGAAATAGGTGACAAAAATGGCAAAGATTATTGGATATCCAGCCTACGCCAAGTTCCTCATTGGTTCGCCCTCCAAGGTGCGGCCTGTAGCGGACCTCATTCGCAACAAGCCCTTCACCGACGCGGTAGCCATTCTGGACAACATGCCCCATAAGGGCGCGAGGCTGTTACGCAAGGTAGTCATGTCCGCAGCGGCGAACGCTCTCAACCAGAACAAAAAACTGGGCGAAGACATGCTCTACATAAAAGAACTCAGGATTGATGACGGTCCCCGCATGCGACGCGTATGGTTTCGTGCCCGCGGCCGCGCGGACATGCTGTTGAAGCAGATGTGCCACATTAGCGTGGTCGTCGACGAAATCGCTAGGGCGGAGGCATAAGGTGGGTCAGAAAGTAAATCCAATCGGTCTGCGCATCGGTATCAACAAGGATTGGAGCTCGCATTGGTTCGTAGACCCCAGGGACTACGCCAAGACGCTCCACGAAGATCTCGCCATCCGCAAGCGGATGTACGAGCTTCCCGAGGCGAAGAACGCTGATATTTCCGAGATTGAAATCATCCGTCACCCCCAGAAGGTGACTGTCGTGATCCACACCGCCAAACCCGGCGTGCTGATCGGACAGAAGGGTGCGAACATCGAGCGAATCGGTCTTGAACTCCAGAAATACGCTTCCAAGAAGATCAACATCAAGATCAAGGAAGTAAAAAGGGTCGAAACCAATTCCCAGCTCGTCGCCATGGGCATTGCCCGCCAGCTTGAAGGCCGCGGTTCGTTCCGCAGGACCATGAAGATGGCCGTCGTTTCGGCGATGAAGGGCGGCGTTCAGGGTTGCAAGGTTCGCATGTCAGGCCGCCTAGGCGGTGCCGACATGAGCCGCACCGAGCAGTATAAGGAAGGCCGCGTGCCTCTGCATACGCTCCGCGCCGATATCGACTACGGTTTCTACGAAGCTCTTACCACGTACGGTAAGATCGGCGTCAAAGTATGGATTTGCAAGAACGACAACGTCCTTGCAAATGACAAAAAGGAAGACGCGGGTCTTATGCCGGCACGCCCCAGGCGCGACCATGCGGACAGGCCTGATCGCACCGGCGAACGCAGTGACCGCGGCGCACCCCGTGGGCCTCGGCCTGCAGGCGGTGATCGTGGCGCTCCTCGCAGCCCCGCTCCCCGTGGGCCAAGGAGTTAAACCATGCTTCAACCAAAGAGAGTAAAGCACCGCAAAGTGATGCGCGGAAGAAACCAGAGCGAGACGCATGTAGCCCAGACGGGTAATGCGGTATCTTTCGGCGAATTTGCGCTTATGTGCTTGGAGCCGTGCTGGATTACCAATCGTCAGCTGGAAGCGGCGCGCGTGGCGCTCAATCGTCACATCAAGCGCGGCGGTAAATTGTGGGTACGCATATTCCCCGATAAGCCGTATTGTAAAAAACCGCTCGAAGTACGCATGGGTAAGGGTAAGGGGGCTCCCGAATATTGGGTAGCCGTCGTACTCCCCGGTACCATAATGTTCGAGCTCGCGGGCGTTCCCCGCGAAACGGCTGCGGCCGCCATGAAGCTTGCCGGTTCCAAACTGCCGATCAAGACGAAATTCGTGGCTCGCGCAGACATGGAGATGGAGTGATCGCATGAAGAACTCGTATAAAGAGCTCAAGCTCGACGAGCTCGTCGCCAAGCGCGAAGAGCTTCGGAAGAAATTTTTTGATCTCCGCTTTCAGATGGTCATGGGCCACGTCGAGAACCCTCTCGAAAAGCGGAACCTGCGCAGGGGCATAGCCAGGTGTAATACCCTGATAACTATGCACGAACGCCAGGTCAAGGCCTAAGGAGCTGGTTCATGGAAGCCAAAGAGAGAAAAGACAAGCAGGCCCTGCAGGGCGTTGTGGTCAGCGACAAGATGGACAAGACCATCGTCGTGGAGATCGTAACGCGCAAATTGCACCCGCTTTATAAGAAGTACCTCACCAGGTCTAAAAAGGTGAAGGCTCACGACGAGACCAATGACGCGAAAATGGGTGACACCGTACGCGTGGTTGAATGCCGCCCCCTTTCCCGCGACAAGCGTTGGCGCCTTGCGGAAATTGTGGAACGCGCCCGTTAAGCCGCGGAGAGGATCGACATGATACAGGTAGAGTCAAAACTGAACGTGGCCGACAACTCCGGCGCCAAGATCGTTCAGTGCATCAAGGTGCTTGGCGGTTCCAAGAGGCGTTATGCGTCCATCGGCGATATTATCGTCGTGGCTGTAAAACAGACCTTGCCGAACTCGGCCATAAAAAAGGGTACCGTAGAGAAGGCCGTCATCGTGCGTGTTCACAAAGAATATCGCCGTCCTGACGGAACCTACATACGGTTCGATGACAATGCGTGCGTAATAATCGACGCCAACAAAAACCCGAAGGGTAAGCGCATTTTCGGACCAGTCGCCCGCGAGCTTCGCGAGAGAGACTATATGAAGATTGTTTCGCTGGCCCCCGAGGTCCTTTAAGGAGCAGGTGATGACAGACAAAGTAGTAAGCACCAAGCTTAAGAAGGACGACCTCGTGCAGATCATCTCCGGTAAGGAGAGAGGCAAGCAGGGTAAGATCGTCCGTATCGACATGGCAAAGAACCGTGCGATCATTCAGGGCTTGAACATGGTCAAGAAAGCCATGCGCAAGAAGGCCCAGAACGACCGCGGCGGCATCGTGGAAATCGAAGCCCCGGTTCGTCTGTGCAATATGATGATCGTTTGCAAGAAATGCGGTATAACGCGCATTGGCCGTGAAGAAGCGACCAAAAAACGTATCTGCCGCAAATGTGGAGGGGCTCTCTGATGGCCACACCGAAAGTTACCTATGTTCCACGGCTTAAGAAAATTTATGCCGAAAAAATCGCACCCGAGCTGAAGAGTGAATTCTCTTACTCCTCGAGCATGGAAGTGCCCAGGTTCGTGAAGGTTATCGTGTCGATGGGCGTCGGCGAAGCCAAGGAAAACAGGAAGATACTCGACGCCGCCGTACTCGACATGGGAATCATCGCCGGACAGAAGGCCGTAAAGACCAAGTCACGCAAGTCCATTGCTACGTTCAAGATTCGCGAAGGCCAGGAAATCGGCTGCCGCGTTACCTTGCGCGGAACGCAGATGTGGGAGTTCCTCGATCGCCTCATGAACGTGGCGCTCCCCCGCGTAAAGGATTTTCGCGGCGTTAACCCGAACGCTTTCGACGGACATGGCAACTATTCCATGGGCCTCACCGAGCAGATCATCTTCCCGGAGATCGACTTCGACAAGATCGAGAAGGTGATGGGCCTGAATGTGGCCATTGTAACGACCGCCCGTACTGATAAAGAGGCTCGCAGCCTCCTTCAGAAAATGGGCATGCCGTTCAGAAAGTAAGAGAGGAATAGAATGGCCAGAAAAGCTATGATACTGAAGGCCCTTGAAAAGCCCAAGTATTCAACAAGGCACGTGAATCGCTGCAAGATCTGCGGACGACCTCGTGGTTACCTGCGCAAGTTCGACATGTGCAGAATTTGCTTCCGGAAGCTCGCCAGCAATGGCCTTCTCCCGGGTGTAACGAAATCAAGCTGGTAGGAGGAATGGTATGAGCGTTTCAGATCCCATCTCCGACATGCTGACCAAGGTTCGCAACGCGAGCATGGCGCGACACGAAAAAGTGGATATTTCCACGTCGAGGCTCAAGCTCGAGATCGTCAAGATCTTGAAAACCGAAGGTTACATAAAGAACTTCAAGAAGATCATCCAGGATGGACAGAATTTCATCCGGGTCTTCCTCAAATACGATGAAGCTAACGATCCGATCCTTCACGGTATCGAGAAGGTTTCAAAGCCCGGACGCCGCGTCTACACAGGATATAAACTCCTGCCGCGCGTGCACAACGGCTATGGTACCGTTATCGTGTCGACATCCGAGGGTGTTACGACAGGTCGTAAAGCCACCGAGAAAAAAGTCGGCGGCGAGCTTATCTGCACCGTCTGGTAATAAAGGGGAACCGCCATGTCTCGAGTAGGCTATAAGCCCATTACCGTACCGAAAGGTGTTAAGGTTGCCGTGCAGGGAACCAAGGTTAACGTGGAAGGCCCGAAAGGCAAGCTCGTTCAGGAGCTTACCTCTTCCTTTATCACCGTTGCGGTGAAAGGCGAAGAAGTGTCTGTGGATCGCGCGAATGACGCGAAGCAGACGAAGGCATATCACGGACTGTACCGCAATCTTATCAATAATATGGTTATCGGCGTCTCCGAAGGATTCAAACGAACCCTTCTGATCAACGGCGTCGGTTATAAAGCAGAAGTCCAGGGCAAGTTGCTGGTTTTAAGTCTCGGTTTTTCCTCCGACGTATACGTGGGAATCCCCGACGGCCTGGCCGTCGTGGCCGAAACAGGACAGAAACTTGTTGTGTCTGGTGTAGACAAACAACTCGTGGGCAAATTTGCCAGCGAGATACGTGGCTTGCGCAAACCTGAGCCTTACAAGGGCAAGGGAATCCGCTATGATGATGAGACCATTCGCAAGAAGGTCGGCAAGACCGGCGTAAAGTAAGGACGGATTCATGAGCTTGAAAGAATCTTCGGAGAAAATCCGCCGACGTTCAGCGCGTAAAGTGCACGTTCGGAAATCTATAGAAGGAAGCCCGGAGCGACCGCGCATGACCGTATTCCGGTCAAACCGCTATCTCTATGTCCAGGTAATCGACGATGCGGCGGGTGTAACCCTCGTATCCGGCAGCACACTGGAAGAGGCGCTCAAGGGAACCAAGGCCACCGTCGAAGGCGGAGCCAAGCTGGGCGAGCTCGTAGGAGCCCGTCTCAAGGAAAAGAACATTGGCACAGTGGTTTTTGACCGCAATGGTTACAAATACCATGGTATCATCAAGGCCATCGCCGACGGAACCCGCAAAGCCGGGATCATATTCTAGGGGGAACTCGTGGAGAGAAGAGATAGGGACGACAGGTCCCGCGACGCCTACATCGAGAAGCTCGTAGATCTGAACCGTACCGCTAAGGTCGTTAAGGGCGGTCGCAGGTTTTCCTTCTCCGCGCTTACGGTCGTCGGCGACAGAACCGGCAACGTAGGCTTCGGATTCGGTAAGGCTAATGACGTTACCGAGGCGATTCGCAAGAGTACCGAAAAAGCGAAGCGCGCGATGGTCAAGCTTCCCGTGAAGAACGGAACCATACCCCACGATATCGTGGGTAATTTCAAGGCTTCTCGCGTAATCATGAAGCCGGCGTGTCCGGGTTCCGGCATCATAGCCGGCGGCGCGGTACGCGCGATCATGGAGGCCGGTGGCATCACCGACATCCTCGCCAAGAGCGTTGGCAGCCGGACGGCGGTAAACGTTATCCGCGCCGTTTTTAACGCTATGAGCCAGATTACCGATGCCCGCAAGGTGGCTCACCACCGCGGCAAGGCAATCAAGGATATGTGGGGTTAATGATTATGGCCGATAAAATTGAGATCCAGCTCGTAAAGAGCACCATCGGCACCAAGCCGAACCAGAGGGCCACCGTACGCTGCCTCGGGCTTAAGAAAATAAGCTCCAAGACGGTACGCGAAGCCACTCCGGTCGTTCTGGGCATGATCAAGATCGTTGCCCACCTCGTAGAGGTTCGCCCCTACGTCGAGCGCAAGGAGAAGAAATAATGTCCGATTTTGATCTTCATCCGCCCGCCGGTGCAACGCACCGCAAGCGAATCGTCGGCCGCGGCCAGGGCTCAGGCCTTGGCGGTACCGCCGGTAAGGGTAACAAGGGACAGCAGTCGCGCTCTGGCGGCGGTAGCCCCTATGCCGGTTTCGAAGGCGGTCAGATGCCTTTGTACCGCAGGATCGCGCACCGAGGATTCAACAACAAGCAGTTCGCCGTGAACTTCCAGATTGTCAACCTGCTCGACGTGGAAACGCGTTTTGCGGCTGGCGATACGGTGGACGCGGAAAACCTCCTCATCAAGGGTCTCGTCCGCAAGGCCGATCTGCCCGTAAAGATTCTCGGCAAAGGCGAGCTTACCAAAGTTCTTACCTTCGTCGTGGATAAAGTTTCAGCCTCCGCCAAGGCCAAGATCGAGAAGGCCGGCGGCAAGGTCGAGACGCCCTAACGGGCGAACCCAAGAAATAAGGTAGGCTTCTATGGCTGGCAATGCGTTAGTAGATGTGTTCCGCATAAAAGAACTGCGCGAGCGCATCGTCTATACGATTACCTGGCTTGTAATATTCCGGATCGGAACCTTCATTCCGATTCCGGGTATCAATGCCAGTGCACTCGCTGCGTATTTCGACAAGGCTAATTCAGGCGCAGGCGGAATTACCGATTACCTCGACTTTTTTGCCGGTGGTGCCTTTAAGAATTTTGCGTTGTTCATGCTCGGTGTCATGCCGTACATTTCAACACAGATTATCATGCAGTTGCTCCTCGTCGTTTTCCCGGCCCTCAAAAAGGTAGCCGAAGAAGAAGGCGGACGCAAAAAGATCGCGCTGTGGACTCGTTTGGCTACGGTTGTGGTTTGCGTGGTGCAGAGCTTGGCCATGGTCAGCTATGCCAAGAGCATCCCTGACGCGCTCATGATCAGCGATACTCTGTATACGATCCTGGCGGTCGTTACGGTTACCGCAGGTTCGCTCTTCCTTGTATGGATAGGCGAGCAGATTACCAAGCGCGGAATCGGCAATGGTGTTTCAATCATCATTTTCGCCGGTATCGTCGCGAGGCTCCCCAACGCTCTCTACGCTTTATACACGAAGATCACCGCCGGTGAAATCAATCCGGTTTTCGCGATCATCGTAATTCTTATGTTCGTGGTCGTCGTCGCTCTCGTTATCTATGAGCAGCGCGGCCAGCGCAAGATTCCGGTTAATTATGCCAAGCGGGTCGTGGGCAGGAAAATGTACGGTGGCCAGAGCACGTATATCCCGTTCAAGATCAATCCCTCCGGCGTTATCCCCGTGATTTTCGCCTCGAGCTTGCTTACTTTTCCGCTTCAGATAGCGCAGGGCTTGGGCACCAATGCCAAGTGGTTGCGCGATATCGCGCACTTCCTGAGACCGGAAGGCGCGTGGTACACCGTACTGTATATTTTGTTCATCATATTCTTCGCCTATTTCTATACGCAGGTTTCTCTTAATCCGCAGGAAATAAGCAAGAATATTCGGGAAAATGGTGGTTCGATACCGGGTATACGCTCCGAAAAAATGGAAGAGTACCTTACCAGGATATTGAACAGGATCGTATTGCCGGGCGCCCTGTATCTCGCCGTCATCGCCCTTATTCCAACACTCGTTCAGCGAATGTTCAACTTTCCGAGTGAGCTTTCGTACCTCTTAGGCGGTACTTCATTGCTCATTTTGGTGGGTGTGGATCTGGATACGATGTCGCAGGTAGAGGCTCAGCTCAAGATGCATCATCACGATGGACTGACCAAGCGCGGTCACATTAAATCACGCAACCTGTAAAAAGGTTCGCGTAGTATACCAGTCGGGGACGGCGCGGCTGTTTGTCCCCGGCGCGGTAGACTAAATGTGTCTAAATATGGTACAAAACCTATTCGGGATGGCATGGAGGAAAGACAATGAAAGTTAGAACAAGCGTTAAACGCATTTGCGATAAATGCAAGGTTATAAAGCGCAAGGGAATTGTCCGCATCATCTGCGAGAATCCCAAGCATAAGCAAAAACAGGGTTAAGGGGGAATAGTCAATGGCACGTATCGCGGGAGTCGATCTCCCCAATAAGCACGTAGAAATCGCCCTTACCTATATTTTTGGTATTGGCCGCACGAGCGCCCGCAAAATTTGCGAAACCGTCAAAATCGATCCTTACAGGAACATCAATGACCTTTCCAACGAGGAAATCAACGAGCTCCGCAAGCTGATCGAAAATGAATATAAGGTTGAAGGCCGCCTCCGCTCGGAAACGGCGCTCAATATCAAAAGGCTCATGGACATCGGCTGTTATCGCGGCCTTCGCCATCGCAGAGGTCTTCCCGTTCGGGGCCAGCGCACGCGTACCAACGCACGCACCCGCAAGGGAAAGAAGAAGACCGTGGCCAACAAGAAAAAGGCCTAAGGGAGGACTCGACTCGTGGCGAAAGAAAAGACTGCAGCAACACCAACAAAGACCAAGACTAAGAAGCGCAAGGAAAAGAAAAGCGTTTACGAAGGCAAGGTTTTTATTCAGGCTACCTTCAATAATACGATTATTACCGTTACCGACCTGAACGGCAACGCGATCTCCTGGGGTTCCTCGGGGGGCTTAGGATTCCGCGGTGCGAAAAAATCCACACCGTTTGCCGCCCAATCCGTTACGGAGCAGGCAGTGTCGAAGGCTCTCAATGTGGGCCTCCGTGAAGTGCACGTGTACGTCAAAGGTCCGGGCATCGGTCGTGAATCGGCCATCCGCCAGATCGGCGCGCTTGGTCTCAAGATCAAGAGCATCAGCGACGTGACGCCCATTCCGCACAACGGCTGCCGACCCCGCAAAGCGCGAAGAATGTAAGGTAGGGAGAGAAATACATGGCACGTTATACAGGCCCTCGATGCAGGCTTTGCCGCACCGAGAGTAAAAGACTTTTTCTCAAGGGCGACAAGTGCAAAAGCGACAAGTGCCCCATAAACCGCAAACGCCCTCTGCCCGGACGCGATCCCAAGACACGCGCCAAAAAGCAGACGGATTATGCTGTTCAGCTTCGCGAGAAGCAGAAACTCAAGAAGAGCTACGGCCTTCTCGAGAAGCAGTTCAAGCTTACGTTCGAAAAGGCTCTGCGCATGCCCGGAAAGACCGGTGAAAACCTGTTCATCCTGCTTGAGCGCCGCCTCGACAATATCGCTTTCAGGCTTCGTTTCGCCACCAGCCGCTCACAAGCGCGCCAGGTAGTGCTTCACGGTCATATTTTCGTCAATGGCAAGCGTGTGAACATCCCTTCGTACACCGTTCGCGCCGGCGACATCATCTCCGTACACCCCGCCTACAGGACGAACAAGGTGCTTCTCGGAGCCCTCGGCGAGTATCAGAAGTCTGGCGTAATGTCATGGCTCTCACTCGATGTCGAGAAATGCGAAGGCAAGCTGAACATCGTACCGCAGCGCCAGGATATCACCGACATGGCTGAAATCCGTGAGCAGCTTGTAGTCGAGCTTTACTCGAAATAAGGAGTGGTCATGGCGCGAAAGAACTTGCTTAAGGGATTCAAGAGGCCGAAAGGCATTACGTACGAACAGAGCGAAAGCACGTCCGATTACGGTAAATTCCTCGCGTATCCCTTTGAGCCCGGGTTTGGAACCACAATCGGAAATACCCTGCGCCGCATCCTCCTTTCTTCTATACAAGGTTACGCGATTACCGCTGTACGCATTACGCGTCACGACGCCGACGGCGTACAGCACGTGGTCGCCTCCGAGTTCGAAACGATTCCCGGCGTAGCCGAGGATACCATCGAATTGCTCAACAGCATGAAGCAGCTGCGCGTGCAGCTGCCCATGGACGAAGAGCAGGCCGTATATGTCTATGATTTCACCGGACCGGCGGAAATTACCGGCGCCGACCTCATGAGGGATAAAAACCTCAAGGTGCTCAACCCGAATACCCGTATCATGAGTATTATGGAAGGCATCAAGCTTGAGGTGGAAATTCAGATAGACCTTGGCCGCGGATACGTCCCGAGCGAAGTAAACGAGAAATACATCGACGTCGTCGGCACCATACCCATGGACGCCATATTCACGCCGGTTGTTAAGGCTCGCTATTCGGTGGAGCCTACCCGCGTGGGGCAGCGCTCGGATTACGACAAGCTTGTATTGGAAATTTGGACTGATGGCACAATCAAACCGGAAGACGCCTTAGCCGAGGCCGCCAAAATCGCAAAGGATCATTTCTCGATTTTCGTCAACTTCGACGAAAGCGAAACTGCCGGCGACGATGAGACGGACGAGCTTGACGATCGGATTCGGCAGATACTGGCAACACCGGTAGAAGAACTTGAGTTGTCCGTTCGGTCGTCGAATTGTCTCAAGAACGCCAATATAAAAACCATTGGCGACCTTACCCGCAAGACTGAAGACGATATCGCGAAAACGCGCAATTTCGGCAAAAAGTCCTTGCAGGAGATAAAAGACCGTCTGGTAGAGTGGAACTTGTCGCTCGGTATGACCGATTATACCCAGCTCAGGAGCCACCTCAAGGTGGAAAAGCAGAAGGAAGACAGTCATGAATCATAAGAACGGCTTTAATAAGCTTAACAAAATGACCGCGCACCGCAAGGCGATGCTCCGGAACATGGCGACGGTTCTTTTCAAGCACGAGCGCATCGTTACGACCAAGTCCAAGGCTTTGGAAGTAAGGCGCACCGCAGAAAAGATGATTACCCGCGCCAAAGAAGACAGCGTGCACAACAGACGCCTGGTTAACGAGAAGATAAAGGATGAGGCCGTACTGGCCAAGCTCTTTACCGATATCGCTCCTCGCATGAAGGAACGCAACGGCGGCTATACCCGAATCCTGAAGATGGGATTCCGCAAGCAGGACGCCGCCAGCATGGTTATTCTGGAACTCGTGGATTACAAACTCCCCGAGGACAAGAAAAACAAGGCAGAAGACGCCAAGGCTGACAAAAAAGCCAAACGTGAAGAAGGCAAAGCTGACAAGAAGGCGAAAAAAGCCGGAGAAGAAAAAGCAGCCGAGAAAGACGTAAAGGCAAAAGCCGAAAAAAAGGTCAAGAAGCCCGCAAAGGCCGAAAAGACCCCCGAGACAGCCAAGTAAACGGAGGAACCCAATGTCCAAAGCACACCGCGGTAAGGGAATTCGTGAGCTGGCCAATCATGGTCGCGGCACTTGTCCCGTCTGCAACAACACCGGCGCCAAACTCCTGTATGAACAGGAAATTAACGGCGTGAAAACGAAAATCTGCAAGATTTGCAAGGCGACTATCGCCAACAAGAAATAAAGGCTGGAAACGGCAAGAAAAAAGGATCGCCTTGTGCGATCCTTTTTTTTCATCCGCGTGAAAATACGCAGGTACCTGTTCGGGGGCAAATCATGGAAATAAAAAACGAAATTGATAAAAACCAAGAGATGACCGGAGTGATTCTCGGCGTTTCTGCCTATGTTCTCTGGGGGCTGCTACCTTTGTATTGGCGTCAGTTGGGTGCAGTGGCCGCTTTCCAAATACTGGCTCATCGCATAGTCTGGGCGTTTATCTTTACCCTGTTGATAATCATTGTCTCGAAAAAAGCCGGCCTGTTGGCGGCCTTGCTGAAATCCCCAAAGAAACTTCTGGGCGTGGGCATTTCGAGCGTCCTTATTACGCTGAACTGGGGTTTATACATCTGGGCAGTAAATGACGGCAGGATCCTCGAGACCAGCCTTGGCTACTATCTGAATCCCCTGGTTTCCGTACTGCTCGGCGTCGTCATCCTCAAGGAAAAAATAGATAATGGCATACGGCTCGCCTCGGGAATCGCCGCTGCGGGGATTATCATATTATCCGTGGCGTACGGAGCCTTTCCTTGGGTTGCGCTGTCGCTGGCTTTCAGTTTTGCCTTGTACAGCCTATCCAAGAAAATGCTCGGGCTCGATTCTATCGTAGGCTTGATGGCTGAAACGGCCATGGTTACCCCATTTGCATTGGTTTTTCTGTATATGGAGCATAAAGCGGGCAGAGGCGCATTTCTCCAGGGAAGCACGGCGGAATCCATTCTGCTGGGCCTTTCGGGAATTATAACCGCTACGCCCCTGCTGCTGTTTTCCGCGGGCGTCAAGCGCCTGCGTCTGTCGCGCATGGGTTTCCTGCAGTATATCTCGCCGACCCTGCAATTAATCCTCGGGGTATTCGTGTTTGGCGAGAAACTGGGCGGAATAAAAACGGTATCTTTTGTTTGCGTTTTTTTAGCGCTGATTGTTTTCATAGTCACGAGGAAGAACGCAAAGAAAACTTGACAGATCGGAAGTTCGGAATGATAATTTTGAAACGGCGTTGCCGTTGCTGATCAAAGGTTGAAACGAAAGTCTACACGAGTGCTGTGTGTGGTATCTACGGGGTTCACCAGATTTCGGCAATGCGCCATGAATGGCGCGATCATCGATTTTTCGGAGGCTTGTAAATGTCAAGAAAGATTATTTCAATAGCGGTGATTCTGCTGGTAGCCGTATCGTTCGCTTCTGCCCAACAGCGTTTTGTTACAATAGCGACAGGCGGTACGGCTGGAACCTATTTCCCGCTCGGTGGAGCCCTTGCCGAGATTTGGAACAAGAACATTCCGAACCTGAATGCCAATGCAACCGTAACCGGCGCTTCCATGGCTAATGTCGCTGCGCTCGCCAACAAAGAAGCGGATATTATCTTTATCCAAAATGACGTTTCCTACTATGCCTTGACCGGTACCGAACTTTTCAAGGATAAAAAGCTTGAAGCTATTCGCGGCATGGCAAGCCTCTACAACGAGACGGTACAAATAGTAGCTCTCGCCGATTCAGGGATCAAGACGATCGCGGATTTAAGAGGCAAGCGAGTCTCGGTCGGTGCCGCAGGTTCCGGCGTGGAAGTTAACACCAGGCAGGTTTTGGAAGCTGCCGGCATGACCTATGCCGATATCAAGGTTCAATACCTGTCATTCGCTGAATCCGCTTCCAACCTCAAGGACGGAAACATCGACGCCGCGTTCAACACCGCCGGCGCACCTACCGCCGCCATACAGGATCTCTCGGTTTCCAAGAACATCGTCATAGTGCCTATCGATGGCGAAGTTGCCGCGAAACTCATGAAGAAATGGTCTTTTTACACGCCCGAAAAAATCCCGGCGGATACCTATAAAGGCGTTACCAAAGATGTAATGACCGTATCCGTCAAGGCGATGCTGGCGGTAAGCGCAAAGCTTGATCCACAGCTTGTCTACGACATGCTCAAGCTCATGTATGCCAATAATCCCCGCCTGGTGGCTTCGCATAAAAAAGGCGCATTTATCTTGATTCCTACAGGGCTTGAAGGCATGTCGCTTCCTTTGCATCCGGGTGCCGAGAAGTTCTTCAAGGAATTCAAGAAATAAGAATGCAACGATGAGAGCATAATATCATCCGTACATGGTCTGACGGGTGTCGGCACTTGCGGCACCCGTTTGGTTTCATATGAGGAAAAAAAAATTCCTGTTGCCGGCAGTGCTCGGCTTTCTTGCCTTGGCTGCTTTCCTGGTAATGCTAAAACTGGAAATCGCGGCCGAGGCCGAACTGATCCTTTCGGATAAAAGCGGAAAGACCATTGCGGTTTTAGGGCTTCCCGACGGTTTTTTTGAGCATGTTTTTATCCACTCGGTGAACAAGACCCCGGTGAATGAAAGATTCGTCGTGGATGTTTCCGGGAGCGATTGCGCAATGCGGCTCTATGAACTGCGCTACCAAAGCATCGGTTCGGGGATGCCCTCGGATGCCGAGAATGGCTTCCGGTTGGAAGGGAATGAATTTATTCTTTCCATGGATCGCTCGTTTAAAAAAATACCTATATCTGTTTCCCCGCTTGAAGGCCATGGAATTATGGTGGGCAAGGTTTTTACCCCTTTCCTGAAGTGGTTCCGGGCCGGAAACCTGGTTTTGCTGTCAACCAGGATTATACGTACGATTCGCATACGGAGGTAATTTTTATGAGCGACGCTACCAGCGCATCGGTGCAGGATGAAGTACCTGTAGACGCGCACGAGATAATGAAACAGTTCGACAAGGAGTCGGATTACCGCACGCTTGGCGGATTTGTGGGTAAGGTCGTCGCGGCCTTGGCCATCGTGTTTTCGTTGTTCCAGATTTACACGGCGATTTTCGGCGTGCTTGACGCGATGATTCAGCGATCCATCCACCTGGCTTTCGCGTTTTGTCTTATATACTTGCTGTACCCTACGAGCAAGAAATGGTCGCGGACGAAATTGCATCCGCTTGATGTGTTCCTTTCTGTTCTGGGGGCGGGAATACCTATCTATATTACGGTTCTTTGGACGAACGTGCTTTCCCAGCGCTCGGGTTCCGGAACTCCCTTGGACATCGTCGTGGGTTTGATAGGCGTCTTGCTCGTGCTTGAGGCAGCCCGCCGCGTAGTGGGCCTGCCGATAGTGATCGTGGCTCTTGTTTTTATCCTGTACGCCTTTTTGGGGCCGTACATTCCGGGGAAATTCGCCCACCGCGGCGTTACCATCAAGTCGATGGTGGAGCATTTTTTCTTTACGACGGAGGGTATCTTCGGTACGCCTATCGGGGTCTCCAGCACGTTTATCTTTCTTTTTATCCTGTTTGGTTCCTTTCTGGAAAAAACCGGCCTGGGCCAGTTTTTCATAGATATTTCCAACGCGATCGCCGGTTGGGCCTCCGGAGGTCCCGCCAAGGTGGCGGTTATCGCCAGCGCGCTGGAAGGTACCGTTTCCGGTTCCTCGGTGGGCAATGTCGTGGGATCGGGATCCTTTACCATTCCGATGATGAAAAAGCTTGGGTATAAGCCTGAGTTTGCCGCGGCGGTCGAAGCTACCGCGTCTACCGGAGGCCAGATCATGCCGCCGATCATGGGAGCCGCGGCATTCCTGATGGCGGAGTTTACGAGCATCCCGTATGGCCGCATCGCCTTGGCGGCGATAATACCCGCTGCGCTGTATTTTTTTGCCGTGTTTACGCAGGTGCATTTCGAGGCTAAAAAACTCGGCCTTAAGGGAATGAAGCGTTCTGAACTACCCAAGGTCGGCGATATCCTCTTGAAGCGCGGTTATTTGGTGATTCCGCTGGTAACGATTATTTACCTTCTTACCGAAGGCGCTACCCCGATGAAGGCCGCCATGTGGGCAATCATCATTTCGGTGGTTATCGCCAGCTTAGCCTCGATTATAGCGGTAGCCCGGAAAAAACCCGCGACCTTCAGGCCCATAGACGTCGTAAAAGGCCTGGAGCAAGGCGCACGCGGAGCTCTTGGCGTCATAGCCGCCTGTGCTTGCGCAGGTCTCATCATAGGCGTTGTAACCAAGACGGGATTGGGTCTCAAGCTCGGGGAAATCCTCGTACAGGCTGCCGGGGACAATCTCCTCTTGGTATTGATATTCAGCATGATTACGTCGCTGATCCTGGGCATGGGTGTTCCTACCACGGCCAACTACGTGATTACCTCGACGATTGCCGCGCCGGCAATCATCATGATACTGAATGCGCAAGCGCTTGCCGGAGGGTATCCCTTCCCGATAGGGGGAGCAGCCATCGTATTGGTAGCCCACATGTTCGTGTTCTATTTCGGCGTGTTGGCGGACTTGACTCCGCCCGTGGCGCTCGCCGCCTTTGCCGGAGCCGCGATCGCGAAGGCCGATCCCATGAAAACCGGCGTGCAGGCCACCAAGCTGGCCATCGCCGCGTTTATTATTCCGTATATTTTCGTGTACAATCCGGAAATGCTGCTGTTCGGAGTGGCGGAACACCCAATAAAGGCTGTTTTGATGGTGATTACCGCGATCGTTGGCATCATCGGATTAGCGGCGGGCGTCGAAGGATTCCTTTTGGCGAAAATGCCCTGGTTTGAGCGTATTTTGGCGATCGTGGGCGGCTTGCTGATGGTGATACCCGGTTTTACGACCGATATAATCGGCGCCGCCCTGCTTGCCGTATTCCTCGTAATGCAGATAAGAAAAAATAACTTGAACAAGTCCCTGAAGGCTGCTTAGCTGCCGTAAAGCTCAATGAAAAAGCCTCCCTGCTCCGTTGCGGAGAGGGAGGCTTTCTTTATTCCTCCCGCGGATCCCCGGGAGCTTCCATGCTATTTCAGCGTCAGGTTGAATACTCCGTCCCAATCGGCCGGCGGCGGGGTAACCATGTAGACCTTGCAGCGCTCGATGAAGGTTTTGGACGGCCCGTCGTTCGGCTGCAGCACAAGGGTCTGCTCGAACGCCTTGACGGCGCCTTTCCAATCCTTGGCGGCGAACAGCTCGATGCCTTCCTCGAATTGGCTGATCATGGCATCGTACGCCGTCCCCGCCTGGCTTTTTTCCTCTATGATCTCGTAGATGCGTATGGGCACGGATTTTCCGACCACGCGGATCCTGTCCAGGCGCCGCACCACGAAATCGTCCCCCGCCTCGGCGATGGTGTCTTCCGAGGCGCAAATCCAGGTGCCGTACTGCTTGTTTACGCCCTCCAGGCGCGCGGCGAGGTTTACCGCGTCTCCGATGATCGTATAGTCCATCTTGCGGTCGGTACCCATGTTGCCCACGATCATGTCGCCGGTATTGAGGCCGAGTCGCGTAAGCAATTC
Source organism: uncultured Treponemataceae bacterium (assembly GCA_964485395.1). Classification (GTDB taxonomy): domain Bacteria; phylum Spirochaetota; class Spirochaetia; order Treponematales; family UBA12059; genus JANNSO01. Next base: position 45,307 of record CAZAJF010000021.1, on the reverse strand, counting down.
GTTGCTGGCGCCTTGGGTTTGCGCGAGATCCGCGTTAAGTTTTCTTTCTGCGCGTTTCATGCGTACCGCGGCGAGGCTGGCCAGCCGCGCATGGGCCGGCAATTCAAGCGGGGCGTTGAAAAAGGCGATGATGGCGTCGCCTTCGTATTTGTCGATGGTGCCTCCGAGGTCCAGGATGATATCGCTCATGGCCGTGAGGTATTTGTTGAGGAGGGTTACGAGGCCTTCCGGGGCGAGTTTTTCCGAGACCGTGGAAAATCCGCGAATGTCGGTGAACATCGCGGTCATGTGGCGTTTTTCACCGCCGAGCTTGAGCTTGTCCGGATTGTTCACGATTGCCTTGATCACCTCGTCGGAAAGGTAGCGGGAGAACGCATTGCGAAGGAAGCCTTTTTCCCGCTCGGTCTTAAGGAACGATACGATCGTGGACGCCAGAAACGTAAGGAATACCGCGATGAGCGGCTGGGCGATGACGATGAAAATACCCGTGAGAGCGAAGATGGCCACGAGACAGCCGGCCAAAACTATGGTAGAGCCGGCGCCGATCCAGATGGCCACTGCCGGTTTTCGATTGCGCACGATAAACGCCAGGCCAAAACAGGAGGCGGCGATAATGAGGAAAGGAATCCATGCAGGGGTGTCATCGATGAATTTTCCCTGATAAATCGTGTTCAGAACCGACGCATGGGTACCTACGTTCATGTATTCGCCCTCAAACGGATTTACGCCGATATCCGAAGTTGCGGTTCCCGTCTGGCCGAGGATGCAGAATGTTCCGTCGAGAGCCTTGGCGAGGCGCCCGCGCAGGTCGGTGAGGTCCGCGAGGATTTTTTTCGTGTTTGAAAAATACAGGGGCATGTTCGAGGCGATCGTCTCGTACTGCGTTCGCGATGCGGCATCGAGATTCGGGTTGGCAAGAGCGGTTGAAATCTCCTTCTGAAAAGACTGCTCGGGGTTCGTGGAGAAATAGCGGCCGAACTCGGAAAGGAATGCGTCGCGCGCTTTGCGATAATCGGCTACCGCTCCATCGGGCAACGGGCCGTCGGCGGCCTCGTCCATGAGCGCCTGAAGATAGGATTCGATGGTGCGTGCCTGGTCCATAAGCGGCCTCTCCCCGTCGTAGAGGCCGAGGTAGCCCCAACCGTCGCCGATGCGCAGGTTGTTGAGCAGGTCGGAATACAGTTTTTTATGCACGATGAGCTCACGAAAGGCGATATGGCGATAACTGGAAATGAATCCTTTATGGGGCCAGTCGATGAACATTCGCCCATCCTCGCCGCGCGGAATCTTGATATCCGTGGTTCTTCCGCCCGGATAGCGGGCTCCCTTCAGTTCGACGAAATTCTTGGATATTTTTACCGCCGGATTGCCGAAATAGCGTAGAAGCGGGGCCAGTACGAGTTGCGCATAGGCGTGGCCGTCGTATTCGAAAAACAGGTCTATGCGCCGACGTACACCGTCCTCGTCTATATGAACGTTGGGGAATCCCGCCCCGCCGGCGCGTCCCGAAATCGGGCTGATGGCCGGAACGATGGCCTTTGCCTGTCGAATCGACTTGCCGTTTGTAAAAGTCGCCTGGACTGCCGCCAGATTTTTTACGATTTCAATGGCTGCTTCCTCGCCATTGGGAGAGGCATCTTTGGGCAAATTTACCGGAAAATAGGAATTTCCGAATATTCGCGCGGCTCGGCCTAGGTACTCGTCGTTATTTCGGGCTACTTGGGCGACATTGTCCATTAGTTCAGAACTGGTGGCCGAGGTCATGCCTATGAGGTCTTGGACGAACGGGGCTGCTTCCTTGGGGGATACTTTGCCTCCGGTGATTGCCCTGAATAATTGGCCGATGTTGCTTCCCAAACCGTCGAATTTTTCCTTGAAGACAGCCGGAAGGTCGTTTTCCAGGAATTCGGTGTTGATTCCCCGGGGACTGTTATCTACATATTCAATATCGAATACCGCATACTGGGCACCAAGCTCGGCCAGGAGAATAAGCCCATCACCGTAAATATTCCGGGACACGGGCCAGGATCCGGCCTCCGCGATGGAGGCATCGTCAAAATCCATGAGCACGATGGACTCAAGCTCTTTTGGAGCAGGTCGAATGCGCAATAAAAGGTCGTATATTTTAAGTTCGAGCGCCTGGGCGGCCCCGGTAAATAAAAGTATGCCAAGCATGAGCGTAACGACGGACGGAATGACGATCCAGGTTAATTTTTTGGGCATGAGCTCTCCTCCGCGAATAATAACTTCTTCTAATTATAGCATCGCTTTACTGCTCTGCAAGAATATTGCGGATTTTCCGTAAATTTATCCATTTATGTTGTAGGGATAACTTTATTGCACTATATTTAATTACAAGCTATTCGTTTTTCGCCAAGGAGGTGTGATGAAACACCGAAGCCTTTTATTGTTGTTACTACCACTCGTAGCCGTTGTAGCCAGTGCCCAATCCAACGCGATACTCGACTCCTTTTTGCAGCAAAAGCAAGCCTTGGCGGCAGAAACGAGTTATATGGTAGCGGTGGGTGGAGCCTATTTGACGGATACCGCCACCCCGGAAGAAGCCTTGGCCATGGCTCTAGCCAATGGATGGATAGCGCAAGGCACCGCGGCGGACTCTCCCATGACCGTCGATGCGATATCTTTTTTGGTGATGCGCGCCTTTAAGATAAAAGGCGGTCTCATGTATACGATTTTCAAGAACCACCGCTATGCGCTTCGCGAGCTAATGGCAAGGAATGTCGTAAACGGCAGCGGCGGAAAAAAACGGATCGTGTCCGGGGAAGAAGCTGTGGGCATAATCGGCAAGACAGCCGCTCTTGGTGCCAAGCAAAAAGAGTCTCTTCAGGGAGGCGTTCAATGAGGCGATTGCTTGCGTGTATTTTTTCCCTGTTTTTACTGCCATGCGCGTTCGCCCAGAAATCCGATGTGGGCGGCGAGTTGGGAACCAACCTGACGTTTTTGCAGGTATCTCAAAAAGCGGCGCTTGATCCCCCGGTTTCGGCGGGAGTTACCGCATCCTCGCTTACCATGGCGCTTGCCCCATCCGCCTATTTTAATGCGCAATCGGCGAAAGGAACGTATTTTCGTTTCAATCTCGGTCTGTCGCTCTCTCCGTCATTCGATATTGTCAACAAGGTTTGGAGTTCCGGGATACCTCATCTTGCGTCGATTTTTGACTTGAAGGAATTGGCGGTTGGAACAAAAACCGCTATCGCTGATACCGATTACTCGTCTTTTGCGATTAATTTCGGACGTTTTTTCTATAACGACCCCACTTCAACGCTTTTCGCGGGGACACTGGATGGACTGTCCCTTGGAATTACCTATCCATTCATGAATATGGACATCTTGCTCGGTTACACCGGCCTTCTTTGGAGTACTTCATCCACTATAAACATGAGCGTGGCGGATTCTCTTTCCACCTCGATCGTTGGTTCGCCCCGCGCGATTATGGGAGCCGGTTTCAGGTTTTCCCTGTTTGAGCAGGCTTTCTTCGTAAACTTCCTGGCGCAGGAAGATTTACGCGCCAAGGCGGATTTGATAAGCGAATATTCAACGGAGCTTGACGCGACCAAAGGCGGACCGGTGGATACTCAATATATAAGTCTCGGCGCATCGGGACTCATTGCCGGCAAAGTCTCGTATACGACGTTTGGCGTACTTGAAACCGGCCGCGTATTGTCATATATGGACGACATTACTTCTCCGAGTTCCGGGCGCTATCTGGCCGCCCCCGTGCTTGCGGCGGCGTTTGGCGTGGAAGCCGGATTTACCCTGATGCCGGGGCTTAACGGCGGCGTAGGGCTGGAGTATGGGACTGGAGATGCGGATTCTTCTTATTACATAGACGGGAATACTGCGGGAAAGGCGACGCAGTTTACCGCAATAACGTCCAGAACCGTGGGTTTGGTTTTTTCACCGCAGCTCGGAAACAGCACGCATGTTAAAGTGGCTGTTGACTGGAAGCCTTTCATGAGGGAGAACTTGGGACTCAAGAGCGTCCAGGCTTCATCCAACACATTTGTGTTCATGAAGAGCGGCGACGGCCCCATGTCCGTTCCCGGAGTGAACGCGGGTGTCGCGAATGTGCAGGATTCAGGATTCGTAGGTATCGAGCAAGACCTGTCCGCTTCCCTCCGCATGTTGTCCGATCTTTCGTTGAACGGCTCGCTTGGTTTCTTCTTGCCTGCAACCGCCCCAGCGGGCGCCTTTGATACCGGTTACGATGGAACCGGATTGCAGTTCCTGATCCGAATCGCTTGTACTGTTTTCTTTTAGACAGAAATTGTAAGTATCGCTGCTTTGCAGGAGGAATGAATATGAAGAAATTACTATGCGTACTTTTGTGCGTTTTTACGGTGGTTTCGGCTTTTGCCGAGGTAACCGTCGTGCTTAAGGATTTGCGTGGAAAAGTGGAAGTTAAACCTTTAGGCAAGAATTGGGTTCCCGCATCCGAAGGCATGAAGGTGGACATGCTTGCCACGATTTCCACCGGATTTGATTCCAGCGTAACGCTGGTAATCGATAAGAACCAGGTGCGCCTTGAGCCGTTGACGAGGTTGACCGTAGACAAGATTCTTGAAAAAGCGGGGAGCCTGAGCACAAGCTTGCACCTCAGGGTTGGAAACGTCTCCGCGAACGTAAAGTCATCCGCGGGAGTTTCACAGACCTTCAAGGTTACCAGCCCGCAATCCACGGCATCCGTTCGAGGAACGGCGTTTGATTTCGACGGCCTCGTGGTCATCGTTCGGGAAGGCATCGTGCAGGTAATCGTCGGTAAGCCTAAACGCGATATTTTACTCGGTTCCGGAGAAAGTCCGGATGCCGTTACCGATGAGGCAGCCTTGGCGGAGGTTCTAGCCCTGCTTCAAGCCGAATTTCCGGGAGATACCTTTGAAGTATTGGATGGAGCCGGCCTTGCGCTGAGCCCCGCTCCGGAAACTTCCGGTACCCAGCCAAGTTCCGTACTTGTGGGAGTCGGGCAATCCGTGGAGCTCGTCGTGGACTATTCAGCGCCGGATTCGGCTACTGATGGAAGCTTGGCCTCCTTGGGCGCCGTGTCGGGATCGACGCAGGCACCCTTCTCAGGCTCGGGTGTTGGAAGCAACGGAACGGGAGGCGCCGGCACGGTATCGGGCGCAAGTTCTACTCCTGCGCCGACGACAGGACGCATTACCGTTAAATGGAGCGACAAATGAAAACCGCGATGAAGATTTTTGTATTTACGTCTCTGTTCGTGCTGCTGGCGGCATGCTCTATGGCCCCGCCGCTCGGCCGCATTTCCATTGACATTCCCGCCAAGTACCTCGCTGCCGTCAGTGTGGATTCGAGAAGTTCCCGCGCGGTCGGCGACTTGGTTCCGACTCACGCCAGGGTCTGGCTGGAAACCCGGGGACAGCTCCTTAACCTTACGGAGACGCAAGCATATAAGGAATACGAGATTCCCGAGAATAAAACCATAACGATAGATAATATCACTCCGGCAAAAGATTGCATTCTGTATCTCAGCCTTGGTGCTGGATCCGGGGCCGACTTTACTCCCGTACGCTATGCGGATTCTCCGGCGTTTCAGGTGTTGGCGGGATCTACGGCCTATGTACTGCTGGGCGTAGAAAAATCTCCGTTTGAGCGGATCGTTTCCGCTTCCGATGCCGATGGCGTAAAGGCTCTGTATTTTGAGGGCGGGTATTATGCTTTGGCCAATGATACGATCTTTCTTCCTTCTGGGGCTTCTTTGTCGGTCCCCGGGGCAAACAGCTTGACATCGGGTAAAGTAATGAACCCTGACGGCACCATGGGTGCGCCGAGGATCTGGATAAATACTAGTAATGGCATCCGGCCTTTCGATGCTGCCTCCGGAATCCTGGAAGACGGAATAATCGAGACGGCTAGCAAGAATATCGTCGATTCCGGAACCTTCAATGTTCCTTTCGGAGCTGAGACATACCAGGTTGCGTATTTCCAGAGGCCGGGCTCCATCGGTTTCGTGAAGACGGAAGCCGGCGCCTGGAAGTGGATGGATTTGCTGGACTTCCTGAACACTCCCTCTATGTCGTCTTTCTACGATATGATCAAGGACTCTACCTCGAGTCTTTTAGCCGATATCGATATTCACTACGATAACGGCCTTATGACGTTTGGCTATACCGTGGTGCCGGTTCTCAATACCTTCCGTTTTGACTACACCATCGGTGACCTTTTCGGCGATCCTACCGCCGTTCCGGATCCTATTACGATCAGTTGGATAACCGAGACGTTCCTTGGTGAAAAAAACTTGATAAAGGTTCCTCTGGTAGGGACCGAGCAGCCGCTGATAAAAACTATTTCGCAGAGCGGTACGTTCCTGTATATCGGTACCGACCAGGGAGTATTCATCGCATCGACGGATTCAAAGGGAGCGCCGGTCTCCGAACCGGTTTTTCAAGCGATTCCGGGTAAGGCTGAAATCATATCGATAAGGGCGACGATTCACGACGGTGCCGCATGGGCCGCTGCGCTGGGACGCGACGGTACGGTAATGCTTTTCAAGGATAGCGCGTTCACAAAAGAATATCGTTTCCATTCAGGAGTTCCCGAAGCTTCCGCCGCAAGCTCAGGCAGCCTATTCTGGAACGATGAAGGTTTGGTAATTACCGGTACCAATGGCGTAGTACTGCTCGGCTACGATTCTCTGCCGCTCTAAACCGAGGAGGTGACTATGTTTTTCCGGCGCGTTGCTGCTCTGGTTTCCTTTTTCTTGGCTTGTGCCTTGGCCTTGGCCCAGATAAGCCCCATCAACCTCGAACCGCTCAATAAAGACGTCAATACCTTGTTTAGCAGTCTGGGGAAGGATTTGAGTCCGTCCATCAATGCGTTGGCCCGGTCTGGGGACGCTCTTGTCGGAGCCGCTGAGCTCCCGGGCAAAACCGGAATATACGTAAGCTTCCTGGGTATAGGCGCTACGTCCATGGATGGCGTGGGTAAAGTACTGGGTACGAGCGATACGGATACCTGGAAGTTCCAGCTTGTGCCGATTCCCTCCCTGGTTACAGGAGCTTTGAAGACCGCGGCAGCCAACGATATTTTTTCCATGGTAACCACCAGGGCTTTTGGCTTGCCCTCTTTTCGCATGGGTTTTGGATTCCGGCTTCCCGCCGGTTTTGAGATTCTCGCAAACGGCTTTTATCTTCCCAATGCTCTCGTGGCGTGGGGCGTAGGCCTGCTGCCCGCGACGATTTCCGGTAAGATAAGCGGTGTAGGTACCTCGATTGAGATGCTTACGGTGGGTGGAACGGTTCGCAAGGTTTTACTGTCGGAAAAGCAGAATAAAAAATTACCGGCATTGTCCATGGGGCTCGGCTATACCTATTCGCAGTTCGATCTCGGGGCGGATGCATTCTCCCTTGCCGGTCTTGGAATCACTGCGCCGGAAGTGGCCGGACTGGGAACCCTCGGCTTGTCGGGGAAAATCGGGTTTACGGCCAAGGTTCATACCGCCGGCGCGAGCCTTGCCGTTTCCAAGACCTTGCTGTATTTCTTCAGGCCGTTTTTAAAGACATCGGTAAATTTTTACCACTCCGAGTATGATTCCGTTTTCGACGTTACCGCGACGGTCAATCCATCCGCCGCGGCCCTCGAAGCCGCCGCGCTGGCCGGTACCACGGTACCCACAATAACGCAAGCCTTGTCCGCGCCGGTAGCGATACTGCGCGACGACCTGAGCCTCTTCGCAAGCAGCGGCTTTGAATTGGCGTTTCCCGGCTTTATCATAACCATCGCCGCGACCGCGGATATGGAGCAACCGGCGCTTTCATTTGACGAGTTGACGCTGAACGGCATCGGCTTGATGCTGGCGATGCGGCTGCAGTTCTGATTATCTGATTCGAGCAGCAAGGCTTAAGAAGACCGGTCAACCTGCATTTTTACAGGTTGACCGGTTTTTTATTTAGTAAAGTTTTCGTAGAGGTGGCCATCTCCTGCGGTAACGAAATCCGTTGGGCGAGTGCCGCCGCTGTTTTCGTTGATGCAGAGTGTGAGCTTGCCGTCCGTTACTTTATAGATGCCCAGCCAGGTTTCTCCGGCGGGGTTGGTAAGATTGAAGGTGTTCGGCGTCACGCTCGTGTCCAGCACGAAAGTGCCTACTGAACCATATAAGTCCCCGAAGCTGTCCGTCCCCATGCGCAGGATAATGTTGTCGTTGACCATCGTAAACGAAATATTGGCAGCGTCGCTTGCATAGCCTTTGCCGATACCCGACCAGATACCCTCCAGTGCGGAAATGTTGGAGGGGAAAATTTCGGCAGCAGGAGTGTAGGCTTCATAGGTGTAGTCAGTTTGGTAATCAAGGGATTCAACTCCAGCGCTATAGAGAAATTTGGCGCCCCTAGTACGGTTGCCGTTGTCATCATATAAATCTACCCATTTACTCAATAATGTCGTACGTTCCGGACTGTCATAAAATTCTATTCGGGAAATTCGGTTGTCTGGGCCATCACAGTAGAAATAATACCCATATTCTGTGGGATATCCCGGATAAATATAGTCTTCAGAAACAATACGTCCGTTTTCATAATAGTAATTAGTGACTCCATCATTCGATAAATATTGTTTTAAAAGGCCTGCCGCATCATAAATATTTTCGTATGATATATAAGAATTCCAGTTGCTGGAAAAATTTTCTTCTTTGCTAATATCCGATGTAACGCCGCGGTAGGAGTAAAGCTGCGATGATGAGTATGTTTTTGCGCCTCCAGTAGTGGAGAAAGTGTTGTAGAGCAAGCGTCGACCCTGTGAATCTCGTATATATTGCCGACTATAGCTGGAATTGCCAATAAGACTTTTTTGGATTCGTTCTGAACAATCGCCTGTGCTTGCGGATGGATATATATAGGTATACTCAGTTTTTGGAGCTAATGGAATCCCGCTACTGTATATATATTTAGTGGTTCTATATTTTATTTTAGCGGTAAATACCGGCGAAAAGGCGAGATTTTTATCGACGGTAACGGTGATGCTGGTTTCCGCGGCTTCCGAGTCTCCGGACCATTTGGTAAAGGTAAAGTCGCTTGAGGGTACGGCAGTGACGGTAATGGCGGTACCGCTTTCGTAGCTAGCCTGTACGGGAGTAACGCTGACCGTGCCGCCGGCGGCTTGCGTAAGGGTTACGGTGAAGGTTGCAGGGGGATCCACGGGAGGTTTCTGCAAAAGGTCGCAGGAGGCTGCGAGGAAGACGGCGCAGACGATGAGTGCGGTATTTAAAAAACGACGATTCATGGTTGGTTCCTTTTATGTAAAATAGCGATGTTGTTCTATTCGGTTCGAAGAGTAGCATGTTTTTTAAGGCTTGCGGGAAAAAACATGCGATGATTTTGAAAAATTCCTGGGGGAGGGCCGAAATCGCCTCCGCGGCGCGCTTGGGCGCGGAGCGGAGGAAGTTCGGCCCAGGGGGCGCGTCTGGGGCGGGCGGCCGGGCCTGGTCCGGTGGCGCCCCCTTATATATTTATAACAATAAGATCAGTTCCTGACGCTTACGACCTTGCCGCGCTTGATGACGGTGTCCACGATGTTCATGCCGCTGTGGTATGCGAGGTGGCGGTACGAGGGCGCGTCCAGCACGAGGATGTCCGCGAGCTTGCCGGGCTCGAGGCTGCCCCGGTCGCCTGCGAGGCCGCAGGCGGCGGCTCCGTTGAGCGTGAGGGCGGTTAATGTTTCTTCAATGCTCATGCGCATGTACAGTACGGCGAGCGCGGCGGCGAGCGGGATGGATTGGCTGTAGCACGAGCCGGGATTGAGGTCGCTGGCTATGGCCACGGCGCATCCCGCGTCCAGCATGGCGCGCGCGTCGGCGTACGGTTCGCGGAGCACGAAGGCGGTAAGCGGCAGGCAGGTGGCCACGGTGCCCGCGGCGGCCATTTTCTTGAGGTCGTCCACGGAGGCCTTGAGGAGATGGTCGGCGCTGACGGCCTTGAGGTCGGCGGCCAAGCCCGCGCCGCCGATGCGCTCGATCTCGTCGGCGTGCAGCTTGAGCTTGAAGCCCAAGGCGCGCGCCGCCTCGAGGTAGCGCTTGGTGTCGTCCAGCTCGAACACGTTTTTCTCGCAGAAAATATCGCAGAACTGCGCGTAACCTTGCTCTTTTATCTTGGGGAGCACGTCGGCGATGAGGTAGTCGATGTAGGCGCCGGGCCGGCCTTTGTACTCGGCCGGCGTGGAGTGGGCCCCCATGAACGTGGGGACGATGTCCACCGGCTGGTGCCCGTCCAGGCGGCGCATCGTATCGAGTTGGCGAAGTTCGGTTTCCAGGTCGAGGCCGTAGCCGGACTTGCCCTCCACCGTGGTTACGCCCAACTCCAGCATGCGCTCGAGGCGGACCAGTCCGATGCGGAAAAGGTCGTCGACGGAGGCTTCGCGCGTGGCGCGGACGCTGCTGGCGATGCCGCCGCCGCGCTGGTGTATTTCCATGTACGGAACGCCGCCGGCGCGCCAGAGGAATTCTTCGTCGCGGTAACCGCCGAACACGAAATGGGTATGCGAGTCCACGAAGCCCGGAATTACGGCTTTGCCTTGCGCGTCGAAAACCTCGGGGCCCGGACCGTCGATCGGCGGCAGTTCCTCGGCAGGTCCGATCCAGACGATTTTCTCGACGTTGACCGCGATGACTGCGTTTTTAACGGTGTGGATGATGTTGGAGTCCGCGCCGTAGCGGGCATCCTGGCCGGTGGGCGTGGCGAGTTCCCCGATGTTGGTTATGAGAAGCGTGGCCTTTATGGAATCGGGTTCGCTTACGAGGATATCAGGCATAATAGAGGGGATCCTTTCCTATGGTGCCCACCAGCGTGTTGATGTAATCGGGCTTGTTGATGGTGGTGAGTTTCTCCTCCACCGACTGGAGTTCGCGGCGGGCCCGCTGGATTTCCTTTTCGTCGCGGTTGCGCGTATTGGAAAGGAATTGCTGTATGTAGCTTTTGCCGCGCGTCATGCGCTGCTTTTCGCTCTCCGCGTACCGGGCAAGCCTGTCGCGGTACCAGTCCGAGCCCAGGACGTAGTCTTGGTTGAAGAGCTTGCGAACCGCGGGGTCTGCGAGGACTTTGCCTTCGAACTTGCCCGTGGCCATGATGTACAGGATGGCCTTGAGCGGCGGAATGGCCGCGTTTATGGAGCCGTCTTCTATATAATCCTTGGCCACGCGTTCCTGCGCCTCGGCGATGTTGAGGATTCCGTCCGCGAAATACTCCATGCTTTGGAGCTCGGGCCGCAGTACTTCCTCGGGGAATACGGCCGACGGCGTATCGAAAATTCGGCCCAGGTAGTGCGATGCGAAAAGCGGGGTGATGCGGTAGCCCAGCCTGCCGGCGGGAATATGCTTGCCGTTGAAATCGAAGTCCGCTATGCGCTCGAGGTAGCCGTGCTCGATCATGTCCGCGGGATCGCGTTCCTCCACGGTCATGCGTGCCCACAGTTCGGGTACCAAGAGCGAGATGTCGTGCTCGACGCGATACTTGTGGCCGATGTGGCCCGCGGCGGTGCTGTAACCCGCGTATCCTCCCAGGATGAACGCAAGGAGCGCGTTGTTGAGGTCCGTGGTGGGTATGAGCGCGTTGAACGGTCCTTTGGTGAGGGCGCCTTCGGAACCGGCTCCCGTGGTGGAGGGGCTCTTGCCCGTGAGCGAGCAGATGAAGTCCATGAATAGCTCGGGCAATTCCTGGTAATGGATGGGACCGTACACGGCAAGCGGCCTGATGCCGGCTTCCGGTTCCGGTGGGTTGTTGCGGCGGCCGGGCAGCATGGCTCCCACCGGCTGGTAGACTGCCTCGTCCGCGGGGATCATTCGGGAGAGGCGCGCCGAGAGGTCGGCAAGGTAGCGTTCCAGCGGGTGGAGGAAGTTCTGGTCCAGCTGCAGGTAACGGGGATTCTTGGACGGCTTGCCGTCTACGATGCGCGGATGGGAGGATACCACGAACCAGTGGAATTTATCGTCGTTCTCGGCCTCGCTGATCAAAGCGCGCATGGGTTCCGTATACTCGGTAAGCTCGACTGTGTGCTCCACCATGTCGCGGGCCCGCGAGCGGGAAAGCGGTTCGAAATTGCTGATGAAGTTGTCGCTGCGGGCCATGTCGGATTCGGCCTGCTTGTCGTATCCCCGGATTATCGCGTCGTCGGGGCGCTGGAAGAAACGGGCTTCGCAGTTGCGGCTGAATTTTACGCCCGGGCTCTTGATGCCTTCGGGCAGGCCTTTGATGCGCGCGGTGGGCAGCGTGACGCTGGCGGTGATGTCGTCTTCCCACTGTATCTTGACGGCGGGCATGTAATCCTGCCTGAGCTTGTGTATGGACCGCTCGCCGCCCGGGGTGAAGCCGACGCGCAGATAGGATGCCTGTATGGGCCTGCCCTCGAACTTGATGACGTTGCCCTGCGCGCCGTTGACGACGTCCGTGCCGAAATGGCTCATCCACTCGTTGCCCCACTCGGGCCGGTAGAAGCGCTTGACGAGGAATACCAGCGCCTTTACGCGTTCGGGTATGGACGCGAGCCACGCGTTGTACTCGTCCTTGTTGAGGGGAGAGGGTGATAATAACTTTATAACGCTGCCCAGGGACCTCTTGGGCGACAGTATGGACCTGCTGTCGGCGCCGTGGTTTTCCGCGGGATCCTTGAAGCGGTCGCCGTAGGGTTTCTCGATGATCTCCCTGGCCAGGGCCATGTCGGCGCCGTAGTCTCCCGTCACGAAGGGGCTGTCGGTTATGGCGTCGGTGATGGACTTGGAAATCTCGGATTTGCCGCCGCCCGATACCGTGCAGGGCTTGTGGCAAAGGAGCCCGTCGCCGGCGGTGCCCATGAGCCGCCAGGCCCCGGTTTTGGAGTGCCTGTCCATGCGGATGCGGTACCCGGTGGGGTGCACGTAAATTTCGTGCGGGAGGATGCGCAGCTTATGCTCCACGCCGTCGGTGATCCAGGTGGCTTTCTGGTCGTCCAGGGAGATTATCGCGTCTTCGGGCAGGTAGATGATGCTTCCGAACATGGTATCGATTGCGTAGCCTTCGGGCTGCAGTTCCAGGCGGTCGCCCAGGAGCTTGATTACCTGTTCCAGGGTCTGTCCCTTGGAATTCAAATTCGTGTCCGGAACGAAGCGCGTGCCCAGGTTGAAGCTGGGTACGACGAGCGCGCCGCCGGCATGTTCTTCCTCGGTAAGCCCCAAGAGGTTGGACGAATACGATATCTGGGTTTTTATCTCTTTTTTCGAGTAGCCGAAATAGTTGTCCGCTATGATGGTGAGCATGACGCCTTTTTCATCGCGCGCGCATATCTTAAAAGCTTTTCCGTCGTTGTATTTTTCGGATGCGTTTTTCCAGCACATGCCGTCGCTCTTCTGCCGCTCGGTTGCCTGGGCGAAGGACGGCAGCCCGAGTTCCTTCTTGGTCATGGTGACGAGGTGCGTGGCCAGGACGATGCAGCCGGTGTGGCCGGTCCAGTGGAGCGGGTCCAGGGCGGCGTCGTTGTCGGCGATGTAGGGGTCGCCTGAGTTGCCGAAGATGCTCTCTACGAAGTCCAGGTTGGCGGCCAGGGAGGCGGGCGCGAAGAATCGCGTTTCCATGGACAGTTCCTTGCAGATTCCGGGGACTTCCGGGCGCACGATCGGGCGAAGGAGCAGGGACAGGAATGTTTTGGCGGGCTCGGGCTCCCGGGCGGTAAAGGGCACGAGAAGCATGTCTTGCGGCGGATTGAAGGCGGCCTTGAGGAGGCGCGCGAAGGTCAGTTTGGGAACGGCCTTTTTATCCAGCGGAACGGGAAGGCCGCCTTCCGCGACGTGGAATACGCCTTGGGTGGTACGGCGGTCGTTGGCGGGGTTATGCAGCACGCCGTTGCGTATCCTATATGAAGATAATGTGGGCGAAACGTATTCGTGGGCGTTGGGCGGAAGCGACAGCTCGCGCGACATGCCGTAGCGGTCCAGCACCAAGGTGCGGGGCGGCATGCGGGGCCTGTCCTCCGCGGGAAGGTCTCCCAGATAGTCATCGAGGAATGCCTGGATGCGCGCGTCCGCCGGAGGCAGGTAGTCCGCCAGCAGCCTGCTTTTTTCTCGATAATTGGCTATCATTTCGTTGGCGAGATTCAGGAAGGTAGTGCCTTCCTGCGAGTAGACGGAAAGCCCCATGCTGGCCAGTCTCAAGTTGATATAGGCTATGAGCCTTCCGCGTTCCACCATATTATTACGGTCGAGATTATGTCCGAATTCCCGTTTTACCGGCATTGTAGCCTCCATCATGGTTAATAGCGTTGAATACGTTCTTTCACTCCATAATGGTATGCCGAATGCGAAAATATTTCCAGTGGATAAGCGCGGATACTGGGCTGCAAAACCGGAAAGCGGTCTAGAACAGGCGGTACCCGTTCGTGATATACTGCAAGTCATGATAGTTTTATCTCAAGGAATAATCGACGGTTGCCACCGGGTTGAAAAGCCTCTGGCTGCCCTTCTTCTCGGTATACTGGCCTTTTTCTTCGGCCCTGCCGGCCTCCCGGCCCAGGATTCGTACCGTTCCGGGCCGCTCCGCAACGAGATACTGGTAGAGGGGGGTAATTTCCTCATGGGCTACGGCGAGAATTTCTCCAAAGAGCTCGAGGTTCCCGGCAGCGTTTTTTCCTTTGACGACGTTCCCGCGCAGCAGGACGAAAAAATAACGCATAACGTTAATCTTTTATCCTTCTGGATGATGGCCACGGAAGTTACGCAGGGCGTTTGGATACCCTTGATGGGCGAGCAGGAGCATTATCGCCATGGCAAAGGCGCCGATTTTCCCATATACGAAATAACCTGGTACGAGGCCGTGGAGTTTGCCAACAAGCTGTCGGTGAAGGATGGGCTGCAGCCTTGCTACTCCGGGGAAGACGAGGCGGTATCCTGCGATTTCTCCAAAAGCGGCTGGAGGCTTCCTACCGAAGCCGAGTGGGAGTATGCCGCCAGGGGCGGCCGGAATCTGGAATTCTATAATTTCAGCGGATCGAACGACGCGAGCCTCGTGGCGGCCTATTACGGTACGGCGGGCGGATTCACCAATTCAGTGGGCAAGTTCAGGCCCAACTCGCTGGGTTTATTCGACATGAGCGGCAACGTATGGGAATGGTGCTGGGACTGGTACGGTGATTATACTCCCGGCTTTCAAACCGATTCCCGGGGGCCCGTCTCCGGCGATAACCGCGTGATGCGCGGGGGCAGTTGGTATTATCTGAAGAAATATTCACGGGTTACGTTCCGATTCGGGGGCGTTCCACACTATTACGCGAGGGATCTCGGCGTGCGCCTCGTACGGAACGCCCGATAGATGGCCCGGGACGAGCTGGCCGCGGTACTTGATTTTATACTGAACAGGGCCGAGCCGGCCGAGCTCGAGGTGCTCATCAAGGCTCTTGAGCGCAGGAAGCGCGACCAGGGCAAGTACGCGGGGCTCGGAGGCATGAATCCCGGCGCAATGGCGGAGAAGATGGGCAAGGCGGTGAACCAGGGCGTGCAGGACAGCATGGACAGCATGCGGTCGACCGTGCGCTCCTTCGTGGAGGGGATAATACGGCAGAACGCTCCCGAGGCAACCGAAGCGGAAGTCGCGGTTTTGCTGGACCATTACGCGGGCCGGACGGCCATGTCGGCCATGGCTGCCAAGGCTGAGGGAGAATCCCGCGCCTTGGTGGACGAGGACGGGCGCAAGCTCGCGCCGCCGCAGGTGCCGCCGCAGGCGACGCTTCCTCCCGACGCGTTGGCGATGATGCTCCGCGATTTTACCGAGTATTCGCTGGGGCTCATGGCTCCGTCCAAGCAGAAGGACCTGTGGGATTGGATGCCGCGCTGGCAGGACATGTATTGGGAAAGCTTTCCGTCGCCCATAAAGAACCTCGTCAAGGCGAGGCTCGAAGGACGGATGGAAGAAGAGGATTTCTGGAAAGCGGCTTTGAGCATTTTGGGGCTTTAGAAATAAGAAGGCGGAAGCGGCTGCCAGGCCGGTTCCCATGAAGGGGTGGTATGGAAACGATTGTAATCGACGGATGCAAGGCCAGGATCAAGGATGTCGTGCTGGTAGCCAGATACGGGGCGACGGTAAGCTTGGATAAAGACGCGTCTAAGCGCATCAACGCTTCCCGCGCCGTAGTTGAGAAATGCGTGGACGAGTCCCTGGTGCGCTACGGCATCACCACCGGATTCGGGAAATTCTGCGATATCGTCATCACCAAGAACGACAACGCGGCCTTGCAGAAAAACCTGATCATGAGCCACGCGGTGGGCGTCGGCGATCCCCTCCCCCTGGAAGTGGTGCGCGCGATGATCTTCCTCCGGGCAAATGCCTTGGCGGTAGGCAACTCAGGCGCCAGGCTTTCCACCGTTCAAGCCCTCATCGACATGCTCAACGCGGATGTCGTACCCATGATTCCCGAAAAAGGATCGCTGGGCGCGTCCGGCGACCTTGCTCCGCTCTCGCATATGGCCATCGCGCTGTGCGGCATGGGCGAGTCTTTTTATCGCGGCGTGAGGATGCCGTCCGCCGATGCGCTCAAGGCGGCAGGGCTCAAGCCCGTCGAGTTGTCCGCGAAGGAAGGACTCGCGCTCATCAACGGCACGCAATGCATGACCGCAGTCGGCGCGCTTGCCGCCTTTGACGGCTGGAAGCTCGCGCGCACAGCGGACCTTGCCGCCGCCCTCACGTTTCAGGCTTTGCGCGGAATAACCGACGCCTACGACCCGCGCGTCCACGAAGCCCGCGGCCAGGTCGGCCAGATAGAATGCGCCGCCAACATGCGCGCCTTGCTGGAAGGCTCGGACTGCACGACGAGGCAGGGCCAGGAGCGCGTGCAGGACGCGTACGTGCTGAGGTGCGTACCGCAGATACACGGCGCGGGACGCGACGCTCTCGGCTATGTCTACGACGTCGTCTCACGCGAAGTGAACGCCGTTACGGATAATCCGCTCATCTTCATCAACCCCGACGATCCTTCGGGCGGCGATATAATCTCCGGTGGAAATTTTCACGGGCAGCCGGTGGCGCTTGCCATGGATTTCCTGGGAATCGCCGCCGCCGAATACGCGAACGTTTCCGAGCGCCGCATCGAGCGCCTGGTAAACCCCGCCTTGTCCAACGGGCTGCCCGCCTTCCTGGTCAAGGACGGCGGCCTTAATTCCGGCTTCATGATCATGCAGTATACGGCTGCCTCCCTGGTATCAGAAAACAAGGTGCTGGCGCATCCCGCCAGCGTCGACTCGATCCCCTCGAGCGCCAATCAGGAAGACCATGTTTCCATGGGCACGATCGCCGCCCGCAAGGCACGGGAAATCATCGGCAACGCCCGTAACGTGATAGCGCTCGAGTTGCTTTCCGCCTGCCAGGCCATCGACCTGCGAGACGGACCGGCCGCCCTTTCGCCCGCCACCGCGGCGGCTTACCGGGTTATCCGATCCGCCGTGAAAATGGTGGACAAGGATCGCGTCATGTATCACGACATCGAGCAGGTTCACGCGTTGGTGGCCGACGGGGCGGTGCTCCGCGCGGCCGAAGAAGTATTGGGCCTGCAGGATTGATAGCGAAGCAAAGGAGAAAGACCGATGACCAATAACGACGTAGCGGCCGCCATGACCATCCGGCTGCAATTTGACCAGCTTCCGCCGGCCCCGGTTTTCGAGCCCGGCATCCGCCGCGCCCCGCGGCGCGAGTCCAAGCTTACCGCGGCCCACGAGGCTTTGGCCCTGCGCAACGCGCTCCGGTATATTCCGCAGCGCTTTCACGCGGAGATGGCCCCCGAGTTCATGGCCGAGCTGCGCACCCACGGCCGCATCTACGGATTCCGCTTCAGGCCGTCGGGAAACCTGAGCGGCAAGCCCGTGCAGAGCTACGCGGGCGCCTGCCTGGAAGGCCGCGCGTTCCAGGTGATGATCGACAATAACCTGGATTTCGCCATCGCGCTGTATCCTTACGAGCTCGTTACCTACGGCGAAACCGGCCAGGTCTGCCAGAACTGGATGCAGTACCGGCTCATCGTGGAGTATCTGAAGGTACTCGACCACGGAACGACCCTCGTCATCGAGAGCGGCCACCCGCTTGGCTTGTTTAAAAGCCATGCGCTCGCTCCGCGCGTCATAATAACCAACGGCCTCATGATAGGCATGTTCGACAACCTGAAGGACTTCAACCACGCTGCGGCACTCGGCGTGGCCAACTACGGCCAGATGACCGCGGGCGGGTGGATGTACATCGGACCCCAGGGAATCGTGCACGGCACCTTCAACACCCTGCTCAACGCGGGGCGCCTCAAGCTCGGCGTGCCGCAGGACGGCGACTTGCGCGGCAAGCTTTTCGTTTCCAGCGGCCTGGGCGGCATGTCCGGGGCGCAGGGAAAGGCCGCCGTAATCGCGGGTGCGGCGAGCATCATCGCGGAAGTGGATCCCAGCCGCGTGCAGACGCGCTTCAGCCAGGGCTGGGTATCGTGCGTGGAGACGACTCCGGCAGGCGCGTTCGCCAAGGCCGCGGATGCCCAGAAAAAAGGCGAGGCCATCGCGGTTGCGTTTCAGGGCAACGTGGTGGAGCTGCTTGAATACGCGTTCAAGGAAGGCGTCCATATCCACCTGCTCTCCGACCAGACCAGCTGCCACGCCGCGTACGAGGGCGGGTATTGCCCGGCGGGAATCAGCTTCGAGGAACGCACGCGCCTCCTCAAGGATGATCCCTCCCGGTTCGGGAAGCTCGTGGACGCGAGCCTCCTGCGACATTTCGAGGTGATAAAAAAATTATCGAATAAGGGAACCTATTTCTTCGATTACGGCAACAGCTTCCTCAAGGCCGTATACGACGCGGGCGCCAAGGACGTGTCCAAGAACGGCGTGGACGAGAAGGACGGTTTCGTGTTTCCGAGCTACGTCGAGGACATCCTCGGGCCCGAGCTCTTCGACTACGGCTACGGACCCTTCCGCTGGGTGTGCCTTTCGGGCAGCGACGAGGACCTGCGCAAGACGGACAAGGCGGCCATGGACTGCATCGATCCCAATCGGCGCGGACAGGACCGGGACAACTGGGCATGGATACGCGACGCCGAAAAAAACAAGCTGGTCGTGGGAACCAAGGCGCGCATCCTCTATCAGGACGCGATGGGAAGAACCAAGATAGCGCTCAAGTTCAACGAGATGGTAAGGAAGGGCGAAGTGGGACCCATCATGCTCGGCCGCGACCATCACGACTGCGGCGGCACCGACAGCCCGTTCCGCGAGACCTCCAACATAAAAGACGGCTCCAACGTCATGGCCGACATGGCGGTGCAGAATTTCGCCGGAGACGCCGCGCGAGGCATGAGCCTCATAGCCTTGCACAACGGCGGCGGCGTGGGAATCGGCAAGTCGGTGAACGGCGGCTTCGGCATGGTGCTGGACGGCTCCGAGCGCGTGGATACCGTGATCGGCATGGCCATACCCTGGGACACGATGGGCGGCGTAGCCAGGCGCGCGTGGGCCCGCAACGAGCACGCCATGGAAGTGTGCGCGGAGTACAACGATATCTACAAGGATTTCGGGCATATTACGCTGCCTTATATCGTGGACGACTCGCTAATAGAGAAAGCCGTAAAGAAGTAATATTTAGTTAGCCAAAGGCGATATTCGCAATAGCGGCCGTCCATCCGGAACGGCCGCTATTTATTTTTGGGAATCCCCGGCGATCCTTTTTTTCCGGATAAAAAACGCCAGCATCGCGGCCAGAGGCAGGAAGAGGCTTCCGGCAAAGCCCGCGCCCACGAAAATCCATTTGAGCAGGGTGGAGGCGCTTGCGGCGAAGGCAGCGAAGCCCTGGGCTTCGGGAAAACCGAGCATGATTACCGTTACGGAAATATTTTCCGCCAGGTCGAACGCCACCGCGGCCAGCGGTATCGCCAGGAACCGATGCGTGCCGGTCCGGTTCTTGCCGAGCCTCTTCAGCGCAAAGGCCCATGACGAAAGCATGAATGCTCCGTAGATCGCCGGAAAGGCCAGGTCGAAGGTCCAGCGGTCGAAGACGTAGGAAGCCCTTCCTTCCTCGCTGTAGAGCCCGGCGCGCCGCTGTGCTTCCGCCGGCGAATATGCCAGGCTGGTGTCGAAGCCGGCGCCTTTGGGCGTGTAGCGCGCGACCTGCGCGGATTTCCAGGGCAGGACCAAGGCTCCGAATAGCAGGAAGGCGGCGAGGCAGGCTGCGTACGTTCGCGGCCTTGCGAGAAATGTAAATAAATTTTTCATAATGCGATCTCCTTGATCGGCCGTTCTGTGGCCCGTGAATTCAGAGTCCCAGTATCCGGCGAACCGCGTAGCTGGCCATCAGGTGCCCCGCCGCCTGCGGCACGAAGGGGCTGGACCCCTGTACGGCCCTGATGCGCATGCCGTTTATCGTGGTGCCCGGTATGGATCCGTCCGAGGGCATGGCCGGCTTCACCGCCAATTCGTCTGACCATACGCAGGTTATCTCGCTGATGGCGCCGGGGTCCTGCCTTTTGCCTTTTCGCGCCTTGCCCACGATGCCCAGGCGCCTGAGCCTTTGCCGTACGCGCTGCGCCAGCGGGCAGTCGTGCGTCTCCCAGAGCGGGCCGATCTTGAGCATTTCCGGCCGTATCCTGCCTGCGGTCCCCAGGCTAGAGATAAACCGTTTTTCTTCGCGCAGCAAGGCCGCTATCAAGTTTACTTTCGGGTTGAGGGTGTCGATGCAATCGAGAAAGAAATCCGCTCCGGGCGGCAAGGTTCCGCCGGCTTCCTCGCCGCTTACCAGCTTGTCCATCCGGTCGATGATCACGCCGTCGTTGATGTTTTTCGCGAAACGGGTGAAGGCCTCGGTCTTGCGCATGCCCACGGTATCGGCGTACCCGAAGTAGAGCCGGTTCAGGTTGCTCTCCTGCACGGTGTCGAAGTCCACAACGCTTATCCGGCCGATTCCGGAGCGCACCAGGTCCATGGCCGCGGTCGCGCCTACGCCGCCCAGGCCGTATACGCACACGTGGGCGTCTCTCAGTGCGCCCAGGGACTCCTTTCCCCAGAGAATTTCAAGTCTTTCGTCAAAGGGCATTGCCCGATGCCTCCCTTAGGTTGCGGTATATCCGCTCGATTATATTTTCTTCGTGCTCGCTGCGAAGTTCCGCGATGCGACCGCAGATTTTCGGCAAGTCCGCATGGCAGGAATACTCCCGCTCGAGGGGCATCCTCCGCAACGGAGCTTCGGGGAGCGGCCGAATCCTGGGCGGCTGGAACGGAGCGTCCGTTTCCGTAAGCAGGTTCCCGGCCGGGAGGCCGGCCGCACAGGCTTCGGACTTTTTGTTGCCGTTGAGCAGGCCCGTGCCGAAGGAAAAATAGGCGCGGCGGCAGCGGGCTAAAAAATCCAAGGCCTCGTTCAAGGGCCCTCCCCAAGAATGCAGGATGACCGCGGGAAGCGCGGAGAGCCTTTTGGCGTAGCGGAACAGCAGGTCGTTGGCGCGCCTGAAATGGAGTATAGCCGGGAGCGAGTGTCTTTCGGCCAAGTCCAGCTGGAATTCAAAAACATCCGTCTGTCGGTTCTCGTTTTCGGGATTCCTCACGCATAAGGGCCTGTCGCCGAAAAAGTCGAAGCCGAATTCGCCCACGGCCAGAATCTCCCCGCTGCCGGCCAGCTTTTCCAGCGTCGGCGCTTCGTCCATGTACGGCCACTGCGGATGCAGCCCGAAGGAGATTCCGAAGGTTCCCTCGCCGCCGTCTTCCATAAGGCCGAGCGTCGTTTCCAGCCCCGCCTTGTCGTGGCACGAGGCTATCCCGCGCACGCCCAGCGCGGCGTAAGCCTCTGTAAAGTTTTTATCATGGGCGAAAAGATCGTCGGCATGAAAATGGGCGTCCGCGAACATGCTTAGTTTCTGGCCTGCAGTTCGGGTATATTGGCCGTCTTCACGATCGATCTTCCGGATCTCTCGGCCGCTCCTTCGCCGAGATTGGCCTCAAGCCAGTCGGCGGCGGTGGAGTTGACGATGTAGGCGAATCGTTTCTGGTTGATGGAACCGCCCCAGCCGATAATCCGCGCGGCGCGCGTAAAATCGCGCAGCATCGCAAAATCCATGTGCGCGGAATTTTTTATGGAATAGTACTCGGCGGTGGGGCTCGCATTCAGGAGCTTCTCGAGGAAAACCCTGTTGGGTCCGTTGCGCCAGCGGTCGCTGCCCAAGTGCAGCTGGGGTACCGCCGAACCTTGAGCCACCGAGTCGCCCAGCGGCTCGAGCCAAGCGTCGAGGCCAAGCATTCCGTTGATGGAGGGATCCTTCATGATGATGCTCGCTGCGGCTCCGGCTCCCGTAGAGTGCCCGGCAAGGGCGATGCGACCGGTATCGATCCGACCCTTGAGCGCCGGTATCGTATCGTCGGCTCGCACCCTTGCCAGCACGGCTTCGATATCGGCTTGGTAGACTGAAACGAGCTTCGTGCCCCTGGCCATGAATTCATCGTCGCGATTGTCCCAATTCAATGCGTCGGGGTACAGGGGCAGTACGGTGCCGTCGGTAAGGGTGACCGACATGGCGCCATACGGGTGGTCGATGCCCAATACGATCATGCCGCGGCTGGCGAGCTCCTCGGCCAGGTCCGTGTGTACTGCGCGGGCGCCCGTCCAGCCGTGGGAAACAATGACTACCGGTATTTTTGCGGGTGTTGCCGCCAGGGCGATTCCCATGTAGGAATTCGATCGGACCTTGGCCAGGTGGCTCTGCATGAAGTGCGGCATCTTGCCGTAGTCTGCGAACGCGTTGCGTAGCGCGACATCGGGAATCCAGAGGGCTTTCGCGCCTTTGGGAACGTCCGCGGCAGGGTACCAGGCTTGAACCATCAGCCGGCGATTTTGCCCGGGCGCGTCCAGGTAGACTCCCTGCCTCGTGGTATCCTCCATCATGAAGGACTGCGTTCCGACAGCGTATTTTCCCGAAGGCGCATCAAGGTCGTTGGCCGGAAAGATGATTACGACGGCCAGCGAAAACACTCCCGCGAGGAGACCTGTCGCGCATACGACGTGCCGTAAAACGGAGTCTGGTTTGGTTTCGGCGATTTTTGCCTCGGGGGAGTCGAGCTTCGCGAGCCTTCGGCGCAAGGCGTACACCACGAGGAGGCCGATGATTATCAACGCGTCGTTGGAGCCTTCCGTACGCCAGGTCCCATGGTCGAAGGCGTAGCGTATGACCAGCGGTGGAATCGCCGCTAAAACAGTGAGCCCTGTGGCGATGTTTACGTATTTTCGGCCGATGGTACCTCGGCGCGGCAGGAGTATCATGGCTGACAGGGCTAAGGTAAGGGTGATGGATACGATCTCGAGAATCGTCATGTACATTATAAACTCCAATTTTTCAGAATCGTGTATCCAGTATAGCACCTCCGCCGGATTGTTTCCACAACGCTTCTGTTCCGGAGGTTTCCGCGCCGCCTCCGGTGTGCTATAGTCACGGGCGTTCCCCCGGAGGTTTATCGTGATACAGGCAAAGATAGAAGACAAAAAACTCATCGACCATCTGGCGCGCATGAAGCCCGACGGCATCAGCATATTCACCCTCGAGCACGATTCCATACGCGGAGCCATCGTTTCCGGTACCGCGATGGTCAACCAGATGCGCGTAAATCACGGTTTCGGCCCCTTGGAAACTTTGGTGCTGGGCCACGCGTACCTCGCAGCCTCCCTTCTGTCCGTTACCATAAAGGGCGAGGACCGCATCTCCATTCGGGCGGAAGGCAGCGGGCCCGCGCGCGGCTATAGCGTGGAATGCACTGCTCGGGGCGAAGTCCGCGGCCGGCTGTTCGGCGGTCCCCTGGGCATCGCGGACGCGCAGGGCAAGCTGGATACCGCCCCGCTTATGGGCACGGGTTCCCTGTCGCTTACGCGCTTCATGCAGGGTCATACCGAGCCCGTAACGGGAACCGCGGCCATGCGCTCCGGCCGGCTGGCCGAAGACCTCGCCTGGTATTATCACACGAGCGAGCAGACGAGGACGAGTTTCTCGCTGGGAATCCATTTCGACGCGGAGGGGCGGGTGCTTGGCGCGGGAGGCATGTTCCTGCAGGCCTTGCCCGGCGCGGTGGACGAAGAGCTGGAGCGGATGGAGCGCCTTGTGTACAGCATGCCGCCGCTCGGCGAGACCTTCTCCGACGGTTCGGCGCGCATGGACGTGATGCTGCGGATGTTCCCGTTTTTCGACCTGAACATGATGGACGAGCGCAAGACGGATTTTTTCTGCGGCTGCACCAAGGAGCGGCTGGCGGCGTATCTATCCAGCATGGAAAAGGCCGAGCTGGACGACATGGCAAAAAATGGTCCGTTTCCGGTGAACATAACCTGCCACAACTGCGGCTCGGTGTATGCCTACGGCCAAGGCGAGCTCGCAGCCATGGCCGCCCGCAAGGATCAGGGGCTGTAAATAAAGATAACTTTTCCCTGCTTGATAAGCTCCCTGTTCTGGGGGCTGGCGAGGATTTTGAGGGCATCCGCGCGGGACAGTATCACGTCGCTGCGCCTCGTGCCGAAGATGGCGGACGCGATGAGCCGCAGGGGATCCTCTCCGACCCGCAGCTCCACGGCCGAGTCGTCCAGGCTTCGCGCCCAGCCCACGGGACCGTAGCGCCGCAGCGCCTCGGGGTACATGAAATTCCGCTCCAGTATGGGCGTCATGGTATCGTCGTAGATCCGGGGAAACAGGCTGGGGGCCAGGATGCCGTTCCTGTGCTCGCCGCGCACGGGATATTCTCCCTGCACGAATATGAGGATGCCCGAGTACGACCGCGTCGGAGTATAGGTTTCCGCCACCGCCTGCTCGATGGGAATGCTGTGCTTCACGAATAGCGACACCAGGTCGATCAGGCTGAATTCGTAGGAAACGACCATGGATTTCATGTCGTAGCTGAGGCTCGTGCTCAGTTTGGCGCCGCCCGTGAGGTAGGCATCCAGGTCGCTGGGGCTGATGCTTCCGTCCTGCAGGCTGTCGTTGATGGTCCGGTAGGAATCAAGGCCGATGGTCAGGATTTGCTGCCTGATCAGCGATGGCAGCGCGGAATCCAGCATCTGCTCCGCGAGCAGCCGGCCGGAGGGCAGGCGGATCTCGGCTTTCTGCAGGTCCAGCGACAGCGAGACGCGGATGCTGGCGGTAGACCAGTCGATATCGGTGCTGCTCGAGTATTTTTCCTGCGCGACCATCGAGCACAGCAATATGCCCGTGAAAAGAATCATCGCTGCCTGTTTTTTGCACGGAGTATTCATCATTCCAGTATCGGCACGACGAGGCTCATACCTTCGCGTAATATCGACGCCAGCGTGAGGCTGTTCTTTTCGGCGAGAACCTCGGGCTGCACGTTGTAGGCGAGCGAAAGCTGCCACAGCGTATCGCCTTTCTTAACGACGTAGCTGGCGTTGAATACCGCCGTGCTTTCCGCGGGGCGGACCGCTTCGTACGGTTTTTTATCCTTGAGCGCGGGAATGGCGATTATCTGGCCTATTCGGATCCTGTCGGGATTCATGCCGGGGTTCATCTTGGCTATCATCGGCACGGCGACTTCGTAATACTTTGCGATGGCGGAGATGGTATCGCCCGAGTTTACCTTGTGGATGTACACGCGCATCAGCTTGTCGCTGGAAGCCAGCGCCGCCCGCACCGCCTGCGCGCCTGCTTCGGGCACCTTTACCGCGTACCGGCCGTCGGGGGGCGTTACGTTATATTTTAGTTCTGGGTTGCCCTGCCGCAGCGTTTCCAGCGGAATCCCGCTCGCCTCGGCCAGCATGCCCAGGTCCACCGGCCGGTCCAGCGCCACGCGTTCCCAGCGGACGGACTCCAGCCAGTTCTGCGAGAGGCCGTTGCGACCCGCGTGCATGGCCACCGAAACGACGGCCAGGAATTTGGGTATGTAGGAAACGGTTTCGCGGGGCAGCGCGCCTTTTTCGCGGAGTTCCCAGTAGTCGCGCGAGCCGTCGCCCTTTTTAATGGCCTTGTCCAGCGCGCCAACCCCGCAATTATAGGCAGCCAGAGCCAGGAGCCAATCCCCGAAATGCTCATAATTCCACCGAAGCTTTTTCAGGGCCCCGTCGGTCGCCTTCATGAAATCCTTGCGCTCGTCCACCCAGTCGTCGATGCGCATGTCGTAGCCGCCTACGCTGTTGCGCATGAACTGCCACAGCCCTACCGCCCCGGAGCGCGAAACGGCCTTTGCGCTGAATTCAGATTCTATGAAAGGCAGGAAGAACAACTCTTCGGGCAAGCCGTAATATTGAATGCGCTCGAGGATGTAGGATGCGTAGGGGCGCGCCCGTTCCTGAACCGCCTCCAGCCATTTCATGCCGCCCGCGCTTAGATAGGCCGCCCTGAATCGCTCGTATTGCTCGTCGCCCTCGGGAAATCGCAGGGTGAATCGCGTATCACCCGCGTGATGGAGCAGGACGGGAAGATCTTCCTGTTTTTGGCGGAGCGGACGCGTTTCCCGGCGCGCGGGGGCGATTTCCTCCACGGTGATTCCGGGGGCTGCGGCGTAGGAGGCGTTTACCGCCTGAACGTCGGTTGTTTGCCGGGCGGCGAGGGGCATGAGGAGCAGAAGCGCGCAGCCTGACAGGCAGAGTGTGCGCGTCATTATTGCATCTTCTCGCCGAAGTAGATGCCCGCCCATTCCCAGCGGCCGTGTATCTCGGGGTCCGCGGGAAAATTTACTTTCCGGAAGTACAGATACCAGGTGGCGATGCGTTCCGTCCAGCCCCAGGTTTTAAGGTAGGCTTCGCGGGAATTGGAGGCGGCATCGAGGGAATCCGCGTGATACAGCCGCCCTCCGGACATGAACGCACCGAAATTGAGCGGAACCTGGCTGTTCCCCGCGTCTTTGTCCTGGTGCCAATCCATGGCGAAAAAACCGACTTTCGCGCGCAATTTCGTCAACGCGTAGGAGTTTCCGCTGGATAGCGCGGATTTTACCGCCTGCAGGAGGTCTTCCAGGCTTTCGTACGTCCAGTCCTTGGGAATGGCCGCCAGGTCGATCAACGTGCGCGCATATTGGATGGCGTCGGGGTAGCCGGGTACGGTGCTCTCGAAATACGGCATGAAGCGCTTGTATACGTCCATTGCCGATTTCCATTCGCCGACGGCCTCGAATTCCGTTCCCAGCAAAAACAATTGGCTGCCCATGTCCAGTTTTTCCGGAAAGCGGGCGATTATTTCGCGCCGGTACTCGATGCGCCTGGCGGGATCCGCGGTGAGCCTGAGCAATTCCAGCAGGCAGGTGTAGTGGATGGACTCGCCGCTTACGATGAGGTCGCGGTAATTCTTGATGATGCGGTCGTAGTACAAGGCGGCGATGTCGTCCGCATCCTGCAGTTTATAGGCCCAGGCTATGGTCAGCATGTGGTGCGCGTTGTAGACGTCGTCCGGATTTTTTTCTATCGCCTCGTTGAGCAGGGTGATGAGCCGGGGATAATCCTTTTCCGCGAGCATGTCGGACGAAATTTTCTGGATTATCGCGAAGCGCTCTTCGGCGCTGGTATTCGTCATTTCGTAGAGGGAAAAGAGCTCTTTTCGCTTGGACGCCTCGCTGGAGCCCGAACGTATATAATACGCATAGGGATCCGCGCACGCAAAGCTGAGTAAAGCGCTTAAAACGACCGATACAGTAAAGGCGCAACGTTTCATCAGGCAGACTATAGCATGCGCGTTTTGGGCTTGCAAGAACCAACGCGGTTCGCCCGCACCTTGGCAGGGGCGTAATCTTTCGATACACTGACAGGCAGGACACAACAATGAAAACAATTCCGGTCAATCCCAAAATCGACGCCATGTTCGTCTGCGCCTCAGTTTTACTGGCCCTTGGGCTGGGTCTTACCCTGTTGACTACGCACGTTCTGGCCTCTCCGCGGCAATTCTGGCCCATCCCCGTCGGCTTGCTGGGAGCGCTGGCGTCGTATTTTATCCTGACGAGGCAAGGCAAGGCCAAACTGCTATTCCTCTTCCTGTACCTGTTTTTAGCCTCGACCTTAAGCCTGGTCGGCATCATCCTTTCGGTTGAGATGAGAAGACTTTGGCCGCTCTACATGATCTTGGCGGGTTTTTCCATCCTGCCTGCGGGACACATACGCTTTCACCGCTTCCTGCCCGGCTACGGCGTTCCGGCGCTCGCGTTTATCGTGTTGGGCTCGTTGTTTTGCGTTTTCTCCTTTGGATTCAGTTCCATGCGCTTTGGATCCTTTTTGGCGATGTGGTGGCCCGGTTTCTTTTTATCTGGCGGAATCATCCTGTTTGTATTATATTTTATGAGTAGGTCCGTCGCAAAACCGCGCGGAAAGGATTCGGGGAAACAATAATCATGCTGCCAGCGGGACGCCATTCTGGTTCAAGAACAGTGTTCTCTCGATGTGCGTGGCATATGGCCGCGATTCTTTCGTGCATGCTTTGCCTGAATGCCTGCGTAAGCGGCAAGCCCGTCCCCGACTCGGTTTTGCCCGGCGGCAGCAATAATTCTGCCGGTACCGCCGATAAAGATGCCATCGAGCGGCTGCTTGTCCTGGGCGGCCCGCAGAATTTAAAGACCGTCGTCGACATCGTTGATTCCTATACGTCCATCTCGCAAGAAAAAAAATTCGTCTATACGTGGTTGGCCTTCGAGTTCGCCAAGCTTATCTACCCGGAAATCATGACTTCAGCCGTTTCTCCGGGCGACGCGCCGCAAAACGATCCTTTAGTGCGGCTTTTCCTGGATGCGAGGAACGGTCGTCCCGTGGTTTTAAGCGAAAAGCCCGGCGTATTGGAAGCGCTGCTGCCGATTATGGTCGTATTCAGGTTCAAGACCACGGCGGCGAATTCCGCCGCCTTGGCCGCCATCGAGGGTTTCAGCCGCTTCGGCCAGGAATCCATCATCGCGGACCTCGCGCGCGGCTTGGCCCTGGACCGCACCGGCGACTTGGCAGGCGCAAGCGCCGCCTTCAACCGAACCTTGAGCCTGGCTCCCGATTGTTACCCGGCGAGCATCGCCTACGCAAAAGTGCTCACAGCCCAAGGCAAAGCCGAGGAAGCGCTGGCCGTGCTTGACGCGATAGACCCCGTCATCATGAAAGGGCTGTCCTATCGGCGCGTACGCGCCACGGCATTGTACTCGGCCGGCAGATATCAGGAAGCCGAACCGCTCATCATCGGCGTTTTGCTCGATGACCCCATGGATTCCGGATACATGTTGATGCGCGCGCACCTTCTTATAGAAAAGAAGCAATACAAACAGGCTATACCCCTGCTGGACGCGTACGCCGGCGTAAACCCGAGCGACCGGTTATATATTCTTCTCCGCGCGCGCGTGGCGCTCGAAAGTACCAAGGATAGGGCCACCGCGCTTGCCCTGTTAAGACGCGGGTTGGACCTCTTCCCCGATGACGGCGATTTTATGCTGCAAACCGCCGCCGTACTCGCGGGCGGGAACCCGTCCGAGCGCTCAGAGGCCATTATTCTGGCCGGTACGGTTTTGGCTAAAAACCCGGATTCAGTTTCGGCGATGCGAATCCTGCTGGAGACCAATATCGCTTTCGGAGATTATGCGGCAGCCTCGAAACAGGCCGACGCCATCCGTGCGCTTTCTCCCGCCATCAGCGACTTTGAGCTTTTTCTGAATGCGTATCAGGGAAGCGGCCGTACGGCGGACGCAAAGAAGCTCGCTGAGGCGTGGTTGCTGGCCGAGCCGCAATCCGAAAAGGCAGCCGTGGCCTATGCATCCATTTTGGTCGACGCCGAAGATAAAAAGCCGGCCGCCGAGCTGATCTCCCGCTTGTTGGCCGGAAAAGGCAGCGCCTCCTTCCGGTCCACGCTGTTTTGGCTCCAGGCCAAGATACAGCCCACCCCGGAACTTGCTCTGACCTCTCTGCGCTCGGCTTTGGTGGAGAATGGCCTTAATATAGAAGGTTTGTTGGCCATGTCCGATTATTACATCAACACAAAAGACTACCAGCGCGCCAGGTTTTATCTAAAACAGGCGTTTTCGCTCTCTCCCGATCGCAAAGACGTCATTGCCCGCAAAGACTCCATGGCCCAGCTGGGCATTCTCATTCCTTAATTTACTCCATTTTCCCGCTTTTGTTGACATTGCAGGCATGCTCGTGCTACTATCGCCGAGGTTCGTCAGGCAGGGCATCTCGCCTGCCAAGACGCATCGGGCAATAGCGCAGATGGTTAGCGTACTAGTCTGGGGGACTAGGGGTCCCGAGTTCAACTCTCGGTTGCCCGATCAGGATACTTGAATTGGCAAGTCGTTGCATGGCAACGACTTGCCTTTTTTTATTCGTAATCAGTAAAAGATGCATGACCTGAGTTTTCGTCCCCTGCTATCGTTCTTCGATTTATCAACTAGAGGCCTGTCCTGCCCGCAATTTTTAGTGAGATATCGCTTCGCTAGTTCAATCTGTCATGTTTCGTGCTAGAATGTATTTTATGACAAGCAAGCGTTTAGCTCTCAGGGTTACCATTCAATCCTTGGCGATGATTCTCGGCGTATATATCGTAATGCAGGTTTTTACGTACTGGAAAGACAACCTCATCCTCGGGTTGTCGGGAATTGCCTCGTTGCCGCGCATGGTCGCATCCTTCATGGCGTTCAATGTGCTGCCTCCGGCGTTGGTGTTCGGTGTGCTGATGTTTTTCCTCGCGTTCCGCATACAACGCGTCGGCGAACGCCTTGAAGCCGGGGAATCGATTCCGCAGGGAGAGATTGAGCGTACGAGGACTAGGCTGCTGCAGTTCTCCACCGTCGTCCTCGTCATCAATCTTATCGGATTTGCCGCAGGATACATTCTGCTCATGGTTTTGCGTGGACGCGCCCTCGAGATCCTGCGCCCGGATAGGCTTGTCATTCTCATCTCAAACATGGCCGGAGGCTTGGTCTACGCATCCGCCCAGACGGCACTCCATAACATGGCGTTCGCCGATATCAGGGATCGCCTGGGAATCCGCGAGATAGGTTCGAGGAAGCGGGAGCGCAGAAGCACGACCAAACAGGTTCTCATAACCCTTTGCCTCGCGCTCTATATAATCACCTTCATCCAATTCAACGTCAGGGACGCAATCGAGTACGACATGGCGGGTGACGAAGTGCTGGCAGGCGTAGCCGCCGGGACTATCGCGCGAGAGAACGCCGCCGGTGAATTCCGCCGAATATTGGGTGGGACGCTCGGCAGCTTCATATCCAGGCCGGATGTCGACATAAATCTCGTGCCGGCGCCTTGGGAGCGCCCGGACTCGGCTGCCAGCCGGCAGCAGAGGGTATTCTTTCTCTACGCATTTTTTATCCTCGTCGTGGCCACGGGCGTCCAGGCCGCCATCTCCACGGACATCAGGCGACAGCTTTCGGCCATTTCCAGGCGAGTCCGGGACGTACTCGACGGCGGGGGAGACCTTCGCATCCGGCTGAACTTGCGCTCTATGGACGAACTCGGCGAGCTGACGGACCTCATCAATCGCATGCTGGACAGTTTTCACGAAGTGGCTTGCGGAATAGCCTCGGCCGCCGGGCAGAACCGCGACGGCGCCGGCGCGATAGACCGCGAACTAGGATTTTCTGAAGATCTGGCGAAACGAACCCTCGAGACCGTACGCTCCATGGAGTCGACGCTCAAGGAACATGCGAGGCAGACAACCGGCTTCGTAGCAGCTCTGCGCTCTTTCAGGAACTCGGTGGTCAAGGCTGACGAGGCCACCGCGGATCAGAAGCGTTTTGTGGTGGAAACCTCTGCGGCGATGCATGAGATGGTAGCGAGCATCCGCTCCATCTCGACGATGACCGAGCGCGCCGGGGTGCTTACGGGCGAGTTGGCGGAACGCGGTGAATCGGGAGGCTCGGCGGTCAGGGAAGCGCGTGCGGCCATCGATGAGATCGACGCCGCGGCGAGGCAAGTGCTTGGAGTCTTGGCGTCGCTCAACAAGATCGCGGCGGATACTAACCTGCTGGCCATGAACGCAGCCATCGAGGCGGCGCATGCCGGAGCCCATGGCCAAGGTTTCGCGGTGGTCGCCGACGAGGTAAGGAACCTCGCGAACAACGCGTCCAAGCGGACGAACGACATAAAGAGCTTGATCACCGTCATGGGCGCAAGGGTAGAGAGCGGTGTCCGGCGCGCCGACGCCTCGGGAGTCGTGCTCTCTCGCCTTGTGGAAGGCATAAAGGAGTCAGCTTCCATCTCGCAGGAAATAGCGGAAGCGGCAAAGGAACAGGACGTCGGCGCGAACTTGGTTCTTGACTCGATTACTACGGCCGTGCGCTCGGCCGAGATGGTAGGCGGGCTGATGGCCGATCAGTCGCGTAAAAGCGAGGATATCGCCCAATCATTGGAGAATATGCTGACGGGACTGGAAGCCCTCGCCGGGGCCGCGAGTCGGCAATCCGAGGAGGTGCGCGCCCTCGAAGAGTCTTTCTCAGCGGTCAGGCGGGAGGTCGACGCCAATCTCAAGACCGTCGGCGAGCTCGACTCGAACATGGTGAGATTCAAGATATAAGCGGCTCGGCGCTTCGCCTTTCCGTCCTGAGCCTTGTCCGATATATACAGCAGCACTCCACCCGCCAGGGACAATCCCGCGGCTACCGGCAGCGCGGGAGAGCGAGAAGAAGTACCGATTGCCGATTGAGAACGGTAGTGATATAATATTCACTATAATCGGTGATTGGATGTTTGCCTGTATGTCTCCTTCGTGGATGGCGCTCTTGGGGCATTATGCAAGTGAGGCAATCGGTAAATCCCCCCAAGGGCCTTATATTTAGATTAAAATTGAGTAACCTGAATTATTGAATGGATTGTAATATTCTGGAAGGCGAGAAAAAAAACTCTCCTCCTTGTCGAAGATGAAGCTATAATCGCCATGACCGAAAAAATGGCATTCAAGCTATTTACCGCCAAACAAAGGATCGTTGAAAGCGAAAAAAGATATAAGATGTCCTTTTCTGCCGTAAATAACGGACTCTGGGATTGGTATGTTACAGGCGGGAACGCTTATTTCAGCAAGCAATACTATTCGCCATTGGGATATGAAGACGGAGAATGGCTTTGGCTTTCGACACGCGGCAAGGCAATTGAACTTAACTCGGCAGGGAACGCACTTCGAATGATAGGAACTTTAAGTTCCATTACCGAAAGAAAGCTTGTCGAGAAACTCCTCAAAGATTCGGAGGTTCGTTATAGACGACTCTTTGAGAGCGCTCAAGACGGAATCGCGGAAAAAGCACTTTTTTTCCCCGGTAAGCGAGAAGCCGTGAAATAATTATTATTAAAAAGCGGGCGCCGTCTATAAAAAGGCGGCGCTGTTTTTTAGGTATCGAACCCCATGGGGGCAACCGTTCGGGTATAGTGGTAGGTTTGCGCAAACCCTTCTACCAGAACAGTTGCCCTTTATTATCCATTGGCATCGCTCAAATCAGGTATCAACAAGAATCGTACTTATATCAAGGAACAGTACTGATGGCGCTCGTAGTTGTCCCGGCTGTCACTGCAACATCCGCAACTACCTTCAAGATAGAATTATCGGCTTTCTTGACCGAGACAAGCGTATAGGTCCCGGCGTCCAGGTATGCCAGTACGTAGGTGCCGTCGGTCTTGGCCGAAGCGCTCGCATAGGCGCCGGTGAACATGAGCCCATCGGCATTCGCGGTCGTTTCGGTCGTCTGGTTCCAGCTTGTCCCGGAATAGGCGTATACGACGGAATCAGCGAGCGCCGTTCCCGTAATTTTTCCGGCTTCATTGTCTATTACTGCGCGCAGTACCGGCTTGACCTTGTAGGAAATATTGGCTCCCCCCGTCACTACGATGGATTTGCGCGCATCGAAATCGATCGTGATTGTAACTGCGCCAGATAGAGGCACATCGAACGAGTTGACAATCTTAAGCCCTGTCTTGGAAGGGATGGTCGCGGTATTATCCACGCCGCCATCCGTAATAATTACACTGTCCACGCCGAGGCGAATCTGGTTGATCTGCGTTCCGCCGATCAGTTCAAAACCGCCGAGAGCCTCCGCGACTCCGTTTTGCAGTTTTAACAAGTCGATTTCCCGGGCGGGGGAAATACTCAGGATGGTCCAAGATCCTGCATCGTCGGCGATGTTGGCGTCCGCGCTTTCGTTTATCGCTACGGAGCTGATCATCGCCTTGACCGCTGTAATCGTGCTGGAATCCACCGGGGCATCCGTAATGGCAAAGTTTACAGTCGCCGTATTTCCGGCGGGATTGCATGACACCGCCAAGAATATCGCCGCAATAACCAGTATCCCGAATAATGCTGTTCGCTTCATAAAAACCTCCTGTAAAGAATCCACGGATTTTTTTGCCGTGCTTGCATTCATATACCGGGCAGTGCGCCATGCGGTTGCACTGAAAGTGCGAAAAATTATTCTATTTGAAAATCTTCCGAGAAGTGCTATGATCTTTCCCGGGATGAATGACGCCAGGAACGATTCCGAAATGATACAGAAGATACTCGCCGGGGATCGGGAAATGTTCCGAGCGCTTGTAGACAAGTATTCCGACGGGCTGTTCAGGTTTTGCCGCGTCAGGCTTGGAAACGATGACGAAGCGGAGGATGCGGTCCAGGATGTTTTTATCCGCGCCTTTAGATCTCTTGGTTCCTTCAAGTTGGGGTTGAGTTTTCCTGCGTGGCTTTTTACGATCGCCGCGAACCGCGTAAAAACGAAATATCATGCCAAGGTCAGGGACTCCAAGTTGACGGATGCGATGAAACGCGAGGCCCACATGGCGATGATCCCGGATTCGGAAGCGGAAGCCCTGGATTCGTTGGCCGCGGAACGATTGCGGGCGGCATTGGGAAAACTTCCGGAAAACTTCAGGGTCCCGCTGGAGCTTTTCTATTTTACGGGTCTTTCCGTGCATGACGCGTCCTTGGTGCTTGGCATAGGAACGGAAGCCTTCAAATCAAGATTGTTCCGCGCGCGAAAACATCTCGGCGCAATTATGGAAGATTCCCTGCAACCCGGAAGCTTTATGGAGGGTAGATAACTGTATGAAGACTGCGCCCGGTAAACCCAAGAATACTGTCGAGGCGGATGGATCGCGGATCTACGCTTTTCTCGAACTTCGCGACTCGGAGATGCAGCGACAGTCCGAGGCGATATCCCAGAGCAGTTCCCGGCTTTTTTACCGGAACGAGGCAAGTGCCGATAGAACGGCGAAGCGCATCATGGAGAGCGTTATGGGCTCAGAGCTTCCGGCGGCCGCAGCCCGGGGCTTCCGGTTCAAGTCGATTCCAAGGCTGGCAACCATCTTCGCGGCGGCAGCCTTGCTGGTTATTTTTTCTTCAACGATTACCGCGGCCATCGTGAAGCGCCAAGGCCTGGTCGAGATTACCTTTATTCTGGTAGCCCCGGATGCACGCAGCGTTTCCCTCGTCGGTGACTTCAATGGATGGTCGCTCGAAAGAGATCTGCTTAAAAAGGCCGGAAACACCGGACAATGGCGGATAACCGTACGCCTTCCCAAAGGGCATGCCTATAATTATAATTTCGTGCTTGATGGCATACGGTGGATAGTGGATCCGAATGCCGCGTTCAAGCTTGACGACGGGATGGGCGGAACCGTTTCTTCATTGGTATTGTAGTTGTGGGAATCGATAGGAGCATAGCCATGTCGCGGAATCCTCGTACACTTGCATTCCGTTCTCTCTTAACCGTCAGCGCGCTTAGTTTTTTACTGGCGCTGATGCCAACGACGCTTTCGGCTCAAGGCGGAGCGGGGGGGGGAGGACATTCCGGAGGCAACGATTCCGGCGGCGGTAACGGAGGTCCCCAAGATACAGGTTCACTGAAGGAAAAAGGAAATACAGGAGCGACGAAAGAGAGTCCGGCCAAGGATCATGGCGCTTCCCGGCCGCAGGACGGGCTTACCGAATCGTCCGGCCGGGAATTGCGGTCGCTGGCGGATTGGTTCAGATCTTCGTCGGACGCGCGGTATCTTGAGGGTATCTCGGAATCCATCGTGCGACAGGCCGATGAATCCGCCCGCGCAGGCGTCCCGCCTGAATTGTTTCTGGCCAGGTTGAAGGAGGCCGTCGCCAAGAAGGTCTCTCCGTCCCAGGTGGCCGCCGGCATCGCGCTCGATGTATCCAATTGGAAGTTTATCGCTGCCGCCGTTTCGGACGGCTTATGGCTGCCGTCAAAAACGCGGAATTCTTTTTTCCTGACCATGGGAACTTCCATGCGCAACGGGTTCCCCCAGGCGACGGTTCAAAATTCCATTCTGTGGGCACGGACAAATGGAATACCTCCCGAACGCCTGGCCTCGGCGGTGGCCGCAGTTACGGGATTGCCCTCCGTCAAGGAAAATCCTTCGAATGTCGGGTTGAGATTATCCAAGGCTTTTGCGGCGTCCAAATTGAAGACGGAACAATTCGCCGAGGCTGTTTCCGCATTGCAGGCGGCTCTCGTCAGAGGGGCCTCGATGGAACCCAGCTTGCAGATCATCGAAAAGCTTCTCTCCGGTGGAGGCACCCTGAGCGAGCTGAAATCGAAACTGTCGTCATGATGCAAAATTATAAAAAAGTAAGGCACGGTTGAATCTTGGGAACGGCTGTCCCGTTATTTACCCGAATAAAAAAAGACAAGCTGCACGGCTTGAGAATTCTCGATCTTGAATTACCTTATTGGGTTGAAAACCCCGCGATGCTCTCGCTTAGCGTCCCGCAGGAATATAATAATCGATATACGTTTTTATATTATCTTCACTGCAAAGGCAAATGGGGTTTGATTGGTACGAGCCTATCCACGGCGGAAGTCTTGATCGAGCCGTTGTTTGAACGGCATCAAATAAGTTTCAAGGAACTGCGCAGCGGCTCCAACTTATTCCGGGTGGGCGCTTGTTTCGGGCTCGAACACAGCGGCCACTGGGTAATTAAACCGGACTGGATGCAACTTGCCGTCGTTTCCGGAACGGAAGATTCTTTTTATGGCAGCTTTTTGTCGGGCATCCCGGAACCAAGCCGGCCATTGCAACTGTTGCGAGCCGGCCATGCTGGAGTAAGTCCGATGGTCGAAGGGATAGACAATTGTGCGGTCCGCTTCGACCGCTTACCCGGCTGCTGGGCAACCACGTTGTACCGGGTAACCGTGGGCTCCGTTTGCGGCCTCTGGGGCGAAGCCTTTTCGCATAACGGCTGGATCGTGGATTTGGCGCATCGGGAAATTGATACCGAAGAATTATATTCTGAAGGCGACCACGTTCACTGGGACGATGTCTGGCTTAAAGTGAAGGTTGACGGGAAATCCGGTATCTTGAGCGAGAGCCTTTGGATTGCCCCGGCGGAATATGACGAGATTGCGCTGCTTAAAAGAAAACTTGTGCGGCTTACGAAAAACGGGCGTTCGGAAGAACTCGTCCT
The DNA here is from genome assembly GCA_964485395.1 of uncultured Treponemataceae bacterium. Classification (GTDB taxonomy): domain Bacteria; phylum Spirochaetota; class Spirochaetia; order Treponematales; family UBA12059; genus JANNSO01. Next base: position 7,981 of record CAZAJF010000021.1, on the reverse strand, counting down.
CGTTGGCTGCTTTGAATAGGGCGGCATGGATTCATCGTCCCGTCCTTCCATCCTGCGCCTTGCCCGATATATACAGCAGCACCCCGCCCGCCAGGGATAATCCCGCTGCCATCATAAAAACGGAGCTTCCGCCCAATGCCTGCATCAGGAATCCGGCAGTTGGAGCGACGATCGCCCGTCCAAGCTCGCTGACCATGGACAAGCCCATGTACCTGCCCAGCAGCGACGGACGCGCGTGCTCGGGAATGTAGCGCGTTTGCACCGCCGAGCCCCAGACCTCGCCTATCGCGAGTATGAACATCGCAAGTACCAGCAGCGCAGGCGAGCGCAGGAAGGCAAAGCCCACGAAACCCGCCACGAATAAAATCTTGGAAAAGCCCACGGAGAAGCCGATGTTCGAAACGCGCAGCACCCGCGAAAACGGCAGCTGGAAAAACACGCACACAAAAGCATTGGTAGCCAGCACGGCGCTGTACGCTTCCAGCGGAATCCCGGAATCGCGGAAGTGCAGCGGCAAAAAACTCTGTATCAAGTCGTAGGCTCCCCAAATCAGCGTCATGCCCGCAGTCCAAATCCAGAAGCCGCCGTCCCGCAAAAGCTCTTTCCATGCAGGCAGTTGCTGGGTGGCGAGCAGTGCGTTGCAACCTTCAGGCATGTCCTTGGCTTGTGCGCCGATTTCCGGAGCGCCTGAGGCATACGCCAGGTTTTTTGCCTTTGCGAGCTGCGCCGACAGCCGCGCTGGCGCTGACTCCGGTACCGCAAGCGCCAGGAACAAGCCGACCGCCAGATTCAGCGAGCCGCCTATCACGAAGCCCGCCTGGGGCGACGAGTGGAAAATAGCCACGCCAAGAATCGGCCCAAGCCCAAATGCGGCGTTCAGCGAAATTCGATTCAAGGCAAAAGCCTCGGAGCGCCTCTCCGCCGGGCAGTGGTCAGAGAGTGCCGCGTTCGTGGCGGGCCGGTAGAAGGTGCGCGTCATGCCATTAAGAAAATTTAACAGCGCTAGCACGGCGGGGTTCGGGCCTGCGAAGGCGAAGCCGAACATGGACAGCCCGCTGATGCACACGCCCATTATCTGCACGGGTTTGCGCCCCCATCGGTCCGACAGGTGCCCGCCCCACGCGCCAAACACGATGTTGGCCAACGGCGCCGCGCCGAGTACCAATCCCAGCGTGCCCAGGCTTACCCCCGCGCCGCTCATGTACAGGCTCAGGAACGGCACCACCATGAATCGACCCATGGACTCCACGCAGGTAGCGCCTACGAGCAGCCACACGGGCCGTGGAAAGCTTCGAACGTACCCTATGGTTTTTTCTAAAATGGCGGGAAAGTGTTTTTTGGGTCGTTCAAGGTGCATGATCGCGCAGTATACCCGTTCCGGTAAAATAATAAAAGTCGAGAACTCGGAAACTGCGGGTACCGGCTCGCCGTATTGTCAGATTTATTTAAATTGACAGAAGCCAGAATTAAAATATACTAGGCATAACGGAATAAAATTCTTTCAGAAGAGGAGCGTCAATCATGGAAAAGTTCGATTGGGATGCCATCGTAGAGGATTTGACCAAGGCTTTTAAATTAGGAGTCAAGGAAAAATCGTCGATCCAGCGTAGTCCCGCCTTCAAGATTACGGCAGCTATTCCTTTTTTGGCTGGGTGCGAAGATCCGGACCGCTGCGCCTACATTCACCTTGGCGCGCTTATCATGGCTTCGAAGATTCCTGAAGTTTTCTCGTTTCGCAAAAGCGACCTTGCCAAAATCAAGCGCCGGATGCAGTACATCGCCAATTTCCAGGGTGGAGACAAGGCCATAATCGCCCAAGGAATGGCCCTGCTGGAGTTGTGCATGATTCTGGATTACAAGACCGACCTGAAAGCCGATCTTGCTGCGCGAAAAGCCAATCCGGCCGATCCGCAGTTCGGCTTTGAGCTTGATAAAAATATCAAAAAGGCTGAAAAAAAGGCTAGGATAAGCATCGCCTTCGATTCCTTGTTTGCAACTTCAGCCGCAGACGCCGTGCTTCAAGCTGGATTTTGGAGGATATGACGAAACCTCTCGGCGAATTGTCCTTATACAAGAAAATAAACCTGTTAATTTTCCTCGGCATTCTCAGTACGACGGGCTTTAGTATCATCAAGTATTTAAAGTTCGATCTTGCGGCCAAAGCGGATTTTGACGCTGTCGCCTATTTTTCGATGATGGGAATTACCCTGCTGCCCATTTGCGTTTTCTTTTTTTTCGAAAACAAGGTCACGAAATATTTACAGGTTTTTTTGATTTTTTTGATCGGCGTTATCGCTTGCTTCGATAATCCCTTGGCTTTCGATTGCATTGGGCTTTGGTCTATCTGCTTTATGTTGGGCTTCGGTCACGGGTTGATACGCAATGTAAAAATCGTGCAACTTTATATAGCGGTAACATTGGCAATTTTCATTACGAGTTTGGTATTAAAAAAAGATTTATCCATACAACAGCTTCCCGAAATAGGCTATTTCCTCATTTTTTACGTTATCCACCTGGTCGCCATGCTTTATATCGTGCGGACGAAAATCGACGATAGCGCCTTGCTTACAAAAGCCGTGGAGCTGGACAGGTTTTTCTCCACCGAGTTGGACTTGTTTTGCATCTTGGACGGTAATGGCCGCTTTATGCGGGCAAATCCCGAGTGGACCAACGTTTTCGGCTATGACGCAAACGAATTGGCGGGCATGACCGTTCTTGATTTTGTCCATCCGGTGGATAAACCGCTGATGCAGGCTTATTTCGCGCCCGCCGCTGCGGTGGAGGTGGTGTTTGCCAATACCGTGCGTTACCGCCGCAAAGACGGAGAGTACCGCTTTATCGAGTGGCGGGCTACCCGGCATGATTCCGCCATATATGCCTCCGCCAGGGATATAACCTTAAGCAAGCAGCACGAGGAGCAACTGCAGACTCATTTGGCGGAGAAAAATATCCTGGTGCAGGAAGTGCTGCACCGCACGAAGAACAACATGCAGGTAATCATGTCCATGATCTACCTAAAAGCCTATGGCCAGGCCGATTCCACCCTTAAGTCGACGCTGCTGGACATCAACCAGCGCATCGTCACGATGGCCTTGGCGCATCAATTGCTCTATAAGACCGATAATCTATCCAAGCTCGACATGAAGGAATATTTGCAGCTGCTCTCAAAGGCCGTGCTCGAGATAAACCCTGAAAGCTCCAAGAGAATCAAGCTCATGTACGACTGCGTCGATCTTGAATTACTGATAGACGAGGCTATTCCCTGCGGTTTGCTTATTAACGAGCTGCTTACGAACAGCTACAGGCACGCGTTTCCCGGTGGCCGGCCAGGCCGCGTCAGCATAAGCCTCACCGCCATCGACGACAAGCATCTCCTTTTGCTGTTCAGCGACGATGGTATCGGTTTACCGGAGAATTACAACGTAAACTCAGCTACAAGCCTTGGCATGAGCCTTATAAAGTCACTCAGCGAATATCAATTAGGCGGAATCCTAGCCGTCTCCCGCGAGGCGGGATTGGGCTACTCGGTTTCATTCCCCATCAATACCCATAAAGAAAGAGTATTTCATGAATATTTTGCTGGTTGAAGATGAATCGCTTTCGGTACTTTTCCTGACCTGCCTGCTCAAGCAGCTTGGGTATACCGAGATACAGGCCGTGCCTTCCGGCGAGCTTGCGCTTGAACTGATCGAAACCTGGAAGCCGGATCTTATTTTCATGGATATCGAGCTTGCCGGCGAACTGGACGGCATCGAGAGCAGCGTAAAGCTGTTGAAAATAATTGCCTGCCCCGTAATATACGCCACCGGGTACGATAACGAGGATATAGTAAAGCGCGCTTGGGAAAGCGGCGCGTCCGACTACTTGGTAAAGCCGCTTTCTTTGGAAAGCGTCAGGGCGTCGATCAATAAGGTTTTCAACTTGGGACCGGCTTGAGATTTTTCAGGTTGAAGCATGGGCTAATCGTCCCTACGGTCATTCCCAGGCCGTTCAGGATATCGGGATTGCGGAAACTTTCGAGAGCGTTCAGTTCCGCGTCCGTCAGCAGGTTCAGATCTTCAAGGCAGCGCATGACAGCGGGGTTGAGCGCCCTTGAATAGTTGCCGTCCTCGATCTTGACGGCAATACCCAGCTCGCGTCCTTTAACCCCAATACAATAGACGCCTTCCGCCCCAAGCTTGCCCACGAGCTTTCCGTGGGTGTGGCGGATAAGCTCCGTGCAGAAACCGTCGGTGCCGGCTACCATTTCCGGTGCGCGGTTCATGGCAAGGAAAATTCGGTCGCATGCGGCCGCGACGGAAGGCTCGACCCCGGCGGGATTGGCCAAGCGGGCAAAGCCCAGCGCCATATTGTAGATGGGCATGCCATGTACCGGAACGGAACAGCCGTCGATGCCTATCTTGATCTCCTGGACATCCAGACGGCAAATTCCGGCTACGGCGCGGAGTATGTCCTTCTGCAGCGGGTGGCTCGCCATGGTGTAGTCGGCGATTGGGTAGTTTTTCATGAGGCAGGATGCGAGCATGCCCGCATGCTTGCCTGAACAGTCGTTGTTCGACGGTACCAGTGTTACGCGATCTGCAGCTTGTTTACGGGCATAATCGGGCTTGATGGACCACGTGCTTCCGCAATGGAGCGCTTCCATGGGCAGGCCTATCTTGGCAAGGATGCCGTCGATTACGGCACGGTGGAAATCTTCTCCGTAATGCGATGCGCACATGATGGCTATCTCGGAATCGTTGAAACCGAATTTTTCAACGGCGCCGCTCAAAAAAACGTCGATAGCCTGGAAAGGTTTTCCTGCGGACCGAATATAGGTTTCTTTGCGCGGGTTTCCTGCATAGGCAAGTATTTCACCCCGGGTATTCACGACGACGGCATCTCCGCGATGAATCGACTCGGTGATGGAGCCTCTGCTTACGTGTATTAATTCTTCCGACATTGCGGCTCCTTGCCTGCCTGGACAACCCGGCGGCGGAAATTTTAAGGGCGATTTTCGGCGAAATATCTAAAAAAATGACTCGATTTCCCTGGCTACCAGAGCGAGGCCTTCATGGAGATCGCGCCTTGGCTCTGCGGTGTCAGATCCCGTGCACAGATACGGCGCGGCCAATACGGCCCTGCCCGGGCTGCCTCCCATCGCGAGGCTTACCGCTATAATGTAGACGCCTCGGGCGCATGCAACCTCGCCCCAATTCCAACCGCGTTCGCGAAGGTGCGCCGCGCTTTCTCCGCTTGCGATTCCTTCAGGTTGCCTGGTTGGTGAAGACTCGGGCTGTTCGCCCTCGTGATAGGCAAGCAGGAGCCGCCCCGAAACGGTATCGGCCGCCTCGTAGAGTCCGGGCCTAATGCCGACCCGTACCATGCCCCCGCCTTCAATGCCATAGACTACGTGCAGCATCCTGTCCACGAGAACTCCGATGTGCACCGACGATGCGCAATTCAGCGCGAATCGCCGCATTGGACCTTCGGCGCGCGCCACAAGATTCGAATCCCGGCATTTATCCACGAGTCCGTACGACTTGGGCCCTGGGGAATACGCGCCGGAAACTCCGCGGGCCAAATAGCGTTCCGCGGCGAGGTATTCGATCGTGCGCTGTGTTTCGGAAACTTTATAACCCAGGGCCTCCGATATTTGGCTCATGCTGAGCGCTTCGTGCGAGGTGAGGATTAATTCGATTACTTGCAAACCTTTTTCCAAGGCGGGTACGTTTCCGGGCATTACTCCATTTTAACTCAGGAGCGCAGGGGAGGTAAAGGCATAGAATCGCCTTGACTTCCAGTTGTTATCATATATAATAACTTTTATCATACTAAGAAGGAGCTATTCGATGCAGAAAGCAAGCACAAGGCCGCAGTTTTGGCTGGCGCTATCGCTTACGTTGATGATCGTGGGTACGCTGTTTGCCCACTTCTTCAACACGTCATTTTATTCAGTGACGACAACCGAGATTTCTTTTAAGACGGACAAGGGCGTTCTTAATGGATTGCTGTATATGCCCAAGGATGCGAGTGCCGCAAAACCCAAGCCCGCCATCATAACAACGCACGGCTATTTAAACGCCAAAGAAATGCAGGATGCGCCCGCCATCGAACTGTCCAGGCGGGGGTATGTGGTTTTGGCGTTGGATTCCTATGAGCACGGCGATTCCTATCTGACAAAAAACGATCTGGCCAATGCTTGGTTCGGCTATTGGCCTGCCTCGATGTCCGATGCCGTCCAGTATATGTACAAGCAGCCGTATGTGCTGAAGGACGACAAGGGTAACGGCTTCATCGCGGTAAGCGGGCATTCCATGGGCGGTTTCTCGTCCACGATGGCGGCGTTCAACGATGAACAGCAGTATCAGCAAAACCTGAAGGAAGGCAAGCCTGCCGTGCGAAAAATCAGCGCGGTTTTGACCGCCGGCTCGGATTTTCTGTATACCGGCTATCTTGGCGTCAATGAAGCCGTAGCGGACGCCGCGCTCGCCAACAGGACCGCAGGCAAGATCGCCGCGAAATACGACGAGTTTTTCTTTAACGCGGCCGATGCCAAGCCGGGCAATACTGTTGTGAAGAAGGATTACATAAGCACGGCCGATGGCAAGGCTTTCCTGGGGAATCCCCCTAATCCGCAAGTGAATGTTTTTTATCCAACCGCGGAAGAGGGAAAAAGGATAATTTACCAGCCGGGCGAGATTCATGCCTGGAACCATTTCTCGGCTAAAACGACAGGATATCAGATTCAATTCTATGCCGCCGCCTTTGGGGCGCATGCGCCTTCGACGACTTTGGCGTCCGGCAACCAAATATGGTTCTTCAAGGAGTTCGCCGAATTCGCAGGGTTGATCGGTTTTTTCATGCTGTTCGCAGCCCTCGTCCAAGTCCTTATCCAAACGCCGTTCTTCAAGGATGCCCGGACGGAGCCCTTCGAGTTCGATGGCCCGACGACCGTTTCCAAGAAGGCTGCATTCTGGGTTTTGGCCGCGGTAAGCGCCGCTATTCCCGCTGTATATTACGCTTCGCTCATGGGCAAGCTGCCTGCGGGACTCGCCCAGATACAATATGTTTCGCTGGCCGCCGCGTTGATAGCGAGCGCCGCCGCGATCATTGCGTTGCTGCGTAGAAAAATGGAAAGAATATTCGGCCTGCTCGTCATCGCGGCCTCGTCGTTCGTTACGTTCGGGCTCTCGTCGGGAGCGGGCGGCTTGTTCGTCCTGTCTCCGCTCTTCAACGAACCGCAGACAAACGCGCTGATTTACTGGGCGATCGTCGTGACCGGCTTGACGGCCATGATATTGTCCCTCTCGCATTTCGCCGCGGGCAAAGGCTCGGCGAAGGACCTTGGGCGATATGGGTTCATCGTCGGCTGGGGAACGGTTATTAAATCTTTCTTGACGGCGCTGGTCGCCGCAGCGGCGGGGTTCGCGGCGCTCTTCGTCGTGGATGCTCTGTTCCAGACTGATTTCAGGCTCTGGCTGTTCGCCGTGCGCGCCTTCAACATGCACCATCTACTGACGGCCTTGGGCTATATGCCCTTTTTCTTCCTGTACTTCTTCATAAACGGGATCGCTCTTCACGTCAATACGAAGAGCAGGTTCATGCAGGGCGCGAAAGGCTATGCGGTCGCGTTTTTCATGAATATAGGCGGCCTTCTCGTCTGGCAAATTCTGCAATATGGAAAACTATTCATCACAGGAGCCGCCATGTGGCCCAACGTCAATTTAAACAGCATTACGCTTTTTGCGACTTTGGCGATTCTGTTTACTTCCACGTTAATCTCAAAAAAATTCCTGGACAAGACGAACAACGTGTATACCGGCGCGTTCCTGAATACAATCGTGATGACGCTTATCGCGATATCGACTACCACGATGTACAGCCACCTTCAATAGCGATGGTTGAGTCGTAAAAAAGGATGGAGGCTTAGGATTCCATCCTTTTTTTTCAGTGCCTGAGCATCGCTGCCGCTAGTTCCTTTGTCAGCTTCCCTGCCACC
>CAZAJF010000020.1:0-78364 GCA_964485395.1 uncultured Treponemataceae bacterium | reverse complement strand
GGAAAATTCCAAGGAAACCTTGGGAGCATGGGCCATGGAAGCTTCAAGTGACGGTGTCTTCATTTATTACACGACGAAAGTACCCCTCAGCATCAAGAACGACGAATTGCGCGAGTTCATGTATTTCGTCGCGGAGATGGCCGACAAACTCGAAGAGGAGATTCTGGGTACCGACGAATTTTAATCGATCCGGGGTTCCCCATCAGGTCTTGAAGCGGTCGATCTCGGTGGTGAGTTTTTCCACCGAAGCGAGATTTTTTTCCACCTCGCCGGTCACCGCCAGGAACGAAGCTTCAAGGGCCTGCACGTTTTGAATTTGCGTCTGCGAGCCGTTCGCCAGCGATTCAAGCCGCGTGCAGGTTTCGTTGAGCGCGGTGCCCATGCTGTGCAAGTGCGAATTCTGCTCACCCATGAGGCCGCTGACCGATCGCGAGGTTTCCACCACCTGGATGACGGATTCCACGACTCCCCTTGTGCCCGCGCTCTGTTCCTTCATTGCGCCGGCAATTTGCGCGGAGAGGGCGGAGGCTTCGCCGAGTCCATGAACCAAGGTTCCCAGAATCTCGCCTGTCTGCTTTGAACGTGTCACGCCCGTGCGTACGCGGCTGCTCATCTCGCCAATCAAGCCTTTTATGTTTTTCGTGAGGTCGCTGGCGATCCCGGCCAGCTTGCGCACTTCGTCCGCTACCACCGCGAAGCCCAGGCCGGACGAGCCGGCATGCGCAGCTTCTATCGCGGCGTTCATGGCAAGTAAATTAATGCTTGCGGCGATCTTATTGAGGGAACCCAATACTTCAAGGACTTTTTTTGAGGCTTCGTCGATTTCGTTGATGGCTTTGGAAGTTTCAACCGCGGATCTGCCGCCTTCTTCTCCTTGCTTTGCCAGAGTCTCGGAAAGCTGCCTGGAATTTGACGCTATTCCTTCGACCCCTTCGATGTTGGAACGCATTTCTTCCATGGCGGCGGAAGTCTCGCTGACGAAATTGTTTTGGGATTCTACGGCTTCATCCACTTTCTTGAAGTTTTTCTGGAAGGAATCCAGTACGCCGAGAAGTTTTTTGGATTCGGCGGCTTGTTTTTCCAGGTCTTCCCGCAGTTGCAGCACTGCCTCGCCCGTTTTCTTGGAGACAGTTTTGGACGTCTCGATTACCGATGCTATGGAATCCGCGCCGTGTCGAGTCTGTCCGGCGGCGTTTCCTATTCTTGAAACGATACCCTGGAATAGATCCAGTAAGCGGTTTATGTTTTCGGAGAGCTCCCCGATATCGTCCATCGCCCTGAGGTTGAGCCTGAGTTTCAGGTCGCCGCCTCCGGTGACAACGTCTTTGATGCGCCTTTTCAAGGTGTCGATCTGGTCTCGCGCCTCGAACGACGCGGTTAATTGTATCCCCACCGTTATAAAGAAAATGAAGAAAAACAAAATGATCGTTATTCGTTCCTGGAGCTGGGAAAGCGAGTCTTTTCTTTCCCAAGGTAGGGCGACGGTCGCTACGTCCAGTCCAACCCTCGTTGAAAAGCGGTGATATCGTCCCTGAAGAATGGTTCTATAGGCTTTTCCCGAATCCTCTGCCGTAATGGTTCCGTTGACGAGTCCCGTAAGTACTTCTGTTTCGATTGTCTTGGCGGTGGCAAAATCGTGGGTTTGGTATTGTATGAAGGAAAGCGCGTAGTAAAGCAAGGCAGCCGTAAGTATGGCCTGCCTGAGAGAACTGCGCATCTCGCGCTTGCGGGTTCCGATTTCCTGGATGCCCAATTGATCGCGAAGCCTCCCGAAAACCATGTTATTCAGGGCTGTTTGCGCGCTTGCGTACACATAGCCGCCGCTGATGTTGGAAGTCATGATTACGATGCCTTCCATAATGAGGAGGTCTCCGAAACGTCTTTGCAGGCCCAGCGAAAGAACGTATCCGAGGGCGAAGCCGACTAGATTCATCGATAGAATGTAATAAGGGAAGGCTATGAGTCTTTTTCTGGTGCTCTCTATTTCCTCTGCCGAAAGCGTTTGCCCGGCGTCCATTTTTTTTTGCGCACGTTGGAGCGGCAAAGCCAGGAAAAAGATTATCGTGCCAAAAATCAGGCAGGGTGGAATCACCGTGGGGCCGACGAAACCCCAAACCGTGGGCAGGAGATTGCCGAGATCTTTTATGCCGAAGATCATGTTGTCGCGCAGATAATTGACGGTCTGCAGCAAAAGATAAACGACGAGTATCATCACAACCGAATGCAGCGTGACGCGCAATGCCGGGTATCGTGTTTTCATGAGTCAAGTATGGTCTATCTTTAAGGTTTTTTAAAGAGGATTTTTATTTTTTCGGCGCTGCCGAGAAGTCGCTGATGTGAGCACAAGATTTGGACTGTACGAATAAACTTGACTCCGCTACCTGTCCTGCTTACAGTTGATAAAGGAATTTTTTTATCGGAGGACTCATCATGGGAAAAAAAATAGTGATTATCGGCGGCGTCGCGGCGGGAGCCACCGCGGCCGCGAGGGCCAGGCGTATCTCCGAGGAATCGGAAATAACCGTGGTGGAGCGGGGCCCGTATGTTTCCTTCGCCAATTGCGGCTTGCCGTATTTTATTTCCGGTGACATCCAGAAGCGTTCCAAGCTGATTCTCCAGACGCCCGAGGGCTTTGAGAGCCGCTATGGCGTTACGGTACTGGTTAATACCGAAGCCGTGGAAATAGACCGCTCGGGCAAGCGAGTCAAGATTTCCGGGGCTGATGGCGAGCGATGGCTGGATTACGATAAACTGATACTTGCGCAAGGCGGGAATCCCGTGGTGCCTCCTATTCCCGGAGTGGATTCGCCCAATGTATTCAAGCTCTGGACGATTCCGGACATGGATGCGATCTCCGCCTACATGAAAACCGGCATTCCCAAATCCGCGGTGGTCGTGGGCGGCGGCTTTATTGGACTGGAGATGGCAGAGGCTTTCCATGCCCGGGGCTTGAGCACGACGGTGGTGGAACTGATGCCCCGCATCATGTCGGTAATGGATCCCGAGTTCGGCTCGATGATCGCGGCCAAGTTCGAAGAGAAAGGCGTACGCGTCCTGACGGGCGCTGGGCTCAAGGCCGTCCACGGGCAAAGCGCGGAAATTGAATTGACCGACGGCACGAGAGTGCCCGCCGGCATTGTTTTGCTTTCCATAGGTGTACGGCCCGAACTTGTCCTCGCCAAATCGGCTGGGCTTGCGACAGGGCCTTCGGGCGGCCTCGAGGTGGATGAGTTTCTCCGTACCGGCGACCCGGATATCTATGCCGCCGGCGACATGGCGGAAATACTCAACAAGGTGTCGGGCAGGAAAGTGCGGGTTCCGCTGGCTGGACCGGCCAACCGCCAGGGAAGGATCGCCGCGACGAATGCCCTCGGAGGATCCATGAAATACTCGGGGGCGCTGGGTACGAGCGTCTTCAAGGCTTTCGACGCCACCGCGGCGTCCACGGGACTCACCGAAAAGACCGCCAGGGAGCTGGGGTTCAACGTCGGTTCCGCCGTGCTGTACAAGGATAACCACGCGACGTATTACCCGGGCTCGACGGAGATGGCGCTCAAGATCGTTTATGACAAAAAAAATTCACGCCTGCTCGGGGCCCAGGCATTCGGCGGGCAAGGCGTCGAAAAACGGATCGACGTGCTGGCGGTCGCGCTTCACGGAAGGATGACCCTCGACGATCTGGCGGAAATCGACCTTTCCTACGCGCCGCCGTACTCGTCCGCAAACGACCCGGTGAATCTCGCCGCCTTCATAGGGCAAAACGACGTTTCCGGCTACAGCCCGCTCGAGACGGCCGCGGAGCTCAAGGCTGCCATAGCCGCCGGCAGGCAGGCGGGCAGGCCGGCGTACGTACTGGACGTGCGCAATCCCGGCGAATACGCTTCGGGCCACCTCTCAGGCGCGGTGAACGTTCCCGTCGACGATATTCGCTTCGAGCTTTCCAAGCTGCCCAGGGACTGCACGATTCATATACACTGCCGCTCGGGTTTTCGCGCGCATTTGGTGCTTCGCATCCTTAGGCAGAACGGCTTCGACAAGGTCCTCAATGTGACCGGTGGTTATATGGCTATAACTTCAGAGGGCGGGTTCGAGACGGAGCGCGAATGAACGGCCAGCCCGACGGCCTTGCGAATATTTACAGAAACCCTCGATCGGAGGGTTTTCGGCGATACCTGCCCTTTAAGGCGGTCAAGGCTGTAAACATCGCTCCCACCAGGATGATGCCCGGACTGATCGGTATGTCCCAGGCCAGGGCGAGCGCGAAACCGCCCAGGTTCGAGGCCAGCCCGAAGCAGGCTCCAAGGAGCAGCGTGGCGGGGAAGCTTTTCTTCAGGTTTCTGGCGGCGAGGGCCGGCAGCAGCGTGGTGGCGTCCGCGAGGAGCGCGCCGGTAAGGCGCATGGCGATGCCGATGCCCAGGCAAGCCGCGACGACGAGGCCGTAGTAGACCAGCCTGGCCGGATGGCCCGAGGCCGCGGCGAGCTCGCGGTCGTAGAGCACGGCCATGACCGGCTTGAGGAAGACCAGCAGGAGCCCGGGGATGACGATCGCGGCGCAGGCCACGAGGATCAATTCCGATTTGTCCAGCGCGAGGATATTGCCCCAGAATATAGAGAAAGCCTCGATGGCGTTTACGTCCGTCTTGTAGAACAGTATGAAGGCGAGCGCCAGTGATACTATCATCACTAACCCGAGCGCCCCTCCCGCGGAGGATCCGACGTCGGAGGCGCCGCGCGCGCGCGAAGACTCCCCGAGCCTGGCCACGAGAACGGCGGCCAGCAGCGATGCGAGCAGCGCGGCCAGCGTCAGGTCGATGCCCAGAAGCATGCCTACGGCGGCGCCGAGCAGCGCGACGTGCATCACCGCGAAACGCGCCGGTATCATTTCAAGGCCCAGGATAATGGTGCCGATGGCGGGAAAGGCGAGCCCCGAGGCGATGAGCGCCAACAAAGCCCGGGAAAAAGCCGGTATGGCGAAAATATTCATGAGCACAGTTTCAACGCCTTCTGCCTGTCCACGACGACCATGGCGTTTTCCTCGAAAAGCCAGAAACGCCCGCAGAGCGCGATCAATTCGGGATCGTGGGAAACGAGCGCCACCGAAGGTCCGCCGAGCTCCGTAATTTCGGCGAGAAGCTCGAGTATGCTCTTGCGGCTGTCGCGGTCCAGAAAGGCCGTAGGCTCGTCCAGGAGCAGCATCCGGGGCTTGCCCGCAAGGGCACGCGCTATCGATGCGCGCTGGTATTGCCCGCCCGACAGTTCCTGCACGGCGCGGTCCGCAAGCTCGGAAATTCCGCAGGCGCGCAAGGCTTCCTCGACGGCCAGCGTATCTTCCTCGGCGCCGTTCGATCCCGGGCCGACGCGCGGACGGCGGCGTGCCCAGAGGCCCATAGCCGCCAGTTCCCTGACTTTCAGGCGCAAACCTCCCGGCGCCCGCTGCTGCGGTACCCAGCCGACGCATTGCAGCGTATGCCTGAAGGCTCTGTCGGCGGTGGACGCGGCCGCCGTATTTCCCAGTATTCGCAATTCCCCGTCGCGGGGTTTTAAAAGTCCCAGACATGTTTTAAGAAACGTGCTTTTACCGGAGCCGTTGGCCCCGGTCAAGGCCAAGGCCCCCGTGCCTGCCGTCCAGCTTCCGGTGATTCCTCCTGCTACCGCCCTGCCCGGATAGCCGATCTCCAGGAGCGAGCAGCCGATAAGATCGGCCTGGCCGTCCATCAGGGTTTCGCCGCGTCCAGGAAGAGTTTTTCGTTATAGGCGAATACATCCTCGATGGTGGCGGTTTTGTCCTTGCCGGGAAAATTAATCAACGCCGCATAGGGGCAGCGTACAGCTTCCGCGATCGCGGTTCCGGAGACGTTGTGCCAATTGTCTATCACGAGGTCAGGCTTGCTTTGCACGAGGGCGAGAAGCGCCTGCGGCGACAGCTCGCCGGGGCCGAAAGTTCCTATCACCTCGAAACCCCACCATTTCGCCTGTTCCGCGAGGAAGCGGTGAACCACGGCCTTTCGCCCGGGGTAGGCGGACATGACCTTCCTCCTCATGGTTTCCACCTGCGCGTCGAAAGCCGAGGCCCAGGCCCTGAATCGGTCCTGGGTTCCGAGCAGCGCCGCGAGCTTTTCCGCCTGTTCCCTGAAGACGGGAGGCGGATTGTCGGTATAAAGCTGGACCACCTTCTTGGTCGATACCCCGGCGGCCTGGGCAAGCCTTTGCGCGAATTTTTCATAACCGGCATGGACCACGAGATCGGCCTTGGCGACCGCCTCGAGGTCGGAGGGCTTTATTTCGTACTCCGCGGGATGCTGGAGGCTGAACGGGGCAATGACGACGATGTCGCGCGCCCCCGCGGCGCGGGCGATGGCAGCCGTCCAGGAGGTGGATGCCACTACGAGCGGCTCCTTGGCCGGGGTTTGGGCAGGCAGCGCCAAGGCGGCGGCCGTGAATAGGAGAAAAAATACGCGTCGATATTTCAGGTTCATGGTTTTTCCGGAGAGATTGGATTCCGGCCTTCAAGGCCGACGGGACGTGACGGCAAAGCCCCACGAAAAAAGGCCTTCTGGCCATCCATCCCGGCTTCTGCCGGATTGAAACAAGTATATCCGTATTCCTGCCGCCGGTCAAATGAGGATGCTCGGAATATACTTACTTGACAGCGCTTCGCTTCTGCTGTAAATATGTAAGGGCACCCCGAAAAACTCCCATGTTTTCCTCGGTACCCGATGCAGTCCGTCATGCGGATTGCGTTTTCGTATTGTATCGCCTGATTCATAAGGAGCAACCATGAGCACGCAGCCATCGTATCGGGGTCTCGGTTTCGACAACGCAAAATATCTTGAAATGCAGGCAAACCATATTTTCGAGCGGGTCAAGAAATTCGACGGAAAGCTGTACCTGGAATTCGGCGGCAAGATCATGTTCGACCTTCATGCCGCGAGAATCCTGCCCGGGTTCGACCCGAACGTGAAGATGCATCTCCTGCAGATGCTCAAGGAACGCGCCGACATCATCATGTGCATCTACGCCGGCGATATCGAGCGCAAGAAAATACGCGCCGATTTCGGCATCACCTACGACACCGACGTGCTTAAGCAGATCGACGATTTTCGGGGCTGGGGCCTGGAGATCAAGGCCGTGGTGATAACGCGGTACGAAGAGCAGGCGGCGGCCAAGATATTCAAGAACAAGCTGGAGCGACGCGGCGTCAAGGTGTACACCCACCGCTTTACCAACGGTTACCCCACCGACGTGGATACCATCGTTTCGGACGAAGGCTACGGCGCCAATTCCTATATAGAAACCGACAAACCGCTCGTCGTGGTTACCGGGCCCGGACCGGGCAGCGGCAAACTTGCCACCTGCCTTTCTCAGCTGTACCACGATTATCGCCAGGGGCATAAATCCGGCTATGCCAAGTTCGAGACTTTTCCCATCTGGAACATTCCCCTGAAGCACCCGGTCAACATAGCCTACGAGGCCGCCACCGCCGATCTCAAGGATTTTAACCTGATCGACCCGTTCCACCTCGACGCCTACGGCAAGACCGCCATCAACTACAACCGCGACGTCGAGGTATTCCCGGTGCTCCGGCGCATCCTGGAGCGCATTACCGGCGAGGCCGCCATTTATAAATCACCGACAGACATGGGCGTTAACTGCGCCGGCTTCGGCATCATCAATGACGAGGTGGTGCAGGCGGCGTCCAGGCAGGAAGTCATCCGCCGCTGCTTCCGCTACTCATGCGAATACGCCATGGGATTCGTAAGCAAGGACACCGTTGAGCACTCGCAGCTTATAATGGAAGAAATGGGCATCAAGCTGGACGAGCGACCCGTGGTCGCGGCCGCGCGCAAGGCCGCCATGGACGCCGAAAACCAGACATTAAAGGGCAACGACGGCATTTACTGCGGCGCGGCGCTGGAGCTTCTGGACGGCAGCATCGTTACGGGAAAAAATTCCCCCACCATGCACGCCACGTCCAGCCTCGTGTTCAATGCCATCAAGAAACTGGCGAACATTCCCGATCAGCTCCATCTCCTGTCGCCGACCATCCTCGATTCCATCCGAAACATGAAGAAGGAAATCCTGGATGCCAAGGCCATCAGCCTGGATCTCGAGGAAGCCCTGATAGCGCTGGCGATTTCCGCCGCCACGAATCCCACGGCCCAGATGGCCATGGAAAAGCTGAAGGACCTGCGCAACTGCGAAGTCCACGTCACCCATATTTCCACGCCGGGCGACGAAGCGGGGCTTCGCAGGCTGGGCGTGAACATGACCAGCGATCCCAATTTTTCCAGCAAGAACCTGTTCATCAACTGACGAGATCGATCAGCCGCTTTTCCTTTTCTGCCGTAAGCATGACGGGGAAATTGCGGCCACGCATCCATTCCCTCATGGCTCCCGCGGTATCCGCCGGGGCCGTGAGCGTGAGGCCGGCCTTTTGCGCGAGTCCGCTGCTTACGTCCATGAGGCTTGCCGATCCCAAGGCGCAGCGCGGGTAGCGTTCCGGTCGATACAAAGGCAGCTCGTAAAAGGCAAGACCTTCGGCCTCGATAATTTCGGCCGGAACCCAGACGATATCGCCTGCCCCGATGACGCGCATGAATTCAGCCCAGGTAAAGCGCGGACCCGCCATGTTAAAAATACCGTTTATGGATTTTTCCAGGATCGTCATCACGAACCTGGCGATGTCCCGCGCGTCGATAAGCTGCAGGTGGTCCGATCCGTCGCCGGGCGCCATCATCCGCGTACCCGCCATGGCCCGGGAAAGCCAATATGAATAGCGGCCGCTATTGTCGTAGGGTCCGGCCGCGACCTGCGGCCGGAGGATGGTGCAGCGCTCCGCATACAAGTCCCGCACGATCCGCTCACAGCGGACTTTAAGGGCACCGTAGGTCTCGTCGGTAATTTCGGTCACGTCTTCCGCTGCCGGGTTCATCAGGGGATGCGATTCCAAGACCGGATGGATTTCGGGAGCGCCATAGGCCTTGACTGCGCTTATAAAAACATAGCGCGATACCCGGGAGCGGAGTTTTTCCGCGCTGGCCCGGACCTGCAGCGCGGTGTAGCCGCTGACGTCCACGCAGGCATCCCACGTGCGGCCGTCCAGGCTTTGTAGCCCTTCGATCCCTTTGTCGCGGTCTCCCCTCAGGCGCTCGATTCCCTCGGGCAGCTCGTCGGCGGAAACACCCCGGTTAAAGACCGTTACGACGTTGCCCGCGTAAAATAATGTTTCCGCGATATGCCTGCCTATCAAATGGCTGCCGCCGAGTATGAGTATGCGCATGATCCATGGTCTCCCTTTTTGCTTTCGCAAGCGACAGTATAGCGCGGCGCTCTGAAAACGTAAATCGCACCGTAAAAAATTCAATTCGCCCGCGAATTGAATTTCGGTCAGCTTTAGCCGTCGAAGGCGGTTGAAGCTGACCTGTAGAATTTATCGACTTTACGCTATATAGTGAAAATAAAGCATCAAAAGCACAACGGAAAACTTGTTTGTTTCTCGTTGTGCGTCTGCTATACGGTTTTAATATCGTCAAACGGGAGGCTCTCGTGTCGCTTGAAGAACATTTTTCCAGGTTTCGCTCGAATATCGTTGGAATAGATGCAACGATGCCGTTGTCGGACGGAACCGTACGCCCCATCGTCTATGCGGATTGGACAGCCTCAGGCCGGCTTTACCGGCCGCTTGAAGACTTTATGCTGGGAGAGATCGGGCCGCTCGTGGCGAATACCCATACGGAGACGACCTACACGGGCACGGCCATGACGCATGCGTATCACGAGGCCCGCGACATCATCAAAAAACACGTTGGCGCTTCCTCCACGGATTCGCTCCTGTTTTCCGGCTCTGGCATGACCGCCGCCATCAACAAGCTTCAGCGCATGCTTGGACTCCGCGTGCCGGCCGGATGCACGGGCGTCTGCCGGGACGAGAAGCAACGGCCGCTCGTGATCGTTACCCACCTCGAGCATCACTCCAATCAGATAACCTGGGAAGAATGCGACGCCGACGTAGTACTTATCCAGCGCGACGCTAAAACCGGCTTACCCGACTTATACTCCCTCGAGAGCATTCTCAAGGAAAATATCGGCAGATCCCGCCTCATCGGGGCTTTTTCCGCCTGCTCCAACGTTACCGGAATAATTACCCCGTATCATGAAATGGCCGCGCTCATGCATAAATACGGCGGGCTGTGCTTTATCGATTTCGCGGCGTCCGCCCCCTATGTCGATATAAACATGCATCCGGAAAATCCCGAAGAGCGCCTGGACGCCATTACGTTCTCGCCCCATAAATTCCTGGGCGGACCGGGGACCTCGGGCGTGCTCGTGCTCTCCAACAAGCTGTACACCATCGACGTGCCCGACCAGCCGGGCGGCGGCACCGTAAAGTGGACGACTCCCTTCGGCACGCATGCGTACGTCGACGAGATAGAGGCGCGCGAGGATGGCGGTACGCCGGGATTTCTCCAGGCCATCCGCACGGCGCTCGCCATCAAGATAAAGGACGAGATGGGTACGAAAAACATCCTCGACCGCGAAAAAGAACTGAAGAAAATATTTCTCGCCGAACTCTCGAAGGACGACAGGGTTTTTCTCCTTGAGCCTCAGAACCTGGATAGACTCGGAATCATTTCGCTCTTTACGCCGGGAACGCACCATAACCTGGTCGTCAAGCTCCTGAACGACCGTTACGGAATACAGACTCGCGGCGGGTGCAGCTGCGCCGGGACGTACGGGCATATTCTCTTCAAGATAAACCAGGCTACATCCTGCAGGATTACCGACATGATCGACTCGGGCGACCTTACCGACAAACCCGGCTGGGTTCGCGTGTCGCTGCATCCTACGATGACCGATGCCGAGGCGCGCTACGTGGGCAGGGCTGTGTGCGAAATCGTGCAGAATTACAAAGCCTGGGGCGAGGATTACGTTTTTCACAAGGAATTGGGCGAATTTTACCGAAAGGACGAATCCGATGGTTCCGCTGTATCCGGCGCGCTGCACTTGCTCGAGCGCTTCAAGCCTGCCTGAAAGCACTGGAGCCGCCTTGTCGATACGCCCGCGGTATTGACAGAGCGGCGCAATGAAGCCAAGATTCCGGTAACGAGGAAAATTATGGCCGTAAAGATAAACGCTCCCTTGACGATCAACAGGAAAACCCTTCGTAACAGAATTATCATGCCGCCCATGGTGTGCTTCAATTGGGCGGACGGCGAAGGCAAGGAAACCGTAAGCCGCGCGGAGCATTACGGCCGCCGGGCACGGGGCGGGGTAGGCCTCATCGTGGTGGAGGCTACTGCCATCACCAAGGCAGCCAGGCTCAATCCCACCGAATTGGGCTTGTGGTCGGACGCGCATCTGGACCAATTCAGCGGCATCGCGAAAGCCTGCCGCAAGGAAAACGCCCTGGTCACCGTGCAACTCGTTCATGCGGGCGCCAAAGCCGTCGGGCCGGAGCGTTTTTCGGCCTCGGCCTCCAGTGACGGAGACAAGCACGTGCACGCGCTGGGCATGGACCAGATCGAGCAGGTAAAGGCGGACTTCGTCCGCGCGGCGGTGCGAGCAAGGCAGGCCGGCTTGGACGGCGTGGAGATTCACGGCGCCCACGGTTATCTATTGAATCAATTCACCTCGTCCGAAAGCAACAGGCGAAGCGACGCCTATGGAGCGACGCTGGACGGCAGAATCAAGCTCTCCCTGGACGTAGCCCGCGAAATAAGGTCGGCCGTCGGTAAAGATTTTATTATCGGCTATCGCCTTGGCGTCAACGATCCGGCCTTTCTCGAGGATGCATACCTGGCAGACAGGCTGCAGGAGGCCGGCGTGGACTTTTTGAACGTATCGGCCGGCATCGGCGCGGACGGCAGCGGAGCCGATGCCATAAAGGCACCGGCCGGCTTTCCCCTGCCTCCCATCGCGTGGATGGGCTGCGCCTTGCGCAAGAAGGTAAGGCTGCCCGTCGCCTGCGTCAACGGCATTACGAAACCTTCGCAGGCCGCCTATCTCCTGGACAACGACCTCGTCGATCTCGTGGCCGTGGGCCGGGGGCTTCTCGCGGATCCCGCGTGGGTGAACAAGGCGATCATAGGCCAGCCGGTCAACGAGTGCGCGCGCTGCTCCCCCGGCTGCCATTACCGCGAGGACGGCAGGAACTGTCCCGTGGACCGCGCTCACCGCTAGCATGGAAACCCTCGATCTGGCCGGCGCCTGGACTTTGCGCCGAGTAAGCGATTCAAGCGACAGGCCCATTGCCATACCCGGAGACATCGTTTCGGCGCTTATCGCCTCCGGCGAAGTTACTGACCCTTATTTCGGAACGGACGAATTGAAGGCGCAGTGGGTGGGCCGCGAAGACTGGCTCTTGTACCGCGATTTTTCCGTTACCGAAGAATTCACGAAACTCGAACTCATTTCCCTTGAAATCGACGTTTTGGACACCGTCGCCGATATCAGGCTGAACGACCGCCTCATCGGGGCCAACGAAACCATGTTCGCAGGTTTTCGCGTCAATCCCGGCGACGCGCTCCTCCCGGGCGTCAACCGTCTCGAAATACTGATTCACTCCCCCGAGAACAAAGCCGCCGAGGCAGCGGCCGCGCTGAAGTATCCCATACCGTGCTCCGTCTATCCCGTCCACTCGCCGCACAGGAACCTCCTGCGCAAGGAGCAGTGCATGGCGGGATGGGATTGGGGTCCTTGCATTATGACCGGAGGCATCTACGACGGGCTCCGGCTGTCGGGAGTCGACGGCGTGCGAATACTATCCCTGCGCGCATCGGCCAAGCGCCTGGGCGAATCGTGGGTTGTAATCGCCACGGTGGAACTTCAGGCGGCGAAAGCCGGTGACGTCAGCCTGTCCGCCGAAATCGCGGGATCGGCCACGGAAAAGACCGTACGGCTTGAGGCAGGGACGTCGACGGTGGACATCCGGCTCAACGTGGAAAATCCGGCGCTCTGGTGGCCGGCCGGCTACGGGGAGCAAATATTATATAACCTGACTGTTAGGGCTCGCGGTTCCGAAGGTCGCGGCGATGTCCTCTCGAGGCGCATCGGTTTTAGGGAACTGCTCGTGGTGGCGGAAGAGGACTCCGCCGGCAAGAGCATGTTTTTTAGGGTAAACGGAAGGGATGTGTTCGCCAAAGGCGCCAACTGGATTCCCGCCGACAGCCTGCCTTCGCGGCGCACCCGCGACCGCCTGGACAAGCTGCTGTCCGCCGCCGCGGAAGCCAACATGAATTGCCTGCGCGTATGGGGCGGAGGCCGCTACGAGTCCGATGACTTTTACGATCTCTGCGACGAAAAAGGCTTGCTGATATGGCAGGACTTCATGTTTTCCTGCGCCTTGTATCCGAGCGGCAAGGAGTTTCTGCGGCTCGTGGAAACCGAGGTCAGGTATCAGGTGGCCAGGCTGTCCTCCCACGCCTGCCTGGGCCTCTGGTGCGGAAACAACGAAGCCCTGGGAGCCATCACCTGGTTCGAGGAATCGAAGGCCAGTCCGGCTCGGTATATCGCGGATTACGACAGGCTTACCGAGGGAACGGTAGGCAGGCTGGTCCGGGAGCTCGATCCCGACCATGCCTGGTGGCCCAGTTCGCCTTCGGCGGGGCCCGACGATTTTTCCGACAACTGGCACGTGGGCGGCCGGGGAGACATGCACTACTGGACGGTGTGGCATGAAGGCAAGCCTTTTTCCTCCTACCTGGACGTTAAGCCGCGCTTCTGCTCGGAGTTCGGTTTCCAAAGCTTCCCGTCGCTGTCCACCGTGGCGTCTTTCGCGTCGGAAAGCGAATGGAATATAACTTCACCGGTCATGGAGCACCATCAGCGGCATCCGCGCGGCAACAGCCTCATGCTCGAGACCATGGCCCGCTACTTCCGCATGCCTTCAGGCTTTTCCGCCAGCCTGTACCTTTCCCAGGTGCAGCAGGCCTTGGCCATACGCACGGCCGTGGATTATTGGCGGTCGCTGCGTCCCGAATGCATGGGTACGCTCTACTGGCAGTTGAATGACGTCTGGCCGGTTTCAAGCTGGTCGAGCCTCGAGTACGATGCCTCCTGGAAACTGCTCCATTACGAGGCGGCGCGTTTTTACGCGAGGCAAAGGCTGGCGCTCGTAATCAAGGACGGAGCCATAAGCGCCGTGGGCATGAACGACGGGCTCCAGGCCCTCTCCGGCAGGCTCACGGTGTCCGTGATGGATTTTGGCGGAAACGTAATCGCCACGGAGCGGCTCGAAGCCCCGATCGGCGCGGATTCGTCCACCTGCCTATGGAGCGCTTCCCTGGAAACGCTTGCAGGAAATGCCGACGAGACTTTTATCGCCGCCAGGTGGACGGACGGGGTTCTGGAACTTTCGGCGGATTGTTTCAGGACGGAACCCAAGCGATGCTCCATCCATGATCCCCGGCTTACAGCCCAACTGCTAACAGTAGAATCCGTCGTTACTCTCGTCCTTCGCTGCGAGGCTCCCGCGTTTTTCGTGGCGCCGGAGGCCTCGGGAATCAAAGGACGCTTCAAGGACTCGGGCTTTACCCTCCTGCCCGGCGAGACCGTGCGAGTGCCGTTCCTCCCGGCGGATTCCAAAGCTTCGCCTGAACAGCTTGCGGAAACCCTCGAATCAGCCCTGGTACTCAGGAATCTCCATTGGAGCTTTCGGTAATCGAGCGGCTTTGCCCAAAGTCTTGACAGATGCCGGTAAATAAATCAGGATACGGATGCGAGGAGTATTCCATGCCGGCACGACTTACCAGTTCCCTTGATAATATCGACGAGGACTTCGAGAAAATTCTTGTCTCCAAGGCTCAGCAAGGCGATACTCAGGCCATCGAAAACCTGATAAAAATCCATCAGCCTCTGGTTTTCAACATCGTGCTGCGGATGATTCCGGATTTTCACGAAGCCGAGGACTTGAGCCAGGAAATAATCCTCAAGTCCGTCATGAAGCTTTCCACCTTCAAGGGAGACAGCCGTTTCGGAACCTGGCTCTACCGCATAGCGGTTAATCACGTACTCAGCATGAAAAAATCCAATACCGAAAAGTATCATGAAAAATACATCAAGACGGCAGCTTTGGACGACGAGGAGCTCAACAGGCGATTCGAGGCGGACACGATGGACCCGAAAGACATGCCCGCGGACCAATCCCTCATCGTCAAGGAAATCATGGTAAAATGCATGCTTGGAATGCTGCTTTGCCTCAACCGGAGGCAAAGGATAGTGTTTATCCTCGGCCACATCCTGGGCGTCAGCGGCAAGGTCGCCGCGGAGATCATGGAAACAAGCCAGGAAAATTACAGGAAGATGCTCTCCCGTTCCAGGAACAAGCTGTTCAATTTTCTCAACGACCATTGCAGCCTCATAAATCCGGGCAAGCCGTGCACCTGCGAGCGTTGCGTGCCCCAGTGCCTCCGGAACGGTTACGTAGACCCGCTCAAGCTGGTGTTCAATACGCCGGATGCTCCGGCGATACGGGAAATCCTTGTGGATACCCGCGCCAAGCTGGACTATGCCATGAACGACGGCTGGGTAGACCTTTACCGCGCGCACCCGCTGCAGGAATCCCCCGATTTCTCCAAAAAGGTGCGGGCCATCCTGGGCCGATCCGATGTCCAGTCGTTCCTCGACACCGCGGCGGGAGCCTAGCCGCACGGGCATGATGTTGCAAAAATATAACGCTTCCGGCATAAAACAGCTTTTTCGGCTGAAAAACAAGTCGATCTGCTGTATACTTCCGTCTAAAGGTTTTGGAGGATATATGAAAATTCAACGTGCGCGCAGCCTCGCTGCGGCCCTGCTGCTGATCGCCTGCGTCGCGGGGGTCGCCGCCCAATCTCAAAAGCCGGTGCTTTCCGTGCTCGACCTGCGCGTGAAGGACGTGAGCAACGAAGAAATGCTGGGAATCGTGGACGGCCTTACCGCCGCCATCTTCGCCACGAACTCGTTTACGGTTATCGACCGCACGGCCCGCGACGCCTTGCTGGGCGAAATAGAATTTTCAATGAGCGCGGCCGCCGACGCAGAATCCCAGAAAAGCGTTGGCAAGCAGCTGTCCGCGGATGTCGTCGTGGGAGGATCCGTCAGCCGATACGAGGATGGCCGCTGCGTTTTGTCCTTGCGCATGATAGATACGTCGAGCGCGACGGTAATCGGTGTTTCCGAGGACCTTTTCGCGGATTTCGCGCTGATGCTCTCGAGTCTCGGGCAGCAGGCCCGGTCCCTGGCGACGAGCGCGCGCGCCTCCAAGTCCGGGCCTCGGCTGGCCATTTCGCTTCCGGCGCAGACGGGTAACGTTTTCGCCCCCCTGCCGGACAGGAAATCCTTTCCCGTCCAGTTTTCCATTTGGGCGCCTATGCAATTGGTTCCCGCCAAGACAGCCATAAAGGGCTTCAGGCTTGCCTTGGTCTACAGCGATAACGTCGGCGTGTCCGGATTCGATTTCGGCCTCATCAACCGCGTTTCCGGCGTCATGAGCGGCGTGCAGATGGGCTTGCTGGGTTTTGCGGACGAGGCTAGATTCATACAAGCCAACTTGGTACTCAATTTTGCCAAGACGGTTCACGGCTCGCAGATAGGCATCGTCAATCTTTCGGATAAGTGCGCAGGCATGCAGCTTGGCCTCGTAAACGTAACCGGTTTACTCAGGGGCATGCAGATCGGCCTCGTCAACGTTACCAGGTACGGCGAAGGCGCCCGCTTCATGCCCGGAGTGAATCTCTCGCTCTAGCGGATCGTTTCAATGGATGTATTATCCATTGAAACGGAGCTTTTTCCTGATTTCATCGTCACAGAGCTGGCGCCAGCAGTCTTCTGCGACGTCCAGCTCAAGGCCTTCCACGGCTTCGCGGTGCAGCCTGATGGCTTGGCTTCCTACCGCCAGCATCATGCGGCGCACCTCGCGGTTCTTGCCTTCGCGCACTTCCACCGTAATCCAGGATGTTCCTATATTATGGCCGACTAGAACGACACGCGCCGGCGCGCTGCGCCCCAGGCCTCCGGTCAAATCCACGCCTTCGGACAAAGCCCGCAGCTGCTCATCCGTGAGCAGCCCCTTTGCCAGTACGCGGTAGCGTTTTGCAAGCCCGGTAGCGGGCGCGGTGGCGTGGTGCACGAAAGCGCCGTCGTTGGTGAATAACAGGAGCCCGGTCGTATCCTTGTCCAGGCGTCCGACGGTATGCCATTCCAAATTCCGCAACTCCTGTGGAAGCTTGGGAATCAGGCGTTCGTAAACCGTCTCCCGCCCAAGGTCGTCGCGCCGTGACGAAACAAGTCCCTTGGGTTTGTTATAGAGGATGACGATCGTCGGCATCTGTTTTTTTATTTTCATGACTTTCCGGAATCTCAAGCGCATTGCCGAGTTTTTTGTCCAGGATGCCGATGGCGTCCGCGATGAGGGCGGCCGTGCTCTTGCGCTCGACGCCCACCAGCGTAAAATGGCTTTGTTCCACCGGCAGCAGGATGCGCTCCCCCCGAGCCGCCAGCACGGCCGAGGCGATTGCCTGGCTTACTTCGCCCATCATGCTGTCGGCTATCGCGATACCGATGGGTCCCATTATGTAATCTCCCAAGCCTATGGATACCTTGATGGCGTTTTCCCCGCTGGCGCCCCGGTCGGCCCCTGCCTTGAGCATTCGCTCCGTGGCGCTGGCGTTCGTGCCCAGGGCGATAATCAAGACTCGGTCGCCGAAGCTTTTGCGCAGCCCGGTCGCAAGCTGCGATCCCAGGCCGCCTCCCATTCCGTCGACGATAACCACAACGTGTTTCATGCTCCGATGGTACTCAAGGGCTTCCATCGTGGTCAAGCTCTTTGACTAAACCGGCATAACGTTTTATAGTTCCCTCAGAATCTCTGATATGGAGGAAACTGATGATGTATTCAGCAGAAGTGGAGCATATGTGCGTGCTGACAAAAGGCGCGAACCATGGCTCGGCACCTATCCCGGAAGAAGGCAAATGGGTTAAAGCCAAGGAAATAAAAGACATTTCCGGCCTGACGCACGGTGTGGGTTGGTGCGCTCCCCAACAGGGGGCTTGCAAGCTTACCCTCAATGTCAAGGAGGGCATCATCGAGGAAGCCTTGGTCGAGACCATAGGCTGCTCGGGCATGACGCATTCCGCCGCGATGGCCGCGGAGATCCTTGCCGGCAAAACTATTTTGGAAGCCCTCAACACCGACCTCGTCTGCGACGCCATCAATACGGCGATGCGCGAACTGTTCCTGCAGATCGTGTACGGCCGAAGCCAGACCGCGTTCTCCGAAGGAGGCCTTCCCATCGGCGCCGGCCTCGAGGACCTGGGCAAGGGCATGCGCAGCCAGACGGCCACCATGTACTCCACTAAAGCCAAGGGCCCCCGCTATCTTGAGATGGTGGAAGGTTACGTAACCCGGATCGGCGTGGATGAAAACGGCGAGATCATCGGGTACGAGTACGTCAACTACGGCAATATGATGGATGCCGTAAAAAAAGGCGTTCCCGCGGCCGAGGCGCTGGAGAAATCCAAGGGCGTATACGGCAGGTTCGCCGAAGCGGCGAAGCATCTCGATCCCAGGCACGAGTGAGAGGGGGAAACCATGGCATTATTTGAAAGCTACGAGCGCAGGATAGCCCAGATCACTTCGGTCCTGGCGAAATATAATATTACTTCCATCGAAGAGACGAAAAAGATCTGCGAGGCCAAGGGGCTTGATATCGCCGGCATCGTCCGCGGCGTCCAGTCCATCTGCTTCGAGAACGCGTGCTGGGCGTACACCGTGGGCGCGGCCATAGCGATTAAAAAAGGCGTCTCCGACCCCGCGGAAATCGCCAGGGTATTGGGCGAGGGAATCCAGGCTTTTTGCATACCCGGCTCGGTGGCCGACGACCGCAAGGTGGGCATAGGGCACGGCAACCTCGGCGCCATGCTCCTGTCGGAGAACACGAAATGCTTCTGCTTCCTGGCGGGCCACGAATCCTTTGCCGCGGCGGAAGGCGCAATCGGCATCGTGAAGAGCGCGAACCGAGCACGCAAGGCGGCGCTCAAGGTAGTGCTGAATGGCCTAGGCAAGGACGCGGCCCAGATAATCGCGCGCATCAACGGCTTTACCTACGTGCAGACCAACTTCGACTATTACACGAGCAAGCTGACCATCGTGCGCGAGGTGGCCTATTCCAAGGGCGAGAAGGCCCAGGTTCGAGTCTACGGCGCGGATGACGTGCGCGAGGGCGTGGCAATCATGCATCTGGAAAACGTCGACGTGTCGATTACCGGTAACTCCACGAACCCCACGAGGTTCCAGCACCCGGTCGCGGGCACCTACAAGAAAGAGCGCTTGGAAAACGGCAAAGCGTTTTTCTCGGTGGCTTCCGGCGGCGGAACGGGCCGCACCCTGCACCCGGACAACATGGCCGCCGGTCCCGCCTCCTACGGCATGACCGACACCATGGGCCGCATGCACTCGGATGCGCAGTTCGCCGGATCGTCGTCGGTACCGGCGCATGTGGAGATGATGGGCCTCATAGGCATGGGAAACAACCCCATGGTAGGGGCGACGGTGGCCGTAGCGGTAGCCGTTTCCGAAGCGGCGAAGAAATAGGTTAAACGACGGTGCCGCCGGAAGAAATATTCCCCGGCGGCTGGGCGTCTCGATCCGATTTGTCGATGCGTCAAGCGACTTGTTAGTAATTTTGCGATATCGTAAAACCAATGTTTTTCGATGTTTTCTTTTTATAGGAGACCCCTGGAAACTTCAGTTTTTAGAGGACGATAAAAAAAACCTGATTCCTGCAGGGAATCAGCGAGGAATATAAGTCTACGGAGATTAATCTATGGCCAGATCAATAGTAGGGCTTCTAATTTTAATGCTCGCTGGAAGCCTTGCCGGCGCACAGACCCGCGTTTTGGAATCGGCCCTCGTTTTGCAGGAAGGTGAGCCTCTCGTCGACCTGATAGTCGCGGGAGACGGCTACATGGCCGTGACGGGGCCGTGCGCCAAAGACGGAGCCTGGTACGTGCTGCTGAGCGGCAATCGCTTCGGCCCGTATACAAGGATTGATGGCAGGGTCTTGTCGCCAAACGGAAAGCGCAGCGCTTGGTGGGCCAGGGACAAGAAGGACAACTGTGCTTTGTTCTTGGACGGCAAGAAATCCGCTGTCTGGTATATGCCAGGGCCGATTTTATTTTCGGATGACGGAAAATCGCTCGGATATATCGCAGGCAGCAAGACGAATTCCGGATATGTTTATTTTGTAGTCGTGGATGGCGCCAGGTCGGGTCCCTTCGACGGCTATAACAGCGCGATGCTCATGAATTACTTTACGTATTCCGCCGCCGCCAAGGGCTTTGTATACGCAGCGATCGAAGCGGGAAATACGAAAAACGGGTATGTGCTTTCAGTCGATAAAAAAAAATACTCGGGTCTTTCCTTCATCGGGGGCATGTATGACCCGGAAACGTCGATCGTCCCTTTCAAGCTCTCGCCGGCAAGCGGTATTGCGCTTTCAGTAACGCATATCGGCGACGAGCGTTGGGTCGTCATGGGCGATTCCCTCTTCGGTCCGTATCGCGCCGTTCGCGGCGCTTTCTGGAAGCCGGGTAGCGATGAGGCATTGTGGTTCGCCAACGGCAAGAATACCGTTACGAGCTTATATGTCAACGGAATTACGGAAGAGGCCACCGACGGCCTCGTCAACTGGCGATCCATGCATGATTTTGTTTTTTCGGCGGACGGATCCAAGCTTGGCTGGATAAGCAAGATGGATACCGACGCAGATTTCGTGGTCGGAGGCGACGGACTCCGGGGACCTTTCGTCGCTGCGGACAAGCTGGAGTTTTTACCTGACGGCAGGACCGTCTTTAGAGTGAAGGACAAGCAGAGTGCAGGAATGTTCCTGTACATCGGCAGCGACCCAGCCTTGTATTCATCGGGGGGCGTGAGCCACGCAGGCGCAAGCTCGGGTAACCTGGCGTACACGAAGGGCGAGGAAGGAACCCGATATGTCGTAACCAAGGGTGGCGAGTACGGACCGTATGACTCCATCAGATACCTCGCCGTATCTGCGGAAGGCAAATCGGCGTGGACGGTAAAAAAAAGGGATGAAAGCATCATCATGCTAGATGGCCAACCTGTCGACACGGTTATAGGAGTCGAAGATCTCGGTTTTCTCGGTGACGGCACGCTTTGGTATTTCGAGACGCTGGACAAGTCGGCAAACGCGATCGTTACCGGCTCCGCTCGTTCCGCTTCGTATTGGGACATATCTTCCCGTATCGGGAAATCGGCGGATGGCCATGCGCTCCAATATTACGCCCACCCCGTCAAGGGAGTTATGTGGAGCATGATACTGATAAGCTCCGGCGAGTACCCCGGAGCCCTTGACGGACGCACGGGCGCATATGCCTACCTGAAGGACGGCAAGGTATTCGCGGTAGCGGCGCATACTGCCGCCGGCGTAGCGCCATGAAGCAGCTCGGCAAGCGATCCTGGCCGGTGCTCTTCGTCTCGGATCAGCTGCAGCAGCAGACGGACGAAGGCAGTTGGCTCCGGGAAATAATAAAGACCCTCACCGAGGTCAACGGCTGTGCGGCGGTATTCAATTCCTCGTACGGCGACGCCTGCGATTTCATCTATTCGCGGGAAGACCTCGGCACCATCGTGGTTGACTGGGAGAACAAGAGCCCCGGCCGCGTGCACAAGAAAAACGAATCGATGACGGGGGCGGATTCCGGCCTCCGCTTCGTCGAGTATATCCGCAAGCGCAATCGGAACATCCCCATCCTCATCCTGTCCGACCGCGCCTCCATAGAGAGCATTCCCAATCCCGTGCTGGAGAAGATCAGCGGCGTAATATGGAAGCTCACCGATACGCCGCAGTTCAACGCGGGGCGCATCGAGCGCAGCGTTACCGATTACATGCAGACGGTGCTTCCGCCGTTTTTCAGGAATCTCGTGGACTACGTGCACGAGTACAACTTCGCCTGGCATACGCCCGGCCACATGGGCGGGCAGGGCTTCCTTAAGAGCCCGTCGGGAACGGCGTTCCACAAGTTCTTCGGCGAGAACGTGCTCCGCGCGGACCTGTCCATTTCGGTTCCGGAGCTCGGCTCGCTGTTGGACCACTCGGGCGTCACCGGCGACGCGGAGCGCTTCTCGGCGAAGGTGTTCGGGGCGGACAGCACCTATTACGTGCTCAACGGAACTTCCACGGGCAACCAGATTATCTGGCGCAGCCAGGTGTCGCCCGGCGATACCTGCCTCCTCGACCGGAACTGCCACAAATCGCTGAACCACGCCATGATCATAACGTCGGCGAAGCCTGAATACATGGTGCCCATACGCAACGCGCTCGGCATCATCGGCCCCGTCGACTTTTCCAGGATCGACCGGTCCAGGAAATACGCGATGTCAGCGCTCACGAATTCCACGTACGACGGAATCTGCTACGACATCGAATATGCGAATAAATATTTACTCGGCGCGGAGGTGCTCCATTTCGACGAGGCCTGGTTTGCCTACGCGAAATTCCACCCGATCTACAGGAAGCATTTCGGGATGTCGCTCGAGTCGCGCGAAAAGCTCATATTCTGCACGCATTCCACGCATAAGCTCCTGACGGCCTTTTCCCAGGCCTCCATGATCCACGTGAAATTTCCCCGTGGCGTCCTGGAATCCGAGGAGCTGCAGGAAGATTTCCACGACCTGTTCAACGAATCGTACATGATGCACTGCTCCACGTCCCCGCAGTATTCCATGGTGGCATCCCTGGAGATTGCCACGAAGATGATGCACGACAACGGCGAAACCGCGCATGCAGACATCATGGAGGAGGCCATCGAGCTCAGGAGGAAGATCGCCCGGATAAAAAAAGAGGAAACGGGCGAAGGCGACTGGTTCTTCGGCATATGGCAGCCGGACTGCATCATCGCGAAGTCCACCCAGGACCTGATCGACGACCAGTCCAACTGGGTCTTGAAGCCCGGCGAGGCGTGGCACGGATTCTCGAGGACCGACCTGTCGGATTGCTACGCGATGCTGGACCCCATCAAGCTCACCTTCCTGTGCCCGGGCATCGACGTGCGCGGCGCATGGTCCGATACGGGCATCCCCGCCGCCATCGTAACGCGTTACCTGGGCGACCGCGGCATCGTCTGCGAAAAATCCGATTACTATTCGTGGCTGCTGCTCAATTCGCTGGGCACCACCAAGGGCAAGCAGGGCACGCTGCTCGCGGAGCTCTTCAACTTCAGGGAGCTGTACAAGGTGAACGCGCCGCTCGAGACCGTGTTTCCCCAATTGATCCACGAACACGCCGCCCGCTATAAAGGCATGGGCCTCAAGGACCACTGCCAGGAAATGCATTCGTACATCCGCTCGCGCGGGCTCTTGGAGAACATGGTCCGCTCGTCGCAGATAATTCCCGACCAGGCGCTCATCCCCGCGGACGCGTATCGGGCCATCGTCAGGAAGCAGGTTGAATTCGTTCGGGTGGATTCGCTGGGCTCGGAGGGCGGGGGCAGGATTTCCGCCGTCATGGTGGTGCCCTATCCGCCGGGAATACCCATCCTGATGGGAGGCGAATCAGTTAATAAAAAATCGCAGGCCATCGTCGACTATCTGCTGGCCAGGCAGGATTTCGAGAATGACTTTCCCGGGTACGCGAGCGACATACACGGCATCGAGAGGACCCCCGCGGACTCTTCGGGGTTCAGGTACTTCGAGCTTATGGTAATAAAACGATGAGCCGCGTCATGGGGCTTGACATTCGATATAATTATATCTAATATAGAACGGTCGCCTTGTGGCGGCCTTCACGATTCCGGCATGCCGGTCTTGCGTCGAACACTGAGAGACGGATTCATCCAGCTCGAGGTGCCCCTATCCGGCGCAGGCGCTCGCCTGAGTCCGGTTGACCGATCCAAAGGAAGTATCTGATGGAAAAGAGGCTCGGCATAGTTGCCGTGGTAATAGAAGACCAGACCAGCGTACCGCACGTAAATACGCTCCTGACCGACTACGCGAACCTCATCGACGCCCGCCTGGGGCTACCCATGCGCGGCAAGGGCATTTCGCTCATCTCCCTCGTCGTCGAGGGTGATACCGACGCCATAGGCGCGCTTACCGGCAAACTCGGCAAGCTCTCCGGCGTCAAGGTAAAGTCCGTCCTCACCGCATTCAGGGAGGACGACAATGTCGACAGCACAGAGGAATCGCGCGTTCATTGACGCGCAGCGAATCAGGGAGACCATAGAGTCGGCAAAGCCGACCCACGAACGCGTACGGGCCATACTCAGGAAAGCCGAATTGCTGAAGGGCATTTCCGCGGAGGAAGCCGCCGTGCTCCTCAATGCCGACTCGCCGGAACTCGAGACCGAACTGCTCGCCTCCGCCGGACGCGTCAAGGAACACATCTACGGCCGCCGCCTCGTATTGTTCGCCCCGTTATATATAGGTAACCGCTGCTCCAACGAGTGCCTGTACTGCTCGTTCCGCGCGGGCAACAAGGAGCTCGCGCGGCGGTCGCTCTCCTACGCGGAAATCGAGAACGAGACCAGGGCGCTGCTCCGCGAGGGGCACAAGCGCGTGCTCATGCTTTCCGGCGAGGACGCCACCGAAGGCATCGACCGCTTCCTCGAGGCCATGAGGAGGGTATACGCGGTCCGCGAAGGTAATCCGCGCGGCGGCCCCGATTCTTCCATCCGCAGGATAAACGTGGAGATAGCCCCGCTGGAAGTGCCCGAATTCCGGAGGCTCAAGGACGCCAAGATCGGCACCTATGCCTGTTTCCAGGAAACCTACGACCCCGACCTCTACGGGAATTTCCATAAGGCCGGCCCCAAGGCGGATTACGAAAAACGCCTCCTCGTCATGGACCGCGCCATGGAGGGCGGCATCGACGACGTGGGCATCGGCGCGCTGTTCGGCCTGGGCGACTTCCGCTTCGAGGTGCTGGGCATGCTCAAGCACGCGGAGCACCTGGAAGCCGCTTTCGGCTGCGGCCCCCACACCGTCAGCGTGCCCCGCATCGAGCCTGCGCACGGAGCGCCCGCCGCCATGAGCGTGCCCAAGGCCCTCTCCGACCACGAGTTCCGCCGTGTCGTGGCGACGCTTCGCCTCGCGCTTCCCTATACGGGCCTCATCCTGTCCACGAGGGAAAGCGAAGGTCTTCGCAACGAATTGTTCAAGTACGGCGTAAGCCAGATTTCCGCGGGCTCAAGGACCGATCCGGGCGCGTATGCCGCCGACGCCGCCGGTTCCGCCGAAAACGCGCATGCCGGCAGCCAGTTCCAGCTGGGCGACCACCGCAGCCTGCAGGAAGTCGTGGCAAAGCTGGCAGAGCTTGATTACGTGCCGTCGTTCTGCACAGGCTGTTACCGTAAGGGACGCGTGGGAGCCGATTTCATGGATCTGGCCAAACCCGGGCTCATCCGCCGCTTCTGCGAGCCCAACGCCATGTTCACGTTTGCGGAATACCTGCGCGACTTTGCCGATGAGGATACGCAGCGCGCCGGGTTCGAGCTTACCGTCCGGCTCATCGCCACGCTGCCGGACGAGGAGACGAAGGAGAAGGCGCGAGCGGGACTTGCCGCCATCGAAGGCGGCGAGCGGGATGTATACCTGTGAGCGAATCCATCCAGGCTCAGGCCGACGGGGTTTGCCGCGAAACCTTCGGCGACAAGGTTTACATCCGCGGGCTCATCGAGGCATCCAACTCGTGCGCGCAGGACTGCCTGTACTGCGGCATACGTCGCGGTAATACAAAAATAACTCGATACAGCCTGAGCGACGGGGACATTCTCGCCTCGGTATCCGCCGGCTTCTCCGCGGGCATGAGGTCCTTCGTGATCCAGGGAGCCGAGGATCCGGCCTTCGGCACGGAACGCCTCGCCGCGCTTGCCGATAAAATAAAGTCCGCCACGTCCGGGGAAGCGGCTCTTACCTACAGTTTCGGCACCATGAGCCGGAAAAGCTACGCGCTGCTCAAGAGCGCCGGCTGCGACCGGTATCTCCTGCGCTTCGAGACCTCGGACGAAAAGCTGCATCTCAAGCTGCGGGGCTCGTCCCTGGCCCGCAGGCTCGAGGCTCTCGAAGACCTTGCCTCGCTGGGCTTCGAGGTGGGCTCGGGGTTCATGACGGGCTTGCCCGGCGCGGCGGAAGGTACCATGGAAGCGGACGTGGAACTCTGCCGCCGATACGGCTTTGACATGGTGGGCATCGGTCCTTTCATTCCGCACCCGGAAACCCCGCTGGCCGAGGCTCCCTGCGAAGGTCTTGAACCCGCGCTGGACGCCTGCGCACTCGTGCGCATAGCGCTGCCTTTCGCCAACATGCCCGCCACCACCGCCGCGGGAAGCATCGCCCCCGACGGACGCGAACGCATGTTGGCGTGCGGCGCCAACGTGCTGATGCCCAACATAGGACCTGTGGACCGCAAGAAGGAATACGAGCTGTATCCGGGCAAGATCTGCCTGGACGAGGACGGCATGAAATGCCTCGGCTGCCTGGGGCTGCGGGTAAAGACGATAGGAAAAACCCTTTCGATGGAACGGGGCGATTCACCCGCGATCCTTAGGCGTAATAAAAAATCACTGGAGGCAGACCGATGACCGGCACCCCGAATTCAGAACGCCTCCAGATAGCCATCTTCGGCGTGCGGAACGCAGGGAAAAGCTCCCTCGTCAACGCCATAGCCGGGCGCCCGGTGGCCATAGTTTCCGACGTCGCCGGAACCACCACCGACCCTGTATCGAAATCCATGGAATTAGGCGGGCTCGGCGCGGTTTCCTTCACCGACACCGCCGGCCTCGACGACGAAGGCGAGCTTGGACTGCTTCGGGTGGAAAAAAGCCTCGAGCGGCTTTCCTGGACCGATATCGCCATCCTTGCGACGCCCTTGCATAAAGAGCCGTCGGCGCACGAGCTAGCGGCGTTCGGGCGCCTTTCGCTCGCGGGAAAACCAATGCTCGTGGCGGCTACTTTCTCCGACAAGCCACGGCATCCCGCCAAAACGGCGTGGCTGGACGAAATAAAAACCATGACGGGCACGGGCAAGCCGGTGGCCATCCTGGAAGTAAATTCCTTTTCAGGAGCCGGCGTTTCGGAACTGAAAGACGCCCTGATGCTGGTCCGCAATTCCCGCGGAGAGCGCTTGGACGAAGCGACTCCGCTTGCCGGCCTAGTAAAAAAGGGCGACGTCGTCCTGCTCGTCACGCCCATAGATTCGGCCGCCCCACGGGGAAGGATGATACTGCCCGAGGCCGAAACTCTGCGGGACGCGCTCGACCGCGGCTGCGTGGCCGTCGTGTGCAGGGAGACGGAACTCGCGGAGGCGTATGCCGGCTTGGCAAAAAGGCCAACGCTTGTCGTGACCGACAGCCAGGCATTCGCGCAGGTCGCCGCGGTGATTCCCCCGGACCAGCCGCTCACTTCGTTTTCAATTTTGTTCGCGCGCAAAAAAGGCGAGCTTGCCCGCTATCGGCAGGGCTTGCGCCTACTGGATACGCTGGCGGCTGATACGGCAAAAGGCGGAACTATTTCGCTCCTGGCGCTCGAGGCGTGCACGCATAACCGAACGCACGAGGATATCGCGACCGTCAAGATACCCGCGCTGCTTGCGAAAAAAACAGGCAGGACCGTAGAGCTTACGGTCGTCCGGGAACTAGGAAAGGATCTGGCCGGTAAGCGCTATGATTTGGCCGTGATCTGCGGCGGCTGCATGGCGACGCGCGGAAAGATGCTCATGCAGCTGGACTCCCTCGACGCAGCCGGAATTCCTATCCTGAATTTCGGCCTCTTTCTTGCCTGGGCGCACGGAGTGTTTCCGAGGGCTGTAAATCCATTGGCGGCATTAACTTCGTACTAGACTTCGCCATGGACAATACATCCCGGTAGACGAGGAGCTCTTTCGTGCTTGACTTGTTGGGTATCTGATAGTAGACTAATTAGGTCTAATAAGGATGGATAATGTGAACGCCATAACAACAAGGTCCCGCTACGGTCTCAGGCTGCTCGTCGACCTCGTGCGCGAAGGCTCGGGCAAACCGGTGGATCTCGGAAGCATAGCCAAGCGGCAGTCGATACCGGAAGTGTATCTGTCCAAGCTTGCGATCCCGCTCAAGGCTGCGGGAATCATTCGTTCGGAGCGCGGCGCGAAAGGCGGGTACAGCCTTTCCTTGAGGCCCGAGGAGATTACCGTGCTTGCCGTAGTGGAGGCGCTCGAAGGCCGGTCGTCCCTGCTCGAGTGTACCGCTAATTCCGATTCCTGCGCCCGCGCCGCCTATTGTGCTACGCGGCCGGTCTGGCTCGGCCTGGATGCGGTGATCAATGACTATCTTAAGAGCAGGACGCTCGCGGAAGTGGCGGGAACGGTCCCGGATTATTCGATATAGGAGGACAGCATGAAGTATGCAAAAAGTATAACGGAACTTGTAGGCAATACGCCGCTCGTGGCGGTGAGAGCCGACGGAGCCGCTCCGGGGGTTGTGGTGCTCGCCAAGCTCGAATCGTTCAATCCCTTCTCCAGCGTCAAGGACAGGATTGCCCTTGCGATGATAGAGGCTGCGGAAAAATCCGGTGCGCTTAAAAATGACTCGGTAATCATCGAGCCTACTTCGGGAAATACCGGCGTCGCTCTTGCCGCCATCGCGGCCGCCCGTGGGTACCGCATCATCCTTACTATGCCCGAAACCATGAGCATGGAACGGCGCAAGCTTCTCATGGCCTACGGCGCTGAGCTCGTGCTTACGGAAGGCGCCAAAGGGATGAAAGGCGCGATCGCCAAGGCTCAGGAACTCGTGGCCTCAACGCCAGGAGCCTACATGCCCATGCAGTTCGAGAATCCTGCGAACCCGGACGTGCATGCCCGCACTACCGCCGAGGAAATTTGGCGCGAGACCGACGGCAAGGCGGATATCGTCATCGCGGGCGTA
Source organism: uncultured Treponemataceae bacterium (assembly GCA_964485395.1). Taxonomy (GTDB): domain Bacteria; phylum Spirochaetota; class Spirochaetia; order Treponematales; family UBA12059; genus JANNSO01. The sequence continues at coordinate 49,465 of CAZAJF010000020.1, read as the reverse complement.
GGAACCGGCGGTACCATTACCGGTATCTCAAAGGCGCTGAAGAAAAAAAATAAATCCTTCAAGGCCATAGCCGTCGAACCGGCGGATTCACCGGTCCTGTCGGGCGGCCAGCCGGGGCCGCACAAGATTCAGGGTATCGGCGCGGGTTTCGTTCCCGCCATTTACGATGCAGCCGTCATCGATGAAATTCTGCAGGCAAGGCACGAAGACGCCGGCGCTGAAGCCAGACGTCTTGCGAGGGAAGAAGGCCTGCTCGTGGGCATTTCCTCGGGAGCGGCCATGTGGGCGGCGCTTCAGGTGGCCAAACGTCCCGAGAGCGCGGGCAAGCTTATCGTCGTAATCATGCCGGACTCCGGGGAACGCTATCTCTCCACTTGGCTTTTCGATTGAGGGGCAGCCTGAAAAAAACAAGTTCTAGAAGTCCTTGATCTGACGGATCATGCCCAGGTGCAATGCGCAATGGGCAATGCTCCCCATGAGGATTTCCATGTTTTGGCCTTCGAACCACGCGCCGAAGCTCTGTATGAATGCCTTCATCCTGCCGTATTCCGCAAGGAGGTCCCGCTGGAGGCTCTCCCACTGCTCGGCGTTCACGCGAGCATTCCAGTCCTTGCCCCAGTCGTACTGGCTCGTGTCCTTTGAGGCAATATAATCCTGCAAATAGCGGAGCGACAAAATTACGTGGAAAACATGGCCCGCGATGCTCTCGTTCGTAGCGGGGTTAATTTTCGATGCCAACGCACAATCTATTTTTTCAAGCGTCGCGTTGTACGACGTCTCTTTCTCCAAATAAAATCCTATGGGCTTTATGAAAGTTTCTTCCAGCAGTCCTAGCATTTTCCTTATCATTGAATCCTTAAAGTCAGTTTCCATACATTCCTCCGCGTATCGTTTACTTATTAGACGGGGCATGTCCAGCTTTTGTGACAGGCTATTGCAATAATCCAAGATGATTTTTCTATTTTATGCGAAGCACCTGCGGGAAACTCGTCGATTGTAAGCCGGGGAACCAAATCGACGGCGACTTTCCTCGACGCCGCATCTTGCATGTGTTACAGTGGAATCATGGAGAAGATTCAGTATTCCGTCGTAGGCGGCATGGCGCAGGTAGAGCAGGGACCTTGGGATTCGCTTGCCGTCCGCTATGGTTCGCCGTTTCTCCTCTGGGGTTTTTTAGCCTTGCTGGAGGCTTCAGGCTCGGTGGCCGAAAATACCGGGTGGCTACCGTGCCACATGATCGCCCGACGGGCGGGAGCATTGATCGCGGCCGCCCCTTTTTACCTTCGCTCGCATTCGATGGGGGATTTTGTCTTTGATTTTTCAGTAGCCGAGGCGGCGGAGTCCATCGGGGCGAAGTATTATCCGAAGCTGGTCGGTACGATTCCCCTGACGCCGGTGCCGGTCTGGCGCGTCATGACCGCCCCCGGCGAAGAATCCGCCGCCTCGGGCCTCCTCGAGTACGCGAGCGGTTTCGCCGCGAGAACCAAGGCGGGCGGCATACATTTCCTGTGGGTAGATCCGGAATTCGAAACTTTCGTACGCGGCGGCTCTCGAGTGGAATGGAAGCATCAAGGGTATCTCTGGCGCAATGGCGGCTATGCCGATTTTTCCGGATACCTTTCCGCTTTCAGTAAGAATATGCGCAGGAACATACTTCGCGAACGCAGCTCGATAGCCGCCGCCGGAATCGTGACCCGCATCATTCCCCCTGCTTTGGCGACGCCTTCGCTGCTCGGAACGATGCATCGATATTACTGCAATACGAATGAAAAATTTTTTCCCTGGGACGCGAAATACCTGAACGAATCTTTTTTTTCGCTGCTTCCGCAGTATCTGCCGCAGGGCTGGCTTCTATCCGCCGCCTATGAAGGGGATAAGGCAGAGCCGGTGGCGCTGGCGCTGCTTTTCGATGGCGGGCACAAGCTCTTTGGCCGCTATTGGGGATGCGAGCGCGACATCGACTCGCTGCACTTCGAACTCTGCTATTATCTTCCCATCGAATACGCCATTCAAAAAGGATACGCTTTTTTCGATCCGGGGATGGGTGGCCATCATAAGGCAAGGCGGGGGTTCGAGTCGATATTGACTTCCTCGTTCCATGACGTTTTTGACCAGAGGATTTCTCGCGCGCTCGGCGAAGCTCTTCGCGGGGCGAACGAGGAAACCTGCGCGCTTGCGCGCGAGCTGGATAAAGAGCTTCCGTTCAAGCGGGGAACCCCAGCGTAGAATCGATGCCCGACCGGATTCCAGGAGGAAACATGGCGCACAATACCTTGAAATCAAGTTATCAAAAACTTACAGAAAGGCTGAACAGGTTTCCCCAGGGAGCTCCGCCATCCGAGCTGCTCTACGCCATCCTGCGGGTGTTATTTTCGGATAAAGAGGCGGCTCTCGTCTCGCTTCTGCCAATCAAGCCGTTCGATGCCGAAAAGGCCGCGTCCGTATGGCGGGTTGGGGAAAGCGAGGCGCGGAAGATCCTCGACGAGCTTGCCGGCCGAGCAATTCTGATCGATATTAGGCGCGATGACGGCACGACGATTTATTGCCTGCCTCCGCCCATGGCCGGATTCTTTGAATTTTCGCTGATGCGCATCAGGAACGACATCGACCAGAAAGTCCTGTCGGAACTGTTTTATCAATATATGAACGTCGAGGAAGATTTCATAAAGGCGCTGTTCGCGGACGGGATAACCCAACTGGGCCGCATCTTCGTGCAGGAGCCCTACCTGCCTAAAACCCCGTCGCTCGAAGTCCTCGATTATGAATTGGCCAGCGGGGTCATCAAGAGCGCCTCGCACATCGGGGTGGGCATCTGCTATTGCCGCCACAAGATGTCGCACGTCGGCCGGGCGTGCGATGCGCCGATGGATATCTGCATGACATTCAACTCCACGGCGGCCTCTCTCGTTAAATACGGACATGCCCGCGGCATTGACGCGACGGAATGCATGGGGCTCCTGGACAAGGCCTACGGACATAATCTCGTGCAGTTCGGGGAGAACGTGCAAAAAAAAGTGGCGTTCATCTGCAATTGCTGCGGATGCTGCTGCGAAGCCCTGCTGGCCCAGCGGCGATTCGGTTCCCTGCACCCGATACAGACGAGCGGCTTCATCGCCGACGTGCAGGCCAATCTCTGCTCAGGCTGCGGAAAATGCGTCAATGCCTGTCCCATCGCTGCCGCCGCGCTCGTCACCGCGCGCGATCCCCGGAAACCCGAGCGGAGAATCGCGAAAATACTGGAGGACTGCTGCCTTGGCTGCGGGGTGTGCGCCCGAGCCTGTGCCACCGGCGCCCTTGCGATGAAAAAGCGTCCGCGCAAAATCATAAGCCCTGTGACGTCCACCCACCGCGTCGTCTTGATGGCCATAGAGCGCGGCAAGCTCCAAAATCTTATTTTCGACAACCGCGTGCTTTTCAGCCATCGGGCGCTCGCAGCGATTCTTGGGGTTATATTGAAGTTACCTCCGGTCAAGCGACTGATGGCAAGCGAACAGATGCGCAGCCGCTATCTCGTCTCCCTGCTCGAAAGGCTCAAACTCTAGCGCTCCGAACCGTCTTTTTGTTGGCTCGGGCATGCTATTGTTATAAAGTCATACAGCCTAAGCCGACTGTCCGGATACTCTTCTTGCGCTTCTGGTTCGACTCGCGTAAATACGATGGCATGGATTATTACGGGACTTGCAATCCCGTATTGCGGCCGGGGATGGGGGAAATATTTTACTGGCGAAAAGAATAAAAACGACGGCATGCTCGCGGACGGCTGGGAAAGAAATTCCTCCTGGTCGTCGCGGCTCTGGTTTTATGCTGGCATCGCTTCTCTATCTGCCGGTCTCCTTCCTTAGGTTCGGCCAAAAGCTAAAACGGAATTCAAGTACGGCGGCGCCGCCGTAGAAAAATAAAAGCGTTGAAGCGTGCGTAGATCTCAAGGAGTGCCCATGATACGGAAAGCGGATCTCTCGGACGGACAGAGAATATCGGAGATAGTAGTTTTTGGCTGGCGAACCGCCTATAAGGATATCGTCCCCATGGATTTCCTGTACAAGGAGCTCTCGGTAAAGGCAAATTGCGAAAGGTTCCTGGCTAACTACGGGAAGCCCGATGCCCAAACCTACGTCAGCGAGCATGGCGGCATCGTCGATGGAATCATGAAAGTTGGAACCTCCCGGGACGACGACCGTGGTGAAAATGAATTCGAGCTCATGGCCATCTACGTAGACCCAAATTTTATAGGAAAGGGCATAGGCTCCGAATTGATCGACGAATGCGAGGAGATAGCCCGAATCCGGGGAAAGGACGAAATCGTCATTTGGGTGTTCGAAAAAAATAACGCAGCCAGGTCCTTTTACGAAAAGCATGGATACGCCATGGACGGAAAAAAGAAAGTACTGGAGGCGTTCAGCCAGGAAGAAGTCCGGTACAGGAAAAAAGTTTCCTGCGGGGTTTCCTGAACATGGGTGCCGGGGAGAACTGCAAAAACAGCTGCAATCTAAGCTCGCGAAGTTTTTTGCAGGATGCTCGACACTCGAATTCGGACGCGGCGATGGTACGCTCTGAGCCCATGACAGACATGCGATCGATCCTTCCCGGAAACTGGTGTTGGCCGATAATTCCGAAGGCATGGTGCGAACCGCGCAGGCGGCGCTTCTCGAAGTTTCGGCCAAGATCGACTTCCGAGCCTGCTCAATCAAAAAAAATGTAAAATATTAATTACAAAGGAAGCCGGGACTTTTATTTGCTCGGGAGCGATGATGACTTGAATGGAGGGAAACGCGATGAATATTGTGACGATAGACGCCGAGATCACGATGGAACTTCTGACGCCTTTCGATGCCGAGGAAATTTTCCTGCTTACCGAGGCTAACAGGAGCTTCCTTGGAAAATATCTGCCATGGGTCGACGGTACGAAAACGGCGGAAGATACGCGCGGTTTTATTAAATCGTGCCTGATCGCCTTGGCGGAGATGAAGGATCTTGCGTATGCGATCAGGCATAAAAGGAATATAATCGGGATAGTCGATGTTTTCAGCACCAACGACTCGACGGGAACATTCGAAATAGGATATTGGCTGGCTGAAAATTTTACGGGAAAAGGCATCATGACGTCATGCGTCAAGTCGTTGATCGGAATCGCCTTCGATAAACTGGGCGCGGAAAAAATCGAGATATTTTGTTCCACCGCCAACCCGGCAAGCAATCGAATACCGCAAAAGCTCGGCATGGTGCCCGAAGGCACGATTCGGCACGCGGAAAAAATCGGCGACACGATCAACGACCTCAACGTGTACGGAATCCTTAAAAGCGAGAGGCGTGATATTATTTAATGCTTCCGCCGTGAAAAAGACATTCGTATACCTTTGCGTCTCCATAAAATATTTCCTCGGCTCCCTTGAACCTCCCGAACCCGCCGTTCACTGAACAATGGTAGCTGTAATTTCCGTCATGGTGGATAAGCGGGCCTCGAAACGGATATTCCGCCGTAACAAGACCGAGGGCTTCCTTAAGGAAATTCCCGGAAAAGCTTTCATGCAAAACACGTCCGTAATAGTTCATGGACCAAAGCGGCTCTCCGCTCTGCCATACGGCTTCCTGCCCCGAAAAAAATTCGCTTCCCAGGTAGGTGTCATAATACGATAGATCGTTTTCCTCATATGCCAGGTCATGGGAGTTTAGCCGCGACGAAGCGACTTCCGCCCCTTTTCCCGCGTATGTTATTTTTTTCGCCCTGCATAGAAAATCTATGACGCGATTTTCCCGGTTCTCTCCCCGAGGCTTCCCCGGTTGCCGGCTTTGGCAGCTCTCGTCCCGGATCAAGGAATCCATGCTTACCATAAAATAATCGCTAAGCTGGATAAGCCTGTCTATTTCCGGGAGCGATTCCCCCGATTCCCATTTTGCGACCGACTGCCTCGAGATGCCCAGGTACTCGGCCAGTTTTTCCTGGGAAGCATTTTTCTCTTTTCGCAGTGCCGCAAGTTTTTCGTTGAAGCGCATGGAATCTCCGATCAAAGAGAGTATACGTCGCGTCGTCCCGAACGGCTACCAAGCGACGCGTGCTTTTTTGACAGGTGTACGTTGCGCTATTACTGCGCAAAGTACTACATGGGCGTTAAGGTACTTGCCCTTTCGCAAGAGAGAGAGTATTCTAGTTCTTACCATGAACAAGCTCATCATAAAAGGTGCCCGCGAGCACAATCTAAAGAATATAGACCTCGAGCTGCCCCGCGACAAGCTCATCGTTATTTCGGGGCTTTCGGGTTCGGGGAAAAGCTCCCTTGCCTTCGACACTATTTTTGCCGAAGGGCAGCGGCGTTATGTAGAGTCCTTATCCGCCTATGCCCGGCAGTTTTTGGGCCAGATGAAAAAACCTGACGTGGATTATATCGAAGGCCTGTCCCCGGCCATTTCGATAGAGCAGAAAACCACGCACCGGAATCCGCGTTCCACCGTAGGCACGGTTACTGAAATATACGATTATTACAGGCTGCTCTTCGCCCGCATCGGCACGCCCCATTGTCCCCAGTGCGGGCGGGAAATCCGGGAACAGGGAATCGACCAGATATTGGATACGATCATGTCCTGGAAAACAGGATCGCGCCTGCAGGTTCTGGCTCCCGTGATCCGTCTTAAAAAAGGGGAGCACCAGAAGATCCTCGAGGATGCCCGCAAACAGGGCTTCCTGAGGGCGCGCGTAAACGGCGAGTCCCGATCCCTCGAGGACGACATAGTCCTCGAAAAGCAGAAAAAACACAACATCGACATCGTGGTCGACCGCCTGATCCTCTCTGAAGAAGTGCGGCGGAGACTGGCCGACGCGGTAGAAACCGCGTTGAGGATAGCCGACGGCATTCTCATCGTAGTAAAGGAAGATCCCGCCAGGAAAAGCGCTTCCGGCGGAAAATCGGACGCCTCCCAGGACGGCGCCGCCGGTTCTGGAATAAGTGAAGAATTTTTCAGCCAGCGCGGCGCCTGCCCGGACTGCAACATCAGCCTGCCCGAGCTTGAGCCCCGGCTGTTCAGCTTCAACAGCCCCCACGGCGCCTGCCCCGACTGCACCGGTCTCGGAATCAACCTCGACTTCGACCCGGACCTGGTGATACCCGACAAGAGCCTTTCCTTCAACGAAGGCGGCTGCGTACCCTACAACCCGGAGGCCGCGTGGTACCGCTCCCGCTTCGAGGCGCTCGCCGCCCATTATAAATTCAGCCTGGACACGCCCTTCGAGGCGCTGTCCCCAAAAATCATGAAGGTTATACTCTTCGGCGGCGACGAAGCCATACGCGTGCATTACGACAACGCCAAGGGAACCGGGCACTTCGAGTACGAGTCCACGTTTCCCGGCATACTCATGGAGCTCAAGCGGCGCTATATGGAAACTCAGAGCGACGGCATCAAGGATTGGCTGGAAAAATTCATGAGCGAGAAATCGTGCGAGTCCTGTTCCGGCAACCGCCTCCGCCCCGAAGCCCTCGCGGTAACGATCAACGATACCAACATCAACGAATTATCGCGAATGTCCGTCGAGGAGTCGATACGGTTTTTCGATGAAGTTACCCTGAACGATACCCAGAAGCAGATAAGCAAGCAGATACTCAAGGAGATAACTGCCAGGCTCTCCTTCCTGCGCAACGTAGGGCTCGAATACCTAACCCTCGAGCGCAAGGCGGGGACTCTCTCCGGCGGAGAGGCCCAGCGGATCCGCCTGGCCACGCAGATCGGATCCAGCCTCGTGGGCGTGTTATATATTCTTGACGAACCGTCCATCGGCCTGCATCAGCGCGACAACCAGCGCCTCATCGACACGCTCCTGTACCTGCGCGACATCGGCAATACCCTGCTCGTGGTGGAGCATGACGAGCAGACGCTTCGCACCGCCGACTACATCGTCGATCTAGGCCCTGGCGCAGGAGTTCACGGCGGCCATGTCGTGGCGGCGGGAACTCCCGCCGAGGTCATCAAGAACAAGAAAAGCCTGACCGGCCAATATCTTTCCGGCGCGCTGTCCATCGACGTTCCGCAAAAAAGGCGCGAGGGCAACGGAAACGTCATCACCGTGCACGGCTGCCGCGAGCATAACCTCAAGAACATAGACGTAAGCATAAACCTGGGCGGCTTTACCTGCATCACCGGCGTATCCGGTTCCGGCAAGAGCACGCTGCTCTCCGACATCCTGTACCCCGCCATAGCCAACCGCGTTTTGCGCTCGACCCATATCGAGGGGGAATTCGACTCCATCGAAGGCATCGTCAACATCGACAAGATAATCAACATCGACCAGAGCGCCATAGGACGCACTCCGCGCTCCAATCCTGCGACGTACGTGGGCGTCTTCACCCAGTCCTGTCACCGAGGTTGGGGCTTGGCGGAACCAAAGTGGAAGGGTTACCAACCAGGCCAGCTTCGCTTAAACGTAAAGCGCGGCCTTTTCGAGCAATGCCAGGGCGACGGCACGCTGCGCATCGCGATGCAGTTCACGCCTGATGTTTAGATTTCGGGCGAAGTCTACTACGGCAAAAGATTCAATAACGAGACGCTCGAGGTCCGCTACAAGGGCAAGAACATAGCGGAAGTGCTCGACATGACCATCGAGGAAGCGGCCGCTTTCTTCGAAAAAGTGCCGCAGATAGCAAATCGCATGAATACGCTCCTGTCCGTGGGGCTCGGTTATATAACACTGGGGCAGTCCGCCCTGACGCTTTCCGGAGGCGAGGCGCAGCGCGTGAAGCTCGCGTTCGAATTATCCAAGCGACCAACGGGGAAAACGCTGTACTTCATGGACGAACCGACGACCGGCCTTCATTTCGCCGACGTCAAGCAGCTTATGGAGACGATCCAGCGCCTTGTGGATACCGGTAACTCGGTCGTCATGATCGAGCACAATCTTGACGTAATCAAGCAGGCGGATTGGATAGTCGACCTCGGACCGGAGGGCGGCAACCGCGGCGGCTGCATCGTGGCGCAGGGCAGACCGGAAGCCGTCGTGAAAGTAAAGGGTTCCTGGACCGGAAAATACCTGAAGGACGTGCTGACTAACGCAAATTCAATTCGCAAGGCGAATTGAATTTTAATCAAGTACGCGGATTGAAAAGACCCGCCGGTAACGGTCGCCCTGTGAGGCGGCCTTTACTGGCGAGCCGCTTCCCTGTATTATGGGCGCGTATGCGCAAATATCTTCAATTTTCATATTTGTTTCTGTGTATTCCTTTTTTATACTCCCAAGCCTTGGGAAAGCCTCTGCCAAGCGGTGATCCTATCTTGGAATCCCAATCCGCGGAAATTCCTGCGTCCGATACGGAACTCTCGCCTGAATCGCCGCCTGAGACGGCAGAAATAGATGTTTTCTTAAAAACCCTGCCTTTAGACATAGCCTCCTCCGATTATTATGCGTTGCTTTCCTGGGTGCGAAGCCTCGGTCTCGACGCAACCGGCTCAGCGGACGATTTGCGCTCCCGGTTATATGGGCATTACAGCGTCAGCGCTCCGCCTTCCGCAAAAGCCGCCGCCAAAACCGTCATCATCGAATCGGCCGATAAAACGGACTACCTCAGCGCAAAAGGCGACGGCGACTCCATCATCAGGTTTTCAGGCGGCGTTTCCATAACCATGAAGGACGACGCCAGCGGCGAATCCCACCTGATTCGGGCCGACGAAATTATCTACAACAAGGATTCCAACCTGATGTCCGCCCGCGGCCACATAGTTTACGAGAGAAAAAAGGCGGGCGGTTCCGATTTTTTCCTGGGCGAACTCATGGAGATCGACCTGGATGAATGGAGCGGCCTGTTCCTGGACGGTAAAAGCAAGAGCGGGGCCCAGAGCGAGACGAAGCTCACCTTCGAAGCAAAGGACATCGTGCGCCGGGGCGAATCGGTCCTGGAATTCAAGGATGGCATCATAACCAACGGAGACAAGCCTGAAAAATATTTTTCCATCCGGGCTTCGCGGATATGGATTCTGGGCGGCAACGAGTGGGCGATTTTTAACGCGACGCTTTCCGTCGGGGAGCTGCCCGTCCTCTACCTGCCGTTTTTCTATTATCCCGGAGAGGAGATCGTGTTCCACCCTGTCTTCGGTTCGCGCGACAGGGAAGGCCGCTTCGTCCAGACAACCACGTATTTCCTGGGCGAAAAACCCGAGAAAAAAGAGTCCATCAGCCTTTTTAAGCTCACCGAAGGGTCCAAGGGATACGCAAAGCGCATCGACGGCGTGTTCCTTCGCACCACCAAGGACAAAAAGGAGTCGAAAACCAGCGATGTTATAAAAATGTTTCTGGATATCTACACCAACCTCGGGGCGTACTCGGGCATCCAGGCGAATATTACCACGCTCAAGCCCTTTCAATCGATCGACGCGTATCTGGGCATCGGGTACAGCCGATCGATCTTCCCCTTGGGTACGACGACTTTCAGCCCGTTCGTCATGGAGCATAGCCTGCAGAGCATCTGGAACGAAACGAATCTTTTCGGGGTGATTCTTCCGTTCCGTTTTTCATTCAATCTGGCGAGCCGATTTTCATTGGGTCCCGTTTCCGTTTCCTTCGCCTTGCCGTTTTTCGGAGACACCTGGTTCGACAGGGATTTCAAGCAGCGTACGGAAGACATGGAATGGCTTCAGTTCATGAAAAAAAAAGAAACCGGTGTCGTTCCGTCGAAAGTAACGACGTTTACCGATAAAATAGATATCCAAGCCACGGTTCCCGTCAGCGCGATCTCTCCCTGGATTACCGGTTTATCGCTGTCCAGACTCAGTTCCTCGCTTTTATGGATCAGCAAGGCAAGCGTTGCCCCGACGGATCCCGCGCAGCTTTTATTCTACAGGAATAATCCCTGCGCTGATTTTTTTCTGCCCGATACTTTTAGTTTGGTGGATTCCGCCCTCAGCATAGGCGGTACCTTGTTCGAGTATCCGTTTGCCGTTAAAAGCAAAGAAAAGCCCGATGCCTTGAAAGCCTCGGCGCCTGCGGGCGAGAACGCAGGACCCGCGGTGAAATCGGGCTCTGACGAAACCCTCCCCGAACTTATGGCGCCTTGGTTCGTCCCGGAACAGCCTCCTGCTAGCGCTGAGACCATCACCGAACCAACACCGGATTTTATAGTCCCCGGCATCTTGAGCCCGGAAACCGCCAAAGTCAGGAATTTGTTCGCGATGAAGCTGTTTTGGCAGGCGACTCCTTCGCTTAAAATCGACAGGCGCTTCAATACGGCTGCCTGGCTTACTCCCGACTTGCTGAATTGGCAAGCCCTGTATGAAACGCGGTCCGGGAACATCAGCGGCAGCATGACCCTGAATGCTTCGCTCTTAGACTCGCTCGCCAAGCTTACAGCCGTGGTGAATGCTTCGAGCCGCGGCCAGGACCGGCCCATCGTTTTATCGGACACCGCCTATGTCAGCCAGACGCTGCTTGATACCTGGAAGCGGCAGGATGCCCAGGCCCGCGCGGATAAAATAAGCGGCACTTTGGGGTTATCCAGTTCCCCTCTCCAGGATTTCTGGTTTTTTGCGCCGACGACCCTGTCCTGGAATCTGGAAATGCCTCTCTATGATTACACCTTCGACTCAATAAAGCAGAATGTCCCGGTATTTAAGACGCAGACTTTCGAATGGACGCAGGAGCGCATCAAGACGCATAACCTGAGTACGACGCTCGCGATCCGGCCTTTTGGCTTTGATCAGTCGCTGGCGTTGAAAGTCGCCCTGCCGCCTTTGTTGCCGTCATATGGCTTGAACCTGGCTCTGCGTTTTCCATTTTCAATAGCCGTTACTTCAAGTACGAGCTTTGCGAAGAAAACGGCGGAAAGCGACTTTTCTTGGGAGCCGCTCAACGTTTCCCTTACCGGCGGTAAAACACCCTTTCCGGTCAGTACGAACACTATCGCCTATAGTATCACCGACAAACGGCTTAATTCCCTGGTCAACAAACTTGTGTGGGATGGACTCAGCGCCGAAATCGTGAGTAAATATATGCCCGCGTACACTTTTTCCCTTGGAAAAGGGTGGCTCGTAGGTACGGACAGTGAATTTCGCGCCAGTGACATGACCATTGCCTTCAATAAACAATGGACTCCGCTTCCACTGTGGAAAAATCGCATCAGCTCGGCATTTTCGATCAACTCGGATATCAAACAAAGTTTCTTGCGCATTACGGACTCTTCAATGGGTTTCAATACCAACCTCACTTTTAAAATATTCGAGTTTTTGGATATTTCTTTTGTTTCCAATTCGAGGAATTCTTCATCATGGCGGTATTACAAGGATTGGTTTCAGCTTCCCGAACCCTTTGCCAGCGTAGCTGCGGTAAATCCATTTCTGGATATACTCAAGGGCTTCGACATTTTCAACCCTGACAAGTCAAATAGGCAAGAATCGCTTTTCAAGCTGAAATCCCTGACGGTCAAGGCCGTTCATTACATGTCCGATTGGGATCTCACGTTCGATTTTACCGCGCAGCCGTTCTTGAATACCACGACGCGGCAATACGAGTTCCGGAAATCCATAAGCTTTTTGGTTGCATGGAGAGGCGTTCCGGAAATCAAGACGCAATACAAGAAGGAAGGCGAAACGATCACCTGGTAGCCTGCGCATTGTCTTTTCAATCGTCGCTCCTGTTGATTTTTTAGCGTCCAGAGGCTAGGATAGCTGCGAGACGAGGTCCCATTGTCGGCAATCACTAGTATTGAACTGGAAGACACAGGCTTTGTCGAAGCGCGAATTCGCCCGGATACGGAGCATAATCCCCCGAGGCGCATGATAATCGAGGCCCATGACGATGAATAAAAATATAAATGGCAACAAACAGCCTGTGTCCGCTTCCTCCCTGTATCCAGGTCACAGGGTTGCGGGCAACGCGATTTCGCGCCTGCTCAATGTGGAAGACCCCGAGCGGCGACAGTATGCGTGGCTGCTCTTGGGGGCGTTCCTCGTATGCGTCGCGGCCTTTTCCGGTTTCGGCGCGTTCTCCCGCTTCGCCGGCATGGACGGCTTCGAGGCGGGAAAGGTCGCCGAACGCGACGTAAGCGCGCCCCGGGAGATCATATTCATCGACGAACCCGCGACCGCTGTGCGCGTGGAATCCGAAAAGCGGCTCGTGCCCCCCGTGTTCGTGATCGACGATAGCGTAATAAAAAAATCACTGGCTGACTTCGACTCGTTCGCCGCCTTTTTCATGGCCTCCTTCGACGCGACCCGGAATTCGAAGGATCTCGTCCTGCAGGTGCAGGCAAGGTTCCCCGCTATGGGCGGCGCCGAGCTCTATTCCCGGCTCGCCGAGTATCCCGCTCCCGCCGTCGCTTTCAGCCAGGCGCGCCTCATCCTGGAACGCCTCGGCAAAACCGGCATAGTGGCGCTGCCCGTTACCGGCCTCGAGCATTATAACCAGCAGACCATCGAGGTTCGACGCTGGAGCGACGGTCCGCTTACCTATGAGCAGGTTTCGGTGGATAAGCTCCTTACCATGAGACTTGTGGGGCGGGCGGCCAAGGACGCGGCCAAAGCGATGAAGCTGAACTCAACCCTGGCGGAATTGGCCGCCGAGCTCGTGCTCGTATTCGCCGGGGAGAATACTTTTTTCGATCCGACGCAGAGCGAAAAACGGCTGGCCAACGCGGCTTCCAGGGTTGAGCCGGTAATGAGGCGCATCAGCCGCGGAGAAAAGATACTGCGGAAAGGTTTCATCATAACCGAAGGGGATATGCAGCAGCTCGCCGCCTTGCGCAAGTCGGGAGTCCGCTTCAGCTTTGCCTATGCCGTGGGAGGCTCGTTCTTCCTCGCATATATTTTCTTCGGGGTGCTCATGATCTTCGCCCCGAGGATAACCGGCCTTACCCTGGATAAAACGGCGTTTATCCTGGTTCTTTTACTGGGCGTGCTTTATTTCGTCATCGCCAATGGATTTTCGGCGCTGCTGCCCCGGGACATAGTCCGCCATCTCGCGGCTTTCATGCCCACCGCCTTGCTGGCCATGCTCATGGCAATTATTTTTAACGAACGCTTCGCCCTTCTGTACACCCTGGTGCTTTCCGTGGGCTTGCTACTCGCGAGCGGTTTCGAGGCATACAGTTTCGTCAGCGCCCTCGTTTCCGGCGCGGTCGGCGCCTTTCTGGCCCGCAAGACGGAAAAACGCATCGATCTCGTTCGGGGCGCAGCCCAGCTCGCCTTTTTCCAGTTCATCGCGGGAACCGCCCTTTCCTCGCTTTCCGGCAATGCCCTGGTAGCATCCCTGTCCGGCGGCTTCTGGCAAGGCGTAAACGGATTCCTCTGCGGCACGCTGGCGCTTGGATTCCTGCCCGTCCTCGAGCATGCATTGAACGCGCCTACGATTTTCCGGCTCCAGGAGCTTTCCGACCTGAACGCCCCCGCGTTGAAACGCCTTTTGTCCGTAGCCCCGGGCACCTACAGCCACTCCGTCACCGTGGCTCACCTGGCCGAGTCGGCCTGCCGCGAGATCGGCGCGTCCGCGCTCCTGGCCCGGGTAGGCGCGTATTATCACGATATCGGCAAGATCGAGCAGCCTGAGTATTTCATAGAGAACCAGTCCGGCTACAATAAGCACGACGAGATAAACCCGCGGCTGTCCGCGACGGTGCTTCGCGGCCACGTCAAGTTCGGCAACGAGCGGGCCGAAACCCTCGGTCTGCCCGATAACGTCAAGGCCATTATCGCGGAGCATCACGGTACCTCTCTCATCAGCTACTTTTATTCGCAGGCCCAGAAAGACGACGTGGAAACCAACCCGGAAGATTTCCGCTATCCGGGACCCTTGCCCGGAAGCAAGGAGTCCGCCGTCGTCATGCTGGCGGACTGCGTCGAGGCGGCCTCCCGCACGCTCAAAAAACCGAACATATCCAAGCTCGAGCAGTTTGTGAAGGAAATGATCCTCGCCAAATCCGAAGGAGGGCAGCTTGCCCGGTCGGAACTCAGCTTCCATGACCTGGAGCTAATTAAAAATACCTTCGTGCGCATTTTGGCCGGCCATTTCCATTCACGCATCGAATATCCAAAAGCCAGGGAACTCGGAAAATGAACCATGTCGCCATCGCAGTGCAGGATGTTTCGGAGCCCGATTGGCTGGAGTTTGCCCGCAATACCGCTTTGGCCGCACTTGCCATAAAAAAACATGACGACTGGGATATGTCGATCCTTATTTGCGGCGACGAGCGCATCTCAGACCTCAATAAAACCTACCGTCACAAGGAAGGTCCCACTGACGTCCTTTCATTCAATCAGGGTGACGAATTTTCGGACTCGAAAGGACAGCGGCGGTTTTTAGCCGGCGATATCGTCATTTCGGTTCCCGCACTCATGCGGAATGCCGACGATTTCGCCGTTTCCTGGAAGGAAGAGTTACAAAGACTCATAATTCATGGTATATTGCATCTATCCGGCATGGATCATGCCACTAATAACGCCTGGGAGCCGATGCTCCTGGAGCAGGAATTTTTACTGGAAAGCGTCGCATCTCAAATGAAGGAAGGATTACGTTGAAGACAAAAGGTTTTTTCTCCCGGCTCTTCGCTAAAAGCCCCATTGAAAACGACGAGGGTGATTCAGACGAGGTAACGAGTGAACGTAGGGAGATGATTCGGGGGGTTCAGGAACTTTCGGAAACTACGGTCAAGGAAGTCATGGTACCGCGAATCGATACGGTGTTTATTCCGCTCGACGCGGAGCGGGATGAGCTGCTCGAGACGGTCATGAGTTGCGGACATTCCAGGATACCCGTTTACCAGGAGAGCATCGACGACGTCATCGGCGTATTATATGTAAAAGACCTGCTGCACGCCATCGTCAAGGGCGGGGCCATCAATATGGCCGAGCTGATAAGAAAACCGTTTTTCGTGCCCGACTCCAAGCGCATCGATTCGCTGTTGCGCGAATTCAAGCGTCGGCATGTGCACATTGCGATAGCCATCGACGAGTACGGTGGAGTCTCGGGCATCGTGTGCATGGAAGATATAATAGAAGAAATCGTCGGCGACATCCAGGATGAGTTTGATAACGAACGCGAAGATATCGTGCCGTTGGGCGATTCCGCCTGGCTCGTGGATGCGCGCGTCAATATAGAAGACTTGAATGAGCAGTTGGACCTGGAAGTGCCGGACGAGGAGTTCGATACGCTCGGCGGATTCGTCTTCGAGCTGTTCGGAAAAATACCGTCCCGCTACGAAAAAGCCAGTTGGCGGGGTTTCGACTTTATCATCCAGGAAATGGACGGCCACAGGATTACCGCCGTTAAGATTTTGAAACGACCCGAGTCCACGGAGAGTGTATGAAGACTTCGGTGGCGGCCCGGGCATTCACCCTGCGGTGCGTGCTGTTTTGTTTTTCGGCTGCCGTCGCCGTGTCCCAGCCGAGCCCAGGACGCAGCGTAACGGCGCTCTTGGACAACGCCCGCGAATCCGCCGCGTTCGGCGATAATTATCGCGCCATAGAAATACTTCTGCAGGCCACGAGCCTGAATTCCGCGTACGCCCCCGCGTACATCCAATTGGCGCAATGCCATTACGAGCTTGGCGAGTACGAGCGCGCGTTGTTTTACATCAAGGAAGCGGTCAAATACGGGCCTCGCGATCCTGTGCTCATAAACCTCGAGGGTTTCTGCTCCATCAGCCTCGGCAAGCCCGATATCGCCAAAAAGCTATTTGAGGAAGTCCTGAAAATTCTTCCTAATGACCGGGATGCGCGTTTTGGCCAGTCGTTGCTGGACCTTCGCGCGGGTAGGCCGGCTTCCGCAAGAGCGACGCTCGCAGCCTCGCTTCGCAACTATCCCGAAGATGCGCGAGCTTTGGTATCCTTGGCCCTTATAACGAAGGCAGAAGGAAAATCCGTGGAATCCGCAGGATTCCTCAAGGAAGCCTTGCGCTGGGCCGGCGACGATCCCGATGTCTGCTATACCGCCGCCCTTGCAAGCGCGGAAGCGGGAAATCTCATCGAGGCTTCCCGCCTGCTCCTCAAGGCTTTGGAACTGAAGCCTTCTCACACGGCAGCCCTGGGATTCCTTGCCTACCTCTATTACGACCGAGGGGCTTATGACGAAGCCATCGCGATTCTGGATAAAAGCCTCCATTATAATCCCAAGGATTACCAGGCCTGGTTCTTGCTCGGGCTCGTGCAAAGCGCGGCCGGCAAAGATGCAGAAGCGGAATCCGCTTTCGCGACACTGGCGGAAATGCGTCCCGACGATGAAATCGCGAGGATAGCCTTAGAAAATTTCATCATGGACTCCAAAGCCCTGGAAGATCCTTCCCGGTCCGTGTACGCACGTTGGAGATGGGATAGGGCAGCTGAATTCGAGCGTCGGCTCATGTATGAAAAAGCGCTGACGGAATATCGCCGCGGATTGGCTTTGGATTCCTATGCCAATCAAGGAAGGCGAAGGTACGCGAATTTGCTCAAACTGTCCAAATTACCATCCACCTACCTTGATGAAGTGCGCTTTCTCAAGGAAATCGGGAAATCAGACCAAAAACTGGACGATGCCCTCGAAATTTACGAAAATCTGCTGGAAGGCAGCGTTTCCCGAGACTGGAAGATAAACACCTCGCTGATGCAGGAGCGGCCATATCGTCTCGCCGTTTATTCGGCCGGACCGGGAGGCACTCCCTGGCACGTTGCCAGCGATCAGGTAATAGGCCGGTTTATCCGCGACCTTTTCGCGACTTCCCCGCAGATCATGCCCTATGCCACGGTGTCCAGGGTTAACACTTTCATCGATGCTTTCCGACCTGCCCGGGAGTCGGGGGCGGATTATTTTCTTTTGCTTACGACGAGGGAAACCGAGCGCGAGATACAGATAATCGCCGAATTGCGCATCGCCCGTACGGGCGCGCTGGCCTTGCGGCTCGATACGGTACGATCAGGCAACGACAGGGTTCAGCTCGCATGCAGCCAGATCGTATCCCAGATTACCGCCGCCTTACCCCTGCAGGGCACCTTGACTCAGCGCAAGGCCGATACCGCCATCATGACTATGGGGCGTTCGCTGGGGATAAAAGTGGGCGACGTGTTTCTTGTGTTAAAAAGCGGATCGTTGTTTCTCAAGCCCGATTCCTTGGGGATTGTCTGGGACGACAAAAATGTTGTAGGAAAATTTACGGTAACGCGCTTGGATGACGAATTGGCAGAAGGCAAGCTTGAGCGCAACGGTTTTTTCGATTCGATAAATCCTCGTGATATTTTGATAAAGGAACCGCCCAAAGACACAACGACCCCTGTTCCTGCTCAAATACCGGTTGTTTCTGCTGCCACGTGGCCGGCTCTTTTTGAAGAAATCCGCCGTTTATTCTAAAATCGTTTCAACTATTAAAAAAATCATTCAATATTCAAAAGAACGCTTGCCTAAGAGTTCGTAAGCATGTACACTAGGAGTGGTTGGCCGAAGCAGTGCCATACCAGAATTATGTGTTGTTTTTCTTCATAAGGAGGCTTTATGAACGCTTATATCCGCGAGGTCCTTGACGGCCTCAAGGCTCGCGCCCCGTGGGAAGCAGAATTTCTCCAGGCAGCAGAAGAAGTACTCGAATCCATCGCTCCACTTATCGAGAAGGATCCGAAATACAAGGCTCAGCGCATTCTTGAGCGCATCGTAGACCCTGAACGCAGCATCATGTTCAAGGTTCCCTGGATGAACGACAAAGGCGAATACATGATCAACCGCGGTTACCGCGTGCAGTTCAACAGCGCCATCGGCCCCTATAAAGGCGGTATCCGCTTCCATCCCAAGGTTACCCTCTCCACCCTCAAATTCCTCGGCTTCGAGCAGACTTTCAAGAACAGCCTTACCGGTCTTCCCATGGGCGGCGGCAAGGGCGGCGCGGACTTCGATTCCAACGGTCGCAGCGACAACGAAATCATGCGCTTCTGCCAGAGCTTCATGACCGAGCTCCAGAAATATATCGGTCCCGACACTGACGTTCCCGCCGGCGACATCGGCGTGGGCGGACGCGAAGTCGGTTACATGTTCGGCCAGTACAAACGCCTTCGCGACGAGTTTACCGGCGTTTTGACCGGTAAAGGCATCTCTTTCGGCGGTTCCCTGATTCGCCCCGAAGCCACCGGTTTCGGAGCTGTCTATTTCGCCGAAGAAATGTTCAAACTCAAGAAAGAAACCCTCAAGGGTAAAACCGTCTCTACTTCCGGCTTCGGCAACGTCGCTTGGGGTGCCTGTATCAAGGCCAGCCAGCTCGGCGCCAAAGTAGTGACAATCTCCGGACCCGACGGATACGTTTTTGATCCCGATGGAATCGGTACCCCCGAAAAATGGAAGTATCTTGAGGAAATGCTCGTGATCGACCGCAACAAGGTCGAGAACTATGTCAAGAAATTCCCCAACGCCAAGTTCTTCGCGGGCAAGCGCCCCTGGGAGCAGAAGTTCGACATTGCGATGCCCTGCGCCATCCAGAACGAGCTCTCCGGCGAAGATGCCCAGATGCTCATCAAGAACGGCGTTCAGGCCGTCGTTGAAACCTCCAACATGGGTTGTACTCCGGAAGCTTGGAAGCTCTTCATCGAGAAGAAGATTCCGTTCGCTCCCGGCAAGGCTGCCAATGCAGGCGGCGTCGCCACTTCCGGTCTCGAGATGAGCCAGAACTCCATGCGCCTCGCGTGGACGGCTGAAGAAGTGGACAAGAAGCTCCATGACATCATGATTTTCATCCATAAGAACTGTATCGATACCGCCAAGGAATTCGGAGCTGAAGGCAACTACGTCGTAGGCGCCAACATCGCCGGTTTCAAGAAAGTCGCCGATGCCATGATCGCTCAGGGTCTTGTTTGACGTAAAATTCAACCCGCTTTGCGGATTGAATTTGAAGGGCCTGTTCTCCGGTTATGCCGGAGGGCAGGCTTTTTTATTTGAGGAAATTCAATTTACCCAGTGTATTGAATTGGAATTACCGGGGTTTCGGTTTGGTAAAGAGAAACCCCGGCAAGTTTCAGAATCGCAAGGTCATGTCGCAGAATCGGAGCGCAAGGCATAGAGCCAGTTCGCCGATCAATATCGTGGCGCCTGCCATGTCGCCGTTGAGGAATCCGGATCTTTTCGCAAAGGCCTTCAATAAAATAAACATAAGCGCTGAGACGGCGCACACGGCCAATCCCGGCTGCCAGGAAGCGAAAAACGCAAACGTCGATGCGGCTACCAGGCCCAGGCAGAGCAGGGGCAGCGCCAGCGGTATGTCCCGCAGGTATTGGGAGGCTTTAGCGTCCGGATTTTTTGCGTGCCTGCGGGATTCTATGACTGCCACCGCGATGCCTGCGGTACGGGAGGCCAGGATGGCGACCGATACCGTGAGGATCGCGTCGGGCTGTATTGAAAAAATATAGCGGAGCAGCCAGAGAAGCACCGCCGCGTGCACGCCGAAGCTGCCAAGGCGACTGTCCAGCATGGCTTTTTTTATGCGCTCCAGGTTCTCGGGCGTGACGTCGAACTTCGAGACTCCGAGGGAATCAAAAAGATCCGACAGGCCGTCCTCGTGGAAGAATCCGGTGAGCAAGGCGAGAGCCAGCGATCCGAACAAGGCATAGGGCAGCGTTTCAATGCCCCCAAGCTTGAACAGCCGGCGGAACAGCATCGCAAAGCCCAGGAATACGGGCATTTGCACGAATCCCGCCAGGATAATGGCCGTTGGATGGAATTTTTTAAGCCTGAACGCGGGGAAGCGGAAAAAGAAAACCCAGGCGGAAAGTAAATAATTTATTACCGACATGGCTTGGGCTTTCTTTTTTCCAGGACGAACAGTTTGTCGCTCCTGCGCAAAAAACTGGAGACGGGAAAGGTTATCGTCTCTCCGCGGAGGGCTTCGCCAGGGGCGCCCTTGTTGTGCTTCAGTTCGCTGACGGTCATCTCTATGACGCCCGTCGTGGGGCCGATGATGAGGATGCTGTCCCCGACGGTCAGTTTGTCCACTTCTATGAGGAACTCGGCTACCTGCGGCTTGGCGAAATAATTCGTAACCTTGCCGACGTATTTTTTGCTCTGCTCGGATTCATTGCCGTAAACCTTGCTCCATTCGCCCAGTTTCTTGCCCATATAGTAGCCGTCCCAGAAGCCGCGGTTGAAAACGCCCAGGAGTCTTTCCTTGAGCTCAGCGGCGAACTCCCTGGTATAGCTACCCGCTTCAAGCGCGCGAAGGCCTTCGTCGTAGGCGCCGCATACGGTAAGCACGTACTCGGGGGAGCGCGCCCTGCCTTCTATCTTGAGTACGCCTACTCCCGTGGCGAGCAATTGATCGAGGAACTCGACGGTGCACAGGTCTTTGGGCGACATGATGTACTCGTTGTCTATTTCCAGCACGTCGTCGCTTTCCTTGTCGCGAACTTCATAGGCGCGCCTGCAGATCTGCACGCAGGAACCCCTGTTCGCCGAGAAATTGTATTCGTGGAGGCTCAGGTAGCATTTGCCCGATATGGCCATGCATAGAGCCCCGTGGGCAAAGACCTCAAGCCGCACGAGTTGGCCTGAGGGCCCGGTTATTTTTCTGTCGCGGATGGCTTGCGCAATCATCGACATTTGCTCCATATTCAGTTCCCGCGCCAATACCATAACGTCCGCCCACGGGGCAAAAAACTCCAGGGCCTCCGCGTTGCTGATGTTCTGCTGGGTGGAGATGTGCACGGGCATGCCGCTTTTCTTGCAATAGCCCAGCACGGCAAGGTCATTGGCTATGATGGCGTCTACGCCGGCCGCGCGCGCGGTATCCACGGTTTCGCGAAGCTCATCCATATTTTCGTCGTACATTACGGTATTGAGGGTGAGGTAGGCGCGCAGGCCTGATTCCTTGCAGCGGCGCACGATTTCCGCCATATCGGCATTGGTGAAATTTTGGGCCGATTTGGCCCGCATATTAAGGTTGCCGACACCGAAATAAATGGAATCCGCGTGTCCTTGTATGGCTGCTTGCAAGGACTCGAAGGATCCTACGGGGGCGAGAAGTTCTATATCGCTACGTTTCATTCATCCAGAATACCTGTTTCCAGCGTTGCTATGCAAGTTGTTGAAAAAAAACAGTATGTTGCGATTAATGAAACGTTTAAAAGTAATTATTTTAATAGTTGATATGATATATCAGTTCTTAGCCTTTACCTCATGGATGTTTAGCTGTATTATTTGTTGAGGGTTTTCCCCGACACCTTTTTTGCAGGAGATTTTTCATGATCGATTACGAAGCCTGTCTTTCTGTCAACGCGCGCAATATGAAGAAGAGCGTTATTCGCGAGCTCCTGAAATTGACCACCCAGCCCGAAATCATCTCGTTTGCCGGAGGGCTTCCAGCCCCCGAGACCTTTCCGGTGGAAGATTTGAAAACCGCCGCCAATATCGTCTTTGACAAACACGCCACCCAAGCGCTGCAATACGGCACCACCGAGGGCGATAACGACTTAAAAGAAGAAATAATCAAGTTCGAGGCCAAACAAGGCGTCAACATAAAAAAAGAGAACCTGCTCGTCGTCTCGGCCAGCCAGCAGGCCTTGGACATGGTAGCCAAGATATTCCTCGATCCCGGCGATTATGCCATAGCGGGCAGGCCGACCTACGTGGGCGCAATCCAAGCCATACAGTCGTACTCGGCGAAAATTTTAGGCATACCCTTTACGGCGGAGCAGGATGGTTTCGACATGGATCTTCTGGCGCGCAATTACAGCCGTGCCATTCTTGGTGGCGCCAAAGTCAAGTATATCTACGTCATTCCAGACTTCCAAAATCCCGCCGGCTTTTGCTGGAGCTTGGAAAAACGCAAAGCGCTGCTGACGTTTGCCTACGATAACGACCTCATTATCGTCGAGGATTCCCCGTACCGGGAAATCCGGTTTATCGGTGAGGCTATTCCGTCTATTTACCAGCTTGACCAGAATGGCGCGAACGTTGGCAATGTTATCAACTTGAAGACCTTCTCCAAGATCCTGGCTCCCGGTGTTCGCGTAGGCTGGATCATGGGCAACGAAAAACTCATCAATAAATTCGTCATCGCCAAGCAGGCCATGGATTTATGCACCAATGTTTTTTCCCAAAAATGGCTCGCGGAGTATATGAAGACCGGCAAGCTCTACGACGTCATCAAGTCCACGTGCGATAATTACCGCATCAAACGAAATACGATGATGGACGCGCTCGATAAGTACATGCCCAAGCGTTGGGAAATCAAGTGGACGAAGCCCGAAGGCGGATTATTCCTGTGGCTGTCACTGCCCAAGTTCATGAATACCGACGAGCTTATCTATAAAGCGGTGGAACAGGAAAAAGTGGCTTTCGTGGTGGGTTCGGCGTTTTATTTCGACGAACCCGAGCATAACGCCATGCGCATCAATTTTTCGTATTCAAGCCCGGAAAAGATAGAAGAAGGCATCAAGCGGCTCGCGCGCGTCATTACCCGCGAGCTGGAAGCCTATGAGGCCGGCAACCGAGCAAAGACAAGCCCCGAAGGGGTCTGACCGGGCGATAAAAAAACAGCCGCTTTTTAGCGGCTGTTTTTTTATCGGTCACCGGCTGCAGTTTATTTGCCGATTATCTCGTCGATACTTTTAGGAAAGAACCCCTTGAGCAGGTCTATGTCTTCCTGGGTAACCATGGATTCGCGCTCCATGGCCAGATCTTTGTTTACGATGGACAGTTTTCGCAGCAGGCTGTAAATGACAAACGTGAAGATCTTGAGGCCTGCCTTGGGATTTTCGTTGCAATACTCGAATAATTGCTCGCGGGACATGCTGATGAGCCGCACTTCGGTTCGGGCTACCGCGCTGGCCGTCCTGCGAACGTCCATGAAAATGGATGCCTCGCCGAAAACATCCCCGCTTTCCACGCCTGAGATTCGTATGCTGTCTTTTTCCTTGCCGCGCACCGTAATGTCGACGGAACCTTTGAGAAGAATATAGATATACCGGCTCACCGAATCTTCGGTAACGATGGATTCGGCAGGCGCATATTCCCATTGTTCGCAACAGCTGACTATTCGCTTGAGTTCCTCAACCGACAGATTTTGAAAAATCAGGGTGGCTTTAAGCTCTTCGAGGATATTTTCTTTTTTTATGGGTATTTGCCGCATATCGCTCTCCGGTGCTGGTAGTCAGTGGCGGGTGCCCTGCTCGCCTTGATTGTACTATACGAAAATAAATAAAACAACGAATATCTGCCCCTTGCGTCTCTTTTAAAACTACTATACAAATGTTAAGTACTTCTTGATAAATTCAATTCGTGGACGACTGGAATCAAGAGGATTAACTGAATGGATAGTGGTGGTTTTCATGAATGATACTTCCGGCGCGGGAATTCCGCTTTTAGCGGCTAGATCCTGGTATTCCCTCATGTCCGCGGCCTTGCCGCCGGAAAGCCTCGTATCCTTCGCGGCAAGCGCCGGATTCGGTAGTCTTGCCCTTACGGATGAAAATAACCTGTATGCCTTACCCTTATTCGTGGACGCCGCAAGCGAAAAGGGGCTGAAACCGATAGCGGGCGCTTCGATCAGCGTTGACGGGCGGCGTCTTGCCTATATATGGGTATTGGACCGAAGCGGCTATTCGCGTCTCTGTCTCATTCTTTCTCGCATGCTATATAGCCCAAAGAATCCTCGGCAGAAACCGAGACTGCCTGATTGGGAAGGCGACGAATCGGCTGACGAGCCCACCGAATACCAGCGCGACGAGGATATTCCGCCTGGTGAAATATTTAGCGAAGCCGTTGTCTTGCCTGAAAGCGTGATTGTCGGTTGCGAAAATTATGACCCGATAGAAGATCTGGTATCGCAGGGTTGGGCCGGCCTGGCGGTAGCCAGCGCGTGCCCCGATATCCTGAAGCGACTGCGCCTGGCCCGCCATCTTGCGCAGGTATCCAGCGCCGAGCGTCGTGAACGGCCGTGGCTGTTTCCTTTGGCGGCGTTGGAGAGCGGGCGCGGCGTGATGGAGCTTGCCCGCTACGCCGCGGACTGCGATCTGGAATCGGTCGCTGTAGCGGGAGGCTGCTGCCTGTCGCCCGATGATGCCGAGCGGATGCGCTACCTTGCCGCCATCGAGAAGCGGGTAAGCCTCAGCGCCTTGGGTGGGGTCTGGTCCGAGCCCGGTCCCGAAGAATTCCTCCCGGACCTGCGCCATGCGGAAAACCAGTTTTCCGCGTTTTATCCGGCGCGGGAGTTGGCTTGCCGTATCGCCGCCACTGCAATGCCGGCCTCCGAATTCCTTTCCCTTACTCCGGTTTTTCCAGCTTACGAGGGCTTCGCGGAAGAGGAAAGCTTCCGCCTGCTCCGCAGCCAGTGCCTGGCGGCCGTACCCCGGCGCTTCCCGGCGGATGAAACGCCGCCGGAACTGGTGCACGCGCGCCTCGAGCGTGAATTGTCGATAATACGCGGCAAAGGCTTTTCCGCATATTTCCTTGTGGTACGCGATATCGTGAGCACTTGCCCCAGGACCTGCGGGCGCGGCAGCGCGGCGGCGAGCATCGTATCCTACCTTTTGGGCATAACCCACGTGGATCCCCTGGCGCACGATTTGTTTTTTGAGCGCTTCCTGAACGAAGGCCGCAGCGATTTGCCGGATATCGATGTGGATTTCCCCTGGGACGAACGCCACGCGGTGCTGAACGGAGTGTTCCGGAAATATGCAGGCAGGGTAGCCATGGTCGCGGATCACTGTCGATTCTCGGGACGCAGCCGCGTACGCGAACCGGCGGTGGCCATGGGTAAAAGCCCCGAGGAAATCGACGCGCTGGTGCGCGCCTGGCGATACGGCAACGACGGTGCATTGCCTCCTCCTCTTGCCAAAGCAGCCGCTTTGCTGGACGGCGTTCCCCGGTATATCGGCACGCACCCCGGCGGAGTCGTCATCACGCCCGGGCCCATTACCGACTACACGCACATTCAGCCAAGCCTGCTGGGCTTCCCCGTGCTGGCTTGGGAGAAAGACGGTACCGAGCGCTCGGGGCTCGTAAAAATAGACCTGTTGGGCAACCGGTCCCTGGCCGTGCTCAGGGATTGCATATCGCTGGTATCGAGCTCCAGCGCTGCGAATGGCGCTTCCGCCGCGGGAGGCGAACCTGCCGCAGAAACCAAAGGCTCAACCTGCGACATTCCCGTCTGGGAATCCTTCAATCCGGTAAAGGAACCGTGCGCCCGCGACTTGATAGAGTCGGGGGCAACCATCGGAATCTTTTATATCGAGTCGCCGGCGACGCGTCAACTTCTGGCCAAGATGCAAAACGGCGACTACGAGCACCTGGTGGCCGCCAGTTCCATAATACGGCCGGCCGCCAACAAGTATATAAACGAGTATGTGCGGCGCCTTCGCGGAGGCAGCTGGAAGCACCTTGCGCCGCAAGTGGAGGCGGTTCTTGCCGAGACGTATGGAATCATGGTGTACCAGGAAGACGTGTCGCGCGTTGCCATGGCTGCGGCGGGTTTCAGCGGTGCGGAAGCGGATGTGCTGCGCAAGGTGCTCACGAAAAAGCGAAAAGGCTTGAGCCTCGAAAATTGGCATGACCGTTTTTTCTCCGGTTGCGGCGACAACGGCATAGCGAATGAGGAAACCGTGGCTCTGTGGGAGATGATGCAATCCTTTCTGGGCTATTCGTTCTGCAAGGCGCATTCGGCCTCCTATGCGCTGGTATCGTACAGGCTTGCCTGGATGAAAGCGCGGTATCCGGGTTATTTTATCGTTTCGGTGATCAATAACGGCGGAGGCTTCTACTCCACGCAGACCTATCTGGACGAAGCGCGCAGACTGGGCTACCGGCTTATTCCACCCTGCGTCAACGCGAGCGAGCGGCAGTATGTGGCCATTGAGGAGTGCGGCGAGTCCCTGTCCGGCCGGGCCTGTCGCGGACGCATCCATACCGGCCTCATGCAGATTCGCGATGTCAGCTCGGTATGCATTGCCCGGCTCATCGAAGAGCGGCGCCTGCATGGTCTTTTTGCGGATGTAGCAGATTTCTTAAATCGGGTGCTGCCGTCCATCGAGGACTGCAGGGCGCTCGTGCGCTCTGGCGCTATGGATTTTCTCGAGACGATCCCCCAGGGCTCGGTTGGAGATACGGCCGCCGACAAAGTTTTGCACGGGATTCCCGCTCGTACGCGCCCCCAGCTGCTATGGATCTATCATCAATGGCGACGCGGGCGAAGTAAGGGTGCCCAGTCGCGAAATCTCGCCGGCCTGTGCGAAGAGTGGTCGCCCCCCTCATGCATCAGCGATTATTCTCCGGCCATCAAGCTTCGCGACGAGGCTGATTTCCTGGGAGTTCTGGTTTCAGTGGATACGGCCGGCTTATTCAAGCGGCGCTCGCTGACCGTTGCAGAGCGACGCCACTGGCCTGCGCCTGTAGACTCAAGCCAGCTGACGCGGCATATCGGCAGGCAAGTATCGCTTTTAGGAATTGCCACCGCGGGTAAGGAAGTTGTTGCCAGCACGGGAGACAGCATGTGCTTCAGGTCGTTTACCGATACCGACGGCGTTTTTGAGACGGTGTTATTTCCCAACGCATATCGTCGACTTATGCCGATACTAGAGAATAACTCCGCGTTTCTGCTGCTCGGCACGGTACACGAAGATTTTAATGCCGTAATCGTGCACATTGATGATATAATGGCGCTGAATCGCGAATCCAGGCCTTCGGCGCCGCTTATGAGTTGAGTAAGGATCCGGAAGGAGACTCCCAGTTTATTTTATAAAGGAACCAAAGAGCGCGTGAAAATTGCAGTCATCGCATCAACCGAGATGAGCAGCCTCGCCCATAGTCTTATTAAGGCTTTAAGCGACGCGGGTAACGATGTCTACGGGCTCAAGTTCAACGAATCCTGGCAAAATGAAACCCGCATGCGCATCGATTCGCTTTTTAAGGAAGCGACCCACGTTCTGTGCCTTGCGTCGGCGATGACGACTACGGCAACCTGGCTTCCCTTTGTAATTGGCTATGCGCGGGGCAACAACCGGCATCTGAGCCTGTATCGAAGCGATCCAGCCTGGTGTCCTCCTCCGTGGCTTTTGGATCTGCCCATCCTTGATAATCTTGAGGAGACAACCGCCTATTTCGAGACCGAGCGGCAAGAATGGGAAGTGCACGAGTCCCGCAGGCACGCACGGGCAAGCATCCTGGAAATGGGTATATCGTGGCATGTGGATTCTTTGGCCCAATGCGTGCGCGATGGCGACGTAAAAGCCGTCGAGCTGTTCATCATATCGGGTTTTTCTCCGGATACGCGCGATAAACACGGTGTTCCCTTGCTCTGCCTTGCCACGCGGGCGCATCATTTGGCTGTAATAGAACTGCTTCTGGAAAAGAATGCGGATATCAACCTTCAGGGCGAGGATCGAGGGTATTCCGCCCTTATGGATGCCGCCCAGCTCGGCGATGAAATAATACTCCGCTTTTTTCTTGCACACGGCGCCGACCTGAACCTGAACAGCAAAGATGGACAGACCGCCCTGATTCTCGCAGTCGGACGCAATGATAAAACCATAACGAAACTTCTCCTTGAAGGCGGCGCCGATGTTCAAATTACCGATAAATTGGGCTTATCCGCGATAAAATACGCCAAACTATTCCATAACCAGGAAATCCTCGACTTATTCGAACCCCCGGTAATTCCCTGATCCGACCCTCGGACTCCATTCCTCGATGCCGCCAAAATGCTTGACATGAACCCCGTTTTTAGATATTCTCAAGTCCGTTGACCGTATTCCCCGGTTGTGTAATGGTAGCACGGCAGATTCTGATTCTGTCTGTGGGGGTTCAAATCCTCCCTGGGGAACGAGCAGAGATCACTGACTTACCGCCATCTCTGAAAATGGCCCCTTAGTCTATCGGTTAGGACAAAAGATTCTCATTCTTTAAAGAGGGGTTCGATTCCCCTAGGGGCTAAAAAGATCCGGGCATTCGCCCGGGTCTTTTTTTATAAGCCCCTAGGGGAATCGAACACGGAGCGACGCCGCGAGCCGGCGAGCGCGAGGCGCATGGATGCGCCGAGAGTCGCGTAGACGGGCTGGAAGGCTGAGACAGGAAGTCGAAGCCTGGAAGCTCGATTCCCCTAGGGGCTAAAAAACCTTCTGTAATTCCTTATTACAGAAGGTTTTTTTATTTTCTCTCCTCGAAACTCTCTTCGAAACCCACCTTTTTATGTATTTTTTGTGCATGCCAAGACCAATAAAAGACATAAAATATCGTCTTGATCAGACTACAAGGCGTTATATGGTGAGTTTCGCGGAGAGCCCAAACTCATTTCATATGACACCTGAAACTGATCCGTTAAAGGCTTTCGCGTGGGCAAAGCGTAACCGATTACGCCTTCTCTCTGCTCCCGAAAAACCCTTATTTATCCCTGATATGGCTCCCGGCTTTTTCGACGAGTCCGGGGCGTGGTACCAGGATCAGATCAAGAAGGGGCGCTCGATGACGCCTGCCAGTCTCGGGATCCGCCAAGGCCATATTGAGAATTATATCATCCCGCTGTTCGGTAACTATGATATCAGGGAATTGACTGGTGCAGATATCGATCGGGCAATACTGGATGCCGAGCGGTTTACCTTGGCTTACTTCGTCAATACATTCCCAAAGGGCATGCTAATGACTATATTGGAGTGCGAAAGCTCGATGCTATCTGCGAACGACTCAAGAACCGACCCAGGAAACGCCTTGCTTTTCGTTCACCCCAGGAGGTTATCGATGGCATGTTCCAGGCTTTGCACTTGGTAGTTTAATCTACCCCTCATTTTTAGTCCTATTTAGCATCAATCCATCCATTGCCAAGTATGTCATCAATACGGACAATTCTTTTGTTCCCTGTGTCACAAATATATATTTTTTCCTCAGAATCCAAAGCTAGCCCCATTGGATTTGAAAATTCACCTACATCATCTCCCTCAGTGCCATATGAAATCCAATTATCCCCATTCATATTATCGATACGAACAATCCTATGATTCCACGCATCCAATATAAGTATTCGTTTTTCTTTATCAAAGCAAATTGCTATAGGATCTTCAAATTGGCCTACTCCACTTCCTCTTGAACCGAATTCAATCCATCCTTCACCACTTATATTGTTTAGGCGAACGATTCTTTGATTATCCGAATCCAATATATATATTTTTCCTTCTGAATCTATACTTACAGCGCGGGGAACAAAAAATCTTCCTTGTCCTTGGCCTCTACTCCCATATGTCTCTGCTTTCCCATTTTGAATTTTCATAATACGGCTATTACCGATATCTGTAATGTACAAGATTCCATTATTGTCAGAAGTAATTCCTAAAGGTATATATGTTCCAAATTGCGCTAAATCAATGGTCTCACTTTCGCTCCAACTATACTTGTCAGTTTTAACAATTCTGTTATTATTTTTATCGATTATTAGTAAAACATTATTGGTATCAACAGCTAATGAACACGGAGTATTTAGTCTCTGTTCTGGTAGCGATCCATTTTTAAATATTTCTCCTCCATCATCATATATGCTTAATAGCCTTACTATTTGGTGTTTTGTCATATCGCTAACGTATATTCTATTTTGCTTATCAATAACTAGACTTCTTGGAGCATCAAATCTACCTGCGACTGAATCATCATTTATGCTATTTTTTGGTAAACCTTTATTACTGGCACAATTAAGGCTTACTATTAATCCAAGCATTACCGCAACGATGCTTAATACCTTTTCGTTCACTGTTTTCTTAATCTGTGTATTCATTCCATTACTCCTTTCCGAATAGAGTAATTAGTAATCCATATCTGCTAAAGACTAATATTTTTTTCTTATCTTTTCTGAAGGCATAAAAATTATACGACTTACAGGTATAATTATATTCGGTAATCCCTGTATTTAGGTCAGACTGTCTCCCTCTACAATTATTATAAGGCATCATTCCTCTTCGTCAATATACCTTTGAATCAATTGCATCACATCCTGTAGGCTGCAACCCTATTCAGAAACATAATCTGCAGATTGATAGGCCCCGGTTAGGTGGGTATATTCTACCGATTTCAAGGAGTTCACTCCGCGAAACTGTCTTTTCTTCACTTGATAAAACATTTTTACTATCGAAGATGAGCGACTTTAAATGACAATAATCGTTCAAAACCTCCCTGAAAAAGTTTTAAACTATCCCTAGGGGCTAAAAAGATCCAGGCTATTCGCCCGGGTCTTTTTTTATAAGCGAGTGCGATCAGGGAATGATAGTCCAGGCAGCGACTCCTCCGTTGGGATGAGCGGAAGAATCCTTGAAATATAGGCCGATGGGTGTTTGCAAGGGCAAGAGTATTTTTGAGTCCGAGGTTGTGGCGGCATAGCCGTAGGTATTTTCCGGCAGTCCGTCAATTATTCCGTTTGTAAAGGTAATATCCGTGGTCGCGGTAGGAGTCCCTGCGCTCCCCGGCGTCGCATAGACCATCCTCGTGCCGTTGACGCCGCCATAGAGGGGAAGCAGCGTACTGCCGATGACGAATACGCTCTGGTCCTGGGAGGGAATTGAAATTGCTTGGGTGTTATAGAAAGTTGTCGTCGTGAGATATGGATTCTTGAAAGTAACGCTTCGTACCGCGAACTGGTCGCTTGCCTTACCAGAACCGGCTATGCAATTATATTGTACCGTGGAATCGCCGGAATTCGCCTGTATGCCGGAACCTGAACGGAACGCAAAATACGCAGTTCCCCTGGTCTCGAATTCGTAAACCGCTCCCGTTACCATCCCGGTCGTATTTGTCTTGAACATAATGATCTTCATATAGATTTAAAGATCGCCGTTGGCCATGGTTTTTTTAAGACCATAATAGATGTGATGCGGAACTGCGCCGGTATCCGTGTTGTTAACGAACGCGATAGACTGAATGTTCGACGCGCGATAATACGCAAAATGCTCGGATACGGACGAAGACCCATCTAGATATGTGAATTGAATATCGTATCCATTCTTGAAAATGATTCCGCCCGATGACCATACCGGCGTACCGTCGGTCAAATAAACGGTAACGACATCTCCCATGGGAATCGGTAATTGCGCCCCGTTGGGCATAGCCAAAATAGTAGCCCCGTTTTCCATCATGGCGGTATTGTCATTAGCGACTTCTTGATTGAGACGGGCGAGCTCGCTGTCCAAGCCGGCGATTTCACCGTAGATTGATCCGTCTTTTGGAAACGCCATGCCAAATATGGAATTTACTATTGAGTTATCGCCCGAGGGGCTTGAAAAATTAGGTTCCCACGGCGGGGTGGGCACGTTTGTAGCGGTCCATACGTCATACATCAGAGTGTTGGAGGGAAATACGCCTGCGCTTGCCTGCAAAAGCGTCTTGGACAGTATGCTTTTACCGGCGGAAGTTTTTGTGGGCATTGCTTTTTGGATATCGGCGAGGTATGAGGCGAAACCTATCGATGTCTTTTCGCTTGCCCCTGGAACCGGCGTGTCGTTGGGCATAGTGCAAGCCGAAAATAACAAACCTGCGCATACGATTGGAGCAGCCCTTTTAATGCATGAGTTCATTATGTCCTCCTCTTGAAATTCAGGTATCGCCGACGCAGTCGATAGTCCAATAGCGCTACTGGAATGAACTCTCGATTTTCATTTTACTATGTCAAGAAAAAACCTGTTTCTGACGTGAATTTTTAGGACGGTTTCTTGGTACCTATTCAATGGAACTTTTCTCCGCTAAATTGTTGGGGCGGCAATAAGTAGCTCGTCGAAAGGTGAATTTCTTATTTGCTTGACAACCATATCGTCAAGCGCGAAAGTTTGGAGTCTCGGCTGATGAACAAAAAGGATGCCTTATGTTGAATATTCTGCATTTGGATCATAGTGAGTTTTTTCGAAAGATAATTCGCGATATTATTGAAAATTGCGGGCATTCCGCGGTGTCGGTCGCCACTATTTCCGAAGCGAAGGACGCACTCCGGGACTTTCCCTTTGATTTGGTTCTTACATCGCTCGAGCTCAAGGATGGATCGGTAAAATCGCTTTTTAAGATCATTAATCATGGCGGAAGCCGAGAGATCCCCGTTATCGTCATCACGTCCACGGATTCCATTACTGTACGAGAACAGCTTTTTTCTCTTGGAGTCGTGGATTATCTTCTGAAAAGCGAAATCGATGTGCAGAGGATGAAACGGTATTTCGATACCTTGGCCGCCCGCGACGAGCTTTCCCGCTTTATGAGGAATCTTCGGGTTGCCGTTCTTGACGACTCTAAAATCATTTTGAGGATCGTCTCCACAATTTTACATCTCAACTCGTTTACATCGGTTACCTTGTTTGAAGCTCCGCTCGACTTGCTCGCTTCTCCCGAGTCGTTCGACATATACCTCACCGATATCGTTCTGCCGGGGATGACCGGTGAACAGGTCGTCGTCAAGCTTCGCGAGCGGGGAAGCAACGCCATCATTATTGCCATGTCCCAGTTTGCCACGGATAAGCCTTTGTCCAGTATCCTGCTAGCGGGCGCAAACGACTACATACAGAAACCGTTCGATGCCGTCGCCCTTATTTCAAGGCTTAAGGTAAACGTGCTTTCCTTTCAGCTCAAGCAACGGCTGGAAGCGGCGGCGATTACCGATGGCTTGACCGGGTTGTACAACCACCGGCATTCCCTGGACCGACTGGACGATGAGATAAAGAAGGCGAAACGGTATAAACGGGAGCTTTCGGTGATTATGCTCGACATTGATAATTTTAAAAAAATTAATGATACGCGCGGCCATCAGGGTGGTGACCTGGTTTTGGCCTCGGTTGCCGGCGTCCTCAAGTCCGCGGTCCGGAAGGGCGATTTGGCAGGCAGGTACGGTGGTGAGGAATTTTTAATAGTATTGACCGAAACGGACGTCGGCTCCGCCCGGATAGCCGCGGAAAAATTAAGAAGTGCGATAGAACGACTGGAGACGGATACCGACGGCAAGGCCGGAGTAACGGTTTCCTTGGGTGTAGCCGGCTTGATTCCCGGAGATGAGTCCGGCTCTCTCGTAAATCGGGCTGATGAATTCCTGTATGCTGCGAAAAAAAGCGGCAAGAACAGAGTGGAAGGTTGAAAGTAATGGTAAACGGTACGATCCTACAGTCGTTTCACTGGTATCTTCCGCCGGATTCCTCGCTGTGGCGGAAGCTCACGATGGAATCCACCCGCTTGAGCGACTCAGGCATTACAGCCCTGTGGCTGCCGCCCGCGTTCAAGGGCAATAGCGGCGCGTTTGACGTGGGCTACGGGCCCTATGATCTATATGACCTCGGAGAGTTTAACCAGAAAGGGAGCCTCCCCACCAAGTACGGCACCAAGGACGAGTACGTAGCGCTGGTAAAAGCATGCCACGGAAAAGGCATGCAGGCGTACGCGGATATCGTGCTGAACCACAAGGCCGGGGCGGACGCGACCGAGAGCGTGCGCGTGCGGCGCGTACAGTCCGGTGATCGCAGGATAGAGTACGGCGACGAGACAGACATAGATGCCTGGACGCGCTTTACCTTTCCCGGCCGCAATAATAAATATTCACCGTTCACATGGTCGGCCCGGCATTTCGACGGCGTGGACTGGGATCAGCGCCGCGCCGAGAAGGCGATCTTCAAATTCATGAAGCGCGACTCCTCTTGGGAGACGCTTGTAGGCGAGGAAGCGGGGAATTACGATTACCTCATGTTCGCGGACCTTGATTTCACGGAGCGCGAGGTGGTGGAAGAACTCAAGCGCTGGGGTTTGTGGTACCTTGCGGAAACAGGCATCGACGGCTTCAGGCTGGATGCCATCAAGCATATCAGCTTCGATTTTTTTCACGAATGGCTGGACGCGATACGCGAGGGGAGCGGACGGGAACTGTTTACGGTCGGTGAATTCTGGAGCTATGACCGTTCGCTCCTGGAACTGTATCTGGAGAAAGCCCATGGTACCATGTCCCTTTTCGATGCGCCTTTGCATCTCGCCTTTTACAAGGCTTCGCGCGAGGCCGACTACGATATGCGTTATCTTTTTGAAACAAGCCTCGTGAAGGACAATCCCTGCAAGACGGTTACCCTCGTGGACAACCACGATACGCAGCCGCTGCAGTCGCTCGAGTCGCCGGTGGAGTACTGGTTCAAACCGCTTGCCTATGCATGTATTTTGCTTCGCGAAGCGGGGTATCCGTGCATATTCCACCCCGACTGGTTCGGGGCCTCGTATCGCGACCGGGGCGGCGACGGTAATCTGTACGACATCGTCATCGCGCCGGTTCCTTACCTGCAGCAGTTGGCGCGCCTGCGCAAAGAAAAAGCCTACGGAACGCAGCGCGATTACCTGGACCATCCCCGCGTAATCGGCTGGACCCGCGAAGGCAGCGCGGAATTCCCAGGATCCGGTTTGGCCGTACTCATGAGTTCGGGCGATGCAGGCTGGAAGTGGATGGAGATGGGTAAAGCCTGGGCTGGAAAAACCATGCGCGAGAGCTTAGGAACGATTTCTGAAACGGTGCAGGTTAACCAAGACGGCTGGGCGCGCTTCGTGTGCCCGGCTAGGTCTTTAGCCGTATGGGTGCCGATGTAAGCGCTTAAAACAGTTCGTTAAAAATCGCAGTTCTCAGAAATTGCATAGCTTACAAAAAAACGGTACTATTCCTTGACAATCATTGTAATGTGCGTTATATATAACAATATATGTGATATTAATAGCATATTGTTGTTATTATCTAACGGAGGTAAATGTGAAAAAAACCACGGTGGAACTACTTATTACCGTACTGGTTGTTATTGTCCTGGTAGCGGCCGCGATCCTTTGGGGTAATATAGCGCCAAGCCCGAAACTTATGTTCGGGGCAGTACTTGTTATCTTTTTGCTCATAACTCTAAAGGCCAATCGCAAAGGTGGCGTAAAAGTCGATGAACTCAGTACGCAGATAGGGTTGAAAAGCTCACGTAATTCCTGGTTTGGTGTGATTGTGTATGTGGGCGTGGTGGGTAACTTGATACAATACAAATTGGTTAACATCGACGCACAAACAGCTCTTGCTTATGTTGCGGTGACTATGATGGCGACCTTCTGGATTTCGCACCTGTATTACCGCAAACACCCGGATGCGCGATGAAGACCAGGATCAAGGAGTTTCGCGCCCGGCTGGATTTAACGCAGGAACAATTGGCTAATTTGGCAGAGGCGCGCCGCGAGACCATCGGCTTCATAGAGAAAGGCAACTACAATCCGTCGCTATTATTGGCGCACCGGATAGCTCTGGCGCTGCATACTTCCATTGATGAATTGTTTATCTTTGACGCAAGCGACTCCGGCACCGCGACGGAGTAAAGCTATACTGGGATAGCCTGACCAGCTATATCTAGACAGGCAAGGAGCGTTTTTAGCTGCATATCCCCTGGTTTATGCTCAGATGTGAGCTATGTTATATTTTAATTATAATTTTTTCGGCTCGCTAGCGAGGCAGTACGGTGATGCGTTGCAGGCTCATAGAGAAAACCGAAATCATCGTCTTGCCTTCGGATGTTCCCAATTAAAGTCGGCCGCCCGGGGTGGGGAGTATTTTCTTGCTAAAAGGGAACCTATACGCTACTATTTACCGCGAGGGTAGATTATGCACCGATCATTTTTCTTGCATTTGCCAACATGGCATCCCGTGCAATTTGCCGTTATCGCGCCGGATGCCGCAAAACCGCTGCTGGCTGGTCGCACTGCCGCAATACTGCCCGCGTCGAAGGCGCCGTGCGCCATATGAGCCGATCGACTATCCTGCATCTGAGGTTCCCCTTTTCCTTTTTTTTGCTTCCGATATTCTTGGCAGGCCTGGCGGCGGCGGGAACCGTGGACGTGGGGAAAGCCTGGCTTGTCTTCGCGATCCTTCACCTGCTCGTGTATCCGGCGAGCAATGGCCTGAATTCCTGGTTTGACAAGGATACGGGGCCGATCGGCGCCCTCGCTTCTCCTCCTGCGGTTACCAAGGATCTGCCCCTCGTCTCCCTCGTCCTGGACGGTGTGGCGCTGGCGGCTTCCTTCGCGGTGTCCCCGCTTTTTGCCTTGGCGGTGCTTGGATACGGGTTGGGCTCCAAGCTATACAGTTGGCCGGCGGTTCGGCTCAAGAAATACCCGATAGCCGGTTGGCTGGCCACGGGAATCGGGCAGGGAACGGCGACGCTGGCCGCGGTCGTTATAGGAGTATCACCAAAAGGATTACATGCGCTCGGGCCAAAAACCTTTGCGGCAGCAGCGCTGTTTGCCCTCCTTCTTTTTGGCGTCTTTCCGCTTACCCAGATCTATCAGCACGATGAGGATCGCGGGCGCGGCGATATAACGATAAGCGTGCTTTTGGGCATTCGGGGAACTTTCGTGCTGTCGGCGGTATTTCTGGGCCTGGCAATAGGAGGCCTGGGCTTGTATTTCGCCGTAACCGCATCCCTGCAGTGGGCTGTTGGCTTTCTGCTGTTTCAGTTGCCCTCATTGGTTTTTTTCCTCTTCTGGGCGAGAGCCGCCTACAAGAATCCGTTAAAAGCCGATTTTCGCAATACTATGATTATGAACGTACTGTCTTCATTTTTGCTGAACGCTTTTTTCGGGTTTTATCTCCTCTTTCGCTGACGGGGACATTTAAAAACTTCAGGTTTGCGATGTCTTCAAAAATTCAAACGCGATTCGTTCAACGAATTGCCGGGGTACCTTGAAAAACCGCCCGAGGTTTTCAAAATTCCCTGAAAGGAGTCCCTCATGGATCCAGTGCTCATTGCCCGGATACAATTCGGGCTGTCGCTCGGCTTTCATTACCTTTTTCCACAAACGACCCTCGGGCTCTGCCTGATAATCATGCTTGCCGAATGGAAGCATTGGCTTGGGCGGGAAGAAACATGGCGTCGCATTTCGGATTTCGCGATCAGGATACTGGCAGTGGTGTTTGCCTTCGGCATTGCTACGGGGCTTGTGATGCCGTTTACCTTCGGCATGCATTGGTCCGGCTTCTCGATGACCGCGGCCGCGGTATTCGGTCCCATGCTGGCCCTCGAGGCCATGCTGGCGTTTGCCCTGGAATCCGCTTTTCTTTCGATTTTAGTCTTTGGCCGAAAGCGGGTCTCGCGGACTTTTTACCTAGTCTCGGCCTGTCTCCTCTTTCTCGGTTCCCATCTTTCCGCCTTCCTGATCGTTTCGGTAAATTCATGGATGGAAACCCCGGCTGGCTATGCCCTCGTAAACGGCAAGATCGTACTGACCGACTGGGTGGCCGCGGTATTCAATCCGTCGCTTGCCGCCAGGTACATGCACACGATTACGGCCGCCTGGATCTCCGGTTCATTTTTCTTCATGGCGCTGATCGCGTGGAACATGCTGCGGAGGAAGAAGGCCGCGGTCGCTCTTGCGCCAAGCCCCGAATCCATTTCGCTGGAAGCGGCGACGCGCAGAAACGAGTTGCGTGCCATGTCGCTGGCTGCGACGATAGCCCTCGCAATGAGCCTCCTGCAGCCCGTACTCGGCCACAGGCAGATTATGGACGTGCTTAAAAATCAGCCGGTAAAGGATGCGGCCTACGAAGGCATTTTTCAGGGACAGAACGGCGCTCCGCTCATCGGCTTCGGCATTCCCGACGCGGACAA
Source organism: uncultured Treponemataceae bacterium (assembly GCA_964485395.1). Classification (GTDB taxonomy): domain Bacteria; phylum Spirochaetota; class Spirochaetia; order Treponematales; family UBA12059; genus JANNSO01. The sequence goes on along the minus strand of CAZAJF010000020.1, from coordinate 10,969 downwards.
CGGCAGGATACTCTTTCCGCTCGCGGTACCCAAGGCCTTATCATTTTTGGAGAGCGGTAATTTCAACTCTTACGTGCGCGGCCTCAATGAGTTCCCCAAAGAAACGTGGCCACCCGTCAACATAATTTTTACGACCTTCCATCTGATGGTCCCGCTTGCCGGAGTGTGCGTGGCCGCGGCTTTGTTCGCGTTTCTTTTCTCCCGGAAAAACGTGAAGAAAGCATTGGCCGATCGAACGCTTTTCCTTGCCCTGTTGATTCCCGCCGCGGCCGCCCCGTATCTTGCCAATGAACTGGGTTGGATAGGCGCGGAAATCGGCCGGCAGCCCTGGGCCATCTACGGACTCCTCAAAACCGCCCAGGGAGTTACGCCTGGACAGGGAGTTCCCGCCACGGCCTTTACCCTGATAGTATTCGGTCTCGCCTATATCCTTCTCGCGGTTCTCGCGGTACGATTCATTCTCTCAGCCGCCCGGAAGGGCATATAAAGGAGCGCCAATTGGAAACCGTCGGCATACAGACAATCATCGTATTCGCGCTCACGGGCATGGCTTTTCTCGTATTCTTCGTGCTGGACGGCTTTGATCTGGGCTCTGCCATGATTCTCCCGTTTTTTTCGCGCAAGGACTCGGACAGGAAGGAAATTCTCGACGCGATATGGCCGTTCTGGGACGGCAACGAGCTTTGGGCGGTAATCGGCGGCGCGTTGCTCCTCGCCGGATTCCCAGCCCTTTTCGTGGGAATAATGGGTGGATTATCGCCTTTTGTGGCGACGCTCCTCGTATTCCTCATGCTGCGGGCCGTGGCGTTCGAGGCATGGTATAAAGACGCCAAGCGCCGCAAGCTATGGGAAGGCCTCCTGGCGGCCGCATCGTTCCTGCTCGCCTTTGCTTTCGGCTTCGGCGGCGGCGCGCTGCTCAGCGGGCTTTCGATCGATGCGGGCGGGCACTACGCGGGGAGCCTCAAAGATTTGTTCCAGCCGTTGCCTTTGCTCTGCGGACTGCTCTCGGTAGGCGCCGCCATCCTGCATGGAACCCAGTACCTGGCCAAGAAGCTTCAGGGCGACGCCATGGCCAAGGTGAGTGCCCTGGGCCGAAAAGTCATGCCCGTAACGGGACTACTGGGCGTCGGCGCATTGGTTTGGATGGCCGGGCTTACAGGCTCCTTCATTCGCCCGCTCTTTTGGGTTGGAGTCCTTGGGGCTGCGCTCGCTTCCGGATCGATGTTTATAAAAAATACTGGAAAAAATAATTCCAAGCAAAAGCCGGCTTTTATCGAGTCTGTCGCGACGATCGTCTGTTTCGGCTTCGCCTGGGCAGCGTCCATCTTTCCCTGGCTGCTCCGGCCATCGAGCCGTGGACCGGGACTGTCCTTGGTGGAGGCCTCGAACACGCCGTCTACCATGCGCTTTCTTGCGATAGCCGGAACGCCGGCTTTTCTTCTCGCCGCGTTTTTCTCCCTCGTTGTATACCGCAGCCTGAAAGGCAAAACCGAATCGACCGAGCCGGAAACGGAAGCCCCGTCCGCCGGCTCAGGCGGCGCACTGAATAATCCCGTAGACAAAACCCTCGAGGAAAAAGGAGTCCCTGTGATAAAGAAATTGGTCCGCTGCAAATCATGCGGCTACATCATGGAAGCGGAAAAGGTCGGGCAGCTATGCCCCGCCTGCGGAGTTCCGGCGAGACAGTTCGAGCCCTACGACGACAAGCTGTCCGAAAAACGAAGGATGATACTGGAGTTTCACATCCATCCGGTAATCGTGCACATGCCTCAGGCGCTTTCCGCTCTTCTCGTCGTTTTTTGCCTTGCGCTTTTTCTGCCTTTGGGGGGCTTTCTAGGCAAGCTCGCCGATACATCCCAGGTGCTTGCGCTATTGCTTCCTTTTACCGCTATAGCGGCTATCGCCTCGGGTATCTACGATGGAAAACTGCGATTCAGGAGTCTCAAGCCCATCTTGCTAAAGCGCAAGATATTGCTTGGGCTCGGCTTTCTGGTCTGCTCGACTGCCGGGGCAGTTATCGCCGGAACACTGGGGCTGGGCAACACGCTCAATGTCCTGTTGCTGTTGGCGTGTTCGGCCGCATCCCTCGGTTGCGGCGCGTTCCTGGGCATCATAGGCTCGAGGCTGGGTATCGCAAAGTTCCCCGGCTGATTAGCGGAAACCCGGATCAGGAGTGGGGGTGACGGAAAAATCGCGTCGCGCCGGTAGGCTCGACGCGCATTCGGAGGCAGGGGGAGCAGCGGGTGCCGTACCCCCTGGGTTAATAAAAAAAAGCACCCGGCTTGCGGCCGGGTGCTCCCCCTTTTATTGAAACAAAAAAATAACTATATCTTACAGATCGCCTATGGTAGCAACCATGACGGCCTTGATGGTGTGCAGGCGGTTTTCTGCCTCGTCGAATACCTTGGAGTTGGGGCAGCGGAACACGTCGTCGGCCACTTCCATTCCCTTGAGGTTATATTTCTTTTCTACTTCCTTGCCCACGTCGGTTTCGGTGTCGTGGAAGGCGGGGAGGCAGTGGAGGAACAGGCAGTCGGGGTTGCCGGTGCGCTTCATGAAGTCCATGGTTACGGAGTAGTCCTTGAGCTGAGCGATGCGCTCAGCGTACTTGGCTTCCTCGCCCATGGATACCCAGACGTCGGTGTACAGGGCGTCGGCGCCCTTGAGCGCGGCGTCTTTCTGGGAGATGTCGAAGAATTCGATCTTGGCTCCGGTTACCTCGGCGACTTTTTTCATCTCGGAGGTGAGCTTGTCGTTGGGCCAGAGTTCCTTGGGAGCCAGGGCTACGAAGTGCATGCCCATTTTGGCGCAGCCGATCATGAGCGCGTTGCCCATGTTGTTGCGGGCGTCGCCGCAGTAGACGAGCTTGCATTTGTTCAAAGGTTTCTTGACGTTTTCTTCTATAGTAAGGATGTCCGCGAGGATCTGGGTGGGATGGTCGTCGTCGGTGAGGCCGTTCCACACCGGAACGCCGGCGAACTTGGCCAGGTCTTCGACGAGCTTCTGGGAGAAACCGCGGTACTGGATGCCGTCGTACATTCGGCCGAGGACCTTGGCGGTGTCTTCGATGGATTCTTTCTTGCCCATCTGGCTGTTGGTGAGGAAGGTGGCGTTTCCGCCCTCGTCCCAGCAAGCGGTCTCGAACGCGCAGCGTGTGCGGGTGGAGGCCTTGTCGAAGATGAGCACGATGTTCTTGCGATTGAGCAGATTGCCTTTGATACCGGCGCGCTTCTTGTTTTTAAGGTCGCGCGAAAGGTCCAGCATGTAGCGGATTTCCTGGGTGGTGAAATCCTTGAGGGTTAAAAAACTGCGTCCTTTAAGATTGACGGGCATGATGATTCCTCCTGATAGGTGAAAAGCATTGCAAACCTAAAAGCTTTGGAATGCTTTTTTTTGTTGTAAGTCGGGTATACCATCCGCGCGGGCATGGGGTCAAGCCCGCGCGATTATGCAGGAAATACGCCGTTTTTGTATAATTATTCCCGGCTTTGCATGAATGCGCCGGGTTGGATCGAAAACCCGGCGCTAGCCTTATTCTTTTTTGGGCGGTTCTTCCTTGCCGGTGTACAGGAATCGCTTGATTTTCTGCGACGGGGTTTTCTCGAAGGGCTCTTTCTGGATTTTAACCGTAACGAGCCTGCTGAAACTGGCCAGTTTTTTGTTTACCGCGACGCGAATGGAGTCGAGCAATGCTTCGGCGTCTTCGATTTTGTCCTGGACAGCCGATCCCATGCGGTCGAGGATTTCGGGTTTGAGCTGCACGAGGGCGGTAAGGCCGTATTCGTCGCCGTATACGAGGGATTCCACGACGATCTCATGGGCGTTGATGAGCGATTCTATTTCTTCCGGATAGATATTCTCGCCCGAGGAACTGAGGATGAGCGCCTTGAGCCTCCCGCGTATGAATAGCCGGTTTTTGTCATCGAAATGTCCGAGATCGCCGGTGCGGAACCAGCCGTCGGTCGTGAATACTTCGGCGGTTTTCTCGGGGTCCAGGTAATAACCCTGCATGACGTTGTCGCCCTTGGCTTGAATCTCCCCGTCGCCGGTCTTTGGGTCGGGGTCGGCGATACGGAGGCTTACGCCGCGCATGGCTGGGCCGGTGGAACCGAGGCAGGTTCGATGCGGGCTGCAACCCGCGATAAGCGGAGCGGTCTCCGTAAGCCCGTAGCCGATAGCGTACGGGAAACGCGCCTCGATAAGGAATTTTTCGACGTCGGGGGCGAGTCCCGCCCCTCCCACGCCGTAAAAGCGGATGCGGCCGCCGAATGTCTTCATTAATTTGATGCCGGCGATGCGGTGCAGAAGGGGGCGCAGCCAGAGATGCTTGTAGGCGCCCATGGCTTCGAGCTTGGGCTTGATGCTGGCGCGGTAGATCTTCTCGATGATGAGCGGAACGGTAAGCATGACGCTGGGGCGGACCACCTTGAGGGCGGGCAAAAGGACCGAGGCGGACGGCGGCTTGTCCAGGTAGGTTATGGAACAGCCTTGCATGAGCGGGCCGATCATGCCGATGGTGCATTCGTAGGTGTGCGCCAGAGGGAGCATGGACAGGAGATCGTCGTTTCTGCGCAAATGTATTATGGAGCGGGTGGACCAGGCGTCCCATACGAGATTGCGGTGGGTAAGCACGACGCCTTTGGAATGACCGGTGGTCCCCGAAGTATAAAGAATCACGGCGACGCTGTTTTCCTCGACCGGGGGGAAAGATTTTTTGAGCGCCTCGTCCGTTGCATCGGTACGCTTTATGGCGGGATTGATTCCCTCGAATACGGTTTCTATATTGATTATTTGGGGCAGGGTGCATTTCGCAAGTTTGGTGCGCAGTTTTTCGGAAAGGATTACGGCCTTGCAGCTGGCATGCTTACAGATATTCTCTATCTGTTCAGAATTGAAATCCGTGAGTATGGGAACGCCGACGAAACCGGCCGCGGTAATGCCGAAATAGGCTGCCGGCCATTCGGGACGGTTTTCTGAAACCAAGGCTATGCGATCGCCCGGCTTGAATCCCTTGGCACGCAGGCTGTTTGCAAGCATGGCGGCGGCCTGGCCAAGGGCGGTATAGCAATAAGATTGCTGTTCCAGGAAGGCTACTGCGGAAAGCCTATTGTAACGGGTGGCACTCTGGACGATGACATCCCTGAGCGTGAATGAATTTAATCGATACATGGTTTATCCTTTATCCGGTTCAGCAAGCCGTGGCCCGGTAATCAACTCCTTTCTATTATAATCAGCCTACCCATTTCTGGCTAGCAAAATAACGATTTTAATTTACGCATGTATCATAAGTGTCATGCAAATTGTTAAAGGCTGGGTTTTCCGAAAAGAAGGACGCCAGGGTTGCTTTGGTTCGTTACAAGCAAAAAACCTTCTATAAACACGGCTGAAGTGATACCTTGGAGTCGAATATCGTATGCGGTATCGAAAAGCGCTTGGCGGATCAGGTTTTCCGGATTTGGAACCGACAGGATGCCGAGCGCCGCATTTCCGGTTACCGCGAGGAGATCACCGCTAGGCGCATATGCAAGGCCGCGTATTTCCAAGCCGGTGGTTCCCAAGGCCTTGGGGAGCGATGCCGTAAGCATGGGCATTGCCGGATTTGAGCAATCCAGGACGATGAGGCTATCCGAATCTTTACAGGCTACAGTAAGAGTATGCGTGCCGGGGCTAAAGGCAAGCGCCTGGGGGTAGTCGAGTAGGGGAAACCCCGCTGTTTTTTTAGCTTCGCCCAGCCACGACAATGTTCCATCATCGGGATGCGCATCGAGGAGGATGATTGCGTCGCTGCCGGCAGCCGAGGCGGCGAGGATTTTTCCATCAGAACTTAGAGCGAGGGATTTGATCGTGGCAAGAGGGCCGCAAGGCATGGAATCAAGCTCGATTTTGTTCGAATAGACCCAAACATCGCTGCGCAGCTCAAAAGTATAAATAGAACGGCTGGTATTGGCGATGACATATAAATAGACGCCCGAAGGAGAAAAGCACACACCGCGCAGACCGTTGAAGCCGGCCAGATCCCCGGTATCGGCAAGCAGCGATTGCGGCGGAATGGAAGAGAAACCGCCGTCCGGGTTTAATTTCGCGAGCCAGAGCCAATTGCTGTCCGCGCTGCTGGCGGCAATCCAAGCGGCGTTACCCGCCATGGCCACGAGGCCGGCTTTTCGGCTTGAGCCATTGATTTTTATTGACGCGGAGCCGATGAAAGCGATATCGGGCAACTCGATTCCGCTTCGCCAGATATCGATTTTGGACGAGCTGGCATCCGAGACCGTAGCGCATAGGAGGCCGCTCGAGTCGCTGCAGCTGAGCGCAGGGCTTGTTAAAGAGGCTGCCGCAGGCTCGTTGGCTAACGCGATGGTCATGTACAAAGCCCATGGCCCGCGCAGTACGGGTTCGGCCAGGGAATACGAAAGACTGCATGCGCCAGCTTGGCCGTCTTTATAGGCGCTTACGTCCACTACGCCGTTCTTGGGGATGTGAGCGCTGGCAAGCATGGCGCTTTGTCCGCTTGCGATGCGCTTGCCGGCGATGTTCCAGCTGTAGGATGCTTCGGGCATACCGGACACCGCAACGGAAAGGGGGAAGCCACGCATGGAGACGCGGTTCCTGTTGGCGGCTGTAATTTCAAGCCCAGGTAGGGTATCGAGGATGAGCTGCAACCTTGCGTCCGCTACCGCGGGACTCAGGGTAATCGCGCAGTTCGTATCGAATCCCTTTAAAATGCGAACGATGTTCGTGGAGCCTGAAAGCACTGTTTCACCCGAGCATAGACTCATGTTCAGAGTATAGTATCCGGTGGGTATGTCCGCGATTACTCTATCGCTCGTATCCAGAGGGTCCGTCCATTCGGCGACCACTGTGCCGTCCCCCCGCTCCAGGGAACCTGTCCATATCGCGCCTGCGGCGACTCCTGTGGGAACGGTATAGCTCAGCATGGCCCTGCCCAATCCGGGCAGGGGACTCAGCTTCAGGCTTGCTGCAGCTCCTTTGCTCGGATCCACGAGTACCTGGACAGAACCGGCCAGAAATACGTTGCCTGAAGAATCGAGCGCGGACCCCGTAAAGATCCAGTCCCCCGCAACGACGTTGGCGGTTATGGAATACCCGCTGACCACGGTCAAGGGGAAAACTTCTCCTCCGGGACCAGTGCCCTCAAGGGAGATTTTCAAGGTTGCCAGTTCCGGACAACTGTCGAATACAATGCCTTTGGCCCCACTTGCCGGATTCTGCGCCCCAAAGCGGATGTATACGGATGCGAGCGGCCGCGTCGTGGGGAGTTTGCAACCGGAAAACACCGATAGCCCGATAAAAAGAACTGCGAATCCTAAAAAAACGGCGATAAATGCCGACAGGATTCGTCCTTGTCCGTTTTGTTTCATAAGACCTCCAAATAAGGCGCCTGGAAAGTTTTTACTGGATTTTTAGGCTGCCCGATATCAGGAAGTACGCATGCAATTTCTGTTTCGCATGCTAAAAATAAAACAAGCAGATAAATAGTGAAAAAAAAGCGGAAATCTATGCAATATGAGGAAATATGCCGAAAATAGACCAAAGGTCTGCGCTCTTTACCAAGTGCTTAAATTTGGTTTTTGGGCGAAACAGGCGTACAATTACAATCGGGTGTCTCTGTCCAGTTCATGTTTGAGATGGATAATAGGAGTTCTATAGATGAAACAATTCATGCGAATACGATATCTCTTGGTTGTTGGGTTTTTGGGGATGATGAGCGGGGTGTGGGGGCAAACCGCAAGCCAATTCCCTCCCGGAACCATTACCGCATTCGTGTCAGGTAATCTTGCGAATAATGCTTTTTGCAAGGCAACCGTCGTTTTTTTTGAAATTCCAGATACTGTAACCAATACTCTTTACTTTGGCATTCAAAGCCCGGGGCAAGTAACCGGCGACTTGAACGATAATGTTTGGTCCAGTGCCGTAGATGACACTCGCTTTATGATCGTCGGGGGAACCGGCGCCTTTTCCGACCCGAAGTCTCGCAAACTCAATTACAGCGCCTCGTATCCCGATGCCTATTATGGAACAGTTCTGGCCCAGCAGGATTTTTCCAACGCAACGACTGGCTGGTGGTACTTTCCCGGCGTGAGTCCGAGCCAGGGCGAGCATATCGGTAATAAATATATATTCAAGTTCGTCGCGTATAAATTCGATACCGGCATCACGACAAACAGTTTCCGTGCGGATGTTTCGATCTCCGGAACCGCCGGAACGAATCCAACCGGGATTTCAGGCGCTTTGAGCTTTGCGTATTCCTGGCCTATCTATCTGATCGCGGCTAACACAGCGAACATGTTCGTTCCGGATACCGATGCGACAAACTATGCAGCGGTCTCGATTTTCGATCCAGACGCGGCCACGCCGATTACGGTCGGGGTGCCTTGGAGTATAGGTCTTGTCACGAACAGCGGCACGAACGGCGATCTCGTCACGTATTCTAGGCTAATTTCCGCGGGCGAAGGCGACAGGACTTGGAGCCTTGGATTGCCCGTGTCCGCCGGCAATGGCGCAGTTATTTTTGCCTATAAGGCGGCTGCCCTGATAAATAACGACAGAAGGACCGGGACTCCGCCTATCGCTCCGGGATTTACGGACGCAAATCTATACCGCCTTTATTCGTCATCGGTCGACATCAGCGCTACTCCCCCGGATCACGTTTCCATTTCCCCCGCCGCGACGACAGTGCTCGCGGATGGAATCGCAACCGCTAACTTTTCGCTGCAGCTGGTTGACGCTTCGGGCAATCCTTTGACCTTCAACCGGAACATATGGGTAAGCCTGGGCGGAGCGGGTGCCAATCGTAAAATCGACGGGGTGGCGGCCACGACAAAGCTTATCGCGACGGATTCCAGCGGCATCGCGACGTTTACCGTCTCTAACGACGTTGCGGGAAATGTTCCCGTCACCTTGACAACCGACGGAACCAACGGCTCGTCCAATTTGACGAGCCCCCTCTCCAACGGTTCTGCAACGGCGACTTTTGTGGCAAATCCGGCACCGACCCTGTCCGGCGCTTCGAATACGAGTTTCGTCGAATTAAATGCGGCGATATTACCCGTGCTCAGCGTTAGAGCCAACGGCGGCACGCAAATAAGCGCGGCGAACGACATACGGATACGCATTCCCACGACATTGGCCGCGGTTTTCAATATTGCGAACACGACCCCGTCCTTGGTAACTTCGGGCGGGGCCGCTGGAACCGTCGATCTCACCGTTGCCTATCGAAATTTCGCGGATACCGGAGCCGGTAACAAACTCGTTACCATCGACGTGACTGCGGACTTCGACGCAAACCGTTCCCTGGCCATCGGGCTTGCGAACCTGACGGCCAATCTGGCGCTCACCGCGGTAAACGCCGATTCTTCGGGCAAGCTTGAAATGTCGGTGGACGGAGGCGCCACCTGGGCGATAATTGATGATAAAATAATCACTATTCTTGATACCAATACGACCTATGTCTGGCAAGGCGGAAGCAGCGTTTGGACCCTCAATACGAACTGGCTGCCCAATATCGCGGGTGGACCCCCCGCTTCCTCCAACGCGGTAATCCCGGTTACGGGAAATAATCCCGTGCTGACAGCGGACGCTACCATCAATAATTTAACCATCGGCTCAGGCGCCGCTCTCAACACGGGCGGGTTTACGCTGACGGTAAACGGCACATCCAGCGTCTCGGGTACCGTCAGCGGCAATATAGCCCTTCCGGCTACGCTTTCCGGAATGTATTCCACGGGCGGCGGCAATCTCGTTTTCTCAGCGCCTGTTACACTCTCGGGCGATACGACGATAAGCACGGGGGCGGGGACGGTGGCGTTCCAGGCTGCCGCAACGGTAAACGGCCCGTATCAGCTTAATATAAATTCATCCGGACCGAAAAATTTTCTGTCGACGATGGGACTCGGCAGCCGACCGACCCGCCTGGCGTTAAGCGGAACTGGCCTCGCTACTTTTTCTGCGGCATCCTATCTGTTCGCCGGCAATACCATGCAATTCGACTCTCCCGTGAGCATCGCCGTCGATACGACTTTCGAGGATACCTCGGGAAGCATTATTTTCAACGATACGCTCGACTTGGGTGCCGGCGTCGATTTGATCCTGCGCGCGCCGGAAATAGATTTTACTTTTGGGGCAGGGTCTGTTTCGGGAACGGCGACTTCGACGCTGACCTTGGAGGCATACGGCGGAACCGCGATCGCGCTGGCCAACGCCAGTAACCTGACGGCAGCCTTGGATCTTACGGCCGGCGATATAGCGGCGATCGCGGGCGGCCTTTCCATGGTAACGATCACCACTTCCAATCCCGCTATCAGTTGGGACGGTACGGCTACGTTGAACAGTCTCGCGACGATCAACGGAGATTTTACGCTGACTAGCGGGATGATGACGCTGGGAGCTGATTGTACGATCAGCGGGACTACAGTGGTCTTCAACGCACCGCTTGACGGTACCGGGGTACAAGTACAAGTCAATGCGTCCGGCGACATCAATGGAGCCGGCCTCGTTACGGCGACTACCATAGACTTAAACGCCGCCACCGGAATCGGCGCTACTACGGCGCTCAACCTCGCGGGAACCACCATCACGGCGGACTCGACTGGTGGGAACATCGACGTCAATAATTCGCTTGCCACTGCGGTTGCGGTTAACTCATTGACTACAGGAGCGGGAACCATAACATTCGACCAGAGCGCCGGTGGTGGGGTGACTTTTAGTACGGTTTCAACAAATGCTGGAGACATTATTTTAACCAACGCCGGCGCCGCATTGACCGCTACAACCGTAAGCGCAGGAACCGGAGCGGCGGCCGACGGAAACATTATCCTGACGACCACGGTAGCCGGCAACGTGCTGGTGGGCTTGGCCACAGCGGGAGCCGATACGATAACGGTAAACTCGGTGGCCGCCATCGAGGAGTCGGGAACCGATGCTCCCGCAGACCTCGTCGCTGCGACCATCG